>JAZDJU010000104.1:0-16559 GCA_043803685.1 Candidatus Omnitrophota bacterium
CCTGGAAGGCTTTTATTCCCGCTTAAAATCCAACTACCAGAGGCATCGCGGCTTATCGAAACAACACAGATTGAGCTACCTTAATTGGTATTGTTACTTCCAAAATAGCAACACTTTTTGACTATTACACCCGCAATGACAAGCTATTTTTTCTGTCATTACGCGTTGCACGCAGCACGTTGTGCGGTTAAAGCTTGACGACTTTGACGTCCAGCACAAGCTTGTTCTTCTTGATGAGCGACACGACCTTCGCGGGCACTTCGCTGTCTGTATTGATCGCGGTCATGGCGTAAGCTTTCTTGCCTTTGCCGACGCGGCCAAGCGACATTTCCGCGATGTTGACGCCGTTCTTGCCAAGCACAGTCCCGATGGTCCCGACCACGCCAGGAAGATCGTCGTTCTTCACGAAAAGCACCCAACCTTCCGGCACCACATCGATCATGAACTCATTCAGGCGCACGATGCGCGGCTCGTTACTGAAAAGCGTCCCCATGATCCGGTGCGTTTCCTTGCCCTGAGCCACTTCCACATCGATAAAACTCACGAAACCTTCGTTCTCGTCGCTACGGCTTTCGGTGATCGAGATCCCGCGCTCCTTGGCGACCGCCAGGGCATTGATGAAATTCACGGAATCCCCGCAGATCGGCTTGAGCAATCCCTTCACGACCGCCATCGTAAGAGGCGCGACGTTAAAACGTGTCGGATCCCCGCCGTAACGGATCTCCACTTTCTTGAAACTGCCGCTGAAAACCTGCGCGTAAAGCATCCCGATCTTTTCCGCGAGCACGAGCCAGGGCTTGAGACCCTTCAGCGTGTCGGGATCGAGGTTCGGAAGGTTCACGGCATTGCGGATCGCGCGATCGTTCAAGGCGTCGATCACCTGCAGAGCCACATCCACCGCGACATTTTCCTGCGCTTCCTGCGTGACCGCGCCGAGGTGCGGCGTGCAAATGAACTGAGGCAACTTCAGCAACGGATGGTCCGCCGCCGGAGGTTCGGTGACGAATACGTCGAACGCGGCGCCTGCCACCTGGCCGCTCTGAATGGCTTCCACGAGCGCTAGCTCGTCGACGATGCCGCCCCGGGCACAATTGACGATCCGAACGCCCTTTTTGCAAAGCTTGAACGTTTCCTTATTGAGAAGATTCTGGGTTTCCTTCGTGAGCGGCGTGTGGAACGTGAGGAAATCGGCGTTCTTGAGAAGTCCCGGTACATCCACGAATTCCACCGGATATTGTTTTACGCTTTCTTTCGAGATGAAAGGATCGAACACCATGACCTTCATATTGAAGGCGCTCGCGCGCTTGGCAACCTCGCGACCAATGCGGCCAAACCCGACGATCCCGAGCGTCTTGCCGTTCAACTCCGTCCCCTGGAACTTGTTACGCTTCCATTCGCCCTTTTTCACGTGAGCGTCGGCCTGCGGGATGTTACGCGCCACAGCCATGAGCATCGAAAAACTTAGTTCCGCCGTCGAGATCGTGTTCCCTTCGGGAGTATTCATGACAATGATGCCGCGCTTGGTGGCCGCGTCAAGATCCACATTGTCCACGCCGACGCCGGCGCGACCGATCACGCGGAGCTTCTTGCCCGCCTCGATGATATCGGCCGTTAGCTTTGTGGCGCTGCGAATGAGGATCGCGTCATATTCCCCGATGATCTTCTTGAGCTCTTCAGGCTTGAGCCCGACCTTCTCATCGACCTGGAGGTTCTTCTCTTTGCGGAGGATGTCCATTCCTCCCTGGCCCAACGAATCCGAAACTAGAATCTTCATTTTCAAATCTCCCATTTATAAATGCGTGTCCGATCGTCCGCGTACCCTTGTTACTTGCAACAGCAACAGGAGGAACCGGAAGAGGACTTCATCTCCTTGAGAGTTTCGCCGAGCACTTTGAGTCCGGCTTCAATATCCTGTTTCGTGATCGCACCCATGTGGCAAATACGAACGACCTTCCCCTTCATCTGGTCGCCCTGCCCGCCCGCGATCGCGATCCCTTTTTCGTCGCGCATCACTTCGCAAAGCTTCTCGCCATCGACTCCTTCAGGTAAACACGCGGCCGTGACGGTCGAAGAAGGCGCCTTCGAGAAAAGCGGCAGGCCCATCTTCTTCAAAGATTCACGCGTAAAAGTAGCGTTCGCGGCACAACGCTTGAAAACGTTGTCGATCCCTTCCTGTTCGATCAGGTCGAGCGACTTCTGCAACCCGATCACAAGCGTAAGCGCCGGCGTCCAGGGTGTATCGCTGTCCTTCAGGGATTTTTCATAATATTTCAGATCATAATAGAAGCGCGGCAGTTTGGCCGTCGCCATGCGGCTCCTCGCCTTTTCGCTCACGCTCAGGAACGCCAGTCCCGGAGGCAGCATCAGCGCCTTCTGGGAACCGCTGACCACAAGGTCCACGTGCCAGTTGTCCGTCTCCAGACGATCAGCGCCGAGTCCCGAGATCGCGTCCACAATGAGAAGCGCGTTCGTCTTCGCGACGATCTCGCCGATCGCTTTGATGTCACTCAGGACTGCCGTCGAAGTTTCGCAAAGCTGAACGCAAACCGCCTTGATGTCCGGGTCCTTCTGGAGCGCGGCTTCGATCTGTTTCGGGTCCGGGGCTTCGCCATACGGAACCTTCATGGCGATCGCATTGAGACCAAAGGCCTTCGCGATGAGCGTGAAACGCTCGGCGAATTTTCCGTTCTCCACCACGAGGACCTTGTCCCCCGCCGAATGAAAATTGACCAGAGCGGCTTCCATGGCCAAACTTCCGGAACCGGCAAAGGTGTAAACGGGGTTCTTCGTGAGGAACACCTTTTTCAGGCGCTCGGAAACGTCCCCGAAGATCTTGCGGTACCGCGGCGTGCGATGGTGGAAAATGGGCTCCGCCATCAGCTTGCGGGTCACTTCAGGAACAGGGGTCGGGCCGGGGGTCAAAAGGATCGTGGGCTTCGTCATGATTTTGGGGTCTCCATGCGGTTTGTGACGACTGCGTCGACGATGCCGTAATTTTTGGCTTCTTCGGCAGACATAAAATAATCGCGGTCCGTATCTTTTTCGATGCGTTCAAGCGTTTGGCCGGTATGATGCGCCAGGATCCCGTTCAGCTGGTCCTTGAGCTTCAGGATCTCTTTAGCCTGGATATGAATGTCCGAAGCCGTTCCCTGGGTTCCGCCCCACGGCTGATGGATCATCACGCGGGAGTTCGGCAGCGAGTAACGTTTGCCCTTAGTGCCGGCCGCGAGAAGGAACGAGCCCATGCTGGCAGCCTGTCCGAGGCAATAGGTCGCGACATCGCACTTCACAAAACGCATCGTGTCATAGATCGCGAGACCCGCGGTCACGGAGCCTCCCGGGGAGTTGATATAGATATTGATGTCCTTGCCTGGGTCTTCCATATTAAGGAAAAGGATCTGGGCAATGATCAGGTTCGCGATCACGTCATCGATCGGCGTTCCGATAAAAACGATACGATCTTTCAGAAGGCGGGAGTAAATGTCGTAGGCCCGCTCCCCTTTGCCGGTTGTCTCAATGACCATCGGGACGAGATAGCTCATAAGTACCTCCCAGACTGGAGACCTCAGACTAGAGACCACAGTCGTAAAGACTTTTGTTGCTTGAGTCCTCAGTCTGCAGTCTTCGGTCTGAAGTCTGTTATTTACTCTTCGCGTTCTGTTTTAAAAATTCAATGACCTTCTCGTTCCGGACCTGGTCCAGAAGAGTTTCCCTGGCGTCTTTGTGTTCCTTGTAATACTTTTCGATCGTTTCCTTGGGCTGGCGGTACTGCGTGCTCAGGGCCTCGTATTTCGACCCGAGGTCTGACTCTTCCGCCTTGATCGCCTGCGTTTCCGCGATCTCGTCTAAAAGGAACGCGATGTGGATCTGACGGCGCGCTTCGTCATCGAATTCTTTCTGCATCTTCTCTTTTTCTTTTTCGAAGATCTCGTCGGTCCCGCCCTGCTGGATGAAACGCTGACGTGCCTGATCCATCAGATATTCCGCCCGGCGCTGCAAAAGTCCGCCCGGCATATCGATCTTGTTGTGCTTCACGAGCTCGTTCAGGAGCTCCCGCTCGAATGCGGCTTCTTTTTCGGCAGCGACCCGTTTTTCAAGATCGTCGGTGAGCTTTTTCTTGAAATCTTCCAGGTCCTTATAGTCCCCGGCCTGCTTGGCGAGATCGTCATTGAGCTCGGGAAGGATCTTCTCTTTGATCTCCTTGACCTTCATCTTGAAAACGGCGGTCTTCCCGGCGGCCCGTTTGTCGGCCATGTCCTTGGGAAAAGTGATTTGAACGTCCTTTTCGTCTCCGACGTTGACGCCCACGAGCTGAACGGAAAACCCTTTCAGGTATTCTTCCTCTTTGAGCTCGATCCAGTCGTCATTACGCTTTTCCATTTCCTTGCCGTCGACCGTGCAGACATAATCGGAAATAACAAAATCCCCGAGCTTTGCCGTGCGTCCTTCGACGGCCTTGTACTGGGCGTGCATTTCCTGGGTCTGCTTGAGCGCCTTTTGAATTTCTTCAGGCTTCACTCCGGCAGCTTCCTTCTTGGCGCTCAGTCCCGTCACGCGCGACAATTTGACCTTGGGACGGACTTCAATATGCGCCTTATAAACAAGCTTTTCCTTGGCGAACTGGATATCCTTGATCTCGGGGGTCGTGAGCGGGCTCAGGTCTTTTTCGCGTAGCGCCCTGGGCAGAGTCTCCGAAAGCAGCGTTTCCAGCACCGAGTCATTGGCGTTCTTCTCGTAATGCATGACGAGCACATCCCGGGGAACCTTGCCGGGACGGAATCCGGGAACTTTGGCGCGCGGGCCGATCGAGGTATAAAAAGCCTCGTACTCCTCGCTGATACGTTCTCCCGGGACTTCAATGGTCAGGATCTTTTCGCAGGTCTTGCCGTCCTGCAGCTTGATCTTGAGCGAAGGCCCCTGAGCTTGAGCGGTGGAGGTCTGGGAAAGGTCTTCCGATTCTTCTTCGTTCTTATTTTTCGATGACACAAAAACCGCCTTATCTATTGAGAATGCATGAACATAAAATGGAGCGAGTGGAGGGAATCGAACCCTCGTAGCTGCCTTGGCAAGGCAGAGCATTACCACTATGCTACACTCGCTTGTCACCCGCCTACCGGCAGGCAGGGATGAGACCTTACGACCTTGGGAAGGCCGTATTCTAGGAGCGCGTCTTATCTTTGTCAATAAAACTACCGCCGGCCACGCCCTCTGTCCGACGATTTCGTGAACTCGATGCGGCCGGAGGGACTTGGCGCCTCCGTTACACTTCGGTCGGCCACCCGCACTTGTGAAACTGACCTTTGTCAGTTTCACGAACAAGTGCTCCCTTCAAGCCCTCCTACGATCAAGTGCGGTCACCGTACGCGGTACACTCAGAACCGCGACGGTGCCGTACTTTTGCATAGGCAAAAGTGCGGCCGGAGGGACTTGAACCCCCATCCCTTTCGGGACAAGATCCTAAGTCTTGCGCGTCTGCCAGTTTCGCCACGGCCGCAAACTTAGTAACAAAAAAAGTGCGCCCTGAAGGAGTTGAACCTTCGACCCAGTGATTAAGAGTCACTTGCTCTACCAACTGAGCTAAGGGCGCATGAAATCCGTTTTAGGCAAGAACGTCCGTGTCCTGATTTCAAAAACTTTTCACGTCGTTGTGCCGACTTTTTGTCTTCGAACGGCTCGTTATGAATCAATTCCAAAGGTCCATTTTGCCGTGACCATTGAGATGAGCCGCTATGATGCTGCCGCAAACGCTCTTCAGGAGCTTTGCTTGTTAAACCAACATAATGCTTGCCGTTTTTTAGACTCCTTAACACATAAACATAAAACATATCGACCTCTACCCCCGCCAAAATGCTTGGCGGGTCCGCCACGTTTTATGGCGGAAACTGAGCTAAGGGCGCATGAAATGCTTAATTCTATATAAATACAAGACTTACATAATCACAGAGTCGAACGCTCAAGCCCCTTCAGGGAGTTCGGTGTCTAAACGGTGACAGGAATCCATCTCAAAGAGAGGCGTATTATACGTATTTAAGAAGGAAATGCAAAAAATAAACTGATTAAAATGATTGGGGTAGACGGAGGGTAGTTTTCTGCTTTATTTGAGGCTTAGAACGGCTTATTTGAGAAAGTGGAGCATAACGAAAACAATGGGAAAACCAGAGAGAGGCATTATCTCATTTTCGCTTCTTCATCTTTTGCTGGTTTAATTTTAAGTGGCCGCAAGCCTATTTCCTTCCAATAAGCCGCCACTTTTTCTTCGAAATAATCCCCATCTTCAGCAACAACTAACCCGTCCGCTCTTAACGCTGTAGCAACATAGCATCTATCATCAGGATCAAAGCCAAGAATATCCAACCTGTCTTCTACTGCATTTTCAATATTAGAAGAACGATACTCAACATGCCCTGCGTTGTGTATTATTTTAGTGTACCAAGCTTGCAGTAGTGGGCTAGCATTAAACACAGGTCTATATTTTCCTAAGAGTTTTTCTTCGAAATCAAAAACGATTTGATGATAATCATAAATTAAATCAATTAGCACCAAGGCTTGATGGCATAAATCCCCTTGGCGCAAATCACATGCCGTCTTAAATACATTTTCATCAAGAACCCATTTCGCCATTTAAGCCCGTTCTTTTTGTTTTAATTTTTCGGCTATTAATCGACTATGGACCAATGCTTCCAGATAATCTTCTTGGAAAAAACCTTCCGGCCAATTTTCAAATTGCCCAAGCTCATTAATATAAATTCTTTTGGGTAATGTGTTTTCAGCTTCGGGGGAAAAGTAATAGATAGCCAAATCATCTTTTGTGAAAGTCTTACCTTCAACGACTCGTCGAGCTAATCTTGAAAGTAAATGTTCGCTGTGCGTTTCAACGATAATGCGTCTACCTTGTCCCGCCAATTCGATAAATAAATCCCCTAAATCCGCTTGCACTTTTGGATGAAGGTGAATTTCCGGTTGTTCTATAAAAAGAGATGAATCTGGCCGAGAATAAAATCCCTCTACGATAAGCGGTAAAACCTGAGAAACGCCAAAACCAACATCATTGATAGTTGCATCAATGGCCGTTTTAAGATTTCGAATGATTAATTGAAAAAAACCTGTCTGCCGCTGCCTACCTAGCGGCTTGAGCTTAATAGAAGAACCGAGCCCGAATTGTTGAATCCAATGATTCACTCTCTTTAAGAGCAGCTTATCTTTTCTTGACCCTTGGCTTTGAGCCCATAGCACATCTGTCGCATACTCGCCTTTAAGGCCAACATCCTTTCGCAACTCTCCTCCGCTCACATATAAGGTTTTAGGGTTTTCTCGAAGAGGGCCTATGTAATTGATATTATTAATAAATTCTTCCACGAGCTGTTGAATTACAAAAGCTACTTTTTGCGCTTCCCAAGGGATCCTTCGAGCTCTTCCAATCATCGATGGGCTTATGCCGTAAAACTTAAAAGGCGCGACCCTCAAAACATGTTTTAAAAATTCCCCGGATAAACTTTTTCGTTCATTTCGATACGAGATAGTTGCCTGATATTTTACGCCTCGCTTTAATTTGACGCGCTCTAGATAAATAGATTCATCTAAAAAGCTAATTTCAGCCGAATTAAGCTCTGTTCTTTTTTGAAACTTATTGTAAACAAATTGTGTTTTAACTTTACAGTCTCCTTCTTTTAGATCTTTCAAACCCCCAACGAATGGATTTTTCCCAAAAAATGTAAAATCAACACCAAGCAGTTTCGTCAGATCATGTTTGTAGATAAAGCTCTCGTAGGTAGAGAGCTTAACGTAGGACCCATTCACCACTAAAGGGCTGGTAACATCCCGGCTATCCACCGTTTGCTTTAACATTAAGAAGGGCTGCAGCAAACTACTCTTTCCAGAGGAATTTGGCCCTATGAGAATAGTGATAGGCTTAATCTCTAATTCTTGGGTATCACTAAAACTTTTGAAATTGGTCAATTTAATTTGTTTTAACATAATGAATTAATGCCTCTTGATTATTGCATGTATTCTTTAGCTGCAAGTTAGACGCATAAAAAAACGGTTCCCCCTTTAAGAGAACCGCCTTCAATAATTCAAAATTCAAGACGCCCTTCAGGGCTTTTATTGCTGGGTAGTATAGACCTCCGTTTTATTTGAAGCCAGCTAGAAAGCAAGGCAAGGGAATAAAGACAAAACTAGACTGACGCCCTGCTCTCTTTCATTCTCTCAACCTGCTCTTCAATGGCCGCATCGAGTGCACCAGTTGCCTCGCCGATTAACTCCTCGAGAGGTTCGAATTCTTTTTCCAATTGTGCAAAAAAGGCAAATAATTTCAGCTTGTCCTTTTTCTTCTCTATCGTTTGCGCTCTTTTTTCCAAACTGCTCAAAAAAGAGGCCCTGTAAAGTGGTTTGTATTCCATAAGTTGCTTCTTAAAATCTTTTATGGGCTTCTTGCCAACAACATCTTGGAAAAACTGGACTCTCTTCAAAGCTTCATCGGGAGAACACTCCTCAGCGCCACCCCGACTCAAGTATTCAAGCTGTTCCACTGAATTACTAATTCGTTCAAGCAGATGTTCTTTAAGCCCAACGGCTAAATCTTTTATCCCTATCTCAATGCCATTTTTCAGAAAAACACTTACCTGCGAATATTCTCTTTCTCTTTCATTGAGAAAGTAAAAGTTGTTCTTCTTCAATCCCAGCCTTTTCCTAAATTCCTTTATTCTGTCAGCCTCACCGCTACTCATTGAGAGCCCCCCCGAGTTAGTCGATAGGGCTACAAATAAATCGCAGATAATTTCATAAAGAATCAGAGTTGAATACTTAAGAGTTTCTTTCCGCACATAGTCACGATGATAAATTTCGTTTCGATAAAGATGAATCGCATTAAGAACAGCGGCAACCTCTTCGGGTATTATTTTTTCTTTCGCTGAAAGCTCCCTTATTTTTTCTCCGGAAAGAAAGTTCACTTTTTCGTGAAAATAGCTATTTATTCGTTTCTTTTCGCCAGAGCTAATAACCTTTTCCTTTAAACTAGAATAAAATCTTCGACTTTGCTCATCCCTAAATTCTACGGGAGAAACTTTGAGCATTCTCTCGTACATATCAGCATGACGCATTGCCGACTTAATAGTCCTGAACATCATAATTTCAACAGCGTTGTCTAACAAAAGCAAAGCCATTCGCAGGTCGGATTCCGCCCCTCTCAGAATCAGGCTTTTTGAATGCTCTATCTGTTCAACGATTTGAATAATGCGTTTCATAATTGTCTAGAATAATACACCTCTAAGGGCTAAAAAGGTACTCTGAGTCACAGACTCCTCTAATCGATAGATTCCCACAGTCGATAGGTCGTAGCTCGAAATAAGCAATTTTGCTAATAAAGACCCCCCTACCCTGTAAAAATGAACGTTCTGACAGTTGTAATCATCGAGAAAAGACGGAGCATCTGACAGACAATCACTTGCTCTCTTTAAAGAAGGCATGAATGGATCGTTCTAAGCTACTGCGGATACAACGGTTAGAGCGGTGGTGTTTTCTGCGGATAACTGCGGAAGTACTTGCGGTGTCAGATGGGTGTCAAATTTCTCATTAAGTCGCTGAACAGCGTCCGGTTTCCGGTTTTACCCGCAAGAAAGGTGCCGCGCGGCACCTTTTCAAAAAAGGCTCGAGCCCCCTGAACGCAATTTCCTCCATCTGGAGGAAATTGATAAACAGCCGCTGGCGAATATTCTGGGTGGTCCTGGTAGAAGTCAACGAAGCGCGTCCGGTTTACGTTGGGGCCGCGCAGCCGGTTCGTGTTACTTCTTCGAAACGGCCTTGAACTGGATCCCGGCGAGATGAAGAAGCAGCAGGATATTCCCGAACCCTGGATTTCCGTTCCCGGAAAGCATTTTATAGAGACTCACCCGGTTGATCTTGCTTGTCTTCGACATCCGGGTCATGCCTCCGCGCGCCTCGATCACATTCCGGAGCGCCATCAGGAACGCCTTCTTGTCCCCCGCCTCAAGCGCCGCGTTCAAATACCCCGATGCCGCTTCAGGATCCTTCAGATATTTCATTAAAAATTCATGATGACTTACCGACGGCGGAACTTTCATAGTTTGCTCCCTATTTTCTCCTTAAATAATCCATCCAATATGCACGAGCTCTGCGAATGTCACCCTCTTGCGTCGACTTATCGCCGCCGCATAACAGGATCACGAGCGTACGACCGTCTAGACCGAAATAAACACGGTAACCAGGACCAAAATGGAACCGGAGTTCCCAGATCCCTGTATCGACAAGCTTTGTATCCCCAAAATTGCCTGTCAACAACCGGTCACAACGCGTCAGGATCCTTGATTGGATCCGTCTATCGCTTAGAGCAAGCAGCCATTCCTCGAAAGGCTGCTTCCCTTCCGATGAACAGTAATAACGGACCTCGCGGATCACCGGAAGATCCCCGCGTACGGTCGACCGGACCTTCGTTGAAGAAAATAGCGCATCATCCCTCACCTGTCAACTATAGTTTACACTGATGTTATTATATATTATGAATATAATAATTTATTATTAAGCAATGTCAAGAAAAGACCCTCTTACGCAGAAATAGCTGGCATGGAAAGGTACGCGGAGATGCTGGGCGGTGAACTGCAACCATGATAACGATAACGGGACGCCGGGAATGACTCGAGGATTGATTTTTGGCGGCGAGGTCGCATAATACGCGTGAGGATCACCCATGAAACCTGTAAAGAAGAGCGCCCTTTTCGTCCTGATCACTGTGCTAGTGCTGCTGGGAGCCGCGCTCTGGCTCCTCCCCCGTCTTCCCGGGTTGGAGCGAGATCTTCTGGAACGGCTGGCGAACCAGGCCACGCGCGAATTTTTCTCCGATTCCGTGCGGATCGAAAAAGTATCCCTCGATCGTCATCTCAAGATCCATTTCGAGAAGATCACGGGGAAAATGAAAACGCGCCAGAACCCGGTCCCGCTGGAAATAGGATCGCTAAGGTCCGAGGACTCTCTCATTTCTCTCATCACCCAAAAACCCGTCCGTTTCACCTTCACAGGAATGCGTCCCCAAGGATCGCCGCGCCCGGGAGTCTCGGGAACTTTTCTGGTGCAGACCGGGACTGTCTGGCGATTTGAATGTTCCGCCGACTTTGGAAAGACCGACCTGGAGGACTGGCAGTGGCTGGACCCCGGCAATCTTTCCGGAGCCTCGGGCGCCATGAAAGGCAATCTCGTATTTCGCCAGACCTTCGGGAAGGAACCCGAATTCGAAATAGACCTTGAGGCCCCCCAACCCGGCGGCAACATCCAGGCCAAGTTCTTTGACCTTTTCCTGCCTTATCTTCCGACCGCTGTCCAAAAGGAAAAGGTCGAAAAAGTTGTCGCGGGCCCACGCTCGGTCCGGTATGACCGGGCTTCTTTAAAGGTCAGTCTGCCCCAAAGCGACAAGATGAAAATCCTACTCGAGATCTATATTCCGGCTTATAATCTCATACTGAAACTGAACGCGAATCTGAGGACCGACCAAAAAGGCGGGTTCTCGCAGATCGCACAGATCATGGGACTTATAGAGGTGAAATAAGATGAAACTTCTCTCAAGAATGCTCGTACTGCTCCTTCCGGTAATAGCGATCACCGGTTGCACGGTCAAGGCCGTGGGAGATCCCAACCGTCCCATCACGATCAACGCGAACGTCGTCGTGGACATCCGGGGTCTTAAACAAACCGCCACGAATATTGAAGATATGGTCGCCCAGGGAGCCACAAAATGAACCATTCTGTCATGACTTCTATTAAGGAGGGACTCGTTATGAAGCGAATCTACGTTTTAGGGCTGGCCGTGAGCCTGCTCGTACTGACCTCTGCTTCTTCTTGCTTTGCGACGGACTATGATTACAAAACCCTGACGCCGGAGATCAAGAAAGCCCTCGCGAACCGGCAATCACGCTATCAGCAACTCCGGCAACTCAAACAGGAAGGCGAGATCGGAGAGAACAATAAGGGCTATGTGGCCAGCCTTAAAGACAACGCTTCCGCCACGACATTGACCGACGCCGAGAACCGGGACCGCCGGGTGCTCTACGAAGCTCTTGCGGAACAGAACAAACTTGGAGGCTCGGGACTCCTGGAAGTACAAAAGGCCTTCGCCGAAGTTCAGAGCGACAAAGCCACAGCGGGAGAGATGGTCCAATCTTCGTCGGGTAGTTGGGAAAAGAAATCCTAGCAGACTCTAGCTCATAGCTTATAGCCCAAAGCTTTTAAAGCTAGAGTCTATGAGCTAAAGGCAAAAGCTTTTTGAAGGCTAATCCTCATCTCCCCATTCTATGCATCTCGCGGACGCCCCGGGTCATCGTTTGATATTCCACCGCATCCGTGATGAGAGACTTTCCGCCAAGCGTCAGCTTCTGGAATTCCTTTTCGATGGCTTTGATGCGTTCTTCGGTGATCGGGCGGGATTGATAATAATCATAAAAATAGGGCGTCATCTTGTCTTCGGCATGAAGAAAGCGCTTTTGCACGTCCATCAAGGCCTGCGGATCATATCCGGCATTCAGGAGATATTTCATCGCCCAGGCGTCACTTAACAAAAGTCTTTCTGCGGGCGTTTTGAAAGAACTCTCGTTATAAGCCTGCAAAAGCACCAGACCCAGACTCGCCAGCGACCCAAGAGGACCAAACATCGGCCCGACCGCTGAACCGACTTGCACCGCAGTACTGAGCACATCGTCCCGTTTCGTAAAACGCCGGTCCACGGTCTGCTGCTCCCCGATCTCATGCGCGAGCACCGCCGCGAGTTCCGCTTCATTCTCAAGAAAATTCAGCATCCCGGTCGTAATATAGACATACCCCCCCGGCGCCGAGGTCGCGTAGATCTTTTCGCTGTAGAGGATCGTGAAACGGTATTGGAGATCATGGCGCTGGGCCTGAGCGGCAAGAGATTGCCCCAGATCATTAACATATTTCACGACTTTGGGATCGGTGTAGGGATAGAAGGACGCGAGAATCTCGCTGTGGATCGCATCCCCCGTCCTTTGCTCTTCGGTCAGATGCGAATTTCCGGAGAGCGCCGTGGGACGATCAAATTCCGCTTTCGTCGCGCAGCCGCTCGCCAGAAAAAAACACAACAGTACAGGAAGGGTCTTCTGCATGAGAGATTTTCTCATAATGATTCACGATAAAAAACGCCAGGCATGACTTGAACACGCAACCCTCAGCTCCTTCGCCAAAGGCGAATCGGTCCATCGACGGATTCGCCTCATGAGGAGAAGGCTTTAAAAATTGCGCCCGGCAGGAGTCGCCGCCTTCCACTTCGTTTCAGGTCGGGCACCCGCCCTAAAAACATGACATACGTCATGTTTTAATTCAGGGCTCCCTTCGACCCCGGCGCAAAAAAAATAGTGCGCCCAGCAGGGGTCGAACCTGCAACCCTCAGCTCCGAAGGCTGATGCTCTATCCAGTTGAGCTATGGGCGCAAAAGCATTTTCATTATTTCAACGACGGCCAGCTGAGATCTATTTAAAAAGCATGCCCTACACTTTCCGGCTTCGCCTTCAAGTGCGGCTCACTTCGTTCGCTCGTCCAGTTGTCCGTCTTGCCTCAGGGCAAGGACGGATCCGTCCCCGCCCAAAGCGGGGCGGAAGCTACGGGCGCATAAGATCAAAAAAACGAGAAAGGAGCATATCAGAATTTGCCAACCCAGAATGCTTCGTGAACGCAAACGGTCACTTTTTCAACTTTCCGGTCATGGCATCCACCTCGC
This sequence comes from Candidatus Omnitrophota bacterium, assembly GCA_043803685.1. Classification (GTDB taxonomy): domain Bacteria; phylum Omnitrophota; class Omnitrophia; order Omnitrophales; family Aquincolibacteriaceae; genus Aquincolibacterium. The sequence goes on from JAZDJU010000104.1 coordinate 13,733, forward strand.
CCTGAGGTGAAAAAATGCGCGCGGTCAACTGCACAGGGGGAGTCCCCTTTTCCATCACGGCCAGCGCACTCTGGACGAACAACCAGACGTTTTGAAAAACGCTTTCGGGCCCCATCGAACGCAAGCGATCATTCAACGTAAAGATCGCGATATTCGTGATCTTGCCCGAACCCTCGAACGTCACATACCATTCAGGATCGGACTCGCGAAGAAAAAATTCGTCAAATTGTCCCTCGTCAGGAAAACATTTTTCCGCAATGCTGGGCCCCGCCACGCCTCCGCCCGCGTTCCTGTTTAAAAACTCTTCACAAGCTCCCTGGTTTTTCATCGGCCAGAGATATTTGATCTTATCAGCTCCCGGCCAGGCAAATTCCTGCACAAAATAGAAAGGCCCCTCACGGAAAAGGGCCTCCTCCTTTTGGGAGGAAGCGCCTCCCGAAAGCAGCTGCTTGCCTTGCCGAACAAGGGTTCTGAGTGAAGAATTTCGCCACCACTTTTTTATCGTGCGATTCGGAATAAAACAATACCCCCCCGCGGTCGCCAAAAACAATAAGATCAAAATCCCCGCAACCACCCGGTGTTTTGTGAAATAGGTCCAGATATCTCTCAGAGGCAAAACAAGCAGCAAGCAAGCCGCAGTAAGCACGAGAAAACCGACCGGTCCGGAAATGAAGAACGCCCCGATCACCACGGCCAGAAAAGCGATCAGTCCGAAAACATGCGCCGGCCGGACCTGAGGAACGCGGCCACCACTTTCCTGGATCTTTTTTCTTCCGAGTTCCACCCGGATAAGGGCCTGGATGATCGAAGAGGGTGGTTTTTCTTTTAGTGGTTCGTGCCGGAAGGCATATTTATCATGGGGATGAACATCTTCCTCAGCATGGACCTTGGGCTCGGGGCGTGTCCGGCCGGACCGATCGAGGGCTGTATCGCACATGACACAAAATTCGCGAAAATAAAAATTGGGTGCATTACATTTCGGACAAGCCTTCCGAAAAGTATCCTTCACAGCGCACTTTTCCCTGAAATAGATCCCGATCTCTTGGTCATGGTCTTATATTAACGGCGACATAGCACCAAAGCTAAGGCCCCGAGATCTCCCACCGCCCCCCGCAATCGGGACCGAACGATCCGGGTCGTCGAATAGGCCTCGGGCCACGCGTGCCCTTTCGCGCTCCGGACCATGCTCTGCCAAAAAATTTTATGTGCGGAATTCAAAACGCCACCGCCAATGACGACCTTGGCGGGGTTCAGAATGTTCAGGAGGTTCGCGATCCCGAGCCCAAGGTAGTAACCCGCTTTCTGATAACTTGCGATCGCAAGCTTGTCTCCTTCGCGCGCGGCCATGCCGACCTGCCGGGCGCTCACTGTGCGGCTCTTATCCATAAATTTCCAGAGGCAGGTATTCCCCCGCGTCATCCGTTCGCGCATATCGTTTGCGATCGCGGTCCCGGAAGCGTACGCTTCAAGACAGCCTTTTTTGCCGCAATTGCATTTACGCCCTTCGGGAACAATGCTCATGTGACCGATCTCGCCGGCCACAAAACCGGAACCCGCGTAAGGCTTTCCGTGAATCACGATCCCGCCGCCGATCCCCGTGCTGACCGTGATATAAACAAAATTCGCGATCCCTTTCCCCGCGCCAAAAACAAGTTCTGCCAACGCTGCGGCATTCGCGTCATTAGCCAGGAATACGGGAAGCCCGGTCGCTTTCCCGAGAATATGCTTCAATGGAAGACCCGCCCATCCAGGAAGATTCGGTGAACGTGGAAGAACACCCTTCCTGTCGTTTACGGCGCCAGGGCACCCTACACCGATTCCCAGAATCTTCCGCGCAGGCATGCGAGCGTCTTGAATGAGAGACTTGAGATTGGCGGTAAGCTCTTGCAGGCAAGCTTTCGTCTTCGCGCGGGTCCCTGTCGCGATCTCGCGCCGCGCGAGGATCTTCCCTTTTTCAGTTCCGAGCACCAGGGAGATCTTGGTGCCACCGATATCGATCCCGATCGCGTATTTCTTCATGGCGGTAATCTATCAGCTCATAGAAGCTTGTGCAATTGAGATAAACTGTTATAATGACGCCCTTCTTGGAATCCTTCTTCGTGGGCAGGTAGCTCAGTCGGTAGAGCAAGGGACTGAAAATCCCTGTGTCGGGGGTTCAATTCCCTCCCTGCCCAACTTTCTATTCAAAGATTTATAAGAAAGTTGGACTACCCTCTTAATCCCTAAGGAGGGAATTGAAAAGAGCTCTTGTTTGCAAATATGACTTACGTCATATTTGTGAGAGCGAGTGGCCGACCGTAGCGTGAGCGAAGGCGCCAATTCCCTCCCTGCCCAACTTTCTATTCAAAGATTTATAAGAAAGTTGGACTACCCTCTTAATCCCTAAGGAGGGAATTGAAGAGAGCTCTTGTTTGCAAATATGACTTACGTCATATTTGTGAGAGCGAGTGGCCGACCGTAGCGTGAGCGAAGGCGCCAATTCCCTCCCTGCCCAAGTTTTCCTCTTCTTTTCCTTAATGGTTAACTTGAACTGCACTGATTTCTTCATCAGTTTTCTTCATAATGAGAGATCAGGTGCTGCCCGATCTTTTTCAAAAAACTCCCAAGAAGAACTGTTGTCTTCTGAAAAATAAAAAAAGGGCGGGATGAATGTTCATCCCGCCCCTTCGCTAAGTCTGGATCCCGATCTTACCGCGTTACCTCAGCCAAAACCTTGCTAAGTAGCACGCTTCCCTTCTCAGAACCCGAAGATACGCTCGCTTTACTTCCCTGGCTGTTGACCGCCTTCAAACCCGTCGAAACTTGCTTCGTGGAACTCTCCGCACCA
>JAZDJU010000105.1:0-12274 GCA_043803685.1 Candidatus Omnitrophota bacterium
CTTGTCACTTCTGCAGGCGACATCCAGGCGAAGACCGACACCATTAATTGGGCGGATGTGACTGCGGTGAAGACGAAGACTGACACAATCGCATGGGGCGATGTGACGGGTATTAAGGCGAAGACCGACACGATCACTTGGGCAGACGTTACGACCGCGAAGAACAATATCGCGACTCTTATTACGGAAGTCGGCACCGGAAATATCGCCGCTATTAAGACTAAGACGGACGACATCGTTTGGGCGGATGTGACAGGGCTTGTCACAAGCGCAGGTGACATCCAGGCGAAGACCGATACGATCAATTGGGCGGATGTCACGGCGGTCAAAACGAAGACCGATACGATCGCGTGGGGCGATGTGACGGGTATCAAGGCCAAGACCGACACGATCACTTGGGCAGACGTTACGACCGCAAAAAACAATATCGCGACCTTGATCACAGAAGTCGGCACGGGGAATATTGCCGCCATTAAGACCAAGACCGACGACATTGATTGGGCAGACGTCACGGGACTTGTCACTTCTGCAGGCGACATTTTGGCCAAGACCGACACCATTAATTGGGCGGACGTCACAGCCGTGAAGACGAAGACTGACACGATCGCATGGGGTGATGTGACGGGGATCAAGGCTAAAACCGATACGATCACATGGGCGGATGTCACAACCGCGAAGAACAACATCGCGACCCTTATTACAGAGGTTGGCACGGGGAATATCGCCGCCATCAAGACGAAGACCGACGATATCGACTGGGCAGACGTCACAGGACTTGTGACGACGAGTGGCGACATTCAGGCCAAGACCGACACCATTAACTGGGCGGATGTGACTGCGGTGAAGACCACGACTGATACGATCGCATGGGGCGATGTGACGGGGATCAAGACAAAGACTGACACTATCACATGGGGTGATGTCACTGCGATTAAGACCCAGACAGATAAGATCACGACAGACGTGCTGGTGGATCTGGGGCTTATCAAGGGTTATACCGACAGTGCTGAATCTGCGATCGCGACCTTGGACGGAAAGGTTGTGGATGTTAAAACTGTCACAGATGCAACTCTTGCCATGCTTGGCACTATCAATACCGATGGCATTGCGTCGCTTTCCGGGAAAATGGACGCGCTACAGGCGGATACGGATACGGCGCTTATCGATCTCGGGATCATTAAGGGGTATACCGATGAGACAAGAACACAGGTCACGACTCTGGACGGGAAGGTGGTGGACGTGAAAACCGTCGCAGATGCGATCAAGAGCCAAACGGATAACGTTGCCGCGGTGCTTGCTAATGTGAATATTGCGAACGGCAAGGCGGAGGAGATCGTCGGATTAGTCAATGATGTTTTGAATAAGTGGGATGGTTATACGACCCAGGATATCATGCAATCGTTCGAAACCCTTGGGGCCCAAAGTATCGGTTCAGCCACGGATGCTACTACCTCGAACACCCTTTTTGGGAGATTGTCCTTTCTTATCTCGCAATTCGATACCGTGACATCGTCTCAAGTTAGCACCGTGCAGTCTGCTTCAGCGAGTAGTTTACAGCCAGCCTTGGCTGTTTCGACGACAATCGCAAAAAGCGCTCTCCAGGATGTTCAGAATTCTTACCAGGAGATCAGGTCTGCCCGCGAAATGCTCCGTGCCTCGGGGAAAAGTGAGGCGGCAAGAGCCGGCATGATGCAGGCTCAGAATTCATTGACCGGGATCAGCGGGACTCTCAGCAAGATCGAGGCTGCGCTCAACAATCCTCTCTACGGAAGGATCTTGAACATTGCCGAACAGGTCAAGAGCACGGGCATGGTCACCGGGGGTGAAACTGTTAATCAGCTCTTCGACATACCTGCCGATAAAGCAAATGACACACAGTTTATACAGGGGAAACTGCGTGAGCTTAAGGCTGCAGCCGAACTAAGCAAAGAGATAGCCGTTGCGCAGAAGGAAGCGAGTCAAGCCCCGATCATTAAAAAGGGATGGTAAAGGATGCCTAAGAGGGTCTTCCTCTTTTTCTTGTTAGCGTGGGGTGTGTTCGCGGGGCATTGTGTGTTTGCTGACGATCCGCGAACCGTCACTCTGAACGTCTCCGTAACGAACCCTTCTCCGGATCAGACCCGGGAGATGGATTTTAAAACGGATCTGCCTGCAGAGCTCAAACGTAACGACATTATTTCTTCGGATAACCTTAATGTGGCCTATGACTCTGGGGCCAAGGCTTTTGCGGTCCAAGGGAAGGTCAATCTTCGGCCGGGAGAAACGATATTCTACCGGATCATTGTCCGCGATGTCTGGCTCGTTTCAGAGGACGATTTCGCTGCGCTTGAGACGAAAGCCAAAAGCCTGAGATCTCCTAGCCAACGGGATTCGGTTCTTCAGCTTCTTGGCAAGATTAAGGCCCGTCAGGAACAAGGGTACGACGAGGTCCTTGATCACATAGCGATTTACAGGGAAAATTTTAAAGAACTGGATTCGATTCGGAATGAGCTTTTGACAGAACCCTTTGCCATGTCTTTCGATACCGCGACGAACCATTCGGGGTCTTTGATCGCCGTGGTTGCTTTTGGGATCTTGACCGCAGCCTCTGTAATGTTTTTTCTTGGCAAGAGCCGTAAGCCGTCAAGGCGTTCTCCCGGGAATTTCCTGGTATTATCCGAAGATGTCAGGGTGGATTGCGTTTTGCTGCCTCAGGGCAATGTCTTGCCGTCTCCACACAGGTCCCAGGTTAAAGAGCGAGGGATCTCCATGGTTTTGGATGAGCGATACCTGGAACATGCCGCCATTGAAATGAAGGTCTTCCTGCCGGGGAGTCAGGATGCGTTCGCATTTACTGGTTTCGTGGTGCAACAATCGCCTTTGACGGGCGGTGGTAAAGATCGTTTCGAGACGCTTGTCAGCCTGGTCGAGGCCGGCGAAAACAGCTATGAAACATTGAGTCAGTACATTCAAACCCGCCCGAAGGATTAACGGATCGTGCCGCAAAAAAAAGTTCTCATTATCAACGGTGACGAAGGTTTTGTCAGGATCCTCAAACTTCGCCTTGAGCCCAAGGGGTTCGATGTTTTTTACGAATATAAAATGCTCAATTCGTTCGCGAGAGTTTTCGAGATCAAACCAGATTTGATCATTCTTGATTCCTTCTTCTCGATACCGGATGGAGTGGAGGCGTTCCTTCACATCAAGAGCAATGCGCTTCTCAAGAATACGCCAGTCTTATGTATGGTGAACTCTGACGCGGAAAAGGAAGATCTTGAAGGTCTCGACATCCATCCCGAGGGGCTTCTTGTGAAACCTTATGAATCTGAAGAGCTCTATGGATTGATCGATAGCTTGACCGCTCGCTCTGTGGAAATCCATCCGCCTGAAGAGCCTGAGGGGGGAGACGAAATTAGTGACAGCGCAGAAGCGGCTCTCGCCCACAGTTTGATCGCGGGAGGCGTGGTGGATCGTGACAAAATGAATGAATTGCTGGTCAAGACACGGGAGGGGAAGGGATCGCTTTCCAGAGAAATTGTACGGCAAGGTTTGGCCACGGAGGATGTCCTCCTATCGTTCATGGCCGAGGCTTATGGTTTGAAGTATGCCGAGATCCGGGAGGAGGACATTGAACCGGAGGCGATCAAACGGATCCCGGTCAAACACGCATCTTATTACAAGATTATGCCCGTAAAAATCGAAGATGACAAGTTGCTATGCGCGATCTCCGATCCGCTTTCTATCACCCAAGTGAAAGATGATATTCGGGTCCAATTGAACCAGAAGCTTGAATTTATCCTGGCTTCGGAAGAAAAAATTGAAGAGTGGATCAAAAGTTTCTATGGGATCGGGACCGAGACGATTGAACAGATCCTTACGACGGCTGACGGTGAGGCGGGAAAAGGAAAGACTTTAAGGCCGGAGTCGGATGAGGACATTGCGAAACTCGCGGACACTTCTTCGGTGATCAAGTTGGTGAATCAGATCCTGATCGATGCGCAGGACAGGAATGCTTCGGATATCCATATCGAACCTTTTATGGGGAAGACCAAACTGAGGTACAGGATCGACGGTGTTCTTGTTGACGCGAAGGTTTCGCCCGAGATCAACTATTTTTTGAGCGCTATCATTTCTAGGATCAAGATCATGTCGAACCTGAATATTGTTGAGAGGAGGCTTCCTCAAGACGGTAAGGCGCGGGTCAAGATCAATAACGAGATGTTCGATCTCAGAATCTCGACATTGCCGGCCGCGCACGGGGAAAGTCTGGTGATCCGTATCCTGCCGACGCGGATGCTCTTCAGCCTGGCGAAGCTAGGACTTTCGGATCGTGATCGGAAGCTCTTTGAGGATCTGACCCGTCGGCCCCACGGGATCCTCTTCGTGACCGGTCCGACGGGAAGTGGCAAGACGACCACTCTTTACGCATGCCTTTCGAAAATCCAGGAGGAGAAACCCGGCTATAAGATCATCACGATCGAAGACCCGATCGAATATGAGTTGGATGGGATCACGCAGCTTCAGGTCAACTCCGACATCAATTTTACTTTTGCCCGGGGACTGAAGAACATGTTGCGTCACGATCCCAACATTATGATGATCGGCGAGGTGCGCGATCTTGAAACGGCCGAGATCTCCATCCAGATGGCGCTCACCGGTCATCTTCTTTTCTCAACGTTGCATACCAACGATGCGGCGAGCGGCATTACACGATTGATCGATATCGGGATCGAGCCGTACCTTGTAGCGTCTTCGGTCGAGGCGTTTATCTCCCAGCGTTTGGTGCGCGTTATATGTCCGCAATGCAAGTGTGAGGTCCCTCGCAACGAGGAGACAGCTCTGCAGATCACCAAGATCTGCGAGAAGATCACGACCTCCGGGGATAAACGACGGCTCGAGGATCCTGATGCTCACTTGTACCCGCGCTCCAAGCCACCCCTTTCGGCTTCTTCGTTGTCCGGGGAACGGCGACGCCTTGTGGATCCCTATGCTCATTTGTATAAGCAACCAAGTGCGACTCTGTCTTCTTCGTCCATGCACTGGCTCAGGGCTGGGGAGTCCTGTTTCAAAGGAAAGGGGTGCAAAGCATGCAATTTTACAGGTTATAAGGGAAGGACGGCGATCTATGAGATCCTTCCCATGACGGAAAAGATCAAAGCGCTTATTCAAGAGAAAGCGACCGCGCAAGCCATCAACAAACAGGCAGTCCTGGAAGGCATGAGGACTCTCTATCAGTGCGGATTTGACAAAGTCATTTCGGGGATCACCACCTTCGAGGAAGTCCTGCGTGTGACAAAAGAGGATGTTGCCGGTCCGGATAGGATGAAAGAGCGATGAAATTCGATTATGTTGCTAAAAAAGGCCGCAAAACAGTAACAGGCGTTATCGAGGCCCCGGACAAGGAAATGGGCATTGCCCAGCTTGAGTCCTTGGGCTATCTCCCGGTTCAGATCGAAGAAGTGGGGCCGCGGGTTATGACCGTAAAAAGTTTTTTCCCGAGAAAGATATCTCAAGAGGATATCAACGGGTTCATGCGGGAACTGGCTATGCTGGTGAAGTCTCGCCTTCAATTGGTGAAGGCTCTGGAAAGCCTCAGTCGCGGCACCCTCCATCCGGGACTTCGAGATCTGATCGGGAGTCTTGCGGCCGAAGTGAGTCAGGGGAAGCCCTTATCTGTGGCGTTGGCCGATCACCCAAAATATTTTTCGCGCGTTTCAGTCAGCATGATCGCTGCGGGTGAACGAGGCGGCACGCTCGACAAAGTGTTGCTTCGTCTGGTGGAATATGCCGCCCGGGAAGATGATATCCGGAACAAGATCCGGTCGGCTATGGCTTACCCGCTTTTGATGGCGGCGATGGGTATTCTCACGGTTGTGGTCATGATCACGTTTGTGATGCCTAAACTCACCAAGCTGTTCTCGGATATGCAGCAAAGTCTCCCGATGCCGACCAAAATACTCATGGGGCTGAGCGCGTTCTTCAATGCGAATTGGTACTGGATGGCGCTTGTCCTCGGGGTCCTGATCATCCTGGCCAAAAAGAACCGCGTGATCGAACGGAACAAGGCCTCGATCGAAAAGATCATTTTCGATCTTCCTCTCGCCGGGAACTATATGCGTATGAGAGGGGGCGCGCAGTTCTGCTACACGTTGAGCCTGATGCTCACCAACGGGATCCCGATCCGGGATGCTATTTCGGCGACGATCCCCACGATCGGGAGCCGCATCATCGAAGAAGAATTGAAGGCGCTTAGTTCCGGGCTTGCGGATGGCGCTTCCGTGGCCGACTGCGTTTCCAAAAGCTCGTTTTTTCCAGAGCATGTGATCAGTCTGATTAAGGTCGGCGAGGAATCCGGGCGGTTGGACGAGGTGTTGCTTGAGATCGCCACCTCCTATGACAAGAAGGTCGACGTTTCACTGAAAACGTTTAGCGCGCTTCTGGAGCCGCTCATCATCCTTGCGGTTGGTCTTGTCGTCGGGTTTATCGTGATCTCCATGATCCTTCCCGTGTTCGAATTCAATGTGCGATAACCGCGGACGATCCTTTAGGCGTTTTTCAAAAGGGTTTACGCTGGTCGAGCTGATGCTTGCGTTCGTGATCCTTTCCTTCGGCATCGTTTTCGTTCTCCGTTCTTTTGGTACCGCCCTGACGGCCCTCCGGAAGGTGGATGACGTCAAGACACTTTCCTGGCTGATGGAACCTCAGATGGATCAGATGATCCGAAGGTCCTGGGAGGAAATGGGAGCCAGCGAAGGGATGGTGGCGGGGGATCTGACGGCCGAGGACGGCAAAGTCTATCCCTGGAGGCTGGCGGTTGTTCCAAATTCTTTATATCCGACTTTAAATGAGGCGATACTCATTCTCTCAAAGGGTTCCGGACGTCCCGCGAGCCTTATGTCCTCCACCTATCTTCTAAAGCGCGAAGGCGATGAGAAAAAACAATAGTCGCATCTTTCGATGCCGCCAGGGATTTACGATGATAGAGCTTCTGATCACCGCTTCTCTGGTCGCGGTGCTCAGCGTGGCTGTCTTTTCCGTGCTCATGCGCGGAATGGACGTTTGGAAACGCGTCCGTTCTATGGATAGGGCCGAAGATGACGTGCGCCTCGATCTTGACAAATTCTCGAGAGAACTGCGCACCTCTTTCGATTTTACTCCGATCGTTTTTACGGGGGAAAAAGGCCAGATCATGTTTTCCACCTATCTCCGTGCGTTTGATGGGGAAGGGCTTCCCATGGAGGCTCTCGGGAAGGTGACCTATTTTTACAGCCCTGAGGAAAAGACGCTATTCAGGCGTCAGGAGAATTACAGCGATCTTTTCCATCCGAAGCGGGCGACCTTTGAGAAGTTCATCGCGCCGGTCGAGGAAGCGGTGTTCACCTATTACGCGTTCAATCCTGCCAAACAAAAATTTGAATGGAAGGAAAAATGGAATGAGCCTTCTCGCCCTGCGGGCGTCCGGCTCACCCTTGCGATCCCAGACCATGAAAACAAAAAAAATAAACACATCGACAAAACAGTCTATTTCCAGTAATCGCGGCGGAGTGCTCATCTATAGCCTTTGGGTGCTTTGCTTTCTGGCCATATTTGCGGCGGCGGTGGGGAACGCGGTGAGTCAATATATCCGGATCGGAGCCTATTTTCAAAATAGTCCCCGTGCCCGTTACGCGGCCCAGGCGGCTCTCAAGGCCGCGGTCGATGTGCTGGCGCGTGACAAGAACGAATATGATGCCATGACCGAGGCGTGGGTGCTCCATAACGTTTCCGAAGATCCTTTAGCCCCGAGCCTGCGGAGCGTTCCTTTGGGACAGGGAACATTCTCTTTTGAGATCATAGATGAGGCGCGCAAGATCAATCTTCGCACGGCTTCAGCAGAAACGTACGAACGCCTACTGATGCAGGTGGGGCATGCGGACGCTCAGACCGCCCATACCGTTGCTAATTCGATCCTGGATTGGCAGGATGCCGATAGTGGCACGCGGGAAGGGGGCGCGGAGAGTTTTTATTACCGCGCCTTGAAGGATTCCTATGATCCTTCCAATCGAAAGCTTGAAGTTCTCGAAGAGCTCCTTTGGATCAAGGGGATGACGCCCGATCTTTTCCGAAAGATCAGGGATTTTGTGACAATCTGGGGTGACGGGAAAATTAACATTAACACCGCTTCCCGTGAAGTGCTATTATCCGTCGGCTGTACGGCATCGCTCGCGGAAAAGATCATCGTCTATCGCAGCGGACAAGATAAGACTCCGGGTACCGAGGATGACAAAGTCTTCGATCGCATTGAGTCGATCCCGACCATGCTTTCGAGCGGGGCTTTCTTGGGCATGGAAGACGAGGCATCTCTCCTTAAATTGTATTCCATGAGCGCATTAACGGTGTCATCGATCTATTTCACGGTCAAGGCGCGTGGGACCGTGGGCGGCCGCACTGAAAGGATCGATTGCATCCTCGACAGGTCCGGAAAACTTTCTTCATGGAGAGAGTAGCGTTCTGATGGGAAAACGAACCGCGGTTATCGAAAAATGCGACAGCTTCATGAAGGTTGCGCTCGTTCACGGTCGGGGGCCCGGCGTGACCGTCGAACGCGTTTTGAAGGTGGATCTCGGGCCACGCTCGACCATTGGAGAAGTTCTTCAGACGGCAGATCTGTCGTATGATGACATTATTCTTGTGGCTCCTCGCAACAACGTCATCGTCAAGCAGTTCGATCTTCCTACGACCGATCCTAAAGAAGTAAGCCAGATCATCGATATCAAGGTCGGCCGCCTTACCCCGTTCCCCAAGAAAGAATTCGTTTATGGATTCGAGGCTATTCCTGTGGAGGGGGGCGTCAGCACCAAAGCTCTTGTCGGGATCGTGCAGAATACCGTGATCAACATGTGGGTGAGTCAATTCCGCGGAGGAAGCGTTCCCGTCCAGCGTATTGTTTTCGGGTCGGAATGTTTTGCCTTGCTCGCGCCTGTCATTACGCAAAAGCTTTGTACCGAAACGTTCGCGATCTTGGATCTTGATTCCGATTCTGCCGATTTTTGCGTGATCTCCGGTTCGCGGCTTATTTTTACGAAACTGGTCCACTTCGGGACGCACGATTTGGAGCGTGGTCACTGGGAGGAACGATTCGTTGAAGAGATCCATTCCGTCTACGCGGAGTTTAAGACGCAGAATTTCCGGGTCGAGTTCAATAAGGTCATGTTTTTCAATCTTACGGATACGCAGGGCGAGGCTTTGACGGAAGTTCTCTATCAACGGTTCCAGTTGGACGCATCTCCGAGTGGGGAATCTCTCGGGAGGGTCCTTTGGACCGGTTCGGCCGAACGTAGTGTGAAGGAGCTGTATGCCCAGGGGGTCACGTTCACCAAGCTCTTTGCGGCGGCTCTATACGGTGACCGTACTGCGATTGATTTTTCGCCAGCCAATGTCAAGCAAGAGCGCGTTGCCGGAACGCAGCGAAAGGAATTCAGCAAAGTCCTCTTTCTTTTTATGGCAGTGATCGCGGCCGTGATGCTGATCGTAGGCGTTAAAGCCTATGTCAGTGAACTGCGCCTGAAGAATCTTGATGATCAGATCGCTCTCTATGAAGTCAAGGCGGCGCCTGTCAGGACTATGCTCAAGCGCATTCGTTTGGTCGAGGATAGTCGAGCGAAGTCTCATTCTGTGGTGCGCGCCATTCGCGATGTCCCTCAGAAGGTTCCCGCAGGCGTTTATCTTTCCGAGATCTCGTGTGCGCGGGATTCTGCCTTATCCATTCGCGGTACATCCCGAGACAATGCTCAGGTCTTTCTTTTCGGGGAATCACTTAGAAAGGAGCCATTGTTCCGGGACGTCCAGGTGAAATACGTGACCAAACGAAATGATGTGAATGATTTTGAGATCTTATGTCTCATGGCGGGATCCTCGAAATGAAAAAACATGAGAAAGGCGTTCCTGCGATCTTACGGTTCCCCGTCCAAGGGAGAAAGTTGCTGCCGGTTACTGCCGGTCTGGTGTGCCTGGTAGCTTTGGTCCATTTTGTGTTTTGGCCGCTTCTTGCGCGTATTAATAATGTGCGCCAAAAAATTGAGGTTCGGGAGAAAATCCTCGAAGAGCTCGTCAATTTAACCGGCAATGCGGAGGAAATCGCAAGGCAATTCCCACCTTACGCGCAGTATGTTCAGGGCGGTCTCACTCAAGAAGAGCAGGAAGGGCTTTTTATGAAGGGGGTTGAAACGATCGCGAAATCATCTGGCGTTGTGATCGTGAAACAGCAACCCTATGTGGTGAAGAACGGTGGGGATTTTCTGGACATCGATCTTCAGATCGAATTGGAAGCGCAGCTCCGAGACATCCTTTCATTCCTTTATTCGATCGATCATTCCGATGATCTGATGCATGTCCTACAAATGCGTCTTATCCCGAAACCATCCACGGGCGCGCCATTGTTTCGATGTCAGGTGGATATCTCCAAGCGTTATATCAAATAGCGTTCTGTTTGTATGCGGGAGATCCGTTCCGCGCAAAGCACACAACGTTTTGTCTAGTAATTCGAAGCATTGACGAGATAGGTCCGACGAAATTGAGTTTGTGAAAACTAGAAGCGCTTTCATGGGATGGAACTCCTCCGGAAAAGTGCGAAACCCTGATTTGTTTTGGTCCCGAATGATTCGGGCATTTGGAAAACTATGCTGACTCAACTTCACATCAAAAATTTCGCGTTGATCGAAGATCTGAAGCTCGAATTCTCCGGGCAATTGAATGTGCTTACGGGGGAAACGGGCGCGGGGAAGTCCATTTTGATCGATGCGATACGGTTCGTTTTGGGCGAACGCATGGAAGGACTCAGGGTCGAGTCGAATGATAAACCCTGTCAGGTGGAGGCCGCGTTCGAGCTTTGCGAGGATCTTCTAAAAAAACAGTCCGTTTTTGAACCGTATCTCGCCGAAGAAGGCCTGCTCGTCCTGCGTCGGGAATTTTCCAACGGAAAGACTCGCGCGTGGATCAATCACCGGTTGGCGCCGCTTTCCGTTTTGAAAGAAGTCGGCGCTTATCTGGTCGATATCCACGGCCAGTATGATCACCAGCGGCTTCTCGATAGCGCGTCCCATCTGGATCTCCTTGACCGTCTCGCGAAGATCGACCCCTTGAGGGAAGGTTACCGGGTCCTTTATGAGCAGTATTCCCGGCTGACCAAGGAACAGGAAGATCTCACGGCGCTTGAGGAGCACAAGGAGCGGGAGATGGACGTGCTGAAATACCAGGTGGATGAGATCGAGCATGCGGAGATCCAGGATCTCGATGAAGAGGCTCTGGAGCTTGAACGGATGCGGCTTGCCAACGCTGAAAAGCTCGCGGAGATCGTGTCTCATGCGCTCGCGGTGCTGGATGAGAATGACACGACCGCGGACAGCTTTTTGTCCGAAGCCGTGCGCGATCTCAAAGGCCTGGTCAAATTCGACAGTTCGGTTGAAAAAGTCAAAACCGATTGCGAGAACGTTCAGTATTCCTTGCAGGAAGCGGTCCGCGCGTTGAGGGATTACAGGGATAAGCTGACGTTCGATCCGGACCGTCTCCGGGAGCTTGAGAAAAAGGCGGACCTTCTGGCCCATCTCAAACGGAAATATGGCGGTACCCACGCCAAGGTGCTCGAATTCTATCAGAGCGCCAAAGCGAAATACGATAAGCTGATCGACGTGGATATGGCGAAAAGCGACCTTCAAAAAGATATTCGCGACCTGGAACCGAAGCTCCGTGAGGCCGCTCTTAAGTTCTCTGAGAAACGGAAAAAGGCGGGGGCATTCCTTAAAAGGACCATTGAATCCGAATTGAAGGATCTCCAGATCGCGCACGCTGAGTTCGAGGTGCGGATCGAAGAGACGGATTTCTCGGCGGAGGGGATGGATCGCGTGGAATTCCTGGCACGAATGAATCCGGGCCAGCCGATGCTCGCGATCGCGAAGATCATTTCCGGAGGCGAGGCTTCTCGTGTGATGCTCGCCATGAAAAAAGCGCTCATGCAGGTCGACTCTGTTCCTGTGCTCATCTTTGATGAGATCGATACTAATATCGGTGGCCGCTTGGGCCATGTCACAGGCCAAAAACTCAAAAGTATTTCGGGCGAGCGGCAAGTGTTGCTGGTGACCCATCTTCCGCAGATCGCGTCTTTCGCGGACCGGCATATCAAAGTGACGAAGTCCGTTCAAAAAGGGCGGACGCTCGTTCAATATCAATTGCTGGAGGGAGAGGACAAGGTTCGCGAGCTGGCGCAGATGATGAGCGGCCAGAAGGAAAGCGAGATCTCGCGTCGCCATGCTGAGGAAAT
>JAZDJU010000106.1:0-45171 GCA_043803685.1 Candidatus Omnitrophota bacterium
GCAGATCCGGCTTCTCTCGAATCTTGAGACGAAGTACGGGAAGCTCCTTCAGATCGTGCTCGTGGGACAGCCGGAGCTTAAAATGAGCCTTCAGCGTTTTGACCTCCGGCAGATCTATCAGCGGATCGTGATTAAGTATGAGTTGCGTGCGCTGGAGTTCGCGGATGTGAAGGCTTATGTGGATTTCCGGCTTGAGCATTCGGGGATTTCAGGGGTTTCTATTCCCGCTGAGGGATACCGTATGATCCATGAATTCTCGAAAGGCATTCCGCGTCTTGTGAACCTGCTTTGTGACCGTGCGCTCCTCCTCGGGTTTGTTCGAAAGGAAAAAGTGCTGGATCCCGGGATCTTCATCGCGGCGATGGAAGAGATCCGATGAGTATTGTTTATGATTATTTAAAAAAGATCCGTGACCAAAAAGAAACGAAAAAGGTTGCGCCTGAAGTTTCCTCTGGAGGTCATAAGAGTTCTTCGCCATTTCCCTGGGGGAAGCTGGCCGTGGGCATTCTGGCCTGTCTGCTGATGGGCGCGGGGTTCTATTTTTTCCTTCCGAAGATGAAGAACATTCTTCAGGAGATTAGAACAAATACGGCCTCGCCCCAGCCAGCCTCTGTGAAATCGCGATCGATCCAGACGGCCGTTCCGGATTTCAATTTTCTTCTCGAGGGGATCATTTATAATCCCTCCAAGCCTTTTGCCATTATCGACGGAAAGATGTATGAGACTGGCGGCCGGTTCGGCGATTATGAGGTGACGCAGATCACTCCGGATACGGTGATTCTCAAGAACCTGAAAGACAACACTTCCCACACGGCGCACCTGTAATTTCTGGTTTTCTCTCCCCAAGTATAGCGTGATACAATCCATCATAAGCTTGTGATTTGTCCGTTTTCCTCAGTCTAGTCGATTGATAAAATAACGGAGGTGAAACATGGCGGTATCGTCCACGGTCCCAATTCTTATCAATTTCAGCGGGGCTGAAATTGGGGCTGTCATGACTACGTTGATGGAAAGAAGACAAAAGTCATGACGGCTCAAACTGTAGCGCATAATTTTCTTGAGGGGAAATTTATGGAAAAGGAAATGTCGGCAGTACAGCAATTCTTCAAAACGGCAGTGGAATTTCTTACTAATTACAGCTTTCAGGTCGTCGGCGCGATCCTTGTTCTTATTATCGGGAACTTTATCGCGAATTGGGCTCTGGGGGTCGTTCTCAAGCTTTGCCAGGCAAAAAAAGTCGATATTACTCTAGCCAAGTTCATCGCGTCTTGCGTGAAGATTTTGATCCTGGCTTTTGCCATCATTATCGCTCTCGGGAAATTCGGTATCACCATAACGCCCTTTATCGCCATGATCGGTGCCGGAGCCTTCGGTGTCAGCATGGCTTTGCAGGGCCCACTGTCCAACTATGGCGCCGGGATCTCGATCATTCTCGGTCATCCGTTCGTGGTGGGGGATACCATTGTGGTGACGGGGCAAAGCGGGGTGGTCCAGGAAGTGACGTTGTCCTCGACGATCCTCACTGATGAAGATGGCGTGAAGATCACGATCCCGAACAAGAGCATTGTGGGCGAGATCATCCATAATTCGTTTAAGTACAAGATCGTGGAGAACATGGTCGGCGTCAGCTACTCAGACGATCCCGAGAAGGCCATTCAGGTGATCCAGAAGACGATCGCGGGTTTCAAAGAGGTTGCCGAGACGCCTAAGCCGCAGGTCGGTCTTCAGGAATTCGGGGATTCTTCACTTAATATCGGGTGTCGCTACTGGATCCCGACCACGAAATATTTTCAGACCCTTTGCGCGATCAATCTCGCGATCCATAAGGCGCTCGCAGCCGCTCAGCTCACGATGCCCTATCCGCAGCGCGATATTCACATTGTTTCGGGGAAGATCTAGGCTGATCCTGACCCCGCTGCTATTTCGCTCCTGGATGGACTTCTCTGCCCATCCGGGAGTGCTTCAGGATCTCTTCGCAGTTTTCTTCGCCTTCCGATTTCCGCCTTTGTTCAAATGATGTTAAGGTGGTAAAGATTCCGAAGGGCCCTCAAGCTAAAGCCCATGGGGTCTCACACGATCAGGCGAAAGTTTGAAGAAGAAAGGTCTTAGGTAGCTTTCTTGGGAAGACAGTGTGAAAGCTTAACTTTGACGGCACTAAGGATCGCGGAGAAAGATCCCTTTTGCTCCACCTTGTCGCAGACGAGATAAAAAGCCGGTACAACGAACAGGGTCAATAGCGTCGAGACCAGCACGCCGCCGATGATCGCAACGCCCATCGGGATGCGGGTTTCCGCCCCGGGGCCTAGCGCTAGAGCGGGCGGGATGGCGGCCGCGATCGTGGAGAACGTGGTCATAATGATCGGGCGTAACCGGATCGGGCAGGCGGCGAGGATCGCGTCGTACGTGTTCATGCCACGCGCCCTCATTTGATTGGTGAAATCCACGAGCAGAATAGAATTCTTTTTCACGATCCCCATCAGTAGCAGAAGCGCAATAAAGCTGAAAATACTGAGCGATTGGTTCGCGATGAGGAGCGCCCAGAAAGCGCCCACAAGACTGAACGGGAGCGCCAGAAGGACGGTAATGGGATGGACCACGTGATTGAATTGGGAAGCCAAGATCATGTAGGCCACTACAATGCCGAGGATGAGCGCGATGATGAGGCTTTTCATCGATTCCTTGAAGGTCTGGCTTGTGCCGCTGAAAACGATACGATAGGGAGTGTGGAGCGTCTCATCGGCGATCTTTTTGGCTTCCTGAATGGCGGTCGCGAGTGATTGGCCGCTGGCCTCGCTGGCGTAAAGGCTGATGGCCCGCTCGCGGCCCTGACGGGTGATGCTCAGAAGGCTGGGGCGCTCCGTGACCTTGACCACATCCGCCAGCTGCACCATTTCACCGCGATTGTTCCATATCCAAAGATCTTGAATGTCCTTGGTATCATTGCGATCCGCGTCATTGGCCTTGACCCTGACATCGTAACGCCTTCCATCCTGCGTGTATTTTGCCACGCGTTCGCCGCCGATCATGGCATTCACCGTACGGGCTATCGTCTCGACGCTTGCGGCATGATCGAAGGCCCTGTCACGGTCGGGAGTGATCCTCACTTCGGTCAGACCGGAGCGGTAGTCGCTGTCGACATCCTGGAAATACGGGCTTTTTTTCATCTTGTTCTGGATCTCTTCCGCATATCCGATCAATTTGTCCCAATCGGGTCCCCGGATCGAGAACTCGATAGGGTAGCCGCGCGTGGCCGAGAATCCACGCGTGGAGAGATCTTGCATGATCACGTTCACGTTCGGGATCTCCTTGATGCCCGTTCGGACCTGATTCATCACGTCCTGTTGGGTCGGTCGCCGTTTCAATTGGGGGTCATAGGGCCGGTCCTTCGGCTCCTTGAGGGTCACAAAGAGCATTCCCGCGTTGACCTCGCCCTCGATGCCGCCCATGCGTAGGCCGATCACGCAGAAATAGCGTTTGACGCTGGGGTGCTTCATGACAAAAGCTTCGACCTCTTTGAATTTTTCACTCGTGAAATAGACCGAAGACCCGATAGGCGTTTCTAATCCTGCCATAAAGATGCTCTGGTCTTGTGCCGGGACGAACTCTTTTCTGAGCAGGGGAGTTACGATCATGTAAGAGACGATACAGAAGGCAAAAGAGATGAGGATCACTTTCCACTTGTGCTGGAGGGTCAGGACGAGCCCTTTGGCGTAAAGCTGATTGAGTTTGACCATGCCATGTTCGAAGGCTTTGCCGAACCGGGTCTTTCTTTCTCCGATCTCCAGGAGTTGTGAGCAACGCATTGGAGCAAGTGTCAAGGCCTCAAGGAGCGAGAGAAAGACCGCGGCGGTGATGGTGATGCCGAACTGAAGGAAAAATTTTCCGATGATGCCCTGCATGTAGACGACGGGCATGAAAATCGCCGCGATCGCCAAAGTGGCCGCAAGCGCCGCGAACGTGATCTCTTTGGAGCCTTTTAAAGCGGCGTCGACCTTGGCTTCTCCCATCTCGCGATGGCGGACGATATTTTCAAGCACCATGATAGCGTCGTCGACGACGATACCGATGGCGAGCGAGAGTCCGAGTAAAGTGAAGATGTTCATGGTGAAACCGGCGAACTTCATCACGATGAAAGTGCCGAGGATCGAGGTTGGGATGGCGAGCAGGATGTTCATGTTCGAGCTCCAGGACCCCAAAAAGACCCAGCACACGACGGCGGTGAGAAGAGCGGAGAGGATGAGTGTCAGGAAAAGCTCATGGACACTATCATTGATAAATTTGCTCGAGTCGAAATTGACCCCGATCGTAAAGTCAGACGGAAGCTCGCGCTGGACCTCCGCCAGTCTTTTTTTGACGCCTTCCGCTACGGCGACGGTGTTGGCGCCCCGTTGTTTCCGGATACCGAGACCCACGGCCGGTTCTCCCATGGATCGCGACATTCGCCGGAGGTCCGCGAGACCGTCTTCGATCCTGGCGACTTCGCTGAGTTTGATCGGGCGATAAATGGGCTTTCCGTTGCGGTTGTTAATGACGATCTTCTCGAACTCCTCGACGGATCGCGCCTCTCCCATCGCGCGGACCGAGGATTCTTTTTGCTGGGTTTCCAGTTTTCCGGCCGGGATCTCGACGTGTTCTGTTCGTATCGCGGCGATCACATCCTCGACCGTCAGCTGATAGGAGAGAAGTTTTTTCGTATCCACCCACACGCGGAGATTCCGTTCGAGGAATCCGCCAAGAAAAACGTCACCGACTCCGGGGACGGTTTTGAAACGGTCTTTTACGTTCCGGTCAACATAGTCCATGAGCTCTTTTAAGGGGAGGCGTGATGTTACTGCCAGAAACATGATCGGCTGGTCTTCGGGATTGAATTTCTGGATGATCGGGGGATCGACGTCTGTCGGGAGGCGGCGGCGCGCTTCGGAGATCTTGCTCTGGACTTCCTGTAGCGCGATGTCAATATCGCGGTCGAGGTCGAATTCGAGTTTGATGCTGGCTTTTCCTTCGGAGGAGGAAGAGGAAACGTCGCGAAGGCCTTGGATCCCCATGACGGAATCCTCGATAATGTCGACCACGTCGCTTTCCATGACCTCGGGCGCGGCGCCTTCCCAGTTCACACTCACGTTGAGAACAGGGAAGTCCACGTCAGGCATCATGCCGACACCCATGCCGTGGCAACCAATGACCCCGAAGATCATGAGCCCGAGCATGAGCATCCATGCGAAAACAGGATTCTTGATCGATATCTCAGAAAGATTCATGAGACTTCTCCTGTCGCGACACGGAAAGCCGCCTCATCCTGTTTCATGACATAGTAGGTCAGGTTCTGGCGTTGCCGGGTATTGTGAAGGGATTCCAACGCGGCGAGAACATCGAGGTTGCTCACAAGGCTTCGGGTATATTCCTCCGACTGGATCTCATAATTTTTTTCAGCATTCTGGACCGCTTCCTTTAAAAGCCCGTTCGTTTCTTTAGCGGAAAGCCAGATCTGGTAGCTTTGTTTGATGTCGAGTTCCGCCTGGCGCCTTGCGAGAGAAAACGAAAGTTTTTTCTGCTTGAGGACACTGACCGAATCCTTGACCTGTCCGACCGTTTCGCCGCCAGAAAAAAGAGGTACGTCAAACTTGAAAAGCGTGTCCCAATCCAGGTTCGACAATGTGCCTTCGCGGCGCATGTACTGATTGTGATCGAACGTGATTGTGGGCCAGAAGCCGCTTTGAGCTACCAGGATGCCGCGCCAAGCCGTTTTGACCGCTTGCTCAGCGGCCTTTACGTCGGATCGTCCCGCAGCCATTTTGAGATGCTCGGCCAGAGTTTGCGAAGATACTTCCTCGGAAGTTTCCTCTTCAAGTTTGCGCTCGCCAAGTTCGGTGCCCGTCAGGAATTCCAGGAGATAACGGACGGTCACGAGGGCGCCCTGGGCACTGGCTAGGTCCGCTTCGAGGATCTTGAGGTTGGTCTTGGCTGTGAGAACTTCACTTGTGCGTGAGCGGCCGATCTTTTCGCGTTCTTCCAATTCTTTGATGCGCTTCCCGAGTAATTCTCGGATGCCTTGGTTGATCTCGATCTCGTGTTCATACCGAAGGACATTGTAAAAAGCGCGAGCGACATCGGTATAAAGAAGTTCTTTAGCGCGCATCCAGGCTTCCGTTTGTTCCCGCCGATAACTTCCGGCTCCCGTCAGAGCTCCGATCGCTTTGAAGCCTTGGAAGAGCGGCTGGCTGACCGTGAATTTGCTTTCATGGATGTTCGGATCTCCAAGGGAGTCCCCGGTCAGGTTGCTTTTTTGATGGTCTTGAAGCGAGCGGTTCACGATAAAGTCGACGTTGCCGAGCCCCTGGCTTGCCGCGTTAAAGACCTGTGCGGTAGCGCGGGAGATAGCTTCTTTTTGGATGGCGACGGTTTCGCTTTGAATGAGTGCGAGCCGGTAACATTCCTCAAGGGACAGGGTAGAAGCCTCAAAAGTCATGGCCGGAGAAATTTTCTCCTTCGCATGGACAAAGGGCAAGCTCATGACCAATAGGGGAAGGCAAAAGATCAGAATATTTTTAGTTTTCATTGGTAGACCGGGATAAAAAATCGTCCATGATTTTCGAAACAGTTGCGAAGAAGCGGCCGAGGGTCTCGTGGTCGGCCGCGCTAAAGCGGTCGTAGGCTTTCAGGAGAGGCTCGAGGCTTTGCTTCTGGATGTCGGTGACGATCTTTTTTGCTTTCGGGAGGATCTCAAGAAGGATGACTCGCCGGTCTTCTGCGTGGGGGACGCGCCGAAGAAGCTTTTTTTCTTCCAGCCGATCCACGAGGTTCGTGACGGCGGGCTTGGTGATCTCAAGGCGGTCGCTGATCTCAGTCATAGAGACGGTCCCAAGTAACATGAGTTGCTCGAGAAGCGTGTACTGTGGCAGTGTCAGATCGACCCGGCCCAACATCTGGGCGTGCATGCGGGAGAACATTGGGTGAAGCTCTCTGAAATTTGCTACGAATTCTTCGCGGCGATTCATGGTCAAGCCTATTGGGATGATTTTTTTAATTAATAGTTAACTATATTAACTATTTGAGTTTCAAAGTATATGGGGGTCTGATCCAAAAAGCAAGGGGATTATGGAAAATATTTCTTTAGCGGAATAGACGAGCTTCCAAAATGCCGTTCAGTATGAACTGAACAGCGATTGCTGCGAGGATCAGGCCCATGAGGCGCCCCATGATCTTGAGGGCGATCACACTGAGAATTTTGGAGCGGACGGCTACGGTCCAGAGGATCAGGAGCGTGAGCGCCGAAACGATGAAGATCGTGCCTGCCAGGATCATGTGATGCGCGAATAGTTCGGCCTTATTCGTCAAAAGAATGACCGCCGTGATGGCGCCCGGACCCGCGAGCATGGGGATTCCCATGGGAGTGATGGCGACATCATGCTTGTCGATGCCTGCTGCTTTTTCTTCCTGGGTTTCTTTTACGGCCGTACGTCGGGCTTGCAACATATCCAGGGCTACCAGGAGCAGGACGATACCTCCTGCGATCTCAAAGGCCGGAAGTGTGATCCCGAAAGCTGTAAGAAGCCGCTGACCGAAGAAGAAACTCAGGATCAGGATGCCGAACGTGATCACGGACGCCAACTGCGCCATGCGGACGCGCTCCGGGACGGTGTTCTTTTCCGTCATTGCAAGGAAGGAAGGGATGAGTCCCACCGGATCGACGATCACAAAAAGGGACGTGAACGAAAGTACTGCGAAATCAAGAGAGTCCATCATGGCCTTAGAGCATCGGCAAAGGGATTGCGTGTCTTAACCTGGTGAGAGGTCTGTGAAAGATGTCCCTCAGAACTTGGAGGGTGGGGCCGCTTGTGGCATAATGAGCCATGAACATTTTCCGGAAGATCCTTTTTTATCTTTTTTTTGCGATATATCTCGTCTTGTGTCCCATCATTATTCTTTACGCGTTCGGTTATATCTTTACACCGAAGCTTGAAGAGGGACTGACCAAGACAGGGCTGATCCACATCGAGACCCTTCCATCGAATGCATTGATCTCGATCGGGAGCAGGCACTATGCCGAAAGAACGCCCGCGACAGTCCGGAACCTCCTTCCGGGACAATATGATATTAAAATCCTTTTACGCGATCATAGGCCTTGGGTTCAAAAAGTAAAAGTATCGCCAGGCAAGGCTGTCAGCCTTGAAAAGATCCTATTGATCCCTAAAAATATCAAAATCCGGTCCTTGACTAAGGGTTCTTTTGACGATCTCTGGCCAGTTCCGGGGACGCGTTATCTGCTTCTTAAGGCCGGAAAACGCGCAGGAGACTTGAAAGTTTTCGATTGGAAGAGCGAAACGCTCCGTCCTGTTATTGCGGAGGCGTCGTCTTGGTCGGATGCAAAACTCTTGGGGATCTTTTCGGTCAAAGAAAGTCCCTTCGTGGTCCTTCAGGTCGAGGTGTCCGGGAGTGTAAAATTCCTGGGGTGCCAACTTGATAGGGAGAAGTCCATCCCGAAGGATCTTTCCGTCCTCTTCCCGAAAGGTGACGGACAGGAGGTTTTGTGGGAAGGGGCTCGTCCTGACTATCTTTTCACGTTGCAGGATCAAGATCTTTCGAGGTTAGATCTTGAAAAGATGACAGCGCTTCCGGATTTTCTTTCGGGGATCCGGGGTTTTGGTCTTTTTCGGAATAAAATTTATGCTCTACAGGGAGATTCGGTTGTTCGGCTAGGGGCGGGTGCCAGGAAAGGGGAGGAAGTTCTCGTCGAAAAAGGTATTTTTCTAGAGAACCTTTTTGGGAATGCGGGAAGGTATAAGATCGATTTTATTTCGAACAGTACGATCTGTTTTTACGGGGACAGGGGACAACTTTTCTCCAACGTGCTCCCGTATCATTTCGTGAATGAGGGGGTGCGCGGCTATCAGGCGGACGTTGATGGCCGGAAGATCCTGCTGTGGCAGGCGCAACGGGTCGGAGTCCTGGATTTTGAAAAACCTGAGCGGAAAAAAGAATTTTTTGAGCGCGGACCCGAGATCGAATGGGTCGTGGAGAGCGGTCGGGATATTCGCCAGGCTTATTTCGTTCACGATGCGGCTTATATCCTTTTTTGTGACCGGAATAAGGTCTTTCTCTCGCGGGTGGGAGCTTACGGGATGACTCCCGAAGAGGTCGCCACGGTGCGGGAGCGAAGTGGCGTTGTTTATGCTGAAAAAACAGGGAAGCTCTATTATCTGGAGCCCTCTAAGGGAGGTTTCGTGAGCGCGGACATTCTCCCGGAAGGGATCTCCTTTTCCGGTGTGATCAACGAGCTTGAAAAGGAAACCCAGGGAGCGCTGAAATGAAATTCCACTATTCGCGTCAGGGTTTGAACAAAAAGGAAATGTTCCTGCAGCGTTTCTTTGAAGTACTCCCGGGACTGACAAGCTGGGCCTTGCTTTTGGGAGTCGTGACCTTGTCGGTTTGGGCGCCCCTGGTCGCCGCGATCGCCGTCATCGCTTTTATGCTAGCCTGGATCCTACGGCTTTTCTATCTGACGATCTTTCTCCTGTTTTCTTACGTCAGGCTTTCGGTCGAGAAGAACACGGATTGGCTGGCACGGATCCGCGGGATGGACCGGTTCGAGGCCTATCTTGAAGAAATGCGCGGGACGCCTCGCGGAAATGGCTTGTATGAACGGGCTTCTCAATGGCTACACTCCAAAGACATGAGGCGTTTGAAGAAGTCGGGGAATCTGCCGCCATGTTCTTCAGAGATCTTCCATCTCGTGGTGATCCCTGTGGTCAAGGAGTCTCCGGAGGTTGTAGAAGCGAATGTTCTGAGCGTTGTTCATAATGGGGTCTTCCCGAAACAAACCGTTATGGTTCTTGCCGTGGAAGCCAGGGCGGAAAGGTCCATCCGGGACGGGATGGCTCAACTTGCGGGAAAACATCGGGATCAGTTCATGGAATTTCTGCTCGTGGAGCATCCGGACGGTGTTCCGGGCGAGGCTCGTGTGAAGGGCGCCAATACGAGCCATGCCGCAAGGGCCGCGGCAAAGTATTTCGAAGATCGCAAGATCCCGTTCGAAAATGTGATCGTCTCCTGTTTTGATGCGGATACGGTGGTGGTCCCCAATTATTTCGCCTGTCTGACTTATTGTTTTATGAATTGTCCGGATCGTCACCGCGCGAGTTTTCAGCCTGTTCCTGTATTTCATAACAACATTTGGGAGGTCCCTGGTTTCGCGCGCGTGGTCGAGACCGGCTCTTCTTTTTTTCAATTGATCGAAACGACAGACCCCGAAAGGCTTGTGACCTTTTCGAGCCACAGCATGAGCTTCAAGGCGCTCGTGGAGGTTGGTTATTGGCCCGCGGACATGATTTCGGAAGATTCCGGGATCTTTTGGAAATCCTATCTTCACTTTGA
Source organism: Candidatus Omnitrophota bacterium (assembly GCA_043803685.1). Classification (GTDB taxonomy): domain Bacteria; phylum Omnitrophota; class Omnitrophia; order Omnitrophales; family Aquincolibacteriaceae; genus Aquincolibacterium. Next base: position 10,372 of record JAZDJU010000106.1, read on the forward strand.
CGGCCGGTATCAAGTCGTTCCGATTCCGACCACTCTTTCGATGGATATCGTGGATGCGGGTTCCTGGTGGGGGACGGTTGCGAGTCTGTACAAGCAAAAAAGGCGATGGGCCTGGGGTGCCGAAAATTTCCCGCTTGTGATGCGTGGGTTCCTTGGGAATAAGAAAATTCCCTTTCACGACAAGCTTCAGCACGGGTTCAAACTTTTTGAGGGACAGATCACTTGGTCGACTTTACCGTTCCTGCTGACTTTCGTGGGATGGCTTCCCGTCATCTCTTCCGGTAATGAATTCGCGAACACGGTGCTCTATTACAATGCCGGTCGTTTTACGCAGGCCATTTTTGGACTCTCGACGGTCGCTCTTGTGAGTACGATCATGATGAGTCTGTGGCTTCTGCCCAAGAAAAAGAAAAGGTTCCCGCTATTCTGGACCCTGATCCACGGATTGGAGTGGTTCCTCGTGCCCTTCATTCTTGTTTTCTTGAGCGCTATGCCCGCTTTAGACGCTCAGACGCGACTTATGCTCAATAGGCGAATGGAGTTCTGGGTTTCAGATAAGCGAAGAAACTTGAACCCATAACCCATTTTAAATAAACGGGTTATGGATTAATTGAGTCGTTTTGCGTCGCTTTTTTATTTATCAAAAAGACTCTAAAAACTCCCCAACTCATTTGACAAGGGGTATTTCCGAACGTACACTCCCTTGTAGATGTTGATAACGACATAGTGAGGTGAAGCCCGAAATAATCCCAAGATTCTTAGGGGTAGCACTGGAAGCAGTACGCTTTCTGGTGACGTGGAAATTAAATAAAAGACGTCTTTGAGTTTTAAGTGATGGCCTGTGATCGCAGGGTGTTGCTTGGAACTTTGAGGCGTTTTTTTTACCCTTTCGAGTTTTTTGGAGTCTTTGGGTGATGGCACGGATAACGCCTCACAAAAGCCCGAGAACCTAGGGGCCGTGCCGCAAAAAAGAAGTAACAAAAGGAGATGAAACACATGAAGAGTAAACTGGTAGTGAGTCTTTGGGTGATCGCGATGATGCTTTGCCCGGCTTTTGCGTTCGCCGCTGAGCAGGATCCCATGGCTGTGGATGAAACAGTCCTGGTGGCGGAAGATGCGGCGACCGGCAATGTGGTTGCTGAGGCTGTCGAAGTTGATGAGCTCTATGCTCCGGAGACCGCCAAGGAAATCAAAGCTGAAGCAAAGGAAGCAATCGAAGAAGTAAAAGCGGAAGAAAAAGAAGCGTTGGAGGAGTTGAAGGCAGAAGAGAAGGAAGAAAAGATGTAAGAATGGCTTCCTGTCCCTCCGGACAGGGGCATGATCGCCTAATACCCGGGATTCCGGGAAACGGGAAAGAATAAAAGGTGAACCGGGCTTCTTCAACGAAGCGGGCGGGCTAATCTGCGGTCCGAACCAGCAATAAATTAATCCCGTCGGCGTTGCAGATTGTTTTCATGGATAGCAAGACGAAGGGCTGGCCTAAGGGCCAGCCCTTCCTGTTTACGAAAAGTCTCCCCAAAATCGTTCTTTTCTGATTTAATACCGTCCTCTTTCAACCCCACTCATGCGAAAAAGGGAACTCTCATATGTCGGACTTCATGGCTTGGTCGATCTTTAGCGGTATCGTCTTCATTCTGCTGGCTTTGGATCTCGGCGTTTTTCACCGCAAGGCTCATGAAGTCAAGATGAAGGAAGCGCTCATCTGGAGCGCCGTTTGGATCGCCGTAGCGCTGCTCTTTAATCTGGGAGTTTATTTTGTGAAAGGGCGGGAGCTAGCGGTCCAATTCCTTGCCGGGTACCTTCTTGAGAAATCCCTGAGCGTGGACAATCTCTTTGTTTTTCTTCTCGTTTTTAATTATTTCCATCTTCCGGCTCGATTCCAGCATAAGATCCTTTTCTGGGGCATTATGGGAGCCCTTGTGTTTCGGGCCATCTTCATCTTTTTTGGCCTGAGCCTCCTGCACTATTTTTCCTGGATGATCTATGTTTTTGGGGCGATCCTGGTCTGGACCGGTCTCAAGTTGGCGTTTGAAAAAGATAAAAAGGTGGAGCCTGAGAAAAATGTTTTCGTGAAGCTCTTTCGCCGTTTTTTCCCTCTGACCCAGGACTATCATGAAGGGAGCTTTTTTGTGAAGCTCAGCGGAGTTCTTTATGCGACGCCCATGATCGTGATCCTGCTAGTCGTGGAATCCACGGACATTGTGTTCGCGGTCGATTCGATCCCCGCGATCCTGGCCATCTCGAGAGACCCGTTCATTGTCTTCACCTCGAACGTCTTTGCGATCCTTGGCCTGCGAGCGTTGTATTTCGCCTTGGCCCAGTTAATGAAGCTTTTTCATTATTTACATTACGGGCTTTCCCTCATTCTGGTCATGATCGGTATCAAAATGATCGTCTCTCATTTTGTCCACATTCCGACGGTCGCGACCCTGGGTTCGATATTATTGATTTTGGCGCTGTCGGTCGGTGCGTCTATGATCTGGCCCGCAAAAGAGGGGGAGTGCAAGAACTGTTGATTGGCTGAACCGATCGAGGGAATTTTTTTGCGCATAAAAAAACGCCCTGCCGCTAATAACGGCAGGGCGTTTTTTATTGACGTTTCTTTCCGATCAGGATTATTTGGCTGCTTTCGGGATCTCAAGCTTCGGGATCCGCATCTTGTAAAAGGATCTCCAAACAAAGACTAGCCCCGCGACCAAAAAGACGATGCCGCTGATGCGGGTGGTTGCCGGGTTCATCTTGATCGCGATCTCGACGGCAAGCATGCCGAAGAGTGTCGAGAACTTGATGATCGGGTTGAGGGACACCGAGGTGGTATCCTTGAAAGGATCTCCCACCGTATCGCCGATGACCGTTGCGGCATGAAGTGCCGTGCCCTTCTCTCCTAAATCGACCTCCACGACCTTCTTGGCGTTATCCCACGAACCGCCGGCGTTAGCCATGAACATGGCCTGGAAAAGGCCGAAGGTGGCGATGGCGATGAGGTACGCGATAAAGAAAAAAGGGTCGAACATCGCGAAGGCGAGCGTGAGCATCAGCAGCCCGAGGAAAATATTCCACATGCCTTTTTGGGCGTACTCGGTACAGATCTTCACGACCTGGATTGAATCCGCGCGATCGGCTTCTTTCTTATCGAGATTCAGGTTTTTCTTGATGTACTCGACGGCGGAGTAGGCCCCGGTGGCCACGGCTTGGATCGAAGCGCCGCAGAACCAGAAGATCACCGCACCGCCGCAAAGGATCCCCAAGAGGATCGGCGCGGCCGTGAGGGACAGCTTCGCGTTCAACATCATTTCTCCAACATTCTCGGGGACCAGAGCGCCCACTCCCGCGGCCGCAATTGCGCCGGCTTGAAGATGATGCTGGAGAAGCAGGATGATCGAAAAGATCATCGTCGTCGCTCCCGCGACGGCCGTCCCGATGAGAACGGGCTTGGCGGTAGCTTTAAAGGTGTTGCCGGCCGAGTCATTGGCTTCAAGGTAGTGCTTTCCTTGTTTAAAATCGGGTTTGAATCCGAAATCCTTTTCGATCTCTTTCTCGATCCCGGGGATCGACTCCGTTTGCGCGAGTTCGAAGATCGATTGAGCGTTATCCGTGACCGGTCCGTAGGAATCGACCGCGATGTTCACCGGCCCCATGCAGAGAAAGCCATAGGCGACGAGACCGAACGCGAAGACCGAGGCGTGGGGCATGATGTTCTGAAGGCCAGTTCCCGAGATCAAGTAGGCCGCGAACATGAGGGCCGCGATGAGAATGCCTTTCCAGAATGCCGAAAAGTAGCCCGCCACAAGACCCGAGAGGATCGTGAGCGACGCCCCGCCTTCACGCGAAGCGGTGACGATTTCCTGGACATGTTTGGAATGGGAGGATGTAAAAGCCTTCGTGAATTCCGGAATGAGGTAAGCCGCCAAAGTGCCGCAGGTGATGATCGAGGCGAGCTTCCACCAGAGTGTCGGATCGGGGAGATCCCCAACCAAAAGGTAAGACATCCCGAATGAAGTGCTGATGCACAGCGCGGAAGCGATCTGGATCAGGCGCGTGAGCGGTTCTTCGAAATCGAATTCTTTTAAGCCCTTGTACTTACGCTCGGAAATGGCTTGGTTGATGAAGTAAGCCGCTCCCGACATGAAGTCCATCAAAAAGCGCATGGCGAAAATCCATACGATGAGCTTCGCTTGAAGCGAGGGATCTTTGACCGCGAGGGTGATGAACGAGATCAGCGCGACACCCGTAACGCCGTAGGTCTCAAAGCCGTCGGCCGTCGGTCCCACCGAGTCGCCGGCATTATCGCCCGTGCAGTCGGCAATGACGCCGGGATTACGCGGGTCATCCTCTTTAACGTTAAAGACGATTTTCATGAGGTCGGAACCGATATCGGCGATCTTGGTGAAAATGCCGCCCGCGATGCGCAGAGCGCTCGCCGCAAGCGATTCTCCGATGGCAAATCCCAAAAAGCAGTACCCGACGATGTCGCGCGGCACGAAGAGCAGGATGATCACCATCATCACCAGTTCGACCGAGATCAGGAAAAGGCCGACGGACATTCCGGAACGCATGGGGATATTGACCACATCCCAAGGCTTTCCGCGCAAGGAGGCGAACGCGGTTCTGGAGTTCGCATAGGTGTTAACGCGGATCCCGTAATACGCCACGAGAGTGGATCCGGCCATACCCACGACCGAGAAAAAGAGAACCAGTCCCAAGGTGGCAAGAGGCTCATGCTTGAGTCCCAGGAAGTAATAACTCATTGCGGAGGCAATGATCGCAAAGAGGATCGTCAGGAACTTGATCTGCTGTTTGAGGTAGGTCTTGCAGGTTTGGAAGATCGTTTCCGAGACGTCGAGCATCGACTTATGAGCGGGAAGGGCCTTTACATTATAGAACTGGTAAAGGGATAAACCGACCGTTCCGAGGATCACCATCGCTCCGTAAAGGAGGATCTGGAAGCCTGAAAGACCTCCGAACATAGCGAAGTGCCCCTCATGGAGATCCGGGATCTTCAGGTCCGCTTCACTGGCCCATGCGGCGGTTTGCCCCACAAAAAGCGAGGCGAGAATAAAGAATCGCGTCCAAAGTTTTTTCATATGTCTCCGGTTAAACTAATAACTCAAGTCTCGTAGATCTTCGGGGGGATGACCAAGAAACGCAGGACCCAAGCTAATAATTGTTTGTTGTTGAGGTTCAATAACGTTCCAAAAGGATTTATACCTCGGATGGGTGCCTATGATAGCGTAACGCCAGAAAAAAACCATCCAATTTTTTAGATGGGACAAAAATGGGGGGGGTGGGAAAGAAACAGGTATCTATTGAATGTCTTTTTCCTTCTGCTATTATTAAAAACCTTCTATGGCACTTATGATCAAACGGGTCGAAAGACCCCGCGAACTCAAATGGTATCACGCCGGCGCCATGCTCTATGGCGACTGGGGCACTTCCAAGGCCTATGTCCTAGGGATCGCCTTTGCCCTCGCCGGCCATGCCTCCTGGTTCTTCCTCGGCCTCATGTCGCTTCTCATGATCCTGATCGGGGTTTGCTACATGGTCGTTTGCCGCATCTATCCCGACGGGGGCGGTGTATATTCCTCGGTGAAACAGCGGTCCCAGACTTTGGCGGTGATCGGCGCTTTTCTTTTGATCGCGGATTATGTGGTGACCGCTTCTTTAAGTGTTCTCGACGCTTTCCACTATTTTAATGTTCCGAATCCCGAACTCTGGGCGATCGGCGCGATCCTGGGGATCGGCGCTTTGAGCTGGGTCGGGCCTTCGAAAGGCGGGACGATCGCGACCGTGATCGCCGTGGTCGCATCACTCACCGCATTGATCCTTTTTGCCTTTACCATCCCGAGTCTTTCGCATGTTCAGCTGACGATGCCGGTCGGCGGGTTCATGAAGAATTGGCCCGTTTTTGTCGGGATCGTTCTGGCGCTTTCCGGCGTGGAGGCCATCGCGAACATGACAGGGGTGATGGTGGAGCCCGTCAAAAAGACATCCCGTCGCGCCATTCTTCCTGTCATGGTCGAAGTAGCGATCCTGACATTCCTTCTCGGCGTTGCGATGAATGCCATCCCGGGCCTCAAAGGTCACACGGAAGATATGTTGCGCGCGCTTGGGAATCATTTCATTGGTCCTTGGTACGGGGCTGTCATTTCGATCGTCTTTGGGTGTCTGCTTCTTTCGGCCGGCAACACGGCGATCATGGGACTTGTGAGCATTCAGTTCGCGCTCGCCAAGGACCGCGAATTACCGCCTGTCTTCGCCAAGCTCAACCGGTTTGGCATGCCGAGTCTTGCTCTGATCGTGGCGACTCTTTTGCCGATCATCGTGCTTTTGGTGGAGAAAGACATCGTCCATCTCGCCGCTCTCTACGCGATCGGGGTGGTGGGAGCCATTGCGCTCAATCTCGCGACAAGTGCCACGAATTTTTCGATCCGGTTGAAGCTTTGGGAACGTGTTCTTTTAGCCGCAGGTGCGATCATCACGCTATTTATCGAAGTGACGATTGCGATTCAAAAACAGAACGCGCTGTTTTTTGTGATCACGATTGTTGGGGTGGGACTGGCGCTCCGTTATGCGGCCAAGATGATCGCGCCGGCCGTGATGCCGGAGCTCGCTTCCACGGTCAATCTGCTTACCGTGGCCGAGGCCAAAGAGCTGACGGGGCTTTACAAAAGTACGGCCTTCGTGGCGTTGAAATCCTTCAATCCGGTACTGCTTGAAGAGGCAGCTCTCCACGTGAAGGCCATGGGTGAGAATTCTGTTTATTTGGGTTACGTGGAAGAAACGCCTCCGACGCCGGAGCTTCCGACGGAAATGGAACCTTCGCGGGAATCCGTGGAGGTGCTCGGTCAAGCTCAGGAAGCGATGGAAAAACTGGGCATTACGGCGGTTCCGATCTGGCAGGTGGGAGATAACCCGGGGCGATTGATCGCACGCGCGGCCCAGGAACTCAACGTCAAAACCGTTGCGATCGGCGCCACCAAGCGTAGCGCTCTCATCAGTCTTTTGCGCGGCGACGTGTTGCGAACCCTCGCCCATAACCTTCGCAAAGAGTGCCATTTATTGATTGTCGGTTAGTCCCTTTTTGAGTATCCTATCGTTGTTGTTTTGCCCTTCACCAACTGAGTTTTTCTTAAGGAAGCGATCATGAAAGCTGTTACGATCCTTGTCCTTTCTTTTATCCTGACGTTGCCGTTCTCGGGTGTTCTTCGTGCCGAATGGTTCGATGGAGAAGTCCAGAAGATCGATGCTCAGGCCAAGACCATCACGCTCAGCGAGATCGATCCCATCACGAATACGGAAGAAAAAAAAGAGGTTCTGGTCGATACCGCGACCGTTTTTTTGGGCGTCAAGTCCCTCAAGGATATTCGCAAGGACGACAATGTTACGATCGAGGCCCAATACGATGAGCCGACCGATGCCTGGAAAGCCCTTTCCGTTGAGGTCGCCGAGGCCGGGGCTTGAAAATCCGATCGACCGGTAAGGCTTCTCAATTCCGCTCACCACGTTTCGCGGGTTTTTCCCTCAAAAAACAAAAACTCCCCAAGACTTTTGGTATTTTGACCACTCCCGCCAAGGATATTTTTCATTCGAATTATCATCTCGGGCTTCTTTCCGGGATCCTGCCGCGGATCAAGGCAGTGAAGGGCCGGCTCAAGATCATTATGATGCCCTCCAAACCTTACAAAAGTTTGGATTTAATACTTGAAAAGCATCAGTTGGATGGACTTATGATCCTGACCTGGCGGTGGATCCATCCTTCGATCGCGCGTCTGATCGAGACCACGCGCCATGCCAAGGTGCTCGTCGTTAACGATCCCGTTCCAGGACTTCGAGTGAACGCTGTTTTCACGGACGCGGATGCCGGCATGCGCCAGGCCGTCCGGCATCTTGCCCAAAAGGGTTTTCGCAGGATCGGGATGCTGCACGGGCCGTGGGAAGTCCCTTTCAAGGTTGGGAAGAAAACGGTCGCGGTGCCGTTCATCGATACCCAGCTCAAGGTCAAAGGACTCATGCGAGCGCTCAAGTCCGAAAAGCTCGTCTGCGACAGGGACTGGTTTCGCTCCGGAAAGGCCAACAGCGAATCTGAAGGATATCGTGTGATGAACGATTGGCTGAAGGAAAGTGATCTTCCGGAGGCGATTCTGTGCGGGAACGATGATCTCGCCTTTGGCGCGCTCAAAGCTATGAAAAAGTCCGGCCGGAAACTCGCAGTAATCGGGTTTGATGACAATGAACGCGCGAAGAATTTTTCGCCGCCTCTTACGACCGTTCGCCAGCCGCTTGCTCAAATGGGGAAGGATGCCGTCGATATCCTCGTCCGACAGGTCGCGCGTCCAGTTGAAAAACCCATTCTCCGAAAGTATCTTCCGAAGTTGATCGTTCGCAAAACCGCCTGAAGACAGGATGGCGGATAGAGGAAGGAGGATGGCGACAAAAAGTGTTTTTCGTCGTCTGCTTTTCGCCATCCACCATCCGCCTTCCTCCATCCCAAACGTATTACTTCCCGCATCAATATTCGCCTTCGTTTTGCCGTAAATGCCATTAGGACTTTTCATAAGGAGAAATATGCTTATCACGGCCATCGCGGTTGTCATTGCACTCGGATACTTTTTTTATCCGTTCCGGCTCACCTGGGTCCGGTCTCTCTTGCGGTACCTGGCCGGATTTTTCTGTTTTTGGATGGCGCTTTTTTTTCGCCGTGCCTTCTGTCGACGGCCTGTTCGTGCACCGCGCGGGGATCGTCCTCTTGGCGCTCGGAGGGGGACTGCTCTGCATGGACCTCGTGATCTCGTCGGTGTTGTGGATCGCCGAACGGTTGGGCAATACGTTCCGGAAAACCCCTCAACTTCCTCATTATCTTCTCGAAATATGGTCGGCCATGGAACGGATGGCTTCGCGCAAGGTAGGCGCCTTGATCATCCTCCAGCGCAAGCAACCGCTCCGTCCGCACATGAAGGGCGGGATGCCGTTCGATGCCGAGATCAAGTCTGAGATCCTTGTGCCGCTTTTCCTGACCTCCTCGCCGGTCCATGACGGAGCGCTTGTGGTGAATAAAGGCCGCATGCAGACCGTGAAAGGGATACTGCCTCTCGCGGCGCTTTCCGATCTTTCGCCGAGCTTCGGCACACGCCACCGCGCGGCGATCGGGATCACGGAAAAAACAGACGCGATCGCGCTTGTGGTTTCCGAAGAACGCGGCCAGATCAGCATCGCCTATCGCGGTTGTCTGGTCCATATCGCCGAACGTGAGGAATATTCGAGGACTCTCTTGTGGGCGCTCAAGGGGAGGAACATCCTCCGTCTCAAGAACGCGAGTTTCATCGTCACGACCAAAGTGTTGGATGATCTGACATGAGTCCTGTTCCACGTGCCACGTGCCAAGTGCCACGAGTTGCGTGATTCGTGGCTCGTGGGGCTTGGTGCGAATTTCAAAAAGAATTCAGTTCCTCTTGGGATAAGAAATGAAAAAGTATATTCTAGCGATCGATCAGGGCACGACCGGTTCGCGGGCCATTCTTTATGACGCGGCGGGAAAGACCGTTGCAAGCGCCTACCGCGAGTTCAAACAGTATTTCCCGAAACCCGGCTGGGTGGAACATGAAGCGCAGGAGATTTGGCGATCCTGCGAGACCGTGATTCGCGAGGTCGTCCGCAAAAGCGGGATCGCTCCCTCGGAAATCCTTGCCATAGGTATCACGAACCAACGTGAGACCACCGTGATGTGGGACCGCAAGACCTCAAGACCCGTGCATCGCACCATCGTCTGGCAGTGTCGCCGGACCTCGGACCTTTGCCGCGCGCACAAAAAGCACGAATCTCTGATCCACAGAAAAACAGGGCTTGTGCTCGACCCCTATTTCTCAGGGACCAAGATCCAGTGGCTTCTCGACCACGTTCCGGGGCTCCGGCGAAGAGCGGCCGCGGGAAAGATCGCGTTCGGGACAGTCGATAGTTGGCTTATCTGGAAACTCACCGGCGGACGTTCGCACGTGACAGATCTCACGAACGCCTCGCGCACCCTGCTTCTCAATATCAAAACAAAGAAATGGGATCCGATACTGCTGAGGATTTTTGGTGTTTCATCGAAGATACTTCCTAAGCTCCAGCTCTCTGGATCCATTTTCGGGACGACGCAGAACGGTGCCGGGCTCCCGGCCGGTATCCCGATCGCGGGAGTGATGGGGGACCAGCAGGCCGCGCTTTACGGGCAGGGGTGCTACGAGGCCGGCACCAGCAAGAACACCTACGGGACCGGTTGTTTTATCATGCTGAACACCGGCAAGAAATGCGTTTATTCCAAAGAGGGACTTCTTACGACATTGGCGAGCGATTTCAGAGGTCGGCCCGTTTACGCGCTGGAGGGCGCGGTCTTTATCGGGGGCGCGGTCGTTCAATGGTTGCGGGACGGTCTCAAAGTCATTAAGCATTCCTCGGAAACGGAAAAGAGGGTTCGGGGGCTGAAAGATACTGGCGGGGTCTATGTGGTGCCGGCATTTGTCGGGCTCGGAGCGCCTTACTGGAAAAGCGACGCCCGCGGTCTTGTTACGGGAATTACGCGCGGGACCACGATGCCGCATTTGATCCGCGCGAGTCTTGAGTCGATCGCGTATCAGAGCCGGGACGTTTTCGATATCATGCAAAGAACTTTCGGCGGAAAGATCCATGAACTGAAAGTGGATGGCGGCGCCTGCAAGAACGACATGCTGATGCAATTTCAGGCTGACATTCTGGGCGCGAAGATCGCGCGTCCGAAGGTGATCGAGCTCACGGCCCGCGGGGTGGCGCATTTGGCGGGCGTTACGATGGGACTTTGGAAAAAGAGCCATGATCTGAAGCGTCAGCACCAGGTCGACCGGATTTTTACTCCGCGCATGAGCGGGCGTGACCGTGCGCGGCTTTACCAGGGATGGCTCAAGGCTGTGAAACGAGCGATGCTTTAAAAAAAAACGGGGCCACGCACCACGATCCATGCCCCACGTTTTCGTGGCTCGTGGCGCGAATGCGGGTGTTAGATGAACATTAAGGTGAAAATGGTATGAATCGAGATGTCGAACGATTTCAGAAAACCACCTACGACCTCCTCGTCATCGGCGGTGGGATCAACGGGGCCGCGATCGCGCATCTCGCGGCCCAGCGCGGAATGAAAGTGGCCCTTCTTGAAAAAGGCGATTTCGCGAGCGGCACCTCAAGTAAATCGACCAAACTCATTCACGGCGGCATTCGCTATCTCGAAAATCTTGAAGTGGATCTTGTCTACGAATCCCTCCATGAACGCCATATTCAGCTCATGGCCGCGCCTCATCTGGTGAAACCTCTGCCGTTCGTGATCCCGGTCTACGAAGGTGACAAACGTCCTCTTTGGATGATGCAGTTGGGAGTTTTTCTCTATGACATTCTGGCAGGTCGCTACCGGATAAAACCTCGCAAGAATCTGACGCGCGAAGAAGTGATCCGGCTTGAGCCTGGCATTGAACAGAAAGGCCTCAAGGGCGGTGTGCTTTATTATGACGCGCAGATGGATGACGCGCGGCTTTGTCTTGAGAATGTCATGATGGCCGTTTATTACGGCGCGCATGTCGCCAACTATGTCAAAGTCACTTCCTTTATCAAGGAGAATGGTCGTGTTGCGGGTGTTCGAGCGAAGGACCTGCTGGGGGACAAGACGGTGGATGTCCGCGCGAAGCGGGTCATTTGCGCGGTGGGGCCGTGGACGAACGAGGTCGCGCGTTTGAATTCTTCGGACGTCCGAAAAATTGTCCGCACGACCAAAGGGGTCCATATCGTTTACAGGGGCGAGATCTCCAGGCACGCCGTTCTGATCGGCTCCCAGAGCGACCGGCGCATTTTCTTTGTGATCCCGTGGATGGGGAATTCCTTGATCGGGACCACGGACACGGATTACATCGCGAGCCCCGATGCCGTCAAGGTTGAGCAAGAGGACCTGGATTATCTCGCACGAGAATCCAGACGCGTTTTCCCGGGACTTGATTTCAATCCCGAAAACATCCTCGCGACGTTCGCGGGTCTTCGTCCGCTTATCCGTAAGGGCGGTTCTCCGCGCAAAGTTTCAAGAAAACATCTTTTTCATGTTTCCCAGTCCGGCGTCATTTTTGTGGTGGGAGGCAAGTACACGACCTACCGGAAGGTGGCCGAAGATTGCATGAACCGCATTCACAAGGTCTACGAGAAAGAGGCATTCACGGTCTACGGTGGCGGCGCGATCACTGAAACCGCGGAAGCCGCAGCCACGCGCTCCGGTCTCGAAAAAGAAGTGGTTCAATCGCTGATGGACCTTTACGGCTCTCGATATAAAGACGTCCTGAAGCTTGTCGAAAAAGACCCCGGTCTCAAAGTAAAAGTTTCGACCACGCCGCCCGTCATCAAAGCCCAGCTTGTTTATTCCGTGGAAACCGAAATGGCGAGGACTTTGGAGGATATCACCGAGCGCCGCCTTTCGCTCAGCTTCCGGGGGCCCGTATCCGCTGATACTCTCGCCGCGATCTCCAGCGCCCTCCCTAAAAAATAGCCGCGCACCTTCTCATTGAGTTTACGGGATTTTCTGGTAGGATACGCGTGCTTCTAAAGGGGGTCAGACCCCATTATAAAAAGGGGTCTGACCCCTTTTCCATTCATAAGGAAATTGAAATGATCTCAGCGAACGGTGTCACCTTACAATACGGAAAACGCGTGCTCTTCGAGAACGTGAACATCATGTTCACGCCGGGGAACTGTTATGGTCTGATCGGGGCCAACGGTTCGGGGAAATCCACGTTCCTCAAGATCCTTGCGGGACTGATCGAATCCAACGCAGGTTCCGTGGCCGCCGGGAAAAATGAGCGGATCTCTTTCCTGAAACAAGACCAGTTCGCGTATGACGAATATCCAGTCCTTACGACCGTTATCATGGGCCACGAGCGGCTTTACAATATTATCAAGGAGAAGGACGCGATCTACGCGAAGCCGGATTTTTCGGACGCGGACGGTATCCGGACCGCGGAGTTGGAACACGAGTTCGCGGATATGAGCGGCTGGGACGCGGAGCCCGAGGCCGCGAAACTCTTGAGTGATCTCGGGATCCCGGACGCCATGCATCAAACTCCCATGAAACAGTTAGAGGCGAGCGAGAAGGTCCGCGTGCTTTTGGCGCAGGCGCTTTTCGGGAACCCCGACGTCCTGCTTCTTGACGAACCGACGAACCACCTGGACGTCGAGACTTGCATGTGGCTCGAGGATTTTCTTTATGAATTCAAAAATACGGCGATCGTCGTATCGCATGACCGCCATTTCCTCGACCGGGTCTGCACGCATATCGCGGACATCGATTACGGTAAGATCCAGCTTTTCACCGGTAATTTTTCTTTCTGGTCCGAGTCTAGCCAGCTCGCGCTTCGTCAGAAGAACGAGGCGAACAAGGACACGGAAGCCCGGCGGAAGGAACTCCAGGCTTTCATCGCACGGTTCAGCGCGAACGCGTCCAAGGCGCGTCAGGCGACCTCGCGCAGGAAGCTCCTGGAAAAGTTGACGCTCGAAGATATTAAGCCTTCTTCCCGGAAGTATCCGTATGTCGCGTTCAAGTTCGAAAAGGATTCCGGGAACGATCTCTTGGAGATCGAAGGATTGGAGAAGTCGGTGGAAGGGGAGGTGATGTTCAAAGGACTGAACCTCCGGATCGACAAAGGCGACAAGATCGCGTTTCTTGGGCCTCTCGATCGCGTCAAGACCACGCTTTTCCAAGTCCTCATGGGTGAGCTAACGGCGGACAAGGGGAGTTTTAAGTGGGGAGCGTCCACAACTCGCGCTTATTATCCCAAAGAGAACGGCCAATACTTTGGGACCGATCTGAGTCTGGTCGATTGGCTGCGTCAGTTCTCAAAAGAAACGGACGAGAATTTTATCCGCGGTTTTCTGGGGCGCATGCTTTTCTCAGGGGAAGAGTCGCTGAAGAAAGCTTCGGTGCTTTCCGGAGGAGAACGGGTGCGTTGCATGCTTTCGCGCATGATGCTCGTCGGCGCGAATGTGCTGATCCTCGATGAACCCACCAACCACCTGGACCTGGAATCCATCACCTCGCTCAATAAAGGCCTCGAGACTTTTAATGGGACCGTTCTTTTTTCCTCGCATGACCATCAATTTGTCCAGACGGTGGCCAACCGCATCATTGAACTCACCCCGCGCGGCATGATCGACCGCCGGGACATTACGCTCGACGACTACCTCGCCGATCCCGAGCTCAAAGCTCAACGCGCCTCCCTCTACTCAAAGTCTGTTTAAGTTGTAGTCCGGCGTTCGCGGATTATTGACAAACCCGTCAAAGAAATACCATCCAGAAAACGTGCCTGATGCCGTATTTAAAATGGGTGATCCGGTTAAGGGAGTATCCTTTTTTTCGCTCATTTGTGAAAATGCTGGGTTCCATAACTCTGCGCGAAGTCCTTGGCCAACAACATTGACGGAGGGTTTTTATGAGCGTTTTAAAGAGAACTATCTTTTTTGTTTTGGCAGGGATCCTGGTGCTGGCGCAGGGACTTCAGGCGGAGGTGGGTAAGTACCGGCAAGAAGGTCTTTATGAGGAAGATAATCCCGCAACCAAACTGGGCCGTGGGATCACGAATGTCATCCTTTCGCCAGGGGAATACGTGGTTCAGACCGCAAAGTTCATGGGGACTAATGATCCTGTGACCGCCTACGGCGCGGGCTTCGCTATGGGGACTTGGAAAATGTTGGAACGTATCGGGGGCGGTCTTTACGAGATCGTGACTTTCCCGTTCCCTTTTCCGAAAAAAAAATATCGTCCTCTGATGGATCCTCCGACCACAGCGGCCGCTTTGCAGGACAGCGAGATCTTGCAAACCAACTGATCCGAGGACTGTTTCTCGGAGTTTTGTCTCATGAATGTGACCTCAATTTTTTTGTTGAAAGAGAGGCGAGGTGTATTATAAAATCCGCGCCGTTGTCATGGAGAGCGTCGGAGCGGCATAGCTTCAGTCAAAAAGTGACTTAATTTCTTAATCTATTTGACGATACAGCACCTATGATCGACGTCCAGAATCTAACGATGAAGTACGGCAGTTTTGTGGCCTTGGATGGTATCTCCTTCCAGATGCAGGAGGGGGAGATCCTGGGTCTTCTGGGCCCCAATGGCGCAGGCAAGACTACCGCCATGCGGATCTTAACGACCTACCTTTGTCCTTCCTCCGGAACGGCCAAGATCAGTGGCCTGGATATTCTCGAAGATCCCATCGAAGTCCGCAAACAGATCGGCTATTTGCCCGAAACGGCGCCGCTCTATTCGGATATGCAAGTGGATGATTACATCGCTTTTGTCGGGAACGCCCGGAAGCTCAAGGGCAAATTGCTTGAGGACCGCATCCATTGGGTTAAGGACGTTTGCGGCATTAAGGAGGTCTGGAAGCATACGATCTCGGAGCTTTCCAAAGGATACCGGCAGCGGGTCGGGTTGGCGCAGGCTCTTATTCATGATCCCAAGGTTCTGATCCTGGATGAGCCCACTTCGGGACTGGATCCGCTCCAGATCATGGATATTCGCGATCTGATCAAGGGGTTGGCCCGGAAAAAGACGATTATCTTTTCCACACATATCCTCCAGGAGGTCGAAGCCATGGCCGACCGGATCGTTATCATTAATGAAGGGAAGATCGTGGCTCAGGGGACCCAGGCAGAATTGACGGAACAGGTCCGTAAACGGGGAGAATCCAAATCAGCAGAGACTTTGGAAGATGTTTTTATCGCTTTCCTGAGATCCAAAAAAGGAGCAAAAAAGCTGGCGCTATGATCAACTTCGGGGATCTTTTCACGATCTTTAAGCGGGAGAACAAGGCCTACTTTAACTCTCCGATCGCGTATATCTTTATCATCGTTTTCGTTCTGCTCGCGAACGGCCTTTTCATGACGCAATTCTTCCTGATGGGACGTGCGGACATGCGCCCATTCTTTGGGACCCTTCCCATGATCCTGGCGGTTTTTCTTCCCGCGGTCACCATGCGGCTTTGGGCTGAGGAAAAGAGGGGGAACACGCTGGAGCTTTTGCTGACGTTCCCCATGCGGACCCACGAATTGGTGCTCGGGAAATTTGTCGCAAGCCTGGTCTTCTATCTTGTGGCTTTGGCATCGACGGTCATGATCCCGGTCATGTTGTTCTTCCTCGGGAAGCCGGACTTTGGGGCCATGGTGAGCGCTTACATGGGCGCGGTCCTTCTTGGCGCATTTTTTCTTTCGATCGGTATTTTTATTTCGGGGATCGTTAAGGACCAGATCGTTGCTTTCATTCTGGCCATGATGGTCTGCTTCTCTCTCTATATGGTCGGGACCGGATTTTTTGCCACCGCAGTGGATGGCTGGATTCCGGGGATGGGCTCCTTTCTCCGGAATTTCCTGGGAGTGACGCGTCACTTTGATTCTTTTGCTAAAGGGGTTGTCGACAACCGGGATGTTGTTTATTTCCTGCTCGGTTCGGGCATTTTTTTGACGCTGAACGGTTTCTGGCTGGAAGGGCGCATGCGTCCCAAGGCCAAGGCCATATTTTCTTCTGCGGCACTGGTGTGTGGCGGGATCTTTTTGATGGCGAATTGGCTACTCGCGGAGATCCCGTTGGGTCGCTTCGATATGACCCAGGGACAGATCTATACGATCTCGCCCTGGACGGGAAAACTTCTGCAAGGGTTGAAGGCCCCCGTGACTGTTAAACTCTACATCTCGCCTTCCGAAAAAATGCCCACAGGCATGAAAGCTCTTGAGCAGGAGATCGTGGATAAGCTCGATGAGTTTCGCGTCGCCGGGGGCGGGAAGTTCCAGTATAAGATCTTTCACATGGAAGCTGCGAACGTGACCGAGGCCGGCAAGCAGAAAGAGGACTCGCTAGAGCAGCAGCTTTCCGAGAAAGGGATCAAGCCCTTCCAGGTCCAGTCCATCCAGGCGGACGAGGTCGGGATGAATCTGGTCTATTCCGCGATCACAATGAGCTATAAGGAAAAACCCACGGAGATCATCGGGCGAGTCATTCCGGATAACATTGCCGAACTCGAATATCTTCTGATCTCGAGGATCTACCGGATGATGCTTCCCGAGCCGCCCCAGGTGGCGCTCGTGGCTCCCTACAAAGAAAAAGAAGTGGAAGCCGAGCTCAAGCCGCTTTTGGCTCAATTGGGCGGGAAGACTCCTGAAGGATACAAAGAAGATAACTACGAATTGTTGCCGATGGCTCTCGGTTATGCGGGATACAAAACTTCACGGATCAAGTTGACGGAAAAAGAACCGATCCCGGAGGGGACGAAGACTTTGATCGTGGTGGATCCCGAGCGTCTCGAGGACCGGCAGCGTTATGAGATCGACCGCTTTCTTGCGGGCGGTGGCTCTCTCTTTCTTGCCGTTCAGGACTACGAATACAACTATGCTTTATCAGGCAAAGAGTTATCTGTTGGCGCGACGGAAAAAAAGCCACAGATCAATTCCTTGATCGCGGGTTGGGGATTCGAAGTGGACGACCAGATCCTGGTCGATGAGCAGAGCGATGTGGTGAGCGTCAGCGGCGCGGCGCGCCTGGGGCCTTACGAACTTTCCGTGCCGGTCAAGATCCCGATCCAGATCTTGATCACCCAGGCGGGCATGAATCCCGACGTTTCGATCACCTCACGCCTTTCGCCGATCTTCTATTTGTGGGGGACGCGATTGAAATTGAACGAGGCGAAGATCAAATCTCAGGGGCTGAAGGTGGAAACGCTTCTAACATCCACCAAGGATTCCTGGACGGTGCCCTTTAAAGCCGAGAACCTGACTCCTCAAGATCTGAATCCTCTTGCGGACAGTCCGCACGGTCCCTTCCCGTTGGCGGTCATGGCCCAAGGCCTTTTCCAGGACCTTTATGCCGGAAGACCGGCGCCAGCCTGGCCGAAGCCGGGAACTTCAGAGGCGGAGAACAAGGCTATTGAAGCACCGCAGCCCGCGCCTCTTGAAGTGAAGTCGGGGAAAATGATCCTGGTCGGAGCCTCTTCCTTCTTTCAGAAGCACTTACTCCGCAACAGCGGACATCTGACATTTTTTCTGAATTGCGTCGATGCCCTCACGCTTGGGGACGAACTTGTACGGATCCGGTCGAAACAACCCATTGAGCGCTCGCTCAGCCGGATGTCTTCGGGGTCCAAAGTTCTGTGGCGCTTTCTGGCGACCCTTCTGGTTCCGATCCTGATCGCGTTCATCGGTATTGTGAAAGGCGTGATCAAGAGACGTTCAAAGCAAGCATACCTGAAAATGCTGGCGCTCGTCGAATAGAAAAAATAGGGAATCTATCACGTGAAACTAAAACATCTCGCGGTCTTCGGGGTTCTTCTCATCGTTCTAGCGGCGGCCGTTTTTTTTAAGGCGCAACAGAAACCCGCCGAACTGGCTACAGAAGAATACGTTCCTCTGAATCTTGCTTTTGACAGCGCCAAGGTTTCGAAGATCGAGATCGGAAAAGCGAAAGACTCCAAGATCGTAGAGATCGTCAAAGATGCGACAGGCGCATGGGTTCTTCCCACTTTCTTCGGCGCGCGGGCGGACGAAAAAAAGATCCAGGAACTCTTCAAGACCTTTCCTCAGGCCAAAGGGGAGTTACGGGCCAAGGACAAGGCGCTCTTCCCAGATTTCGGACTTACAGAAGATAAAGCCTACCGGATCGCATTTCTCGATGCTGCAGGGAAGTCTATCTTCACATTACTTGTTGGGCCCAAGATCACGCAGTCGGCTTCGGCATTTGTGAGGAAAGCAGATTCCGACCAGGTTTTTTACCTCGGGACGGATTTTTTTGGCAAGATCGGGGTCTATGAGGATCCCGAAAAAGTGGCGCCCACGAACGATTATTGGGCCAGCTTGATCATGGTAGCTCCGAAGGCAGATCTGATCGACGCGCTCGAGGTCGAACGAACGATTGGCGCAAAAAAACAGGCGGTCGCCCACGTGCGTCGTGAGACGGATCCGAATGATCTCTCAAAGAAATGGTGGAAATTCGTGAACGCGGGAGTGCCCTTTTCGCCGGACGCCACGAAGATCAAGCAGTTTTTCAAGATTTTCGAAACAAGCCCCGCATCCAGGGCTTTGGACCCCAAAGCCAAAGATTTCGGTTTCTCCACGCCCAAGTGGCAAATGAAGCTGCATCAGGACAACGGACAGGAGATCCTCATGACGGCGGGGGCCGAGGATCCCGCGACGCAGGGGATCTATCTACAGATCTCGGGAGAGCCCGTGGTGTTCCAACTGCCGAAATATTACTTCAACAATCTGGACGTCGATGACAGCAAATTTTTTGGCGACAATCCGTTGTCGGTCGATGCCGAGAAGATCGAAAAGATCTTTATTCACACACCGACCGGGGAAGTGGTCCTTTCTCCCAATACCGATAAACGGGATGGGGTGGCTCGCTTCATGAAGAGTCTCCAGGGCCTGAACGTTTCCAAACTTGTTTTTGATCCCAAAGCGAAGATCAATTCCAAATCCGGGCAGTTGAACTGGATCGAGATCAAGAAAATGGGAGTTCCGGAAACTTTCTTTCTGGACGTTGAAGGAATGCCATTCGAGGGAGGCAAGGAATACCTTGCAGGGAAACGGGACGGCACCCAGTTTTTTCTCATCTCGGAGAGTTCCTTTAAGAGTCTCTTTGGGGACTTGCAGTCTCTTAAGCCTGCCGCTGAGCCTGCTAAGAAATAGTTTCCCGAGCAACCTCCTAAAAGCCTGTCCTGGTATCAAACCCTCGAGCCGTCATTGCGGGCCCCGATTTGTGGGGCGCAGCAATTTCTCTCCTAAAATGGGATTGCTTCCCTTGTGTTTTGCTACCGCAAAACAGCAGCAAGGTCGCAATGACATGCAGCCTAAAGGTGTTAGCAATGTTTTTGAATTTACTTTTCGCAACTCGAAACAGACTTTATCGAGCGGAAGCTTTGCGGCAGGGGCCCTAGTTTCTTCCGGACGAGGAGGGCTGGAGCGAAAGCGCTTTGGCGAGGTGCTCGCGGATGCGGGTGTTGCCGGGATCGGTCTTAAGAGCTTCTTCGTAAACGATCAGGGCTTCGTCCCTTTTGTCTGTTTTCGATAAAAGATCGCCGAGCGCGAGATAGGCGTCGATGAAACGAGGATTTCGACGTAGCGTTTCACGGTACCAGCGAACGGCATTTTCCGCCTCTCCCCTGGATGCGAATATGCTTCCCAGGTTGTAGCAGGGAGCCGAGAAGGTCGGCAGAAGTTCCGCGGCTTTCTGATAATGAGGGATCGCTTCTTCGATCCTCTCGAGTCCGTGAAGGCACGAGCCCAGGTAGAAATGGAATTCCGCCGTCTGGGGCTCAAGAGCTACCGCCTTCCTGTAATATTCGAGGGCTTTTTCAGGGGCACCTTGCTTTTCCTTCAGGAATCCCCAGTTGTTGAAGGCGAGACCGTAATCGGGCTTCAACCGGACGGCCTCGCTGAAATGAAATTCCGCATCCTCCGCGCGTCCGCTTTGCTCAAGGATCGAACCCAGATTATTATGCGCTAGCCAGGCATCTGGATTTTTAGAGAGCGTGTCGCGCCACAGGGACTCCAGGTCCTTGTAGGCGCCGCATTGTTTCCAGCTAAGGCCTCCCAGAAGCATGAGAACCGCGATCCCAAGAACGATGCGGACCTTTTGTTGTTTTATGAGTCCTGCCATGGCGGAAGTTGCGAGGGCAAAGGGAGCGATCGTGGCGAGATATTGAAAATGATCCGCGACGAAGGAAAATCTCATCGGAAAGAAACTCCTGAATCCCAGCGCCGGAAGTAGCACTACCCCAAAGATCGCGAAAGCTGTGAAAGGCCCCCGCCCCCATCGCTTGCGGAAGCTCCAGAGCATGATCAGCAGGAGCATATAGGCCGCTGGAAAGCACCATTGTCCGAGAGAGGCCGTCGTGATCGTCCAGCGCGGGTAGATGAAGATAAGAGGATGCGGCCAGGCAAGTTTCCCGAGATAGAACCAAAGGGCGCGTCCTGCGATGAGACACCGCTCGGCGAAGGAGAATGTCCATTCACCGGTCCCGGTGTTAAGGATGTGCCCGCTCTCAAGTCTGAGGGTGATGGCGCTCAAGACAGCGGCTACTGCGAAGAAAGGGATAAGCCGAAGAATATCTTTTCCCGGGAACCGCTCTTCTTTCCACCCAAGGATCAGCAGGATCACGAGGGGGAGTGTCCCCGTGACGGTTTTCCCGAGGAGCGCGAGAACGAAGAGGCAAAAGGACGTGACGTACCAGGGCCAGAGCCTGGACGCGTCTTTCTTGAAGCGGAGATAGGCTAATAAGGAAGAGAGACAAAAGAGCCCCGAGAGGAGGTTCTTGCGTTCGGTGATCCAGGCTACCGACTCCACCATGACGGGATGGAGGAGAAAGAGGAGGCTCGCGAACCACGCACCGCGGATCTTGAGGCGTTCAAGGAGCTTCCACACGAGAAGGGCATTCAGGGCATGAAGAAGGACGTTCACGATATGGTAACCGATGGGGCGAAGCCCCCAGAGATGATAGTCTATCCAGAAGCTCGAGTAGGTGAGGGGATAATACTGGTCAAGTTTTCCGGGTTGGAACCATATCTCCCAAAGACCCCTGAGGCTTCTTAGTGCGGTATTGCTGGTGACATAGGCGTCATCGTCCCAGACAAAGCCCCCGCGTATTGCCGGGAGATAGACGAGCAGGGCAAGTCCCGCCATGAGTCCCAAGCGCCACCGCCACGATAACTGCTTCATTCAATCTCCTGCTGATTCAGGGGTTCTTTGGAGAAAGACGGCCCAGGGCATCTTGGGCTTCTGTGTTTTTGGGATCGAGTTTCAGGATCTCGCGGTATTGAGTCATCGCCTCATCGGGTTTTTCCCGTTTAAGAAGGAAAGACGCGTAATCGCTATGATAAAAGACGGACCCAGGCCCAAAGCGGATCGCGTCGCGGTAATGGAGGTCTGCTTGATCGAATTGCTTCTTTTCGGCCAGGAAATTGGCGAGGTTATTGTGAGCCACAGCGTGCGAGGGATCGATCTCGAGGGCATTCATGTAAAGCCCCATCGTTTCGTCGACACGCCCGAGAAGGGTCAAAGCGAAGCCCAGGTTGGCATAAGCGTCCGCAAGCTTACGGTCGAATGTGATGGATTTCCGGTAGCAACGGATCGCTTCCTCAATGTCACTCTTTTTTAAGTAAGCGGTTCCAAGATTGAGATAAGCTCCCGCGAAATCCGGCTTTAGCTCGATCGCTTTTTTATGACGCGTGATCGCTTCGTCCGTTTCTCCCAGTTTGAAGAGAGCCGCCCCAAGATTATTTTGAAATTCCGCGGAATCCGGCTGCAGGCTGACAGCCTCGCGAAAGCTTTCGGCCGCACGGACGAGGTCCCCCTTTTGTGTCAGCAAAGCGCCAAGATTGTTGAGATTTCCCGGGTGGTTTGTTTTGGGACTGCTCTTGATCAGGGCTTCGGCTTCCGGAAAGCGGGAGGTTTCGATCAGCAGCTTGACGAGATTATTGTAGGCAATGATATTCTGCGGCGCGAGACGGAGCGATTCGCGATAATGAGCTTCGGCCCTTTCGCGCTGAAGGCGGAGCGATTCACGATAATGCGCATCGGCAGGCGCGATTTCCTTGGCCGCTTCGAGTTCTACGGCTAAATTATTATGAGCCATCCAGGCGTTTGGATTTTTCGCGAGAGTGTCGCGCCAAAGGGTTTCACGGTCCATGTAGATCCCGCATTGTTTCCAGCTAAGGCCGCCCAGGAGGACGAGGACTGTGACTCCGAGAAGCAACCGGACCCTTCGTTGTTTAATGAGTAGGGTCATTCCGGATGTCACGAGGGCGAAAGGAGCAATGACAGCCAGGTATTGGAAATGATCCGCTACAAAGGAGAATCTCATCGGGAAGAAACTCTTGAAGCCAAGGGCCGGGAGGAGCGTCACTGCGAAGATCGTAAAAACCGTAAAGGGACCTTGGCCCCATCGTTTGCGGAAGATCCACAGGGTTGCCAGAAAGAGGAGAAACGCAGCAGGGAAATACCATTGCCAGGAAACAGCCGTCGAGATCGTCCACCGCGGATAGATAAAGATAATAGGCTGGGGCCAGGCAAGTTTCCCGAGATAGAACCAAAGAGCGCGTCCGGCAATCAGGCAGCGCTCTGCGAAGGAAAACGTCCACTCGTCGGTCGCGGTACCGATGATGTGTCCGCTCTCAAGTTTGAGAGTGATGGAACTCAAGACAGCAGCTGCAGCGAAGAAAGGGATCATCCGGAGGAGTTCCTTCCACGGGAATCGTCCTTCCTTCCACCAGAAGATCAGTATGATCGCCGCTGGCAAGGTTCCCGTGACAGTTTTTGAGAGGAGCGCGGCGATGAAGAAAAGAAGAGACGCAAGATACCAGGGCCAGGGACTGGACTCTTTTTCTTTAAAGCGGAAATAGGATAATAAGGCTGAGAGATAGAAGACCCCGGAGAGGACGTTTTTCCGCTCGGTGATCCAGGCCACCGACTCGACCATGACGGGATGAACCAGAAAAAGAAGCCCTGCGAACCATGCGCCCCGGACCTTGAGGCGTTCAAGGACCCGCCACACAAGGAGGCTGTTCAGAGCATGGAGAAGGACATTGGTCACATGGTAGCCCAAGGGGTGCAGCCCCCAGAGATGATATTCCGTCCAGAAGCTCGAGTAGGTGAGGGGATAATACTGGTCAAGTCTTCCGGGTTGGACCCAGATCTCCCACAGCCCCCGAAGGCTCCTCAGAGCCGTGTTCGCGGTCACATAGGCGTCATCGTCCCAGATGAAGCCTGCGCGTAAGGCGGGAAGATAGACCAGGAGCGCGAGCCCCATGAGCCATCCCAAACGCCACCGCCACAATAACTGTTTCATTCGTTCTCCTGTTGTACCGTCATGCATTATCGGCTCATTGCGACAAGGGCTAAATCGCTTTCACCGTTTTGACACCTCTTATTCTGGTGTATAATCCCGTACGATGAAATTATCTATTATCATTCCGATCTTCAATGAAGTGAATACCCTCGAGGAGATCGTCCGCCAAGTCCAGTCGGTCCAGTATCCTGTGGATCATGAGATCATTATTGTGGATGACGCTTCGGTCGACAAGACCTATCAAAAGGCCGCGGAGATCCGGACTGAAAATCTTCGCGAAGGGAAGGAAGTCCGGTTGCTCAAGAATGAAGTGAACCGCGGAAAATCATTTTCCATTCGAAAAGGGATCCAGTCTTCTCAAGGCGATCTCGTTCTGATTCAGGATGGGGATATGGAATATGATCCCCAGGATATCCCGGGATTATTGGAGCCGATCCTGAAAGGAGAGGCGGATGTCGTTT
The DNA here is from genome assembly GCA_043803685.1 of Candidatus Omnitrophota bacterium. Lineage (GTDB taxonomy): Bacteria > Omnitrophota > Omnitrophia > Omnitrophales > Aquincolibacteriaceae > Aquincolibacterium. The sequence continues at coordinate 34,688 of JAZDJU010000106.1, forward strand.
GTGGCAGCCGGTTTTTAAAAAAGGCACATCCCGAAGCCATGACCCTGCTGAGTTGGATCGCTAATAAAACGCTTACGTGTCTCACCAATCTTTTGTATGGACTGCGCCTCACGGACATGGAAAGTGGTTACAAGATCTTTAAAACGAACGATCTGAAAGCTTTGAAATTGCGATCCGAGAGGTTCGAGTTCGATCCCGAAGCCATCGCTCTTCTCGCACGGAAAGGAGCGCGCATCGTGGAGTTGCCGATCCACTATCATGGACGGACGGTTCGTGAGGGGAAGAAGATCAACGGCATGGATTTTATAGAAGCCGCCTGGACACTGATCAAATACCGGCTCAAGCCGACGAAGTAGGTTAGCGACTCTTCTGTATAGCAGATTATAGCGCTGTATAGAGAGGTCCTATAATCATCATTGTCAATTGACGTTGCTCCAAAACACGATAACCTTGACAAGGATTGCTAGTTCGTGTAAGGTTCTACTAGGGACAGAAGAGTTAATTGACAAGTTGGTGTAAAGAGCAAACCTGGAGTAATCCAGGGGCGCAAAACCGTGCATCCTTGAAAGGATTGGCAGGTTGCCACCATATGAATACGAGATTTGATGGTGAAAAAAAATCAGATCAAGCCAGGAGCCAGGTAAGGTCAAACTTTATCCTGGCGTTTTTTTTTTTTTTAATCGAAAGTGCCAGGCACTTTTACTCTACGACGGTCCCAATACTTATCAATTTCAACGGGGTTGAAATTGGGGCCGCCCAAACTACCATGTTGGAAATGAAATGGAAAGTTTGGGTGGGCCATTTTGAACCGGTGGCCGTGAAAGTCGGAAGGGGTGGGCGCCATGCCTAGATTTCCGAGGATCCATTTAGAGGACGCCATTTATTCCATTCAGATGGAAGGTCCTTCCGGCGAGCCTATTTATAAAGATGCCGAGGATTACGGAAAATATCTAAGCATTCTTTCCCAGGCCAAGCAGGAATTCGGCTTCAAACTTTTCTCTTACGCGATCATGCCCGATCGCATTCATCTTTTGATCGAGCCGCAGGAAGATCATCCGGTCTCCCAGATCATGCAGAAGATCACGCCGAACTACACCAAGTACTATAATAGTAAATACGGCCGTAAAGGACATCTCTTTCCCAAACGCTTCCGTTCGGTCTATGTCGAGCGTAACGCCTATCTTCCCAAACTTACCCGTTTCATCCATCTTCTTCCGGAGAGGAGCGGCGTCGCCTCATGTTTCCGTGAATATCCTTATTCGAGTTACGCGGCTTATGCGTCGAACGCGAAGGGCCCCATCTTAGTCGAAGTGACTGAGGTGATCCGATCGCTGGGCGTTGCTGTTTCCGAAGATCCCTACGAACGTTACATGCTTTCTGCGGACGACCGGGAGTTGGAATACCTCGAGAAGAAATTGTCCCGCGGTTCTTTCCTGGGTTCCGATGAGTTCGTTTCAAAGGTCCGCCAGGAGATCGCTCTTCACGCCGCAAAAAAATAACAAGAAGCGCCCGTGGAAGAAGTCCTCGCGGAAGCGCCGGCATTTTCGGCTCCCGTTCCGGCGGAGCCTGTTCTCGCCGGAGGCTGGAAGATGCGTCCTATTATTCTTTCCGGAGCTTTGTTCGCGACGATCGCGCTCAGTTTCATCTCAACAACCTTTGATCGTCCGGTCAAACCGGTCGCGACTTCTGCGGTGTCCGCGGTTGGGACGAAGGCCCTCGAGAGCAAGATGGTCGCGCGCGCTACGCCTCGTACCTTTAAAGAGCCGATCGAAGGCATGATCTGGGAAGTGGAGATCTACACGATCACAAAGGACGGCGCCACTCATCCCATCAAGGACAAGATCCGTTTCAACGGGAAGTCCTTCGAGTCCTATTACTTTTCAAGTCAGGGTTTTTCTCCTTCCAATTACACGGTGAAGGTCCGTGAGAATGGGGCCATTACCTGGGAAACGATGCAACGGAATCCCAAGGGAGAGCTCATCAGCTGGCGCGGCGACCTGGAAGGTGGCAGGATGGAAGGCGTGATGAATTATCAAACCTCGGAGAAAAATATCCAGAATTTTTCTTTTTTAAGTAATGATATCGTGAGGCTGAAAAATGGATAAAACCATAGCTTCTAGACTAAAGACTATAGACCCTAGCCTAGAAACAGAAAAACAAAAGGCTATAAGCTACGGGCTATATGCTATAGGCCTCATTTTCGCGATGGTTCTTTTCCCGCTCGTGGGATATGCCGCGACACAAACCTCGGATCATGCCGGCGACGCCTCAAGCGAACTTTCGGTCACGCTCAGTAAATCGATCGAGGCCGGTAAAGCGGTGGCGGGTCGTGCGCTTTCCAGCAAGGCAAAAGCGGCGAGCGCAGCAGCCGCTCCGTCAGCGGACATAACCCCGGAGATCATCGGTAGCACTCCTGAGAAAACAGCAGGCATTACAGGCAAGGCCACAGCCACTCAAGGAGCGAAGGTTTTGCCGGTCGCATCTCCCAAAAAGTATGTCTTTAAATATCCCGACCTGCCGGTCCTCAGTGAAGATATGCAACCCGTGAAAAAAACGCTCACCGGCGAGGTGGGGGTTGTGATTAAGACGGGCATGAATGTCGAATTTGACCGTAAGGCGTCCTCTTCGACCGATCTCTGGGTCGAATTTACCCAGGGGACTCAAGTCGAGGGTGTGAAGGCTTTTAGTGAATTTCTTCCGGGCGATAAGGTGCAGATCACGTACGCGGAAGCCAAAGATCAATCGAAGCGCGCGGTGCGGTCGATCAAACTCTTGAAGAGAAAGACCGAGGAAGAGAAAAAGCGTGAAGCTGCGGCAGAAGCGCGCGCCGAAGCCGCAGCGGCTCAAAAATCAACCCGGGCGGAGGAGTCATGAACTTAAGACCCTGCGTTAAAAAGGAGAGTGTTTTTTCCTCCCGCAGGGTGCGTCTGGCGGCGTTGGGTCTGGGCATCGTTCTGGCGTTCCTGGCCGCGATCCCGGACGCCGAAGCCGTCCAGATCAAGCGCGTTATTCAGGGTTCGGAAGCCTTTCTCGCGGACGACGTCTCGAACAGCGTTACGCTGGGTCTCGGCGTCGGTGATTATGTGGATACCAGCAAGGCCTTTATCTACATCACCAGTTCGGTCGCGGGAACCACCGCCGACCAGAACATGTTCTTTTACGCCTACTTTGAAGACGGCCAGAATATCAATATCACGCGCGCCACCGGAACCGTTGTGGCGACTGTTACCTGGTATGTCGTGGAGTTCGTCGACGGCGTTTCCGTCCAGCGCGGCTTGACCAGTCTTGCCAAGGGCGATTTGACGAAAGATTGTATTTTGACGGCCGTGGACCAGACGAAATCGTTCCCCATTATCGGGGACGGCGGTTTGATCACCACCACGACGGACACGGAGGTTTTGACCGTCATGCCGTATTTTACAAGCGATACCGTGCTCCGCCTTCAGCGTATAAGAACCGCGACTAACGCCGGTATCGCAAAAACAGTGATCATCGCCTGGCAGGTCGTGCAATTCGAGACCGACGCTTCGGTCGCGACGGGGAGCGGAACCATCGCAGCGGCCGCCACATCCGCCACAGCGACGATCAGTCCCGCTCTTAGCGCTTCCTACGCGACGCAGGCCTTTCCGCTCATTTATTATTCGGGGAATCTGGGTATTAACGGGATCGACTCCATGATCATGGTTCGCGGCAGGCTCACCGCGACGAACCAGATCACGGTGAATCGTCGCATTGGAGGTTTGACCAACGACGACGTGTATTATCGAGTCTATGGCGTTGAATTGACGGATGGCGCGAGTACGGTGCAGAACAGCACCAAACAGCTCACGGCGGGTACGCTTACGAGTACCTCCACAATCACTTCGGTGGATTATGCCAACCGCGTTGTGCCGTTCATCAGTATGAGCGGAGGTAACGGGTCGAGCAATAACAGGATGGCGGACGATATCTTCACCCGTGTGGAGCTGACGAATGCCACGACCTTGACCTTTGCGCGTCAGGCGGCCAACAACAGCATTGTGGTCGATCTTGATTTTAGCGCCGTGGAGTTTTGTCCGGTGACGATCAAGACGCCGAATGGCGGCGCGACGCAGCAGGGAGCAAACGCCTGGGTCGTGGGAACTAGCTACCAACTTCTCTGGAAACACGCGGACAGCGTGGCCGCCCATAATTGGAAACTTCAGTATTCGCTGAACTCGGGAGGCGCCTATTCGGATATGGGGAGTTGGTGCGGCGCGGCGGGGACGGCGGCGTGCTCGGGCACGGGAAATCTTTCGGCGGACTCGGGGTCGGCTGTCGCGAACGAAGGAAGCATTCTCTGGACGATCCCTTCAAGCACCAATTTCATCGGAACTCTTGTGAGGCTCCGGCTGATTGATACGACGTTAACGGGTTCAGGTTATTCCGAGGCGAGAAGCCGTGACAGTTCCAATGCCGATTTTACGGTTCGCGGATCCGTGTCGGCCGTCGCTTTGGCGGATACGGATGGGGCCCTTAGCGCGGACAATCCGCTCGGCGTCGGGAATGCCGATCTCGGTGTGACCTGGTCTCACACGGGAGCGATCGGGAACGTGATTATCGAACTCGATCCTAACGGGGACGGGAATTACGCGGACGTCGTTACGATCAAAGCCAGCACGTCGGGTACTTCCGATGCCTGTAACGCCGCATGTACTGCCTGGACGGTTCCCGACAGCGTTTCCACGAACGCCAAGATCCGCGTTCGGGAATTAGCGCCGCCTTCGGGGACCACGGTGGAAGCGGTGAGCTCCGCGTTCGAGATCCGGCCGTTCCTTGCTTTTTTTAGACCGATCGCGGGGGACACTTGGGTTCGAGGCCAGGCCCAGACGCCTACGGCCACGAACGGTGTGGTTCGCTGGTGTCAAAAGGGGACGGTTTCTCCCGGGGTGGATATTCGATATTCCGCGAACGCCGGCAACGCTTATTCAGGGGAAGCCAACAAAGTTGCTACGGGGCTTACTTCAAGCGGCACTTGCGACGCTTCGCATTTTTGCGCGGATTCCGGACAAACCGGTTGCACCGGGGGCACTCAATATAAGTATAACTGGACGCTTCCGGGGGATCTTACTTTGAGCGAAGGTAATGCAATGCTCAAGATCGTCAAGACGGGGGACCTTGCAGAGCTAGTCTCACATACTACCGGTCTTTTTACGACCAAGGCCTCGGTTCAGCTTGACGCGCCGATCGTCGATTCCTCGGCTCCGCTGCGTTATCAGACAGGAGCCGAGCTCACCACTGTCAGCTGGACCAGTCCCGGCGGTGGACAGGGGGTTGTCCAACTCAGGTATTGCAATGGTTATGTGGCCAACGGCTGTCAAGGCAATCCGGGCGATTCGGACTGGACTTTGATGACCGATCCTTCGACTGCCACGAATTTAACGACTCCGGGGTCGTACAACTGGAAAGTCCAGGCAGCGATCGGGACGGATGTCGGGATCATGGTTGCGGATATGACAAGCCCCACGCTGATCTATGCCATGAACGGGCCTTATACGGTCAAGGCCAGTATCACGGTGAACGAACCCGGAGGCGCTCAAACGATGCTGCAGGTCGGAGAGTCCCGGACGATCACATGGACCCCTTCCGGCACGATCGGGACGGTTTACATCTGTCTCGATAAGACCGATAACGGGACCTGCGATTATGAAATCGCCGGCGCGGTCGAAAACGTACAGGCCACTGCGGGGCTCTGGAGTGATTGGCAGCCGCCGGCGGGCGGAGCCACGGAAGTTCCTAATGAGCAATGCACGAACTGCCGCATCCGTGTTTACAAGCCGGGCGATGGCGCGGACCCGGCGGGAACGGTCGGAAAGTCCGGTCTTTTTTCCCTCGGTCGTGCGCTTAACACGGTCGCCGTCAGTGGAACGCCTCCCCGGAAGATCGGAGATGTCGTGGATGTCACCTGGACCGCTTTTCCGGACGATGCGACATGGACCGTGACGCCGAAATGGTCGACCGATGGTACAAGTTGGAATAATTTGTACAGTGGTCCTTCGACGCGGGCCGCCGATGGAAGCCCCAGCAGTTGGACGATCCCTGATGTGACGACGATCGTTTCTTCCTCCGTGCGCGTTCGCATTGAAGACGCCGCCAATAGCAGTCTTTACAGTGATTCGGCTCTGTTTCAGGTCAAAGGAAAGCTCATCCTTACGCAACCTGTGGGCTCTCCCTGGAAGATCGGTACGCCTCATGATATCGTTTGGTCCCGGACCGGCGGTACCGCGATCGCGAATGTGAACATTAAATATTCGCTGGACGGTGGAATTAGCTATCCTTCTCAATATACGATCAAGAGTCTCAGTGGCGGCGGTAGTCCCTTTAGTTGGTGTGTCGGGAAAAATGATGGTTGCAGCGGGACGACCCCAGGTCAGCCTGCGAATGATCCTCTCCTGGTGATCGGGGCCAATGACAAGAATACGATCGTCAAGATCATGGTTGAAGATGCGGACGATACCAAGGGCAGTGTTGGGGGAGGGACCTACAGCGAGGCGACCGCGGACATTACCATTCAAAAAGATTATGCGTCGGTTTTGATCGGAAACCTCGCGGCCGGCGCGGTTCTGTATGTCGGGGATACCAACGGGACGGACCGCATTAAATGGACGACGGTTGGGGATTCGACGAGCAATGTGTTTCTGGCGTATCAGACTAGCGGCTATACGTTCCCGACCAATAATATCAAGGACGTTCCGGGCGCAAGTGACGTCAACGCTTACCATTTGTGGACCGTTCCCGACGCTATTGGGGCCGCAGTCAAGGTCAGGGTCAAGAACGCGAATTTCCCCGATGATATCTATGCGGATTCCGGTGCCTTCGTGATCAAGGGGAAGATCACGACCGCGTTCCCGACGACCGGTTCCGTGTTGGTGGTGGGACAGGACGTGCCAGGTGGTATTCAATACGCAAAATTCGGGGATATCGGGAATCTCGAGATCATTTACAGACACGGCACCTATGATACTGTGATCACGCCTCCAGCGAGTCCGGGTCCGGAAGGCACAAGTGAAGGGACCACTTTCTCGTGGAACGTGGTTTCGACGGATTCGAATAGTGACAGTGTGATCCACGTGGGGCTTGGCCAACCGACTAGCAAGTTCATACTGACCGGGTTGACGCAAAAAGGGGATCCCGCGTTGGAGGCGACCATCGAAACGCCGCTCTTCAAGATCCGCGGTGATCTTTATAACGGTGCGGCTTCCCAGCTTCTTTCGGAGCCGGGAGGCGGGGAAGTTTACGCGATCGGTGGGGTGACGCAACGCTATGTCCGTTGGCGAGCTCGCGGCATTATCGGGAACGTCCGGGTGCGTTTGGACTTGAACGACGGCAAGGGCGATGACGATACGGCCAACACCTCAGACGATTATGCCATCCAGGTCCAAAGGCCAAATGCGGCATGCGGGACGCCCCCCTGCTACGCGGAATCCGTCGCTTATAATCTCGAGGAAGATACCTCGGATACGGATAATTACAGCATGGAATGGCTCATCCCCGATCTGTCGACGTATCAAGCCCGTATCCGGGTGGAGAGCCTGGACAATCCTTATGACTACAATGATCCCAGTAATGCCATGGCGACTTACGCCATCACCGGAAGGTACGACAACCAAAAGTTCTGGATCCGGCCCAGTGTGGCTGTGGTCTCTCCGAACGGCGCACAAAATCCCCAGTGGAAAACCGGCGAAACTGGAAAATCGATCATCGTCAGTTCCAGTGGCGCCGCGAAGCTTGATGTCTGGCTTTGCTATAACAACGCCACGAGCGATTGGCCCGATTGCTCGACCAAATACGTGATCACGTCAAACTTTCAGGTGAGTGCCGGCAATAGAGAATTTTCTTGGAATGTCCCCAATGATTTTAGTACCGAAAATGCCATCATCCATGTGCAGTGGTCGGACCAGACTTCGATCAGCGGTGAATCGGCCGCCATTTTCAAGATCAAATCGGCGCTAGGTGTCACCTACCCGAACCAGTTCAGCGATGAGATCGTCGTGGGCAGCAGCGACGGGTCCAATGACATCACCTGGACCGCGATCGGCGTCGGGCCTTCGGATACGGTGAAGATCAACGTCTCGACGGACGGGACGACCTGGAATGACGGGACGCCGACCTACGCGAATCTGGGAGGATTGATCGTGGGTTCGGCCTCGGCGACGAGTGGTGTTTACACCTCCTGGACGGTCCAGGACATCATGTCGGATGCCGCAAAGATCCGAGTTTGTAAGAACGAAGGCGCTGCGACGGGCGAAGCGTGCGCGATCTCAAATGTTTTCAATATCACAGGTTCTATTTCTTCCGTTTATGTCAAAAATGCCGTGAACGATCCTGAGCCGCCAACGCCAGTGGTCGATCTTTCCATTCAGGACAAGACCAAGGTCATTACCTGGAAATACACGGGGAGTCTGGGTACGGTCAATATTGACTACACCATTAACGCAAGTAATCTAACGCCTACCTGGTTTCCGGTGATCGGGTGCCAGGATGTTTCCGTGGGAGCCGGCGGAAGCGGTTCTTGCGTATGGGATCCAGTCACGGGTATTCCCGGGCCGCCTTCCGCGGACGTCAAGGTCCGTGTTTCCAACAAACAGCACCATAATCCCACTCCCGATAGCTGGAAAGATCTGACGACGGTTGGAACGCAGACTCACAGTATTATTGGAAGTATCACGGAAGTCGGGGTCGTGCCGGATGCTGACGGATCTGTTCTGAGAGTGGCCGGAAGCAAATCAATCCGCTGGAAGCAGAACGGGGGTATTACAAGTTTCGATATCAAATACAGGGTCGATGGTGGAAGCTGGCTTGGGACGGGCCTTACCGGTGTCGCAGGCGCGGAGAATGGCGGTTACCTGACCCAGGAATGGGCCGGGATCCCGGACGACATTTCCAACGATGTTGATTTTCTCGTCGCGGACCACAATAACGCGGCCAAGGTTTTGTGTGCCAGTGACGACAACGCCACAGGGAAGTGTTCTGAGGGAAGTCCGAACGGTTTTATTCTGAAAGGTCAATTGAGCATTGGGTCCCCGGTGGTGACGGATAACTGGACCATCGGAGCTACGCCGAGTCCCTCCATCCGTTGGACTAAGTACGGAAGTATCGGGGATCTCAAGAGTGAATACTCAACGACCGGGACCTTCGCGGCCGGGGATTATTCGGGCGGGAATGTATACACGATCGAGAGCGCTTATCCTGCCGGTAGCGATGGAGTCAATAATTACGCGTGGCAGGTCGGTATCATCGGCGCGAACCGAAAACTTTCGGATACGGGCAAGATCCGCCTGACGACCGTGAGCCAGCCTGTCGGCGCGGAGCTGGATATTTCAAGCGATGCCTTCAAGATCCGTCCTTCCATTGATTCGATCGATAAACCGGTGGTCGGAGGGACCCCCACCGTGTGGTACGCGACGGATACAGATGCCGGGCAAACGATCGAGTGGGTCTCCAAGAGCGGCACCAAAACGAATGAGGTCGTTCCAACCTGTATTGTGGAATATTCGACGAACGGAACGGATTACACGACGGTCCCCGGTGGCGCCAGCGTTGATTGCAGTCAGGGCGGGCACAGTCTTGCATGGACTCCCATGGCCGATCTTCGAAGCACCACGGTTCGTGTCAGGATCTCCTACAATGATTACACATCCGTGAATCTCGATACCGGATCGGGAGGCCAATTTTTCACAGTTCGTCCAAAGATCGTGGTGACGCCGACACCGGATGCCACCACGAAGCTTGTTGTGGGGACGACTTATAACAATTTGATCAAGTGGACCTATTCGGGGACGACCACGAACCGGAAAGTGGAGATCCGCTATGACAAGAACAATGAGAACACTTTCCCCGCAAACCAGACGATCGCCACCGATATCGACGCGGGTACGGGAGCGACCGGAGTCACCTGGACCAATGTTCCGAATATCATCGGGGCGGACGTGAAGGTTCGTGTGTTCGATTTGGATTTTACGGCGTCTCAGGATGATTCGCCCCCGTTCAAGATCGTGGGAGGCATTTATTTCGCGACGCCTCAAAGCGGGGTGAACCGTACGGCGGACACCACGATGAACATCACCTGGACCTACACGGGGACGATCGCGAATTTTGACATCTATTACAGTGCCAATAGCGGCGGTGACTGGACTGTGGATCCGATCGGGAGCGCGACCGACGTGGGGAATTGCGCGGCCGGGAGCTGCAGTTTTTCATGGCTTGACACCCAAGCCGACAACATCGACGCCGTATTGAACACGGCTCGCTTCAAGATCACGAACGCCCTTGCCTCCAGCGCGCCACTTTATGCTGAAAGTGTCGCCGCATCCGATTTCAAGCGCGGCGCGTCTGTTTCGAATTTGCTTCCCGCGAACGGTCAGGTGATCTCGGCGGGATCGACGGATACGGACATTACCTGGAACAAGCTGAAGGGTTTGTCGGCGGATACGAAGCTGAAGATCGAGTACACGAAGAACGCTTCT
>JAZDJU010000107.1:0-2584 GCA_043803685.1 Candidatus Omnitrophota bacterium
GTCCGGAGGATCTTTTTTTTGATCTGCTGACCTTTACGATCGGGAGCGGCAGTGAGGAGTTCCGCAATGCGGCGCCCGAAACGATGGGGGCCATCCGCCGTCTCAAAAAAGAACTGTCCGATGTCCATACGATCCTCGGCGTTAGCAATATCTCTTTCGGCCTTGCGCCGCATGCCCGGCAGGTTCTGAACAGCGTTTTTCTCCACGAATGCGTGGAGGCGGGACTGGATGCGGCCATTGTTCATGCCAAAAAGATCGTGCCGATTTTTAAGATCGCAGCAGACGATCTTGAAGCCGCGAGAAGGTTGTTGCATAACAAGTGGATCGACGGCAAGGATCCTTTACAGGAATATATCGCGCATTTTTCCGGAAAACAGGAAACTGTGGATGTCCCTCGCGAAAAAGTAGGAACGGTTGAAGAAGTCCTGAAAAATCATATTCTTGACGGAAGCTCCGACGATCTTGCCAAGCATCTGGATGAAGCTTTAACGAAATTCAAGCCGCTTGAGATTATCAATGAGCTTTTGCTGGACGGTATGAAAACAGTCGGAGAGCTATTTGGTGAGGGGAAGATGCAGCTTCCTTTTGTGCTTCAGTCAGCGGAGGTCATGAAAAAGGCCGTAGCCTATTTGGAACAGTTCATGGATAAAAAAGAGGGCCAGGAACGCGGCAGGATCGTGCTTGCGACCGTCAAGGGTGATGTTCATGACATCGGGAAGAACTTGGTCGACATTATTCTCACCAATAACGGTTATAAAGTCTTCAACATCGGGATCAAGCAATCGGTTGATGCGATCGTGAAAGCGGCGATCGAGAACCGCGCGGATGCGATCGGGCTTTCGGGGCTTTTAGTGAAGTCAACGCTTATCATGAAAGAAGATCTTGAGGAAATGAACCGACGCGGGATCAAGCTGCCGGTGATTTGCGGAGGCGCGGCGCTCACGGAGCGTTTCGTGCAGCGTGATCTCGCACAGGTCTATCAGGGAACTGTCCATTATGGACGGGATGCCTTTTCGGGTCTCAAGATCATGGAAGGTATCAAACAAGGCTTGACGTCAGAAGAGCCACAGGCCAAAACCCCTATGCCGGTCATTCCGGTTCCGGTTGCTCCTCCGCCCAAGGCTGTGATTCCGCGTTCGAGTGCTGTGAGTGTCATTAAGGGACCGTCTTTTCATGTTCACCGCGATAATCCCATTCCCAAGCCGCCGTTTTTTGGCTATCAGATCCTCAAGAGTTTCAGGATGCAGGATATCTTCCCCTGGATCAACAAGATCGCGCTTTACCGGGCGCAATGGCAGTTTAAGCAGGGGGATCGGACACCGCGTGAATTTGAACTTTATCTCCAGGAGAATGTGGAACCCATTTTCGAGCGATTCAAGGCCCAGACGGTCCGTGAGAAGATCCTGGAACCAAAAGTGGTCTATGGCTTTTACAAATGTTTCTCGGAGGGTAATGACCTGGTGGTGTTGGATGGGTCTGCTCAGATTGAATTAACGCGGTTCACATTCCCGAGGCAATCACGGGAGCCCTATCTGTGCATTGCGGATTTTTTCAGGCCGAAGGGAGAAGAGCCGGATATCGTTTCTTTTCAGGCGGTGACCGTAGGCAGGCGTGCCAGTGAGATCGAGAAGAAGCTCTTTAAGGCGAATAAATATGCGGAATATCTTTATCTTCACGGGCTTTCCGTGGAGACTACCGAGGCTTTGGCAGAGTATACGCATCTTCTGATCCGTCGTGATCTTGGGATCGATAAACGGGACAAACGCACCAAAGATGAGATCTTCCGGCAAGGGTACCAGGGATCACGCTTTAGTTTCGGATATCCGGCTTGCCCGAATCTAGAAGATCAGAAGAAAATTTTCCATCTTCTTCCGGTAGAGAAGATCGGGATCAGCCTAAGCGAGACCTTCCAAATGGCGCCGGAACAATCCACCTCAGCGATTATTGTTCATCATCCGCAGGCAAAATACTTTAGCGTTTAAGCGGACTTTAAAAAGTCGGGCCACTTGCGATCGAGCAGCCCGCCCGTTTATTTGAAGACGAGCCTACTTTGAAACGGCTTGTCCGAGTTTTTCGGCCAGCTTCCGATATTCCTGCCAGATCGGGTCAGGCATGTGGGGGCCGAATTGCTGCAGGTATTTTTCAATCTCCTGGAGCTCCTCCGTCCATTCCGCGGGATCCACTGCGAAAAGCTTTTCGACAGCTTCACGCTGAATATTCAGCCCAGAAAGGTCAAAATCGTTCATTTCGGGGATGAGCCCAATCGGGGTTTCTTTAGCGCCCGCCTTGCCTTCAATGCGATCGATGATCCACTTGATCACGCGGATATTGTCGCCAAAACCCGGCCAAATGAATTTCCCGTTTTCATCGGTACGGAACCAATTAATGGAGTAGATCTTGGGCGCGTGTTTGAGCTTCTTTCCGAAGTCGAGCCAATGGGCAAAATAATCGCCCATGTTATAACCGCAGAAGGGGAGCATCGCCATCGGGTCGCGCCTGACTTCACCCTGTTTGCCAAACTGCGCGGCAGTTCGTTCTGAAGCCATGGTCGCGCCGACAAAGACGCCGTGCTGCCAGTCAAACG
>JAZDJU010000108.1:0-30952 GCA_043803685.1 Candidatus Omnitrophota bacterium
ATTACAGGAGGCACCAGCCGGCTTGGACAGGCGTTCGTTCGGAAAGCGGCCGGGCAAGGGGCCCGTGTTTTTTTTACTTACTTTAGATCTCTCGAAACCGCCCAAGAACTCGAAAAGGGCGGCGCGAAAGGGTTTCTCCTCGATCTAGCCAACTCCCGGGACATCGATGCGTTCGCGGAAGCCTTCAAAGGAGAAAACGAGCAACTGGACGTCCTTATTCATAATGCCGCCGCGACCGCGGACGCGCTCATTGAAAAAATGTCCGAAAAAGAATGGGACGATGTTTTGCGTGTCAATCTCAAGGCGCCATTTTATCTGACCCAGAAACTCCTGCCCCTTCTCCTTATGAAGAAGCCAAGCAAGGTTTTCACTCTGGTCAGCCGCGCGGGTTTGAGCGGTCTTGCCGGAGCCGCGAACTACGCCGCGTCCAAGGGAGGCCTGATCGCCATGACCAAGACTTTAGCCAGAGAGCTCGGTCGCAAAAAGATCCTCGTGAATGCCATCAATCCCGGATTTATGCGATCCGCTATGACCGCCGACGTTCCCCAGGATGTTCTTCAGAGAAGTCTGGAAGACAGCCCTCTCAAGACCTTTTCGGACCCCGAAGAGGTCGCGGATTTTCTCCTCTTTCTCTCCTCAGACCAGGTGCGCCAGGTGACGGGACAAGTGGTTCATTTTGAATCCCGGCCGTTCTAGCCTTGTCTTTGTTTCTGTTCTTAAATGGCGACAAGGCTTGCCCCAATTCAACTTCGTTGAAATTGACAGGAATTGGGACTAAGATAGAATTTCTTCCTGTTTGATACCTGAAGGGACCCTCAGAGATGAAGCGACGCGTGGTAGTGACGGGCATGGGCGTTCTTTCCCCGGTAGGGAATACGATCGCGGAATTCCGTGAAAATCTTAAAAAAGGGATTTCCGGGAAGGAAAACACGTCCCATTCCACCGTGGAAGGGCACAAGTTCCCGCCGGTATTTCCTCTCAGGGGCTTCAATCCCCACTCTTACGGAACGCATCTTCTGGACCCTTTCATCCAATACGCCGTGGCTGCGGCAGAACAGGCCGTGGCGGACGCGCAGTTTGATATGAAGGCCGTGGACCCTTACGCCGTGGCGCTTTCTGTCAGCTCGAGTAAAGGAGGCGTTCACAGCCTCGGCCGCTTGAAGGAGCGGTTCCTCCGAAAACCGAGCGCGATCTTGGGCGCCAGAATGTTCACAAGCGCGATCCCGAACTTTGCGGACCAGTGGATCGCAAGACGTATGAAGATCCAGGGGCCGGCCAAGTGTTATGTGGCCGCGTGCGCGACTGGGACCGTGGCTATTGCTCAAGGGTTTCGCATGGTTTCCGAAGGCGACGCGGAATACTGTCTCGCTGGAGCCACGGACGCTTCGATCACCCCTCTCATGTTAGGGGGTTATAAGAACATGAAGGCGCTTGCGGCCCAAGAGATCCGCCCGTTCGATAAAAGACGCGATGGATTTTTGGTGGGCGAAGGGGCCGGCGTGGTTTTCCTCGAAACGCTCGAGAGCGCAACAGCTCGCGGGGCAAGGATCTACGGCGAGATCCTTGAGGCTGCCCACGGGCAGGATAGCAAACAGCCGATCCATTTTGACCTTAACGAACATGCTTTGTCGTACACGCTACAGGTTCTTTTTAAACGGGCCGGGATCACGCCTCGAGAGATCGACTACATGAATCTCCACGGGACAGGCACCCGGCATGGCGACCTTTACGAAACGCTCGAGCTCAAAGGAGCTCTCGGCGAACAGGCTTATAAGATCCCCATGAGCTCGACCAAGGGCGCGACGGGACACATGCTAGGCGCGACCGGCGCCATTGAGATCATCGCCACGCTTCTCGGGATTCACGAAGGTTTCGTCCCGCCGACCGTGGGTCTTGAGGAAAAAGATCCCGCGTGCGATTTGGATTACACGCCGGGGAAAATGAGACAAAAGACAATAACAAGTGCAGTCAAGGTCTCCATGGGTTTTGGCGGTCAGGTCGCCGCTGTTCTTTTAAGAAAAGTCTGACTTTTAGACGGAGAGGCGGAGCAAAACAGTGGCAAAGCGCAAATGCGAAAGAATGAAAAACTTTTATTCACAAGAACTCGAATCCTTAAAAGAGAAGAATCTTTATCGTCGTTTTCGCGTTCTGGAAGAACATGAAGGAACGCGCGCGATCTTCGAGGGACGGAAGATCCTGCTTTTTTGTAGCAATGATTATCTGGGGCTCAGCCGGCATCCCCGCGTCATTGGGGCCGCTCAAAGAGCGCTCAAAACGCACGGCACCGGCGCCGGAGCGGCGCGTCTTATCTCAGGGACAACAGAAGCGCACGTGGCCCTTGAAAAAAAACTGGCCCAAACCAAGGGAAAAGAAAGCGCGCTCGTCTTCGCGACCGGCTTTCTCGCGAATCTCGGCATTCTGACCGCCTTTGCCGGCGAGAAGGACGTGATCATTATGGATAAACTTTGTCACGCCTCCTTGATCGATGGCGCCCGGCTTTCAAAGGCGGAACTTCGCGTTTTTCCTCATAAGAATTATAAAAAGTGCGAAGAGATCCTTCGAAATTCCCGTAGCGCTCGCCGGAGGATCCTTGTAACGGAAACGGTTTTTAGCATGGACGGCGACCGGGCGGACTTGAAAGAACTTGTCCGTCTCAAAGAAAAACACAAGGCGCTCCTCGTGATCGACGACGCGCATGGCACAGGCGTTTTAGGAGCGCACGGACGCGGCGCCGCGGCGGTGGAAGGCCTTTCAAAAAAGATCGATATTATTATGGGGACGCTGTCCAAAGCCATCGGGGGACTCGGGGGGTTTGTTGCCGCGGACAAACTCATGACGGATTATCTAGTGAATTTCGCGCGACCTTTTATTTTTGCGACAGCACTCCCGCCTGTTCTCTGCGAAGCCGCGCGCGAAGCTTTATGTGTTATCGAGGAAGAGCCGGCATTAAGAGAAAAGCTCCTGGAGAACATCTGCGGCGTTTACCAAGGGCTTACTTCCGCGGGGCTTTCGATCGGAAAGCCTGAATCCGCGATCCTTCCGGTGATGGTGGGCGACGAAGGCAAAGCCACGAGGGTTTTCGAGCGACTTCTTGCCCAGGGAATTTTTATTCCCGCGGTGCGTTTCCCGACCGTTCCTAAAGGGAAAGCGCGACTTCGAGTGACCGTTTCTGCGGCGCACACGTCTCAGGACATCGCCGCATTGACGAAGGCTTTTGCAAAAGCGATGAAGGAGTGATCCTCAGATGCGAAAAAAAGAAACGAGAACAGAGCGATGGATCGCCAAAGACCGGAAATATCTCTGGCACCCATTCACTCAAATGCGGGATTGGCAGACGGACGAATTTCTCGTGATCGAAAGAGGGGAAGGCTGTTACCTGATCGACACCGCGGGGCGCCGCTACCTGGACGGCGTGTCATCGCTTTGGTGCAACGTCCACGGGCACCGCGTGAAAGAGCTGGACCGGGCGATCGTAAAACAGATCCGAAAGATATCTCATAGTACCCTTCTGGGGCTGACGCATCCCACGGCGATCGAGCTGGCTGAAAAGCTCATTAAGATCGCGCCGAAAGGTCTCACGCGCGTTTTCTACTCGGATTCCGGGTCCGAGGCCGTGGAGGTCGCGCTCAAAATGGCCTTTCAATACTGGGCCCAAAAAGGGCATCCTCAAAAAAAGAAATTCGTAAAACTTGTAAACTCCTATCACGGCGATACGTTGGGCTCCGTGAGCGTCGGAGGGATCGACCTGTTCCATCAGATCTATAAGCCGCTTCTCTTTAAGACGCTCGCGATCCCGTCTCCGTATCGGTTTCGCTGGAAGACGGGAAGCGATCCGGAAGAGGTGAAAAGAGAAGCGCTTGGGGCTATGGAAAAAGTTCTGAAAGAACATCATGGAGAACTTGCGGCGCTCGTGATGGAACCTCTGATGCAAGGAGCCGCGGGGATGATCGACCAACCGGCGGGATACATTTCCCGTGCCAGGGAGCTGACACGAAAGTATAATACGCTCCTGATCCTTGACGAGGTCGCGACAGGGTTCGGACGGACCGGAAAAATGTTCGCCGCGGACCACGAACGCGTGACCCCGGATATCATGGCCGTCGCCAAGGGCATTACAGGCGGCTATCTTCCTCTGGCGGCAACGCTCGCGACCGAGGAGGTTTATGGGGCGTTTTTGGGCCGATACGAGGAGTTCAAAACTTTTTTTCACGGGCACACTTACACGGCGAACCCATTGGCTTGCGCCGTGGCGATCGCGAATCTCGAGATCTTCGAAAAGGAAAAAACGCTCAAGAAATTGCAGCCCAAGATCCGGCTCATGGAACGGCGGCTCAAGGGCTTTTACAAGCTTCGCCATGTTGGGGACATCCGTCAGCGAGGCATGATGATCGGGATCGAGCTTGTTCGCGACAAAAGAACGAAAGCGGCTTTTGAGCCGAAAGAAAAGATCGGCGTTCGCGTGATCGAACGGGCACGCGCGAAGGGAGCCATTCTCCGACCGCTAGGGCCCGTGATCGTGCTTATGCCGCCTTTGGCGATGACAGCCAAAGAGCTCGAGCGATTGTTGGACATTACTTATGAATCCATAAAGGAAGCGACGGAATGAACATGAGCCGCGGGGAACGGGGAATGGGGAATGGGGAACGGAAAGATTTTTTGTCGTTACCCGTTATCCGTTTCCCGCTCTCCGGCTTTTCGGAGAAAAGGCTATGAACGCCGGGATTTTCATTACCGGAACGGACACGGATGTCGGGAAAACGGTGGTTTCTGCCGGCCTTGCGCTCGTTCTCCGGGATCGCGGGATGAAGGTCGGGATAATGAAACCTGTGGCGACCGGTTGTTATGGCGACGAGGGCCGGCTTATCTCCCAGGACGCAGCGTTTCTCATGGAAGCCGCGCAGAACGAATATCCGCCGCTCTCGAGCCCTTCGCGTTTCCGGAACGCTCTTTCGCCGAATGTCGCGGCCATGCTTGAAAAAAAGGAAGTCGATGTGCCCGGCATCCTCAAAAGCTACCGTGAACTTCAAAAGCATTACGACTTTATGATAGTCGAAGGCATTGGCGGGCTTATGGTCCCTCTTAAAAAGGATTATTACGTCGCCAACCTTATTCGCGACATGGGTCTCCCGATCCTGATCGTGTCCTATGCCGGACTAGGCGCGATCAATCACACGTTGCTGACCGTGGACGCGGCGACGATCCGGGGACTTACAGTACGAGGGATTATTTTCAACCGTGTTTCCGTGACCAACTACTCGCTAGCGGAACTTACCAATCCGAAAGTGATCCACGACCTGTCTGGAATTCCGATCCTTGGCAGCTTGCCCAATATCGACGGCCTCAACATGGATAATTGCCAATTTGGCAGACTCAAGGAGATCTTTCAGGAACGCATCCAAGTCGAAAAGATCCAGGGAGTTTGTACCGGCGCTACTTCCCCAAAATAACCGAAAGGAACCCTCCTTGTCTCAACGGTCCCAATACCCATCAAGCGAAGCCGAGCCGAGATTGGGGCCGTCCGAGTTGCCATCCGGAGAGAAAAGTAAAAGACTTGGACGGAAAGTCACCGGTATCCGGCTCGAAAGAAAAAAAGATGCGAGCCTTCTTAACTGGAACCTCAAGCGCCCTTACCCGCCCGAAAAGATCCGGATGCTCGTTCCCGCCGGGACCGAACCGTGCGTCCAAGTTGAGGAGAATGTTCAGGTCGGGCAAGAGATCGCAAAACCCCGCAGCGCGGAGCGTGTCAGCCTTCACGCGGGCATGACTGGTATCGTGGAGAAGATCGCTGCCTTTCCGGGGACGACTGGCGCAGAAAAGCAGATGATCGAGATCCGCAGATATGGAGAGCCTAAAGCGCTTCCTCTAGTGGAGACGCGCAAGGGATGGGGAGAGATCCCGTCCGAAGAACTTTCTAACATCTTTCAGCGTTCCGGACTTGTGACGACGGATCCGGCGATGGAACCTGTCCACGTGAAGCTCGGCCGGCACGCCGGGGCGCGGACGATCATCATTAATGGCTGCGAGCCGGAACCTTATATCACTTCCGAACAAACGCTGATCACGTCCCATCCCGTGGAGATCCTGAAGGGCGCGGGGCTGCTCAAAAAAGCCATGGGCGCCGAGAAGATCGTATTCGCCCTGGAAAGTTGCAACATCGAGATGATCGAGCTCATCAAGAGCAAGATCTACTTTTTGAAGTGGGAATACGCGGAAGTCCGGACGGTGCTAGCGCTCTATCCGCAAGGACTCGAAAGCACGCTGCTTCAAGCATGGTTTCCGGGAAAAGAAGACGAGGCTGTTGTTTTTCCGGCATCCACCGCCTTTGCGGTTTACGAAGCGGTTGTCCTGCAAAAGCCTTTTTATGAAAGAGTCGTGACCGTGGGCGGCGAATGCGTGGTCGAACCGAGGAGTCTCTGGTTACCGATCGGAATCTCCTTTCAAGATGCGATCCACGCCTGCAAAGGGGTCATGCGCGAACCCCAAAGGATTTTGATGGGCGGACCCATGGCTGGAATGGCGCAACCGACCATGGAGGTTCCCGTCACGGTTGGGACGAACGCCATTCTTGCGCTTCCCAAGGAGAGCGCGAGCGAGGGAGCAGAAATGTGGGAAGTGGCGCCATGCATCCGGTGCAATCTTTGCGTGGATCACTGTCCCGTTCTGCTTTCGCCCGCCATGATCACGATGGCTGCGGAACAAAAAGAGTTTTCGATCGCAGAGGCGTGGCATGCCGAAGCGTGCATCGAATGCGGGACCTGCGGCTATGTGTGTCCCACCAAACGACCGATGCTGAAATTGATCCGCTCGGTCTGTCCTCCCTCAGCGCCGGTGGTGCCCCATGATTGAAGGGGCGCTTTTTGACCGGGTGGGATTACCACCCCACATCGACGCCAAAGACTCTTTGGCTAAACGGCACTGGGGGCAACTAGCAGCGCTTGCTCCCGTTTTTATGGCCGCTTGTTTTACCGGACACGCGGAGATCTTACGCGTTCTCTTAATTTGTCTGGTGAGCGCGCTCGCGTTCGATTTCCTGGCCGCAAAAATATTTCGAAAGAAAGAAAATCTACGAAGCGGCGAAACCGTGCTCGCGGCAGCCCTCTTTTCACTTCTCTTACCTTCAAAATGTCCTGCCGAGGTCGTGATTCTTGGAATTTTCATGGCGGTCTTTGTTGCCCGCGAGTTTTTCGGGGGGACAGGTGCGTATCCACTACACCCGCTTTTTCTGGCGCGAGCGTTCTTGCAAATTTGCTTTCCCCGAACCCTGTCGGAACCGATGCTTTTGGTCGGGGACGGCAATGTTTGGATGCTTGTGGGAATGGGGCTTGGCGGCATTCTGCTTCTCAAACAGAAACAAGGCTATTGGGAAACGCCGGTCCTTTTTATGGCCACTTGTTTTTCTTGCGAGGTCCTGTTCGGGGGAAAAGAAATGACGCTTGTTTTTTTCAGCAGCGTCCTCCTGACGGGCTTTTTTCTTTTAGCGGATCCCGTTACCCTTCCGCTGACGCGCAAGGGGACGCTTCTTTTTGTTTTGGGCGCGGCTTTTTTGGGTTCGTGGCTTGATCCGAACGGATTCTCGATCCGCTCCATGAGTTACGCGATCCTAGGAATGGGACTTCTGACACCGTGGCTGGACGTCTGGTTCAAGCCCGTCTCTTACAGAGCAAAACAACATCTCAAAGCGACCTATCCGGCATGAACATTAAAAAAACGGCCGCAACCCTAGCGAAATATTTATTCCTGTTTCTTTTCCTGGCTTTTTTGGCCGCGATCCTTTACGGGGCGCAGAAGCTGAGGGGATGAAAAACATGAGACGTCAGAGATCATGAAGCTGCCCGAACGTCTTTTTTCAAGGATGCTTTTGGCTTATCTCCCGTTCATGGTCTACCCTTACGGCTCTTTCAG
Source organism: Candidatus Omnitrophota bacterium (assembly GCA_043803685.1). GTDB lineage: Bacteria > Omnitrophota > Omnitrophia > Omnitrophales > Aquincolibacteriaceae > Aquincolibacterium. Next base: position 7,903 of record JAZDJU010000108.1, read on the forward strand.
GGCTTTGGTCGCGGCGCTTTGGATTACGGCCTTCCTTTGGTTCACAGTCGCTTTCTTCTGGCTCACACGGCGTTTTTTCCCGGACCGTTCCTTAAAACACGCCTTTGTTCTCTGGCTCATCGTGTGGGCGCAGGCCGCGTGGACGCTCACGCGATTGCCGCCCTACTGGATCGTGAGCGTCTTTTTCCTCACGCCGGTCTCTTTTCTCGAGGATACAGCCAAGCCCGCTCATGTGCGTGTGTTTTCCAGGAAAGTACCGAGGTACTTTTTTGAGCGGGTTCTTGTCGGGATCGGCTTCGCAGGCTTTGTAGCGTTGCTGACGTTTGTCCGGGAGGTCGCGGAGAAAGGATTGGGGATCCAGGCGTTCGAGCAACCGGCCGGCATGTTATTTGTGATCGCGGCCGTCGCGTTCCTTTGGAAGAACCAACCTTATCGCGGGAAGGAATAAAATGTACTTTTGGATCATCGCTTTTGGTTTCGTTCTGGCCATGCGCGGCGCAAGGCCTGCGCTTTTGCAAAGGCCCCTCGAGGGCCTAAAACATATCGGTCGTGAAAACAACGACTTCTTTTTCACCCTGAGCCTCATCCTGGCGATCTGGAACTTTGCGGCCGGCTTTGAACGGATCGAGAACGCCGTCCGGGAATACGCAATTCTGGGTTTTGGGCTTATGGCCTACCTGCTTTCCCGATACCAGAAGAAAGGGGATGTCTTTTTCCTTTCTGTTCTTGCGGGAGCTTTCATGATTAGCTTAAAACGAAGCGATATTTCACAGGCGGTCCTGTGGGCAGGCGCCGTTAGCGCAGGGGTCGCCCTTTTCCAGGGCGTTTTTCTGGGATTAAGACACCGGTTGCTCTTTTCTCGAATTCCCGAACCTTCTAAAGGATGGCCGGCCCTTTGTCTTTTGGCCGGATTTATTTCCATGGCCTTGTGGGGTTTCGTGCGCTTGGTTTTCTAAGGTTTTTGTCCGGGAAGTCGACAATAGCAGGAAGAAACAGTTCACTGCGGCGAATTTATTTCGGAGGAGTGTTCTCATGGCTATTGAGCAGATCCTGTTAGCGGCGGTCGAAAAAGAAGCTTCGGACATTCATCTCACCGTAGGTCGCCCCGTGACCTTTCGCCTGGTCGGGGATCTTGTCTCAGTCGGTGAAAAATCACTGACCCAACAGGATACCGAAGCTTTTGCCAAGGAGATCACGACCGAAGTTCAGCGCAAAAAGGTCGAGGAGGTCGGAGGGATTGATTTCGGATTCTCCTTCATGGATAAAGCGCGCTTCCGCGTCTCCTGCTTCAAGCAACAGGGGCACTATTCTTTGGTGCTGCGCCTTCTCCCTTCGAAGTTCTACGGGTTTGAAGACATTGGTCTGCCGCATCAACTGATCGATACCCTGAGCGTTCCGCGCGGTCTAGTCCTTGTGACGGGGCCTACCGGTAGCGGGAAAACGACTACGCTCGCAACCATGCTCAATTATATCAACGAGAATTATCCGAAGCACATCATTACCGCTGAAGATCCGGTCGAATTCGTGCATCACCATAAAAAGTGCGTGATTACGCAACGGGAAGTTGGGGAGGACGTTCCAAGCTTTGCTGAGGCGATCGTGAAGTCCCTGCGCCAGGACCCGGACGTGATCCTGATCGGGGAGATGCGCGATCTGTCGACCATGGAAACCGCCATTCGTGCTGCCGAAACAGGCCATTTGGTGTTCTCCACGTTACATACCACAGGCGCTGCTCGAACCGTGGACCGCATTATCGACGTTTTTCCGGCCTATCAGCAACCGCTGGTTCGCGTGCAGCTTGCCGCCACGATTGTTGCCGTGATCTCGCAAGTGCTTGTGCCGCGGCTGGATGGGGCAGGACGCGTGGCGGCTTTCGAGATCATGTTCGCCACGCCGGCTATCCGCAATCTGATCCGTGAGGGAAAGACCTACCAGATCCTTTCCGAGATCCAGACCGGCTCGCGTTACGGTATGATCATGTTGGACGATTATCTCAAGCAGCTTTATCTCCAGGGGATCATTAGTTACGACGCCGCCCTCGAGGTGGCCGTCGATTCTCGCGAGCTCGGCATCCAGCTTTCCAAGAATGTGCCAGGGAGCGGCGGAAAGGAAAAAGCCAGATAAATAGCCAGAGAAATATAACTTGACCCAGCCAGGGGGCGTGAGTATCCTATGCCCGCCCTTGAGCAGGGAGGGTGGGTCCTGGGGATGTTCGGAACAGATAGGGACTCGGAGAAATTCCACGCAAAAGAGATCCAGTTCAAAAATAATCCCTAGGTTTTTTCGCCACACTCAGCTCTTTCCGCGTATTTTTCTGGAGAACATGTTTCGGGAATTCGGCCCTCATGTCAAATAATCGCAATACGGCGACCCCGGGCTCTTTTAGCCGCGGCGGCGAAGAGAGCAAAACGATCTTTGTTGCCCCTATAGAAATGGTAAAGAAGGACAAAGTCAGCCTCCGTTGAACCCCAAAATGGCAAAGCAGATCCCGAATAAGGATTCTCAGAGGGAAAAACTGTTCCTGGTGGACGGACATTCCTTTTGCTACCGGGCTTTTTATGCGATCCCGAGCCTGACAAATTCCAAGGGGGAGCCGACCAACGCGATCTATGGGTTTGTGGCCATGATGCGACGGCTTATGGAAGAGCAGAGGCCGGAGCGGATGGCCGTATGTTTTGACCGGAAGGAACCCACGTTCCGGCACGAGCAATATGCGGGATACAAGGCACACCGCAAGCCCATGCCCGAAGAGCTCGTGAAGCAGATCGAGCCTATCAAGCAGTTCTGCCGGCTCTCAAACATGACGATCTTTGAAAAAGCAGGTTACGAGGCCGATGACGTGATCGGGACCCTGGCAAGAAAAGGGGAAAAGGAAGGCTATCAAGTCTTCATTATCACGGGGGACAAGGACGCCTTTCAGTTGGTCAACGATCAGATCAAGATCCTCCAGCCGCATAAGGAGAATTTGATCTATGACGCCGAAAAAGTCCGGGAACGCTTCAGCGGGCTCGGACCGGACAGGGTCGTGGACATTCTCGCGCTTATGGGAGACGCTTCGGACAATATCCCGGGCGTACCGGGGATCGGTGAGAAGACAGCCATCAAGCTTATCCAGACATTTGGGTCTCTCGACCAGCTGATCGAGCGATTCGAAGAGCTTCCCTCGGAGAAACAGAGGCAAAAGATACGGGAGAACATGGAAGATCTTAAAATGTCCCAAAGGCTTGCGACGATTGACACAGACACGCCGGTCGAGATCGATTGGCAGGCCTTGCGGGTGGTCGAAGCGGATGCAGAGGCTCTGACGGAATTCTTTAAGCGTTATGAATTCCGGGGCTTTTTAAAGAACGTTGCGCCCGTCGTGGAAAAGGAAGCAAAGGAGCGGCGCTATCAAGCGGTCACGACCGCCCAAGGGCTTAAAAGTCTTGTGGAAATGCTCAAAAAAGAAAAGGCATTCAGTTTCGACACCGAAACAACTTCGACCGACCCCATGAAGGCGGCATTGGTCGGCATGAGCTTTTGTTCGGAGCCTTTTACGGCTTATTACATTCCCGTGGCGTCTGAGAAACATCAGGGTCCAGGACTGACTCTCGAGGAGGTTCTGGAAACGGTGAAGCCGGTCCTTGAAGACGGCGAGATCGCCAAATATGGACAAAACATAAAATATGATGAGATCGTCATGGCGCGGCACGGCGTGCGGCTGTCCGGCGTGACCTTTGACACCATGATCGCTAGCTATCTGATCGATCCTGTCAAACGGAACCATAATCTCGACGATATCTCGCTCGAATATTTGAATGTACAGAAGATCACGACGGAAAGCCTGATCGGAAAAGGCAAAAAAAGCATCACGATGGACGGCGTTCCTTTGGAGCAGATCACAAATTACGCCTGCGAAGATGCCGATTGCGTGACGCGGCTCGCGCCGATCCTGAAAAACCGAATGAAAGAGCTCGGACTTACGGAGCTCTACGAGAAAGTAGAGCTCCCTTTGTCCGGAGTTCTGGCGCGGATCGAAAGGAACGGCGTGGCGCTTGACTTGGAGTTCCTCAAGGAGCTTTCGGAAAAGGCGACACTGGAGATCGAGGCTCTTATCAAAGATATCTATGCTGATGCCGGGAACGAATTTAATTTGGATTCGCCCAAGCAGCTTGCGGACGTGTTATTCGTTCAGAAAAAATTACCGGCCCTGAAAAAGATCAAGACGGGGTATTCGACGGACGCGAGCGTGCTCGAGAAACTTGCTCTTTCACATGAACTGCCGCGCAAGATCCTGGAATACCGGGAACGCGCGAAGCTGCGGTCAACCTATCTTGATGCTTTACCCGAGATGGTGAACAACGAAACGCATTGCGTGCACACGTCTTTCAACCAAACGACCACGGATACAGGGCGGCTTTCGAGTTCGGAACCGAATCTTCAGAACATCCCGGTCAAGACCGAGATGGGACGGCTGATCCGGAAGGCTTTTGTAGCGCGGCCGCGGAAAAAGGGAGCCGGGAAGATCCTTTCGGCGGATTATTCCCAGATCGAGCTGCGGATCCTCGCGCATTTTTCCGGAGATCCAAACCTGACCCGTGCGTTTGCCGAGGACCGGGACATTCACACCTTTACGGCGACGCTTCTTTACGGCGTTGATGAAAAAAACGTGACGCGGGAGATGCGGAGCGCTGCGAAGACCATCAATTTCAGCATTATTTATGGCAAGACGAGCTACGGGCTTTCCCAGGATCTGAATATGTCGATCCCGGAGGCGGATCACTTTATCAAACATTACTTTGAGCGCTACGCCAAGGTGAAAGAGTTCCTGGACGGGCAAAAGGAAAAGGCTAAAAAGGACGGGTTTCTGACCACGCTTTTGGGCCGCCGTTCTTATTTCCCGAACATTAACGCTTCCAATATGCAGCTGCGTCAGTACGCTGAGCGCTCGGCGATCAATGCGCCGATCCAGGGGTCGGCGGCGGACTTGATCAAGATCGCGATGATCGCGATCCAAAGGCGGCTTGACCAAGACCGAAGCGAAAGCTTCATGATCATGCAAGTGCACGACGAGCTGGTGTTCGATGCGCCTTTGGGCGAGATCCCTGCGCTCACGAAACTTGTGAAAGAAGAAATGGAAGGCGCCTACACACTCAAGGTGCCGCTCAAGGTCGACGTGACCGTAGGAGAGACATGGTACAAAAATTGATCGTGGGACTTACCGGAGGGTTCGGGGTCGGGAAGAGCTCGGTCGCGCAGTTTTTCAAGAACCTGGGCGCTGAGGTGATCGATGCCGACGAGATCGCGCATGACAGCATGAAAAAAGGTAGCCCGATCTTTGACCCGATCATTGAGCTCTTTGAAGACGCCCTGCATCCGGGGGGCAAAAAAATGGATCGCGCGATGATGGCGGAGATCGTTTTTGCCGACACGAAGAGGCGCAAAGAGCTTGAGGCGGTCGTGCATCCGTATGTTCTTGAAAAGATCAAAGAGAAGATCGAAGCGTCCGAGCGGCGCGTGATCCTCGTAGAAGTGCCGCTTCTTTTTGAGGCCGGGTTCGAGGTTCTCTGCCACAAGGTCGTGGTCGTCACTTGCAATTCGACCGTTAAAATGAAGCGCCTAAAAGCGAAAAAGTTCACGGAGCAAGAGATCCGGGCGCGCGAACGGGCCCAAATGGCCGAGGCCCTCAAAGCCCAAAGGGGAAATTTTATCATCGATAATTCGAAGTCCATTTACCAAACAAAAAGAGAGGTCGAACGGCTTTGGTACAAATTCGTCTCTCTCTCCAAAGGAGCCAACCAACAATGACAAGAGAAACAAGAGATGTTCGGGAGCCCAAGGAAAGAACGCACGCGCACCATCGTCGCGTTGAGGACGGATCCTCGAAACCGCGTCCGCCGCGCATGATGCAGGAAGATGCCGCGGCCAACGGCGAAGCGCTCGAAAGGGCGCTGCAGCAGCAGAAGTCGGGCGAAAAGCCGCTGGATGTCGTCAGCCTGAAAAAAATGAAGATCAGCGAACTTCAGAAAATGGCGCACAAGTTCAACGTCGAGAACGTTGCCGGCCTGAAGCGCCAGGATCTCATCTTCAAGGTTCTCCAGGGACAAGCCCAGCAGTCCGGACTCATGTTCGGGGAAGGCGTGCTTGAGATCCTGGAAGACGGATTCGGTTTCCTGCGTTCTCCCAACTACAATTACCTGCCTTCGCCGGATGACATTTACGTCAGTCCGAGCCAGATCCGCCGGTTCAATCTTCGGACCGGGGACGTGGTCGGAGGGCTCATCCGTCCGCCGAAAGAGGGGGAACGGTACTTTGCCCTGCTCAAGGTCGAGTTGATCAACTTTGAGGAGCCCGATCACGCGAAAGACAAGATCGCGTTCGATAACCTCACGCCGCTCTATCCGAACCAGCGGATCAAACTCGAGACGACGCAGGAAGAAGTTTCCATGCGCGTGATGGATCTTTTGACGCCGATCGGGTTTGGACAGCGCGGCATGATCGTCGCGCAGCCCTATAGCGGAAAGACGATCCTTCTTCAAAAACTCGCCAACAGCATCACCACGAACCATCCGGACGCGTATCTGATCGTGCTTCTGATCGACGAGCGTCCTGAAGAGGTGACGGACATGCAGCGTTCCGTCAAAGGTGAAGTCATCGCCTCGACCTTCGATGAGCCGGCGGACCGGCACGTCCAGGTCGCGGAGATCGTGCTCGAGAAGGCCAAGCGCCTCGTCGAGCACAAACGCGACGTGGTCATTCTCCTCGATAGCATCACCCGTTTGGCCCGGGCTTACAACGCCGTGGCCCCGCATTCCGGGAAGATCCTCTCAGGCGGCGTGGATTCGAACGCGCTCCACAAACCGAAGCGCTTTTTCGGTTCGGCCCGCAATGTGGAAGAGGGCGGGAGCATCACGATCATCGCCACCGCGCTCGTGGACACGGGCTCGCGCATGGACGAGGTCATTTTCGAAGAGTTCAAAGGCACGGGCAACATGGAGCTGCAGCTGGACCGCAATCTTTTCCAACGCAGGATCTATCCGGCCATTGATGTCAAGAAATCCAACACGCGTAAGGAAGACCTTTTGATCCCCGCCGAAGAGCTCAACCGGGTGTGGATCCTCCGCAAGGTTCTGAACGAACTGAATCCGTCGGAAGCAATGGAGCTTCTGGTGGACCGTCTTAAAAAAACCAAATCCAACGCTGATTTTCTTCTCAGCATGAATAAAGTAAAGGAGTAACAAACATGAAAAAAGACATCCATCCCAAGTACGACGTTTCCACCATCCAGTGCGCGTGCGGTAACGTGATCGAAACGCGCAGCGTGATGCCCCGGATCCAGGTCGATATCTGCTCGAGCTGCCATCCGTTCTTTACCGGCAAACAGAAGATCCTCGATACCGCCGGCCGCATCGACCGTTTCAAGAAGAAATTCCAGGATCGCGTGGCCGTGAACAAAAAGGCGACCAAAGTGGTTCCCAAGATGCCGGTGAAGCTCAAGTTCTCCGAGGATACCCGGAAAGAAAAACTCCAGGCGCTGAAGGCGAAAGTCCAGGCGGAAGGAAAATAAAAAAGGATCCGGATGGCGGATGACGGATGACGGATGGTGGAAAAGGTTCAACGCCATCCTCTATCCTCCATCCTCCATCCTGTTTTTAGATGAGAATTCGCGAACGATTAGAAAAAACGGAAGCAAGGTTTCACGAGATCCAGGCCTTGCTCGAAAATCCCGATACAGCCCGGAGCAGGTTCCAGGCCCTGAGCAAGGAGATGTCGCTCCTTAGGCCGATCATCGAGCTTTTTGAAAAGTACAAAAAGAGCGAGCAAGAGATCGGGGGACTGAAGCACGGCCTTGAAGGCAGTCACGGGGACGAGGCTATGAAGGATCTTATCACCGAAGAGCTCGGCGCGCTCGAGGCGGGGCAGAAGGAAGCGGAAAGCAAGCTCGAAGAGCTTTTTCTCCGGGATATGCAGCCCGATGCGGCGCGGGACGTGATCGTGGAGATCCGCGCAGGGACCGGAGGCGAGGAGGCAGCTCTTTTTGCGGGGGATCTTTTCCGCATGTACAGTATGTATGCCGGGAATCATGGCTTGCGCATCGAGGTGATGGACGCGAATCCCACGGGGATCGGCGGGTTCAAGGAGATCATTTTCGGCGTGACTGGGGACCATGTTTTCAGCTTTTTCAAGTATGAGAGCGGGATCCATCGCGTCCAACGCGTGCCGAAGACCGAAGCAAGCGGGCGCATTCACACCTCGGCGGTCACAGTAGCGGTATTGCCTGACGTTGAGGAAGAAGAGATCGAGATTCTTTCGACCGATCTCCGGATCGATGTCTATCGCGCTTCGGGAGCCGGGGGACAGCACGTAAACAAAACCGAATCGGCGGTGCGTATTACGCACATGCCGACCGGATTTGTAGTCGCGTGTCAGGATGAAAGGTCCCAGCAAAAAAATAAAGCGAAAGCCATGCGCATTTTACGCGCGAAGATCTTTGATTTTCGCCGGGCCCTGCAGGAAGCCGAAGTCGCGAAGAACCGCAAAGCGCAGATCGGCTCCGGGGATCGCTCGGGCAAGGTAAGAACTTATAATTATCCGGATAACCGGATCACGGACCACAGGATCGGTCTTACGCTTCACAGTTTGAACCAGGTTCTGGACGGGAAACTCGACCCCGTGATTCAAGGGCTTGCCGAGGACGAAAAAACCCGACTTCTGACGACTTTATGAGCTGTGCGGAAAAACGGAAAGAAAGCGGGCTTCTTGAGCTGATCGCCTGGGGGCGAAAAGAGCTTTTAGGTGCCGGGATCGACGAAGCTCAGGAAGAATGTGAGCGGATCCTGATGAAGCTCCTTGGGTGTAAGCGTTCCGGGCTCTATTTAGGAGAGCACGAGATGGCCGCGTCAGGGGTTCGTGGTCAGTTTTTGACGATCCTCGAAAAGAGAATCTCAAGAAAACCGCTAGCCTATCTTTTGAACGAGGCTGATTTTTGGCAAGAAACTTTGTATGTAGACGAGCGATGCCTCATCCCGCGGCCTGAGACTGAGATCCTGGTCGAGCAGGTTTTGAAAGCGGCCGGAGAGAGAGCTGAAAAAGAGTTTTCATTTTTAGATATCGGAACGGGCTCTGGAGCGATCGCGATCGCGATCTTGCGAGAGCTTAGGAACTCCAGAGCGACACTGCTCGATATTTCCAAAGAGGCGCTCGAAGTGGCAAGAAAGAACCTAGAGCGTTATGTTCTCGGAGATCGTGTTAGTCTGATCCAGGGTAATCTGTTTGAGCCGTTCTCAAACGGCGAGAAATGGGATCTGATCATCTCGAACCCGCCTTATCTATCGAAAGAGGATTGGAAGGGAGTCCAGGAAGAGCTCAGCTTTGAGCCCCGAATGGCCCTGGATGGCGGGGAGGACGGTCTGGATTTTTACCGGAAGATCGTTCAGGGCGCAAAGGGGCATTTATCGCCCGGCGGGCTTCTTGCCCTAGAGGTGGGACAAGGACAGGCGGATATGGTTTCAAAGTGGCTTCAAGAAGCGGGTTATGATAATATTCAGCGTTTTAATGACCATTTACGGGTCCAGAGGGTCGTAACGGCCCAGAGGCATTCATAGCTTTATATGGATAAGATCATCATTGAGGGCGGTTTTCGACTTAAGGGCGAGGTCGATGTTTCGGGGTCGAAAAACGCTGTGCTGCCTATTATGGCGGCAGCGCTTCTGACCGAGGAGGAATCTGTTATTACGAATGTCCCGTCGCTTTGGGACGTTCACACGATGGTGAAACTTCTCCGGTCATTGGGCGCGAAGGCGATCCTTGAGAATGGTTGTTTAAAGGTCAAGCCGGGCAAGAATCTGAAACCGCTCGCGCCTTACAAGCTTGTAAAGACCATGCGCGCGTCGGTGTGCGTGCTAGGGCCGCTTTTGGCGCGACTTGGAGAAGCGGAGGTCTCACTTCCCGGGGGTTGCGCCATCGGGCCGAGACCGATCGATCTTCACTTGAAGGGCCTCGAGGCCTTGAATGCTGAGATTGTTATCGAGCATGGGTATGTGAAGGTCAAAGCCAAAACGAAATTGCGTGGAGCGGAGATCTACCTCGGTGGCGGCTATGGCTCCTCGGTGCTGGCGACAGACAATGTGATGATGGCGGCGACCTTGGCGCATGGAAGAACCGTGATCGAGAACGCGGCCTGCGAACCGGAAGTCGTGGACCTGGCGCGGTTCCTGAAAAAAATGGGAGCAAAGATCACGGGCGAAGGTTCGCCAAGACTCGAGATCGAGGGCGTCAGAAAACTCCATGGCGCTGAGCACCAGGTGATCCCGGACAGGATCGAGGCGGGCACGTTCCTTTATGCTGCGGCGATCACGGGCGGAGACATCCTGGTCCGGAAAATGGAACCGAGCCATCTGAACGCGGTGATCGACAAGCTTCATCAAGCGGGTGTGCGCGTTGAAAAATTCAAGAACTCCGCGCGTGTAAGAAAAAATGGAAAGTTGAAACCTGTCGATATCACGACACTGCCGTATCCGGCGTTCCCGACGGACCTGCAGGCTCAGGCGATGGCGCTTGCGACGGTGACGCCCGGGATCAGCGTGATCACGGAAAAGATCTATCCGAACCGTTTTATGCACGTGCCCGAACTTGGCCGTATGGGCGCGAAGGTTTTTTTAGAGGGGCCGAGCGCCATTGTGCATGGCGTTAAAAAATTGAGCGGAGCGCCGGTGATGGCCTCCGACCTCAGAGCCAGCGCAGCGCTTGTGCTGGCGGGTCTGGTGGCAGAAGGCGCGACGGAAGTTCAGCGCGTGTATCATCTGGACCGGGGTTATGAGAACCTCGAACAGAAACTTACGGCCCTCGGAGCTTCGATCCGTAGGGAGAAGGAATAGTTTTAATCAGCATTCAGCGTTAAGCGGTAAGAAAAAAATCCTGTTTCTTTAACGCTTACAGCTTAACGCTTATCGCTATCAACAAGGAGGCAACGTGGCAGTCAAAATCAGAATGAAACGTTTCGGCAGCAAGAATCGTCCTCAGTGGCGTGTCGTGGTCAGCGATGCGAAGATGCCGCGGGATGGGCGCTTTATCGAGGAGATCGGCTATTATGACGCGCTTCCCAAGGAAGATATTTTCGTCGTAAAACAGGATCGTCTCGAGTATTGGGTTAAGCAGGGAGCGCAGATGAGCGCGGCCTTGAAGAGCCTTGTGCGGCGCGAGAAGAAAAAAACAAAAGCGAAAAAGAGCGCCTAGCACTGTTCTCCATTTGATTTTAAGAGTTAACAGTACTGCCCAAGTCTTTATTTCTTTTTATTAAGGGTGACTTGGACTGCACTGATTTTCGATCATTTTTTAATGAAAATCAGGTGCTGTACCGCATACCCTTAATTTCAAATGTGATGCGGTACTAGGACCTTTCGGTCAGAAAGGCGTTCCATGCTCACGATCGAGATTGTGACGCTTTTCCCGGGCTTTTTTAGCGGCCCGCTTGAGGAATCGCTTTTGGAAAAAGCCCAGGCGAAAGGTCTTTTAAAGGTCCAGACGCACGATCTTCGCGATTGGACGCACGACCGCCATAAAACCGCGGACGATAAACCGTTCGGCGGCGGGGCGGGAATGGTCATGAAGCCCGAACCGATCTTCGAGTGCGTCGAAGCTGTTGGCGAAGACGCCTGGGTGGTGTTGATGGATCCCCAGGGCGAGCCTTTGAGTCAGGCGCTGGCTGAAAAGCTCGCGAAGAAAAAACATCTTGTCCTGATCGCAGGGCATTATGAGGGCGTGGATCAGCGCGTGAAAGACCACCTGATCGATCAAGAGATCTCGGTGGGTGATTTCATCACGATGGGCGGCGAGGCGCCGGCCCTTTGTTTGATTGAGGCGGTTGTGAGACTTGTGCCGGGTGTTCTGGGGAACGCGGAATCGATCAAGCATGAAAGTTTTCAGACGGGCATGCTGGAGCATCCCCACTATACGCGTCCTCGCGAATACCGGGGGTGGAAAGTCCCTGACGTGCTTGTCTCGGGGGATCATAAAGAGGTGGCGGCCTGGAGGGGCAAGACGGCCGAGCAAGTCACGAGACGAAGAAGACCCGATCTTTTAAAATAATTTACACAAACGGAGAACAGCCAAATGAACAAAATGGACATAGTTGAAAAAGAAGCTGCAGCGAAAAAGACGCCGGAGTTTCGCGTCGGGGACACTCTCAAGGTGCACGTTCGAGTCAAGGAAGGCGACAAGACCCGCACCCAGCTTTTCGAGGGCGTCTGTATCAGTAAAAAGGGAAAGGGCGTTCGCGCGAGTTTCACCGTCCTCAAAGAAAGTTACGGGGACAAGGTCGAGAAGATCTTCCCGCTTCATTCGCCCAACGTTGAAAAGGTTACCGTCAGCGTGAAAGGCAAAGTTCGCCGCGCGAAACTGTATTACCTGAAAAACAAGTAATCTTCCTCCGGCCCTAAGGACGATGGAAGGAGCTGAAAAAAAATCCCGCCGGGAGATCCTCCTGGAGAAGCTCTTGGATTTTGACCGGCAAGCAACCCCCGCGCAAGTCGGGGGATGGCTCGCCGGCGTGGATGAGGCCGGGCGCGGCCCTTTGGCCGGTCCCGTGGTCGCGGCAGCCGTGATCCTTGTAAGGCCCGAAATCCTTGCCGGCATCAACGACTCCAAAAAGGTGAGCGCCAAGCAGCGCGATGAACTTTACGTCAAGATCGCTCGCTCCGGCATCGTGGGCATCGGCTTCGCGGACGAAAAACAGATCGACGAACTGAATATCTACGAAGCCACGCGCCTGGCCATGAAAAAGGCCGTGCTGAATCTTTCCCACACTCCCACAGGCCTGCTGATCGACGGTCCTATGCGCCTGGACCTTGAGATCGAACAAAAGGGCGTTATTCACGGCGATGGGAAATCGGCGAGCATTGCCGCCGCCTCGATCGTAGCCAAGGTTTTTCGGGACCACTGGATGCAAAAACTTCATGAGCTTTATCCCGCCTACGGATTTCATAACCACAAGGGCTACGGAACGGCCGAGCACATGCAAGTTCTCAAGGAAAAAGGTCCAGCCCCCATTCACCGGCATAGCTTTGCGCCGGTTCGTGAGGCGGCAGAGGCTTTCCGCGTCCCCAACACGAAGAAAGCGCGGAACTTTGTTAGCGGAGCGATTTCGTGAGGCTTAAACCCCACCCCGCGCCTTTTCGGATCTCTTTGGGAGATCGGGGAGAAACGGCAGCCTGCAATTTTTTGAAAGAAAAAGGCTATGAGATCCTAGAGAAAAATTACCGGTGCAAACTTGGCGAGATCGATGTGATCGCCCGTCGCGCCGGAAGACTCGCGTTCATTGAGATCAAAACACGGACCAGCGACCGGTTCGGGATGCCGCAAGAGGCGGTGGGCCTCCGCAAGCAGGAGAAGATCTTCAAGATTGCCGCTTGGTATCTCAAGGAGAAAAGGCTCGAGAGGACTCCGGTCGCTTTTGATGTCGTTGCGGTTCTTTGGAAGGAAGGTCAAGGGCCGGAAATGCGTTTGTTCCCGGACGCTTTTGAAAAAGAAGACAAACCCAGTTGATTCTCCGCCGCAAAGAGTGCAAAATAGGGGCCGTTTCTTTTTTGAACCGTGGAAGATTTTAAAGGGCTAACGTTTTTAATCATGATCGCGAAAAGCCGGAAAATATTTAGTTTCTTTTGTCTTGGACTCGTCGTATGCGCTTGTGTGGGATATGGTGAAGAGAAAAAAGCCGATCTTTACGCACCGGTTTACACCCAGCCTCTTGCTCCGGAACCTCTCAAAGACGTTTTTTCAAGGATCCTCGAATTCCCCTTTAAGCTGCTCAAGTGGCCCATGGATCAAGGGATCCTTTTCAATGAAAAGCACCGGTTTGATAAAAAAACTAAGTGGATTTACGAACAGTCCATCAAACAAGGCGTTAAACCCTTGTTCGGTTTTGCGGACATAAGCGGGATCCCTTTTTATGGCGCGGAACTGAACCTTTTGACGCTCTCCCGGCAAAAGGAAAAGTTCCCGGACCTGTTCGCCACCACGACGCTTCTTCACTGTCCCGGCGTTTTCTTTGCGGTAGGTTCCGAGGTCGGGGCGCAAAAGATCCGTGGGACCGGGTTCCATGCGAAGGGGATCTTCAATTACGACCGCCAGGAAAAAGAACCTTTTTACGGTATCGGCCCGCATACGAGTTTGGGAGATAGCACCTCCTACCGGATGGAAACCACCCGAGTCGGTATTGCCACCGGCTATGAATTCTCGCCCACGATCGATCTGACCGGAGGCTTTGATTACAGAAAAGTGAACATTTTGAACCGGGCCCATGACGGGAAAGGCGATATCAGAACGATCTTTGCCGGACAAAATATTCCCGGCATGGACGGGGACGATCTTTTGGAATATGCGCTGGCGCTCGGGAGGGATACCCGTGACAGCAAGGATGACGCCTCGAAAGGGAGTTATCAGAAACTCCTCTTTCAATTTACGGAAGGCGTTAATGGTTCTTCGGCCCGCTTCTTCAAATACCAGATCGATATGGCAAAATATTTTCAACTGGCATCCCCGAGGCGCATCTTTGCCGCGCGTCTGTTTGCTGAGCACAACGAAAAGATCAGCGGAGGGAACGTTCCTTTTTACAATATGGCGAAACTGGGGGGTTCCGGCACCAATGTTCGGGATAGCCAAACCGAACGGGCTTTTGTTTATAACCGTTTTTACGGTGAGAGCGCCCTGCTTTTGAACCTCGAATACCGTTACACGGTGATGGAGTACAAGGAATTCAAGCTCAAAGCCGCTATCTTTTCAGATACCGGTGAAGTTTTCGGAAAGATCCACCAATTTCGTCTGAAGGACCTCCGGGAGTCGTACGGTGTGGGTCTTTATCTTAGCTATTCCAGAAATACGCTCTTGAATTTTTCCGTAGCCCATGGCAATGAAGGCACTCAATTCTACGTTAAGAATAAACTCGCGTTCTAGTATCGCATGGCAATTAAAATTAGGGGTATGCGGTACAGCACCTGATTTGCATTAAAAGATGATCGGAGATCAGTGCAGTCCAAGTCGCCAGTCATGAAACGAAATAGAGACTTGGGCAGCACTGTTAACCCCTAAAATCAAATAGAGAACAGTACTAGGATGACGAAATGAAGAATCGGCAAAAAAACATAGCGCAGCTTGGCAATGGATGGATCCTCATGGCCTTGGGTCTCGGGGTCCTTGGTTTTCCGGGGAATGTCTCGGCTGGGGAGGTTATCAAGTTCAAGGAGAGCGAGTCTTCCTTTTACAGCGACCTTTTCGACCAAAGCGTTTATAGCGAAGGCATCAACCAACTGGATATGGGGCGCTGGGGGAGGAAGCTTTTTGGAAAAGCGCTTCCTTCCAAGAATGTGAATATTTTTGACGAAGTCCCGGATTCCGGATTTTTCACGAACCGGCAGGGGCGCAAGAAGCTCTCACTCGAAGCTCTCGAAATGGGATATCAGGAAACTCCGGGGCCTGATCTCAAGGAGCCCTTGCAGGTCACAGCGGCCGAGCAGCGGGGGATCTACCCCAGGTTCTGGGTTCGGGATGCGCTTGGAGATGAATACCTTCTAGAATTCGATCCTCAGGGAAATATGGAGCTTGTAACCGGAGCGGAGGCCGTCGCCAGCCGGGCCTACTATGCTTTGGGATATAACGTGCCCCAGCTTACGATCCTTTCGGTCAAGCCTGAGCAGTTCCGGGTCGCTCCCGGCGCCACCACGTGGGAAGACACGGGCTTCAAAAAGGAGCTCAGCCAAAAACGTTTTGAAGAATATCTGATGGTGTTGCCGCAGAACGCGGAAGGTCTTTACCGGGCCTCGGCATGCAAGCTCATGAAGGGGCGCTATCGCGGGATCTTCAGCTTTGAATCCCGGAGAAAAGACGACCCAGCGGATCTGGTGAACCATCGTGACCGGCGTGAGATACGGGTGCTCGGGGTCTTCGCTTCCTGGCTCAATCACTTCGACCTTCGTGAAAGTGACACCCTGGATGTGTCCATGGAGGAAAACGGGCAATCCATCATAAAGCATTACCTGACTGATTTTAGCGGGGCTTTAGGCTCGACGCAGGCGGGCCCCAAGGCGCCGATGCTGGGGTATGAACACCAGATCGATTACGGCGAAACCTTCAAGTCAATCCTGGCGCTCGGTTTTCGCGAAAAGCCCTGGCAAAAAAAGTGGCGCTTGGAAGGCAAAAAGATCAACGGGTCCCCCGCCGTGGGTTATTTTACGAATGAGGTTTTTGACCCAGGACGGTACAAGACCCAATTTCCTTATGAGGCGTTCCGGCTCGTGACCCGCGCTGACGGACTGTGGGCCGCAAAGCTTCTGAAGAGTTTTTCTGATGAAGATATCCGGGCCATGGTAAAAGCGGGTCAATACAGCGATCCGAAAAATGAAGAGGTTCTTGTCAAAATTCTGAGCGAAAGGCGGGACAAGATCGTCCTCTTTTGGCTTTCCCGCGCCAATCCTTTGGACGCGTTCTCCTTTTCTGGAGGAAAATTGACTTTTAAGGACCTAGCCGTTGAAAGTGGCGCTGCCTCCCAAGAGGGGACGGTGTATGACGTTGAAGTGATGGCTAGTGGCGGGAAAGAAAAGATCGCTCGAAACGAAACGAAAGAGCCCGTGATCGATGTTCCGCTAGCGTGGGTGCCCGAGAATGGCGAAGCCAAGATCCTTCTTCGCGTTGAACGTAATACTTCAAAAAATCAAAGCCCCGCCGTCACGATCTCTTTGAATGCGTCCGGCATTCAAGGGATCCAGCACGAAGATTAGTACCGCATGACATTCGAAATTAGGGGTATGCGGTACAGCACCTGATTTTCATTAAAAAATGATCGGAAATCAGTGCAGTCCAAGTCACCCTTAATAAAAAGAAATAAAGACTTGGGCAGTACTGTTAACCCCTAAAATCAAATGGAGAACAGTATTAGTATTACGCCGCTATTCTTGTCGCCGGCTCATCCTGAATAGCCCCCCGGGCCGGTTTCCTCGGCCTGTTTTTTTCGTTGAGGAAACTCTTTGATCAGAGATTGGGTGGTCAAACAGGCTTGGGTTGCCGTAGTGGTAGCGTGAAGGAAAAGACGCTTCCTTTCTTGTATTCCGACTCCATCTCGATCTTGCCGTGATGTTTCTCGATGATCTTCTTGCAGATAGCAAGCCCCAACCCCGTGCCGCCGGGGGCCGTGAGTTTCCCGGACTCCAGCTGCCCGAATTTCCTGAAAAGCTTCGGCGCATCTTTTTGTTGAATGCCGATTCCCGTGTCTCTGATGGAAACTTTTACGCCTTGGGGATCCGTTCCCGTCGCGATGGTAATTTCCCCCTGAAGGGTGAATTTAATGGCGTTCTGCAAGAAATTCGTAAGAACTTGAACGATCTTGTCACGATCCAGATCGATCTCCGGAAGGTCTTTGGCAAGCGTGAGCTTTAGAACAAGGTTCTTGTTCTCCACTAGGGGGCGCATGGATGTTCCTACCTCCTGGATGATCTGAGTCAGGTTCTCTTTTTGCATGCGAAACTCGACCACGCCGGCTTCGAGTTTATGGAATGCGAGCACGTCATTGACAAGACGCACGAGGCGGTCAATGCAACGCTTGGAAATGCTCAGGACCTCTCTTTGTTCGGGCGTGAGCGCGCCCGTAAGTCCTTCGAGCACGATGCTCAAGCCCTCTTTTACTGAGTGGATAGGCGTTCGGAGCTCGTGGGAGACCATTTGGATCAGCTCGGCCTTGATCTCGAGGGCTTCCTGGTATTTGTGCTCCGTCACGTCCTTGGCGAAGCAGTAGAAGCCGTCAAAGTTCTGGTTTTTGTCCAAATTTTTAACAAGGACGAGGTATTGGTGAAAGATGGAGCCGTTTTTCCGGATCACCTTGACCTCAGTTTCGGCCTTACCGGTTTCCTGCATTTCGTCAAAAGCTCGTTGGGCTTTGTCCGTGTCCTCAGGACAAATGGTGGAGAGCCGATCCAAACCCGTCATTTCCTCTTGGGCGTACCCCATCATGGCGGCATAAGCCTTGTTGACGCGCAGGAATTTTTTGTGGGTATCAAGGCGGGCGATACCGTCGAGAGCGTTTTCCATGGCCATGGAAATTTCCCGCATTCGCTGCTCACTTTGAATTTTTTCCGTGATGTCCTCGGAAATACCGAGAAGATAAACGGGTTTTCCCTCGTGATTCAAAATGGGGATCTTTTTAGTGTGAAGGATGCGGAGGCCCTTTTTCTGGGTGTGGATGGGTTCTTCGGGGATCTCCAAAAGCGTTCCCCCGCGCAGAGCCTCCTTGTCTTTCTCGAAAAAGAAATCGGCCTCGGATGACGGAAAGAATGAGTAATCGTTCTTGCCAAAAAGCTCTTCGCGCTTTAGCCCTAGCAGATTTTCTCCCGCGCGGTTAAAGCGCACAAAGCGAAGCTCTTCCGCGTCCTTGATGAACACCATGTCCGGGATGTTTTCAATGACGGAATCCAAAAAAGTGTTTGTTTGGCGCAGTTTTTTTTCGGTCCGGATGCGTTCGTCGATCTGCTCACGCAGCTCCTCGTTGGTGAGCCCTAGCTGGCGGGTTTTCTGTTCGAGTTCGGCAGTTCTTTCGGAGACTTTGAGCTCCAAAGCTTCGTTGATATTCTTCAGTCGGCGCAAGTAGGTCCCGAGGTCTTTAAGCGTTGGCAAAAATACCAACGCGCCGATCACGGCCAGGCAAAAGAAATTCAGGACAAAAAGACCGCCCCCGATTTTTTTAAGGAGCGTAAGTTCGGCGGCGCTATTTTTTTGAAAAGCGTTGACCGTGGCACGCAACGAGAGCGAGACCTTCGTGCTCTTGGACTGGAATGCAAGAAGGTGGGGATTATCCGGGCGGACCCGGATTGGAGAACCCAGGAGAAACTTTTTTAGCCCGGAAAAGTAGTCTCCGACATCCTCGTTCAGTGAAGAAGAGGCATGCGGTTGCCGGAGATAGAGATGGCGGATTTTCCGGACAAGCACCACGGGGAGTCCTGATTTTTCGGATGCGATATCGTTGGAAGTCGTGCTGAAGACAAGGAGGTTTTTAAGACCCTGATGAATGTCTTCGCGGAGCATTTGTCGCTCCGGATAATCGATTGACTGGGCGTACGTGAGGGCCAGGAAAGTTGTTTTTTGGACAAGGCCGTATTGCCCCTCGAGAAAACCCAAAAGGACCGTGTTCTGTTCAGCGCGGCGGATCTCATAGTGCATGATCCCAAAATTGCCGACGGCAAAAAAGAGCAGGAAAATGAAAGACAGCAAGAACTTCAGGTTGGTGAGGAAAAGAACCCGGTCTCTTTTTGGTTTTTTGGGCGGCGGAGGGGCTTCCACTCCTTCAGCGAAATTCATTCCGGTCTTCCCAAGAAATAGCCCTGGCCGTATTTGACACCCAGCTCTTTGAGACGCTCAAAATCCTCTTTGGTTTCAATGCCTTCCGCGATCACCTCGGCACCAAGGTCTTCGGCGATCTTTAAAACGCGGCAAAGGGACCGTTCGATGTGAAGGTCCTGGGCGATCCCACGGACATATTTTTTATCCAGCTTGATCACGTCCGGTTCGAGAAGGATGAGGCTTTCGAGGCATGTATTGCCGAATCCCACGTCATCGATGGCCACGGAAACGCCACAACGCTTAAACTCCTCCACCGGGACGATCAGATGGGAGGTATCCCCGAGGATCTGCTGCTCGCTGATCTCCAAACAGTAACTTTGGGCGGGACAGTTTTCCGACAATTTTTCGATGAACTCTTCCGCCGCAACATCAATCATCGTCGCGGGGAAAAGATTGATATGGCGGCGCATCTGGGGTGAAAGATCGGTGGCTGCGGAGACGCAAGAACGGAAGCAGTGACGATCCACCAGAGGCAGGATATTGTTTTCCATGGCGACACGGAAGAACTCGTCCGGCATGTGGACGCCGTCATTCTTAAACCGGGAAAGGAACTCGTAGCCGATAAGCGATTGGTCCGCGAGGCGCAAAATGGGTTGTTTGAGTGAGAAAAAATCATGGCCCAGACGCATCAATTCTGTCATGTGTCCCGAAGCCGGGCTTTGGGTGTATTCTTCCGCTTCTAGGGGAGGTGGGTAAGAGATCCTGTTCTTTCCTTCATTTTTGCTTTGTCTCAGAAGGGGGTCTGAAATCGCAAGAAGGTCATCGACCGAAGCGGTGTAGGCCGGGACCTTTGTGAGCCCAAAGCTCGCGGTGATCCGGATAGATTCCCTTTCGGAGACAACGAGCGTGGTATTTGAAATGGCGACCCGGAGTCTCTCGGCAAGGTTAAGACCTTCCTTGAAGGGAGTTTTGGGAAGCAATAAGATAAATTCGTCTCCGCCGATTCTTGCCACATGATCCGAGACGCGTACGGACTCCTGGATCTTTTTGGCGATCTCTTTGAGAAGGACATCTCCTACCGGGTGTCCCAGGGAATCGTTGATCTTTTTGAAGTCGTCGATGTCGAGAAAAAGCACCATGAGCTTCCCGCCTTCGCGGGAAAGGATCTGGAGTTCCCGGCGGAGGGCTTGCTGGAGGCCGCGGCGGTTAAAAAGCTCCGTGAGAGGATCCAGAAGGGCCATGGTTTCAAGACGCAGGTTCGATTCCCGCAGGCGCTCGGTGACGGACGCCAGTTTTTCCTTGATGTGGTGACGATCCATAGCGTGATGGATCACGCGAAGGAGCAGTCTGGAATTGATCTCGCCCTTAACCAAATAATCCTCGGCGCCCTTACGCACAGCATCAATCGCGAGGTCATCACTGTCCAGGCCGCTCATGATCACGATCGGTGTGTGGCGGGCCTGGGAGTGAACCGCGGTAAAAGTTTGAATGCCCGAGGAATCCGGGAGCATGAGATCCAAAAGGATCAGGTCCCAATCCTTATCCGATAGGGCTGCCAGGGCTTCTTTCAGGGTGAGGAAGTGCACGATCTCTAAGGTCGGGTTTTTCTCATTTTCGAGGCGGATCTTCAAGAGCTCCGCAAAATCCGGGTCATCCTCAACGAGAAGGATCTTTAAGCCGGGCTGTGTAAGTTTCTCCTGATCCATCGTCACAACCTCTCTTTCGAGTCGGGACCCTTTCCCCGGGCTCTTGTTTTCGAGGCTTAAGAATCCGGAAGGATTTTTTTGATCACTTCGTAAAGATCGCTGAATTCATAAGGCTTTGTTAAATAAGCGTCGGCACCGATCACCTTGCCAAGGATCTTGTCGACCATGGAATCTTTTCCGGTCAGCATGATGATGGGGATCTTTATCAGCCTCTCGTCAAAACTTTCACGAAGCGCCTTGCAAACCTCTTCGCCGGGAAGCTGGGGGAGCATAAGATCGAGAATAATGAGATCGGGGATCGTTTCCGTCGCTTCTTTAAGGCCGGTCATCCCATCGGATGCTACAGAAACCGTAAACCCAAGATTTTGAAGACGCATACTCAGGAACTTGCTGGCGCTGTATTCGTCTTCGACGACAAGAACTCGTTTATTGTTGGTGGGAACCTTTTTCATAGGAGCGCTTGTTTCAGCAGGAGCCTTCATTTTAAGACCTCCGTTCTCACGCGTAAACCCTTATCACGGAAAAGGGCCGCCGGAGCTTGGGTCGTTTTTCAAAAGAGCGCGACAGAAAAAAACTTCGACTTTCTTTACTTCTAAAAGAAGTATATCTTCTCAATACAGGAAAGCCAAGAGGGATGTTTTAAAAGGGTGTTTTTGCTATCAAGAGATTTAATAAGAGCGATTTTACGTCTATCCGAGTTTGCTGGATCCATTCTTGCGAGGGGAAGGCGGGGCCCTTCGAGCCGCGGGCAAAGAGAAAAACTATCTCAGAAATCCCTCAACATCAGCGCGCCCCGATGTCACTGCCTGAAAATTCTACTTGTAGGATGTGGACCATGTTACGATATTCGTGAGCTTGTATGAAGAAAAGAGCCCAGAGACTTTTTTAAAAATGCAACCGAGCTTATTGCTGATATTCGAATCTCCCCGGAAAAGAAAATTTTATGCGAACACCCTTCCTCCCATCGGCATCCTGGGCATAGCCGCGTATCTTCGAAAGAGAAATATCCCCGTTGATGTGATCGACCGCAACGTTGATCCTGACAAAAAAGCAAACCTCGACTCTTATGACGTGATCGGTTTCAGCATCAATATGGCCAACGTTGCGTCTTCTTTAGAATCTATCCGATCCGTAAAAAGACAAAATCCGAAAATAAAGATCATTGTTGGCGGCCCGAGCTGCATTTCAAACCCACAGTACTTTACGCGCCAGGAAGATATTGATGCGGTTTGTGAGGGGGAGGGCGAAGAAGCTCTTTTGGAGTATGTTGAAAGCCAAGGTTGCCTGGGCGGTAAATTAATAGCGGGATTATACACCCGGACGAAAGAGGGGAGCTGTGTTTACGGCGGCATACGGAAACACATAAGCGATCTAGACGAACTTCCTTTTCCCGCGTTCGACGCAGTCTCTCTTAGAAAATACAATGTTCCGATCGGGAAAGGCTTTCCCGTGTCAGGGATTGTGACTTCAAGAGGATGCCCCTTCCAGTGCATATTTTGCTTTCATTCGATGGGCCATGAATGGCGGGCAAGATCTTCCGAGAATGTTGTGAACGAGATCGAGTGGCAGGTCAAGACATTCGGGGTTAAAGAAATATGCATTTTAGATGACAATTTTTCCCTGGACCCTGTGAGGGCAGAACGGATCTTCGACATGATCCTTAAGCGCCAGATCAAGGTTCGATTTCAATTTACGCATGGCCTGAGGATCGATGCCCTGACCCCAGCCTTATTAAAAAAAATGTCTCAGGCCGGAGTTTGGTTGTTAGGGATCGCCCCTGAAACAGGGAGTTCGAGAATCAACGAGGAGATTAAAAAGAACGCAGACCTTGGGAAGTTTAAACAGGTTGTGCGGTGGTGCCAAGAGGTCGGCATCAACACTTTTGCCTTTTTCATGATAGGTTTTCCCTTTGAATCTATGGAAGACATTCAAAAAACAGCCGCTTTTATCGAAGCCTTGGATGCGGACTTTATTCAGCTCTCGCGAGTTACGGCATTTCCGGGAACGCCCCTCTATGATTTAGTGGGCGCTGATGATGAGGCCGTGTT
>JAZDJU010000109.1:0-2700 GCA_043803685.1 Candidatus Omnitrophota bacterium
GGGATTCGGGACTCGTCCCTCGGGACTCGGAAAACGAAAAACAAAAAGCGATTTATGACGAGGATCGAGTCCCGAGTCCCGCGTTTGTCACCCTCGCGGGTGAAACTGCTTGTGTACGGATTTGAGGTGGTTTCCGGAGACGTGCGTGTAGATCTGCGTTGTGGAAATATCGGCGTGGCCGAGAAGCTCCTGGACAACGCGCAGGTCCGCGCCGCGTTCCAGAAGGTGGGTCGCGAAAGAATGGCGGAACGTGTGCGGTGTGATCTCTTTGGCGATACCGGCAAGCCGCGCATATTTTTTGATCATCTGCCACACGAATTGCCGCGTCAGCCCTTTTCCGCTTCGACCCAGAAAAAAATGGTCCGTCTTGGCCTTCATCTTGGAACGGACACGGGCAAGATAAGTCCGGCAAGCGGAGACCGCGACGCTTCCGATCGGCACAAGCCGCTCCTTATCCCCTTTGCCGCGGCATTTGATGAACTTATTATCCAGATACACATGCCCCACCGTAAGCTCCGTGATCTCGGAGACCCGCATCCCGGTCGCGTAAAGACACTCCAAGAGCGCCAAGTCGCGTATCCCTCCGGGCTTTTTGACGTCGGGCATCTTGAGAATGGATTCCATCTCTTGCGCGGTTAAAAAATGCGGCAGCTTTTTCCAGAGTTTCGGCGATTCTAGAACGCTTGTGATGTCGTTCTGTACATAGCGCTCTTTGGCGAGAAAACGGTGGAAAAGCTTGACTGAGACAAGCCCGCGAGCGATCGAGGAAGATTCGAGTCCGCGTTTACTTTCCGCGTTCAGGAATTTCAAAATATGCGTCCGCGTGACCTTCGCCCAGTCCGAGACCTTTTCTTTTTTTAGGAATGCGTCATAGTGTGCGAGGTCCTGCCGGTAGGCGTCGAGGGTGTTCTGAGCCAGCCCTTTTTCCACGGAAAGATAGTTCAGGAACTCCTCGAAAAGGAACTGACTCTTGTCTTTAGATTTTTCTGTAATAACCGGTGCCGTATCCATCACCCCAGATATCGGCCACTCGGACCACAGACTGGAGATTAACACCTACGAGCGCAACGCTCAACGTACAACGCACAACGGACCCGGATTCCATTCGTTGCGCGTTGTGCGTAGTACATTGCGCAAAAAAGGGCCTGGCCCTTTTTTATATTTACCGGCCGGTCTTCCTGAGCTCCTTCCTGAAGTAGGCCTCGGCCCCTTTGATGTACTGCTCATCCGGCACGAGCGGCTTTTCCAGTTCTTCCTGAAGTTCGGCAGAGATCCTTCCGTTCGTCACAACCTCCTCGCCCGCTCTTCGCAGTAAGGCTTTGTAGTGCCGGAGCGGAAGCCACAACCAAAAAGATTTTTCCATCAGGATCGACCCGCCGCCCCGATAGATCTCCGCGATGAGTTCTGTGTTCATGTTCCTGGCGATTCTTCGGAAGAGAAGTCTCAGGACCTGAAAATGACTTTGCTCGGGGAATCCGCAATTGGAGATCACCATGATCCTAGGGGATTTTCCGGCAGACTTGTGACGGCACTCCCCGCCTGCGTCTTTCTCGAAATACGGATCCGCGACCGGGATCATCCGATCCATAAAATTCTTCATAAGGCCGGTGACGTTATCCACGTAAAGCGGGGTCGCAAAAACCACGATATCGGAGGCCCGGCATTTCGGAAGCAGTTCCGCCATGTCATCCCGGATCGCACACTGGCCGGGCGTTTTGAGCCAGCAGGAGAAACAGGCCGCGCACGCATGGATCTTTTTATGCGCGAGAAAAATATTCTCGGTCTCCGCCCCGGCCGCCCGCGCCCCTCCCAGGAACGCCTCGACCATCACGTTCGTGTTGCTTCTCTCGGCATGCGGACTTCCGTTAAAGACGGTGATCTTCATTTCTTTCTGTCCTCGAACGCTAAGGAAAACAGGCATTCAATGACGGCCTGTCCCCTGGGGTAAGCGCTGTGCCTGCTGTTATTTCAGCTTTGAAATGAGCCGCTTGCTGACATCCCCGAGGGTAATCATGCCGATCAGACGGTCATTTTCAACAACAGGCAGGTGACGAATGTGGTTTTCCACCATCAATGCCATGCACTTTTCCATGGCCCAGTCAGAACCTGCGGTGATCACATCCGGAGTCATCAGATCGCTCACGGGAATAACAGCGTTATTCCGGGTCTCTTCGATCGAATGCCGGGCGTAATCCCGTTCCGAAAAAATGCCGACCATTTTTCCTTGCTTCATCACCACCAAAGCTCCCACGTCCTTGGTGGCCATGATCCTCAGAGCTTCATAAACGGATGCATCCGGTTCAATGGAAAAAATGTGACTGCCTTTTTCCTGCAAAAGCTCCTTCACAGTGCTCACTTTTGCCTCCCCTGTTGTTTCCCGGGATTTCGGTCTCAAGCGCCGCTGACCTTACCCCTTCCGTTGTACCACCCCAAAGTAACTCCTGCGGATTATATCCCTGCCGAAATGGATTGACCAGACGAGTTTGGACTGTGGGTACACCACCGTAGCTGCGAATGAAAGAAGCAAAAGCTGCATGCCTCCCGATCGTTCGGCTCGCCCCAGCGAGGTTCGCCTCACTCGCACGTTCAGCTTCGCTCGACGAGGAGAGGTTCGGCAAAGGCAGCTCTCGGAGCCCTTCGAGCTCGGTCCCGCGGTGGCGGGTCGAAGGGCGAGAGCGCAGTCGGTCGGACGCCGCAGGA
>JAZDJU010000110.1:0-16380 GCA_043803685.1 Candidatus Omnitrophota bacterium
TGATTATATGGATCCCCTGCCGGCTTCCGAAGATGTATTTGTCCATCTTGGGATGCCATTTTGAGGTTTGGTGGCCGAAGTGCGCTCCGGCTTGGAGCAGATCGACCAATGACGGTATTTTAGACATATTTTCCTTTTAGCCTCTCCTCTGCCCCGCCGCGGGCCGATGTAAATCAGCCAGGATGCGGTCAGTTAAATCGCAGAGAATGTGTGATGAATTAAGTGCCGAGAAGGTAACATTTAGCGGTAAAAATGGCAAGTATCTAGGGAAGAATCCGGAATCTAGGTTTTTATAAAACCAAGGAAAATCAGTTCCTAAGCTTGTCGAAGGACTACCTACATCAAGGTAACCCTTCGACTGCGCTCAGGGAATATACTCCGTGACTTTACGGACTTGATGGACTTTACAGACTACTCCACATTCGTATATTCGTATATTTCGTGAAGCCGATTCGTATTTTCGCAGACCTCTGTAGCCAATTAAAAAGAGCGCAACTTTCGTTACGCTCTTTGGTTGAAGTGTTTGAGTTTTCGTCGAGACGCTTACTGCGTCTTTACGAGCCAGTTGGCCCCGGACTGGGAGGGCTTGACCCCTCCGGTCACGGTGCCGTCGTTGATCCGCCCCAGCTCCTCTGAGCCGTAGCAGATCAAGATGATCGCCGGGCAACCGCTGGCGTAGCAGAACCACGTGCCGTCGTCGACCGCGATCTTCAGCCCGTTCGGGTTGTTCGGGTCGAGGGGCTGGGTCGCCCCGTCGTGACTGGCGCCGAAGTTCAACTCGTAGGACGAGTTGACGGGCACGGCTCCGTCATCCCAGACGGCAGTCGTGGCACCCTTCGTGCCGATGAACAGATTGCCCCACGGAAGGTCCGTGAGACCGCTGTTCGCGGGGTAGTCCTTGAACCCGTCGGCCGCGAGGTAGTCCCCGCTTGCGACGTAGTCCTTCTGGACCTTGACGACGAAGTGACCCGAGGTCACATCCGAGCAGTCGAGGGTTGCACCCCCACTGCCGCCTTCGCCGCCTGCACCGCCGGCACAACCGCCAGCTCCGCCAGCATTGCCGCCCTCGCCGCCGGCACCGCCGCCGCCTGCGCTCTGGCACTCGCTGCCCTTTGGCGCGGTCCACTTCTTATCTGGCGAGCAGAACAAGTCGCGGCTGCAAGCCTTCTCCCAGCATGACTCGCCGGGAGTCTCGCACTCCTTGCCTTCCTCGCAGATGAAGCAGGAAGGAGCGTCAGCTGGCGCGGTCCACTTGCTGTCTGCCGAGCAGAACAGCTCGCGGTCGCACGCGTCCTCACAGGTGTCGCCGGGAGTCTCGCACTTGGCGCCAGCCTCGCAGGTGATGCATGCTTCGGCATCGCTCCCTGCACTCCACTTGGACTCTGCAGAGCAGAACAACTCCCGCTCGCAGGCGTCCTCGCAGGTCGCGCCCTTGGTCGGGCACTCGTCGCCCTCCACGCAGGAAGGGCCTCCGCCCGAGCCACCGCCGCCAGTCGCCGTGGCGCCACCGCCGCCGTTGCCGAGCTTCTCCAGAGGAGACTCGGAACAGCCAACGATCAATGCCACCAAACCAATGATGTAAATGTACGTGTGGCGCATGGCCACTCCTTTCTCCCCCAAAGGGGCTAGTCTTCTCCCTCGCCGCTAACCTACCATAGATCAGCACGAAGAAGAGTATATTAAAACATTTTTTTGACTTTTTGTCAATAGTCTTAGCGCCAAGAGCGTATTTTTTGGCTAAAAATAGCCGTAAACTTGGCTTGACTAAAAATTGAGTAAAAAAACCATCTTTTAAATACTAGCGATTTCGTTTTTTTCGCTAGATTCTCCCTCTTAAGCTAAGAGGGAGTTAGAGGGAGTTAGAGGGAGTTATGAACAGTAAAGAAAACCAATCTGATTGGAATTGTTTTATTCTCGGTTCGTAACTCCTCCTAGCCTCCTCTTATCCTAAGAGGAGGGATGTGGGATAAAAACGCTCTCAGGATCCCGTCTCATGGCGGAGAGGGTGAGATTCGAACTCACGGTAACCTTGCGGCTACGGCAGATTTCAAGTCTGCTGCTTTAGACCACTCAGCCACCTCTCCGCCATGTTACGGAACAATTCCGCCCCTCGGCTCATCAGCTCTTCCGCCCCTCAGCTATTCTGCCACAATCCCCCGTCAACCGCCAAAGACTAACTTATTTTTTGATTTTAGTCGAGCTTTTCTGAAAATTATGCCGGTTAAATAATTGACAATTAGCCGCCAAACCGCGATTCTAATAACCATTCGCGCATAGCGCGCGAACTGCTCATTCACAACTACGGAGGGGCAGATGACTCGTTTCAACGGGGAAAGTTATTCGATGCCGGCGTTTCTCAAAAAACGCTATTCGAAGCTCGACCCGTATGAGGTCGAGCGTCTGTTTCTTGAAGCCAAAAGCGAGGATCCGACCGTACGCAGAGCGGCAATCGAGCACCTCGCCTTGGCAAACATCGGTTTGGTCATAAGCATCGCCAAGGGCTATGTCTCCAATGGCTTGCCATTGATGGATCTGGTCCAAGAAGGGATGATACAGCTCATCACCAAGGCGATTCCAACCTTTGATCCTTCACGCGGCACGAAGTTTAGCACGTATACGGTGCCTGCGCTGCGGCACACTTTCACTCGCGCGTGCGCTGAAAAGAGCTATAATAGACCCTTTACCATCCCGGAGCATGTCCGATATGTGAAACATGCCGTTGCAACCGCCCGTGCAGAATTCTATAAGACGCTTGGCCGATGGCCTGATACGGATGAAATATTCGCTCTCTTGCAAACGCGGGAAAGCAATGTCATCAAAGCAATCTCGAAACAGGAAATCGAGAGGATCGTCCACACGTCTCGTATGGATGTACTCTCATTAACCCAGCCCGCTTTCGAAGACGACGGTCCTGTTTTGGAAGAGCGGATGCTCATGGACTTCGGGGATCAAGGAGCGGAATGCGTTGCCATCAACTCTGAAGAGCTGGCCTGTTGGTCCAAACGCCTTCGCACCGTTTTACAGTCCTTACCCGAACGCGAGCGAGAGACCATCGTTTTCCGCTTCGGTCTGGCGGATCAAGTACCGAAAAAGCTTGAAGCTGTCGGCAAAATCCTGGGTGTGACCAGAGAACGCATTCGCCAACTGGAATGGAAAGCCATAGGGCGGATGGTGAAAAAATGGAGAATACCGAGTGAGTCCGTCAGGAATATCCTGATCTCTCTGCGAGAATTAGGGTTCACCGTGCAAATTCAAAGCACGAAACCGGTCCCGACGGAAATTCCTTCAACACAAATCTCCTCCAGAGTTTTGACCGAGCACGCCGTCGCTCTCGCCGACGGCAAATACGTAGTCAGACCTGCACGGACACTCGCCGTTCGACTGAATATCGACGAAAATACAGCGCAGATCGCCGTCGAGACGTGCGCCAAAGAAGGCGCGTTCGCGTTCGTAGACGGATGCGACGCCATCCGTCTTTGAACATATGCCCTTTCATGACAACCGCTTGCCGTCCCGAAAGCTTTCGTGACGGCTTTTTTCATAAAAAATAACAAGTCCTCTAGAGAGAAAAACAGAAAAAAAGTCATTCCGCTGCTAACAAATGTCATTCCACGGTTCAACCGGGGAATCTTCCAATTTGAAGATCCCCCGGTCAAGCCGGAGGATGACATGTCCCCCGGTCAAGCCGGAGGATGACATGGAGAGAGGCACCGGAGGATGACATGTTCCCCGGTCATCCCCGCCTACGCGAGGACAGGCGCCGGAGGATGACAGGAGAAAAAAATATAAAAGGGTCATGTCCGAGTTTCGTCCCGGTTTCCAAAGAAAAGAAAAGAGCTGGAGAGTCTTCCAGCCCGGAAAGTATGCGGCGTGTTTGGCCTGCGACAGCTAGGCCGACCGCACCACGCGAGTGATGGAACGCTCTTTTGAAAACCGGGTCATGACCCACGCGTGTCCGGTTAAGAATCCCACAACGTAGCCTGCTTTTGGATGGGTGATCCGATTTCAGATAAAACGAACTCAGAAATCAGCTCAACCATGGGAGTTTTGTCAAAAAGGGAGACACTTAATATTTGTAGAATTTCGTAGGAACTTCTTTTGATCCCTAACCTCTTTTTCATAATGGCAACCAGTAAATATGTACACAGCGCAATGCATATTTGTGTCTTCACTGAATTTCGTGAGCGACCCCAAAATGATTTGACGCTCAAATGCTGTTTGATCCATCTAAAAAATAGCTCAACTTGCCAACGATGTTTGTATACATCAGCGATTGTTTGTGCAGGTACGTCAAATTGATTCGTGAGAAATACATACACATGTTGTGTTTCAGCATCAACATATTTGATGCGCCGAAGCTTCTCGGGATATCGCTCTTCTGCAGTGTACCCAGATAAATAAATCACCTGATCACATTTCACCCCAGAAGACTTGTCTACATCATTTGAATAAATTCGTCGAAAGACGGTATTACGTCTTGCTCGTGTCACGAAAAACGCTTGTGCACGATGGATCGTATTCAGTCTCTTAAAATCTCCATACCCACGATCCATGACATAGTAGCTTCCGGCTTCATAGATAATCCGATCAAGAAAGTGCATATCATTCTCTTTTGCGCTGGAAAAATCGAAAAATGCAGGAATATTGCCTTTTAAATCCAATCCCATATTGAGTTTGATTGCCGCCTGTTTCTTCGAATATCTTGCCCATGGAAATATATTCAAACACATTTCAATCGTCGTTGAATCAACGACAAGAACTGTTCCCTCCAAATCAAGGGTGAATGGCGTATCATCAACATAGATGCCGCGCGCCTCTTGAATGAGGATGAGTGCGTAGTCGCGATAGATACGCCAATCTCGTGCTTCATTCGCATCGGAGAGCGTGGATCGTCTAACAACAGTACGAAAACCCAAATGATACAATTTTTCATGTTGAGCGGTGAGACATATGACAATGTCACGCAGGCTCTCACGGAATGAGAGATGACCGAATGACATCGCCAGAAACTGTTCCCAGCAAGAAAATTCTCTCACCCGATATTCACCGCCATACCGTGCAACGCAATGATTAAATTGATATCGAACGACACTGTCCATGACCTGTGAAAAGACATATTGGCCTTGGTGCATATACACCAAGTATTGCACAGATAAAATTCAAATCGAAAAATGCTTTTTTTCAAAAAAACGGCTCAACGAAGAGCTGTTTTTATGATGGTGAAAGACTTAACCGGACACGCGTGGGACATGACCCCGTTTCTTGGTCGCAGTTTAGTGCACAGATTCCGCACATGCCGAGGCATGTGGGTTGCACGATACTAAATTGTCATGGCGGAGATGGAGGGATTCGAACTAAGTGGGTCATCCGATACTAAGTTCTCTTGCCTCAATGTTGAAATTGATCTCAACCGAGCTATTTTTTTGTTGTGTTGTTTAGAGTTGAGATTTTTCGTGTTATCTCCACGGGCAGCATATCCGGCCAAATCTCATGCAATCTCATATGAGCTATCATTAAACGGGTTCAGTAATCGGTGAATGCCTGCCCAAGAAAATCGCTCGATAATTACATGTCGCAAGAAAATTTAACGAACTCGTTACGATAAAAGTTGGAAACTAAGTAAGAGAAAAATTAAGAACGTATTATCAATGTATTCTCTGCGACCTTGAGTCGATCCTGTAGCGTTTGGCGCGATTTGAGGTAGGCATAGACGGCATTGATATCAGGAAATGTTTGTTTACCGACAAGCAACCAGCTCATCGCTTTGAAGAAAGTATCTTTTTTTAATCTAAGCACCTCACATGAAGGAAAAACGTCTGGATAAGACTCCATTTCTCGAAAAATGCACGGAAGAGCATCCCGAACATCTTCATCAGGCTTTTCAAAATTTGGAAAGAGGATAGATCGAATCATTCTTACCGCTTCTTCCGGTTCTCTCCGTAGTGATATTAAGAGCTTCTGTAATGCTTCATCAGACTCCAGTGATTGAACGAGTGCGTCTTCGTGATTTTTTGCCAAATACAACTCGACGGAAGCAAGGTAAATGTCGGGCGTGATCGTCTTGATCAGTTTTTTGTTCAGAGACGCTAATTTTTCAGGATCAAATTTTCCATTTGCTCTATGGATTTTATTCGCGTCGAACGTTTCAAGGAATTGTGAAATGGAAGGATAGACGACGTTGGAGCGTCCATAGCCGGACGAGATGAGATAAGAGACGAGCGCTTGAGGAAGAATTCCTTTTCGAATGAAATCATCAAAGTTAGAAGCTCCTCCCAACATTTTGCCGCGTTCATCTAGTAGAAGTGGCGTATGGAGGTACTTTTTAGGTTCGAACCCAAGGGCGATGCGAACCATCTCTTGAAAATCGACGATGGGCATTTTGTCTTGTCCTCGCACGACGTGCGTCACTCCGAATTCGGCATCATCAACAACGGTCGCGAGATGATAAAGCACGCTTCGGTCGGAGCGCATCAAAGGAAAATATTTTTGGCCACTTTTGAGACGTTTTTCAAGGTCGACGAGAATTCTACCTCTCAAAACATCGTCGAATTCAAACGTATCAGAATATTCGTCGATAAATCGCTCAATATCAAATAAAACGAGTCCGGAATCTTTGTCTACGAAAGCGATTTTTTTATCGAACAGCTCTTCTATGTATTTTGAATAAATCGTCTGTCTTTCAGATTGGTAAACGGATTGCCCTATGGTTTCTTGGGAATTTTCAGGCGTAACATCAAATTCGAAACCAAGAACATCGCTAAAAAAATGGAGGAGCTCCAATGCTTTCTCTTTCTTATGCTCTTCAGCATTGGTGTCATCTACGCGAAAAATAACCTTCCCTTCAGATCCTTTTTGTTTTTCGCTCTGAGCGAGTGAATAATTATAGAGATGAGAACGGATCGCTCCGATGTTTTTATTTCCTTCGACGGGGGACATTCCGAGGCGAACTACGACAGGTTTCTTCTTAGAATCGTTTTGCTGTTTTCTTTCTATGGGCTTTTCGTTCATAGAGGATCACTTGGATTTTTTTTAAGAATGATCAGCGTATTTTCATCGTGCCACGAAATGCGATCCACGTCGTGAAAGCGTTTTTGAAGCCTGTCAATAAATGTTATGAGGGATCGTTTGAATTCCGTCTCCGTATATAAATTGAACGTTGAATAGTGTTTCCCCTGCGCCTGCTCTTTCAATCTATTGATGTTTTCGACGCGTGGGAAGCGAAAGTATTCGATATGCTCAACGAGTAGCCCCGGTGCTTTTTTCATGGTGGACTGGAATAAGCTAAGCGTGAACAGGCGTGTCTCTTTTTTTTGGAACAAGGGGAAATATTTCCCCCAGATATTTCTAGAATTCTGATTTTTAAAGCGCGTGTATATAAATATTCGACCGTGATTTCTCAAACAGCGTGAGCATTCGTCCAGGAATTGAGGCAGCTGAAAATGATGGATAGCATTAAAAATGAACAGGGCATCGATAGAATTCGACTCGAAGGGCAAGTGTTCCGCGGATGCTTGTATTATTTTAAAGTTTTTAAAACCGCCCTTTTTTAAATTTTTGCTCAGCAGGGAGAGCATGGCTTTATTTTTATCGACGCTATAAAAGAAAGAATATCCTTGTATACTTTGGAGCAACCTTGCTGTATATCTCCCGTCGCCGCAGCCGATTTCGGCTATAATTGACACGGGACGCGTTTTTAACCACGATTCGATGAATGCGATCGGAGCGTTATCCGTTGTGCGCAGATGAGTGTAACGATTCGCAATTCGTGAAAAGTGGCGTTGGACGTCTTTGATCATACAGTCTGTTAGATGCGCCCCACTGTTCCGTCTGGCTGGAACTCAGAAATTTTTCCGACGCACCGCTCTATGTGATTACCGATCCAAATAACGCCGGAATTTTCAGGAATTGCCAGAATCGGACTACGTAATGAAGCGGCGAGAGATGCCGCATGTTCTTTCATCGAATCCTGGTAATGGCAGAGCACGGACATTCCTCCAAGCATATTCAACCCGTTGTGGTGCGTGCTGCCTCGATGGTTTTCGTCTTCGACGGTGCGTATATCTTTCCCGAGCACTATCGCTCCCGCACTTCCGCCGTATATACTTCCGCCTCCCTGCACATACTCCGCGAGACGCTCTCTCATTCCCGCTTCAGTTACATAATCCAAGAGATGGTATGTATTTCCGCCCCCGATATATACGGCATCAAATTTGTCGAGTGATGTTACCCGTATATTCTCCAGAGCTGTTTCAAAATCGATTTCTTTTCCTTCCGAATGTCTCGCGACCAGGGCGGAGAACCAATCGATACAAGCTTCGTATCCTATCGACTCACGGCGCAAAGCGATGGGAATATATAGAAGACTTGCCTGACGGGGAAGTTCGAAAAAAAATTGCTCATCGAAATCGAAGCTTGTATCCGCGTCGCCTCCCCCTCCGAGGAAGAGTTTTCCATTCTTCATAGAAAATTTTGAAGAGTTCTTTGAATAATGTCCGCCTGATCGGGTCTTGAGCGTTCAAGTTGCAGAATGAACGCGGACCTGTTTTGGTTTACGTTCAAATAGATGTCAGGCCCACCGAGTTTCTTGAATTCACCCAGAAAAGCGACATTGTGAGCTCTCTCAATTTCTTTACGCACGATTTCCAGCAAGGATGCCTTATCTAACGTCGATTCGGCGCTCCATCTTGTCCAGTAATCGTCTGCTATGGAAACAAGTTTTTCGATGTCGAGCCTCATTGATCTGCTCCGTGAAAAAAATCTTGTCATGCATTGGCGTAATCGATATCCGGGATCTTTGTGCGAGGGGACGACCCCTTCGCGTGCCATCAATACGCCCGTCCTGACTGCATCAATGACGCCTGAGATATCGTTTCGGTCATGATCAGGGGTGTAAAATTGATCAAAATCTTGATAATAGTGGCAATGTTTTCCAGTACCCCAACTGAAACGCTCCATACCAAAACAGCCGTCCGCGATGGCGATTTTGGACCCGTCATCCAACGGATAGTCCGGCACGTAGACGCATTCCGAGACTTCGACTTCTCGGGCATAGAGTGTGATTGTATTTTTTGTAACTTTTTTCTTTCCCCATCGGTCAGCAGATTCGCTGATTGTCACTCGGATGTCTCGTAAAGGAACGCCTTGATTAATGAGGAGAGCTAAGAGCAGTTTGTATATTTTGAAGAAATCTTCCATTTTGGCGTTCACGTGCTCAATCGAAACGTCGACGAACGAGGTTGAGAATCCTTCTTTTACGGCATCCATATATTGACTGCGAATAACAGGTTGCGCGACGAGGAATTTTTTCCCCACGATCTCCGCACGCTCCCGTAACATGCTTTCGACGCGCTGTACACCAGCCGTCGTAAAAACGGTCGATTCTCCAGGCGGCCTAAGCACCGGCTCTGGCTTCAGTCGCTCATATCCTTCGAAAAATCGTTCAACGTCTTCGGATTCGTTCAAATTTAAAACTTGTTCGGATTTATTTTTTATTTCATCGTCAATTACAGTCTCGTCAATTCGGTAGCGTTGTCTCAAGCTATCTTCCGTTTCGAGGATAAGATGAAACTGGTC
The DNA here is from genome assembly GCA_043803685.1 of Candidatus Omnitrophota bacterium. Taxonomy (GTDB): domain Bacteria; phylum Omnitrophota; class Omnitrophia; order Omnitrophales; family Aquincolibacteriaceae; genus Aquincolibacterium. Next base: position 9,574 of record JAZDJU010000110.1, read on the forward strand.
GATAAAATCATCAATCTTTGATCGGATCTTTTCATCGCCTCCTGACGTGTAGCGTTCCATCGTCGTTAGCAGAGTTGAACGACCCCGCTGATAATTTTTTTCGAAAGCGCTGGTATCTGTTGAACCTCATTCTGTAGAAAGGTCTTGAGAGATTCGCTTTCGGTGAATTCTTTTGGGATATTGATTGCCAGGATCCATGGATCGACCAGCGGCTTATCGCTCTGGCTGACGAGATACACTTCGTTCTGAATACCGAATTTTTCATGAACGCGCCTTGCCAATTCGAAGGCGGCCACGTAATAGATTTTTCCGATATGGTATATGGGATTCTTTCCGCAGGATCCTTCCATGCTCATAGGCCGCGTTGGTGTAATGAGTCCGTTGATTCGATTTCCTCTCCCGACCAATCCCTCGTCACCACTTTCGATTGACGAACCGGTTGCGGTGAGATAGAAATCACCCCTTTGTTCATCATCTCTTGTATTAATGCTTAATTCGAAATCAGCTATTCCGAATCGATACATAATGTCTTCAACGTAAGCTTTTGCAGCTTTGATATTTTTTGCATATTCGGAATAATTTTGTACATATGTCGCGATTTGAGGAATGCACATGGTAAAAAAGAACTTATTTTTATTCCGGCATGCCATGATTTTAATGTCGCTACCCAACCAAGGGTCTGCTATTTTTCGCTCAGGAGAATTTAAGAATTGTTCGATCGCGAGCGTCGCCTGCTCCAGTATCGTCATGGGTGCGTAACCGACTCCGAGTGATGTATCATTGGCAGTTAATTGTTTTACTTCGGGCAAATCATCGACAGTTTCCGGCTCAAACCATTTTTGGCGAGCCCCACCAACCGCTTCTTTTTCATAGGTCTTCCCCGGGCTACTTTGAACACTTAAGTTGAAATGAAATTCCAAATTTGTATCTGGGTCAACAAAGGGAAGCTTCTCGATAAAAAACTCCTTTGTCCAAGAAGTAAGAAGTTCTTTGATGGGGATGGTTTCTTGGGCGAACTTCGTCGATGCTCGGCCGTTTATTAAAACGCGGATTGGATTCAGTACGCGCCCTTCTCCGAATTTGACGCGCGAAGAACCCCCAAGAAGCCCTAATTTGTCAAAATTATGGTGCAAGACCACACCGAATTTTTTCATGCAGTAATTTGAGAAGTTTGCAGAAAATTTCTCAGCGAGGGCATCTGCTAGCGTATCTGGATGGCCAGTTCCTTTTCTTTCGATGATTTCAAAATCCTGATTAAAATCTTTGCGTGAGAGGAGTGTATGCATGCGCGTTATTGTATTTGACGATGATGAAAAATGCAATATTTTTGGTTATTTTTTGAAATTTCGTTCACCCCAAAGATAGGGGCTTGATCGCTGCTTTTACGAATCGCTCATGTATTCAGCTTCCGGCCAAAAGGATGGAAAACTAATCCATGACAAAACCGTCCTTTCGGACGGTTCCTTTATTACCGCACAAACCTCGAACGCCTTTGGACATGTGGGTTGCACGATACTAAATTGTCATGGCGGGGAAAGTGGGACTCGAACCACGCGGGTCGCCTCTCGTGCATATATTGGGGTTTTTGAAGGAAAATTTCAATTTTTCACTTCTCGTCTTGACTAGCTTGTTTATATCTCATATAATCTCCTATACATAGTATATGAGATTAAGCATCTACCACCGTGATCCACGAATCAAATATATCCCCCAAAATCTCTGGTCTCTCATCAATCACATTGATGAACTGAAGGGTCGTTGGATTGGAGGCGCGTCTCTCAATCCGCAAGCATTAAAGCGATTGAAGCGTTCCGTGCTGATCACATCTACAGGAGCGTCGACGCGCGTCGAAGGAGCAAGACTTTCGGATGAGGATGTTGAGAAACTCATGCGCGGCCTTTCTGTTAAAAAATTCGCTGATCGTGACCAGCAGGAAGTGAAAGGATATTATGAATTGTTGGATAACATTTTTTATGGATGGAAACAAACTCCTTTCAACGAAAGCGCGATCAAGCATCTCCACAAAGAATTGTTGAAATACGTTTCCAAGGATGAGCGTCATCGTGGCGAATACAAGAAGACGGAAAATTCTGTCGAGATGTACGACGAATCAGGAAAATCTATAGGCGTCGTCTTCGAGACGACTCCTGCATATCTCGTGCCAAAACAGATGCAAGAGCTTGTCGCATGGACAGAGGGAGCGCTCGCGCAAAAAGAATTCCATCCGTTGCTCGTCATCGGAAATTTTCTTGTGGAGTTTCTTGCCATTCATCCGTTCCAAGATGGAAATGGGCGTCTTTCGCGCATCCTTGCAAATCTCCTCATGTTGAAGGCTGGATATGAATATGTACCGTACGTCTCACATGAAAAATTGATTGAAGACAACAAAGCCAATTATTATCTAAAGCTCCGAAAAAGTCAGAAGAAGCTGAACACCAATTGTGAAGATATCACGGATTGGCTTGAGTTTTTTCTGACGGTTTCGCTTGAGCAAGCTAAACAGGCAATCGAGCTTTTATCTAAGGAGAACATTGAAAGGCTGTTGTCTCCAAAGCAGCTCCTCGTGTGGCAATACCTTCTATCCATTCCCGAAGCGACTCCTGGCGACATCACAAAGGCAACAGGGGTAGCACGACCAACGGTTTCACAGGCGTTGGATGTTTTGATGCGCCTGAAAAAAGTTGAACGCATCGGACAGGGACGAACGACGAGATATCGGAAAAAATGATCAGCGCATATGGGCAAACCCATTAAGGCGATTCATGCTCTGAATTGGTATTACGGCAATATCTGTTCTCGTAAGTGTCCGGAAAATCGACAAAAGGAACATTACGACCGGATGCGTGAAATCATTCGTGGTCATGAAGAGTATCTCATTACGCATAAGATGTTCGTCAAAGTCATGCACGAAAGACATCACGTTTGCAGGCTCACGGATGAGGAGCTGCGAAAGCCAACCCGTGACTTCTGGAAGTTAGACCGCATGTCCCTATGATTTCCGTTACTGAAGAACAGCTTGTTTTATTTTCCTCTTTATTCCATGGTCGAGAGGATATTTTTGCACGTCGCTGGGAGAAGAACGGGAAAATTGGCTACGCTCCAGCGTATGATGTTGATTGGACGGCGTTCAACGAACATAAACGACATGGCGGGACATGGCTTAACTTCAAGGAAAAGGTTCCGATCCCACTGACTCCCGACGTCATCAAAAAGCATTTTCTCGGAGGCCAAACGATCGGCATCTATCCATCACTTGAAGACAATACGTCGTGGTTTATCGCTGCGGATTTCGACGGAGAGCGATGGTGGAATGATTGCCAACAGTTCATCCACGTCTGTTCGGAGTATGACATTCCGGTCTCCATCGAACGCTCACGCTCCGGTAATGGCTGCCACATCTGGCTTTTTTTTGAAGTGCCGTATCCCGCATTCAAGAGCCGTCGTATTTTTCTTGAACTTATCCGTCAGGCGTTTCATCTTTCGGAATTCGATAAAGAAGTGAGTTTCGACCGTCTATTCCCAAATCAAGACGAGCTGAGCGGCAAGAGCTTCGGCAATCTGATTGCATTGCCGTTTCAAGGAAGGCTAACAGATCAAGGAAAAACAGTTTTTATCCATCCTGAAACTGGAGATCCGTATCCAAACCAGTGGCAGCATCTCCTTGGAATAAAACGTCTGGCGACAATCGAGCTTGATACTTTATACGATCGGCTCGTCCAAGCTGGCACTGTCGTTTCGATGAACGGCACAGCGTCAGAGGCACCAGGAGGCATTACGATCACGCTCGCGTCTTCGATCGAATTGTCACGCCGTGAGCTGGATACTGAGACGGTCAAATTTCTGAAAGAGGAATTGAATTTCATGAATGCCGAATATCTGCAAAAAAAGCGCTTCGGCAAAAGCACCTACCAAACGGAAAAATATTTCAAGCTGATTGAAGAGCAGGGCGACATCCTGAGACTGCCGCGAGGCTTCCTGGAATCTCTAAAACAGCACTTTGACCAACGCGGGATGCGCTATCATCTATCGGATAGACGGACAGCCGTGGAACCGGTTCAGTTCAATAGCGCGATCGAGCTTCGCACTGAACAGAAAGGCTTGGTCGAGAAAGCGCTCCTTCATGATGAAGGGACGATCGTTGCGCCGCCCGGAAGCGGGAAAACGATCGTTGCCCTTGAGCTTATCGCGCGACGCGAACTCCCTGCTTTCATTTTAGTTCATCGTCGGCAACTCATGAGTCAATGGATCGAACGCATTCAAGCGTTCCTACAAATCCCAAAGACAAAAATTGGAAGAATCGACGGCGTAAAGAAAAAGTTCGGCAAAGAGATTACGGTTGCCATGCTTCAGAGTTTCGCGGGTATGGAAAATCACAAAGACGAAATGGCAAAGATCGGAACTGTCGTTATGGATGAGTGCCATCATGTCCCGGCCAAGACATTCCGGGAAGTAGTTAAAAATCTAGATGTGAGATACCTGTATGGCCTGACAGCAACACCAACCCGCAAACATCACGATGAAAAAATGATCTTTCTATATGTTGGAAATATCATCGCGGAACTAGCGGTAAATCCAGCGATCAATGAAGATTCAACTTCGATGCAGACCCCAGTAAACGTCGTCATCCGAAAAACAGACCTGGACATTCCATTTAGATTCAAAACCGACAACTATCAGCTTCTTGCCAAAATGTTGAGCTGTGACCATTCACGTAATAAGGTTATTGTTGGTGATATCCTCGTTCAGGCCAAGCAGAGCCGTAAAATCTTGGTATTGAGCGAACGCAAGGAACACTTGGAAATACTCAATCTCTATCTCCGCAAGGAAGCAGAGACGATCACGATTACTGGCGACGATTCTGAGTCGAACCGGAAGCAAAAATTGAAACAGATTGAAACCGGCCATTACCAAGTCATTCTTTCAACCGGCCAGTTCTTCGGTGAGGGCTTGGACATCAAAGGGATCGATTGCCTCGTGATCGCGTTTCCATTTTCCTTTGATGGAAAGCTAGCGCAATACGTAGGACGTCTGCGTGGTGTAGACAAACTCGTTCTGGACTATCGCGATTATCTCACGCCATTTTTGGATCGGCAGTTCAAACAACGAATGAGGTTTTACAAGAAACAAGGATATGAGATTAAAGAAACCTAAGCAGATTTACACAAAACGACCATTTCGGGTCGTTTTGTTGGTCACAATCATACCGCACAAATCTCGCACGCTTTGAGGCATGTGGGTCTGCCGATACGAAATTGTCATGGCGGAGAGGGAGGGATTCGAACCCTCGCGGGCTTTTACACCCCTAGGAGATTAGCAATCTCCCCCCTTCAGCCTCTTGGGTACCTCTCCGTAATCTATGAATTGTAGCTATCAAAACACTTCGCCGGACAACATTACCAGTCAAAAGATATTATTTCAAGATGACAAATACAATCTGTTTTATTGTTCTGATTCTGGATTCCTGCCTTCGCAGGAATGACAAGGGTGGACGAGTGGACATCAAAGGTGAGTGTGGGAATGCTAAACCTATTTTCAGCCGGTAACCTTTCGACTTTGCTCAGGGAATATTCTCTTCTAACCAACTCCGCCCCCCGCCACATACCAGCCACTATCCCTCATTCATCATTCCTCTTATCTATCATTGAAAATTGTAAATTTTTCCCCCATTTGTCATTCGTCATTCGGATTTCGTCATTTCTATCTTCGTCATTGAAAATTGGAAATTGATAATTGTAAATTTTTCCCTCATTCCTCATTCATACTTCATACTTCATCATTCATACTTCATACTTCTTACCTCATTCCCCAATCCCCATACCAGCTACAAGCTACCAGATACCAGCTACCGGCTTCTCCCCACACTACTTCCCCAACGCCAACACAAAACCATAAACCCTCTCGACTCCGGCAAGCCGCAAAGCGCGCGCGGCATCTCTCATAGTTGCGCCGGTTGTGAAAACGTCGTCAACCAACAACACTGACGGCGGCTTTTCCGGTAAAGGGGCGCTGACGGAATAAACATTCAAAACATTCGCGCGCCTCAAATTTTGGTCTTTTAAATCCGCCTGCGCCGTAACAGACTTGCCTCGCTTCAACCAAGAAACGCACTTTGCCCAAGGCACGATAGTTTCTTGAACCGCTTGGCTTATCAATTCAGCCTGATCAAAACCTCTGGCTCGAACGCGCTTGGGCGCGCCAACCAAAGGCTGGATAACCAAACGCTCCTCCCCTGTCCACGGCCAAGGATCTCTGCGCATATCGCGATAACGCCGCAATAGCTCTTTCACGCTCGGCATCAAGCAGGTTGCGCCGTTGTATTTCAAATTATGGATTACGGCCCTCAACCGCGGATCGTGGTAAAAACCCAAAGTCACCAAAGCGTCTATGCGCCGCAAACCCTCCGGCGTTTGGCACTGATGCATTTTCAATCCTCCGCAAACCGCGCACGGATCTTTAAAAGAAAATTCAACCTTGCTTAAACAATCCGCGCAAAACCAAGCACCAGCCTGTCGGCAGGCGGCGCAATGCGGCGGAAAAATCACGTCAAGAGCTGCTCTTGCCAATCTACAATTCCAAATCTTTCCAAGTAACGTCATTTATCAAATAAGTTCCATCTGACTGTTTTTGAAAAACAACTGTCGCCTCCTTGTATTTTACGGCTGTCGGCGCTCCAGGATTGCCGGCATCTTCCGCCTGTTGCACGCTGAGCACAAAAGTAACGCTCGCCGCCCCTGACACGGCTGAAGAAGCTTTATTTGATACTACGCGGGTGGTGATGCCGAACATCGGCCCTGCGGCAGGATGCGC
>JAZDJU010000111.1:0-2336 GCA_043803685.1 Candidatus Omnitrophota bacterium
GGCTGGAAGGGCTTTGTGGACGGTCCGGATAGCGGTATTTATCGTGCGGCCCCGTTGGCGCGTCTCAATGTGTCAACCGGCTTCACGACGCCGCTTGCCCAGGCAGCCTATGACAAGATGTATAGCGTTCTTCCCAAGCCCGCGCATCACACGCTCGCGTTCCATTGGGCGCGGTTGATCGAGATGCTTTACGCTGCCGAGAAGGCGCTAGAATTGGTTCGCGATCCGGAGATCACGAGTAAGGACATTCAGACGATTCCGACCGCCACGCCGACGGAAGGTGTGGGTGTGGTTGAAGCTCCGCGCGGGACGCTATTCCATCATTACCGCACTGATTCGAAGGGTATTGTCACAATGGCGAATTTACTTGTGGCGACGCTCAACAACAGCGCGCCGATCTGCATGTCGGTCAAAAGGCCGCGCAGGCGCTTATCAAGGGGCCAGATGTGGAAGAAGGACTTCTCAATATGGTTGAGATGGCGTTTCGTCCGTATGATCCCTGTTTGGGCTGCGCCACCCATAGTCTCCCTGGGGAGTCTCCGATTATTGTCTCGATCTTTGATGTCAGGCGCAACAAGATCAAGGAGATTCGCCGGGATTAGGGTTGATGCGTTTTGAAATCAGCTTATCTTAACTGGGGCACGGATCGCCGGGCGGTTCGTGCCCCAGTTGCTAACAGGATATTTTATGCATGAAATCGCGATTATCGAAGGTCTTGTGGATCTCGTTGAAAAGCAGCGAGCGATCCATTCCTTTTCAAAAGTGCTAGAGATCCGGGTCGCTTGCGGGATCTATAATTGTGCCTCAGAAGAGAATCTGAATTTTTGTCTTGGGACATTGTCAAAAGGAACCTGTTTGGAAGGAGCCGTGGTCAAGGTGGTTCGTCTGCCGGAGCGCTGGCAGTGTTCTTCTTGCGAAAGCCCTTTTGAGAAGAGTTCCGGCGAAGATCAAAAATGTCCGAGGTGTGGGGCATCGACCGTGTTGCCGCTTTTAAATAGCGAGATCTATTTGGATAAACTGGAGGTTGACTGATGGAGATCAAGGTGATGAGCAAGGTTCTGGCTGCCAATGACGCCTGGGCCCAGGAGAACAGGGCGTTCCTGAAAAAGAACAATGTGTTGATGGTTAATCTGATCGGTTCTCCCGGGTCGGGTAAGACCGCGCTTCTGGAAGCGACCTTGGACCTATTGAAAAAAAGATACAAGGTCGGAGTCATTGAAGGCGATATCGCGACCACCCGGGATGCTGAGCGAGTACAGAAAAAAGGCGTACCTGTCTGTCAGATCAATACCGGCACAGCGTGTCATTTGGATGCCCATCTGGTCAATGGCGCTATTCAGCAGATCGATGGGGCTGGACTGGATATTATTTTTGTCGAAAATATCGGGAATCTTGTCTGTCCGGCGGAATTTGATATTGGTGAGCGAGCCAAGATCGCGGTCTTGAGCGTTACTGAAGGGGATGATAAGGTTGAAAAATACCCGCTTCTTTTTTCCGAAGCCAAGGCGATGGTGATCACCAAAATACAGCTTCACGCGCACACCAATTTCGATCTGGAGCATGCGGAAAAGTCGTTTCGCAAGCTGAATCCTGCTGCGCCGATCCTTAAGGTGGACAGTCTGAGGGGGGATGGGATTGACCCGTGGGTGGAGTTTCTCTCGTCGATGCGGAATGAGATCGACCGGAAGTCTTGAGTTGAAAGTTATCATGAAAAGATGCATGTGCCTTCCATGAAAAGTGCCGTAAAACAGCGCTTACGTTTGGTCATTCGGGGCGCCGTTCAAGGAGTCGGTTTCCGTCCTTTTATTTACCGATTGGCGAATGCCCTCTCTTTGGATGGATGGGGTTGTAATACGGCTGGGGGCATCTTGGTTGAGGTGGAAGGGGAAGACCCCTTGCTGCGGGAATTCTTGCTCCGGGTCGCTCAAGAGCGACCCGAACATGCAGTGATCCAAAGTTTGGAGCCGTCTTTTTTATCGCCGGCGGGATATAAGGGGTTTGAGATCCGTGAAAGTCAGATCGGCGCGGTGGAGACTTGGATCATGCCGGAGATCGCCACTTGTTTCGAGTGCCGTCGAGAGATCATGGATCCGCAGGATCGCCGCTTTCGCTATCCGTTCACTAATTGCACCCACTGTGGCCCGCGGTATTCCATTGTTGAACGCCTTCCGTATGATCGAATGAATACGAGTATGAAGATGTTCCTGATGTGCCCTGCGTGTAAACAGGAATATCATTCTCCCGAGGATCGTCGGTTTCATGCTCAGCCTAATGCGTGTCCGGAATGCGGCCCTCAGCTTCAGTTGTGGAATGCCGCGGGGAATGTTTTGGCGGAA
>JAZDJU010000112.1:0-3292 GCA_043803685.1 Candidatus Omnitrophota bacterium
GAGAGAGTGTGGTCGAGCGGGAGGTAGACCCTGCAATAGGTGTATAGGGTCGCCAAAGAGGCATGCCCAGGTGCGAGATCAAACAAAGAATGGCTTCTCCGCTAAGTTTCCGCGGTAGCTTCCTGCTTAGCGGGTACTCCGTTTGGAAGAGCCAGTGAGAGCATGAAATAGATATTTTGGTAGGTATGACAGCCCGAGCAATACTTCCGGACCCCGATCATGGCTCTTTCAAAAAAGACTTCACACTTACAACACCAGTATCGAACGATAAGCTCCCCTGAGTCATTTTCCGACTGAAGGATAGCGACAAACGAGGCCGAATGGTCGCACGTCGGGCAAAGCGTTCTTTCGATACGACTGCTGAGCCAAAACCTCTTTGAAGCCTCGAAGAGAATATAGTCGCATCCAGGGTTCGGACAGCGAATACGCCCGTATCCCCCGCGAAGCCCCGGCCTTGTCTTAAAACACCCTGCTCCCATAATGCACTTTGAGCCTGCCTTTCACTGGAATTTTGCTGCTTATCCATTTCAAATTCAGAAACTTTTTAAAAACTCTTATGTAAGCGGGTAAAAAAATTTCGTCCAAAACCCGTTATGCCGTCTGGCGGATCACGAGCTCCGCGCTGTACTTCTTTACGACCTGCTTATTCTCGGGATATTGAACGCGATCGATAAGTAACTCAACAGCATCCTCCCCCACCTGGTGAAGTGGTTGGCGCATCGTCGTAAGCGACGGGGAAATGCACCGGCCCCGATCGATGTCGTCAAAACCCATGAGCGCGATCTTCTCAGGACACCAAAGTTTGGCTTCTTTTAAGGCTTTGAGAGCGCCAAGAGCCATCTCGTCATTGGTGCAAAGAACGGCTTGAGGGAGATTTTTAGTTTGGATCCATTTTTTCATAACGTCATACGCGTCTGACTCCATATAAGTCGGGCACTCCCGGATCCATGATTTTTGAACGGGAAGATGTTCGTGCTTAAGACCATCGAGAAACCCTGCGAATTTTTCACAAATATCCACCGAGGGGATCGTCCCCGAATTGCCTCCATTTTTAAAAAGCACCTCGGAGGGTGCCTTAATGAGACCGATCTTGCGATAGCCTTTTCCGGCAAGGTATGAGACCGCATTCTTCATGCCTTCGCGGACATCGGTATAAAGAATATTCGTTTTAAGATCGGGATTGAAATCATTAAAGATCACAAGAGGAAGGATCGGCGTGGTTTTCTCCACAAGACGAATAAGGCTCGGCTCCATTCTCCAGGTGATGATGAGAAGACCGTCCACTCGTTGTTCGTAAAAGATCTCTTCCAAACGGTCATAAGGACGATTCGCGTAATTAAAGAACTTGATGGCATGGCCGGTATGGAACACCCTGTCAACAATACCTCCGAGAATACCCATATGATAGCCGGATTTCATGATTTCCTTGGAAAGGGCCGTCAGGAGACCGAATGTAAACTTCGCACGGGCGCTTCGCTTTCTCGCAAAAGGACTTGGCTCGTAAGCAAGCTTTTGAATCGCGAGTTCGATCCTTGCTCTCGTCTCTGAGCCTAGTTCCATCCTTTTCCTGGCATTGAGAAACCGGCTGACACTCATGGGCGAAACGCTAGCCTCTTTCGCCACATCGTTTAGCGAGGGTTTTCTTTTCGGCCTTAGATAATCCAGTTTTTTTCTCATCATTTTCTCCATGCGTTAATAACGAAAAGATAACATACGAATATCTCTATGTCTACGGTTTATAAGCACTAGACAGAACTATTTTTCACTGTTAGTATACCCCCATGGCGAGAAAACCGGCTGGAGAAAAAGAAATAAAACTAGGGCTTTTGATTAGGCAACTACGCATCAAAAAACGGCTTCCACAACACGAGTTTGCCGACTATGCGGGGATCGACAGAAGCTACCAGGGAAAGATCGAACGTGGAGAGGCCTCTATTACCCTAGGAAAACTGGAGTTACTCGCGCAAAAGCTCGGGATCAAAGACTGGGAACTCCTCAAAAAACTCGAAGAAAATAACGATTAACGCCCCGCAATTCACTTCCCCGCTAAAAAAACGCAGAGACCTCGGATTCCGTAGTAACTCCGGTCTTTACTAAACGACGTGCAGATTGTTCCAGAGAGACCATCCCCTCCCCAAGCGCGATGCGGCGTAGCTCAGTACCGTAAATTCTCTCTAAAACGCAGTCCCGAAGTCTGGGCGTCACCGGCATAACTTCGTAGACAGCCGTCCGCCCCTTATAAGTGGGTTCTGTGGAACTTGAGGCGGGATTTCGAACGCGCACAAGCCGCTGCGAGATAACCAAATTCAAGGAAGCTGCGATCAAATACGGCTCGATCCCCATCTCCACGAGACGCGTGATGACGGAAGGCGCGTCATTGGTATGCAGGGTCGAAAGCACCAAGTGCCCGGTGAGCGCCGCCCGCACCGCGATCTCCGCTGTTTCCTTATCGCGGATCTCCCCCAGCATCAGGATATCGGGATCGTGCCGGAGAATAGCACGAAGGGCCGCTGAGAAAGTAAAACCAATCTTCTCATGCACCTGCATCTGGATCGCTCCTTTCAGGCGATATTCCACCGGGTCCTCAATCGTAAGGATCTTCTCCTCGACCGTGTTCAGTTTCTTGAGACAGGCGTAAAGAGTCGTGGATTTCCCGGCGCCAGTGGGACCCGTGGCGAGGATCATGCCGTTCTCCCGGTTCAGGGCGTGAGTGATCACTTCAAGCGACGGCGCGTCAAATCCGAGCTCCTCAAGCTCATAAACGGAAAGCGGACGCAGAATTCTTAGCACCACCGCCTCCCCCGTCACGGACGGCAATACCGACACGCGAACCGAAAACGACTCCTTTCCTCTCTTGATTTTGATGCGGCCGTCCTGCGGATGCCTCCGCTCGCTGATATCGAGCCCGGCCATGATCTTGATCCGGGAGATCAGATTGAGACTCACATGATGGATCGCTTCCGAGACCCGGGCCTCCGCCAGGACTCCGTCGATCCGGTAACGGACCCTGAGATGTTTCCCGAGGGGTTCGATGTGAATGTCCGAGGCGTTCTTCTCGATCGCGTCGCAAAAAAGATGATTCACCCATTTTGAGATGGACGCTTCCTCGCTCACCTCAATATCGAAGACCTCGACCGGTTCTTTCTCCTCAAAACGACCCTGCGTCTGCTGCATCTTCGCGAGCACATCGGCACCCAGACCGTAGACCTCGGGAAGCAGGAGATCGATCGTTAAAGGGTCTATTTCGATAAACGAAATAGGGCATCCCAGGGCGATCCGTAGCTCCTCTTTC
>JAZDJU010000113.1:0-12964 GCA_043803685.1 Candidatus Omnitrophota bacterium
CTTTCCCTTGCTGGATCTCGACCTCTCGTAATTTAAGAATGATCTCCTCGGGTTGAAGCCTTTTTCTCGCCATCTTTTTGCCCCTTTCTGTTGCCAGAAGTCTATCACAACAACTGGCTCAGTTTTCGGGGGCTAGGTCAAAGGGGCTCATTTCAAGCCTTCATGTCCCAGCTGTGGGAAGGGAGAGCGCATGTTGTATTACCTGGTTTATGCGGCTGGGGGGAAGATGCTGCTTCGGGCGGATTGCGGTGCTTGCCGGAAGTCACATTCCTTATTCTTTCCCGGCATCCGCAGGATTTGTGAGCGGTGCGGCTGGGAGGGCGATTTTTTCCTTATATTTCAAAAAAATACGTCTTGATCCGGTGCTTTGAGAGCTCTACCGCTTCTCGTTACCTGTACGGATAGGGGGTGTACCGATCCAATTTTCGAAAAAATTCAGTCTTCGTTCCGTTTTGCTCCGATTTTACGTTTAATCTTTTAATCCCGCAATTTCCATAACCCCCGATGTCATTTCAAGTTCCATCCGTTTTTTACCCGCATTTTTTGACGTCCTTCCCTTACCCTGTACAATTCTGCGGAATTATACATCCTCCCGACCACCGTCTCTCTTCTTAGGGAAGTTTCGAGACGGTGGTCGGGAGGTAAAGGTTCGGGAAGGACTTGGATTTGCGGTTGGAGCGGATGGATTTCAGTGGTTGTTGGTTGTTTGGAAGTGTTGTTTTTGAAGTTTGTGTTCTGGGTCGGGAAAGATTTGGTTTGGGATTTAAAGCGTTGTTCTTTGGGACTAGAAAAATATTTTCTATTGGGGGAATGTGCAAAAGTGACCGACAGACCCCCCTGTTTTTGCCCAATACTATAGAGAGAAAATTAAAGTGACAAGCCCAGACAATCAACCTGGGACGATTCCAAGAACCTAGACTGGAGATAAAACCATGAAACTGCTTGAAACGAGTGAGCCTCGCGGAAGTGGAAAGTCGTTTGTGGGTGTTTTGAAAGGTGTGTTTGTGGAGTTTGCGTGCTGGATCAGGAAGGGACTGAGTCTTGGGGTGATGCTTTTTCTGGCGTTCACCACTCTTTCTTTTCTGAACCGGGGTGCAGGGTATCTGGAAGCTTCTTTGGCAAAGACTGAGGTTAGGAAACAGTCCGAAGCGGCCGTGCCGTCGTTCTCGCGGGGAAATGTGAACGTGAGACAGGCATTTGTCGGTCAGGTGTCGGGGCGTGTTTACCGGCCAGCGGTTATTCCGGAAGCCTACAGTCCGAAAAATACCCGGGATACGCTCAGGGAGTCGGGATATCTGGTGAACGAACTGGAGTCGTTTGCCAGGACACTTGCGCGTTTCGGACGGTAACGGGTCTTCCGGCGTCTGAAGGGGTGATGGTCCTGCGTGTAGCGGGATCATGCTCCTTCGGACGGAATATCCCGGAAGGAACAGTAAAGGGATGAATGAGCATGGAAGATATCACAAAAAACGAAACAGAACAGGGGAAGGCGTCGGAACGGGCTGCGGGTGCGGAACTGGTGGAACTTCAGGCAAGAGATATTGCGATGTTCCGGTTCATGAACGAGCAGGGGTATTTGGCGCACAGTCACCTCAAGTCCGCATTTTGGCAGACTTGTTCGGAAGAAGCCGGGGCGTGTCATCACCGGCTTGATAAGCTGGTCGCGGCGGGATATCTGGCCAAAGAGACCGGCGTGAAGAAAAAACTTTCGGTATATCGTTTGAGAGAAAAAGGGTTCGGCGAACTTCTGCGGCGAGGGTTGCGGAACGGCACGTCTCTTTTTAAATTGAACGGTTATCACCGGACGAATATGGATCATGACCTGAAAGTAACGAACCTCCGAATCTTTTTCCGGAGGCACGGTCTTGACGGATGGACGAGTGAACGCGTTTTGAGACAGCGGGATTACTACCTCCATGTTCCGGACGGGCTTTTAACGGTGTATGAGGAAAGGATCGCGATCGAGCTTGAGAATTCGACGAAGGGACGAAAGCGTTACGAGGCGCTTTTCAAAAACTACGAGGCGTCGAAGGAGTACAGCCGCGTCTTCATGGTCCTGAATACCGAGATCATGGATTGGGTCATTGATCTTGAATACGATCCGGCGAAGATCTGGTTTGTGGAGTATAAGACCCTTTTTCGGGAAGGTGAGAAGGCCATTTTCAGGAACAAAGCGGATACCTTCATCCTCTCCCAGATCCTATGACGTTTCATGGGAAAACCTGAAGGGGACTCGAGACAATCGCTTCTGGTGAAAGTCGTGACCGGGATCTTGATCAATATCCCGCTTACGGTCGCGGGTCTATTGCTCAAGTGGAGGAACTCTCCCGCGGGGAAAAACGTTCGTGCGTTCGTTCAAAAAAGTTTCGGGAGGATGAAGGAATTTTCCCCTTGGCGGATCGTTTGTCTGATCGCAGGAACGGTGATTCTGATAGCGGGGCTCGCGGTCTTGGCGTGGGTGTTCTACAGGGCGGGAAATGTCCCGGAAGTTCGAAAGCCGCTTTCCGTTCGGTGGATCGTTTTAAAGGGGGCGCTCTACTACCTCTTTTATCTGGCGGCCCTGATGCCTTTTTTCCTGCCGGTGGCTTATTTTGCCTCTGCGGAGAAAGAACGGTTTTTAAAAGACGCCGGGAAAAAGCGGGAGCCAGAGCTTCTCGTGATGCGAAGAAACCGCCTGAGTTCGGACAAGTCGCGGTCCTATCTCGGCGAGAGTTTGAGCGGCGGGGAGGCGGTTTATCTCACCTGCGAACAGCGCTCAATGCATGCCGAGGTTGTGGGCTCGACCGGGACCGGAAAAAGCGAGTCCGTTCTTTTGCCGCTCTTGGCGCATGACATCAGAAACGGAAGAGGGGCGATCGTGATCGACGGAAAAGGCGACCGCGAGCTTCTGGACCGGATCCATTCCATTGTTGTTCGGGCGGATCGTCTCGAGGATTTTTACTTCTTCTCGCTCGCGAAACCTGATAAGTGCAACAGCTACAACCCGCTTCTAAGGGGGAACGCTACGGAACTGAAAGACAAGATCATCGGAAGCATGATCTGGAACGAGGAGTTCTACCGGAAGATGGCGGAGCAGGCCATGCTGACGCTTTTAAAAGCTTTAAAGGAGCGTCCCTGCGAGAAAGGCTCGGACAAGCCTCCCACGATCCTGTTTAGTGAGGTTTACCGGTGTCTGACGGATTTTAAGGCGCTCCAAGAGCTCGCCAACGCGACTGTGGATCCCGAGACCAAAGGGGACCTCGGGAAAATGCTGGGCCGGTTCGATCAAAACCATAAGTTCCTCTCCGGGCTTATCGCGGACCTTTACCTGACGTCCCGCAGCGAATTCTCAAAGCTCGTGGATACTCCTACGCCTGAGATCGATCTTCTAAAAATCTACAAAGGAAACAAGATCGTATATTTCCAGCTCAATTTGCAGGGGTACGGAGAAACGGCAAAGCGCATGGGCCGTATGATCTTGCAGGATATCAGGACTGTTTCGGGTTATATCCAGTCCGATATGTTGACTTCCGAGCGGCACTTTTTCCCGGTGTTCGTGGACGATGCGTCGAGCTTTCTTGACATCAATTTCATTGATTTCCTGAACAAGGCCCGCGCCGCAGGGTTCGGGATCATGTTGCTTCACCAGTCGCTCGGGGACCTCGTTGTGCGGCGCGACCCCTCGTTCCAACAACAAGTGATCGAAAATACCAATATCAAGATCATTCTGAGGCAGGATGACCCCGATTCCGTGGAGAAACTCACGAAGATCGGAGGGACGAAGAAGACGTTGATCTCCACTTATCAAACGGAGCAGAAATTCACCGGCAAGGATTTTACAGGGGTCGGCTCGATCCGCGAGGGGCAGGAATTCCGCATTGAACCGGACCTGATCCGGGGGCTCAAGAGAGGAGAGGCTGTTGTGATCCTCAAGAGCCCGGAGCTTTACACGGGGCACGTGAAGCTGGATTTCTTCGGGCATCCGTCGTATGTGGGGGATTTTAGGGCCCAGCATCCGCTTGTTGAGACTGCCGCAAAAAAGGAAGAACCTCCCGCAGCATTGCCGGCGGCGAAGCCTGAGGAAAATACCTCCCATGCTGTTGTGCCAGTCAGCGGCGGAACCGAGACACCCCCGGCGACTAAAGAAAAGGAAACCAGAAAAGATCCCACAGGATGGATCAAAACCATGCAGCAGGAGAAAACAGGCGTAAAGTTACCGTAAACTGAATTCAGGATTTTAAAACAATGGGGAAGGTCCGGGGCATGGCTCCGGGTCTTCCCCTTTTTTATTTTTCAGGGCTTTCAAAAAGGAGGTGATGGAAGAGAGAGGAGCGTTTTTCACGAAGTTCATTTCAAAACCAAAAAGGAGAAAAACAACATGGAAACTCAAAATACAGCTCAAGACGCGGAACAAGAGATCGTGGTCCTCGCGGATATTCCGAGATCCAAGAATGACATCTACCGGATCTCGCAAAAGAACTACAAGGGGAACCGTTACCTCGATCTCCGGATCTTTTTCCGGGCCAAGGACGGCAAGGCCATGTTTTTGCCGAGCGGAAAAGGCGTGTGTTTCGCGGAGAAATTCCGCGAAGCCATTATCGCGGGGCTCATCAAGGCAAGGACGGCCCCTCAGGCCGTAAGGACCGAGGGCGTGAGTGTCGCAAGCGTCACGGTTTGCGATATTCCGGCTTCAGAAACCGAGATCTTCCGGATCTCCAAAGGATGCGGGCAAAGGGCCACGTTCGTGGATATTCGGAAGTTCTATAGCAAGGACGGCACGTATTTCCCGTCCAAGCGAAAGGGAGTCTCGATCCCGGAGTCCGTGCTGGAAGACGTGATCCTGGGGCTCATGCCCTCCAGCCCGGCGCGCGCCGTGTAAGGGGATGACGGATTCAAAAAAATCCAAAAGGGGAGACGGTGCTTAAACGTGCTGTCTCCCTATTTATTTGAAAGGAGGTGAATCCCATGAGGTTGATCGTTCGGAGAAGTGATTTTGAGAAACACGCCGACGTAATCGGCCGGTTCCAGAAAAACGGCTGGGAGATCGTGGTTCGCTGAAACGAAAGAAACAAATAAACCAAACGCAAAAAAGAGGCGGTATTCCCGTCAAAGGGAGTCCGCCTCTTTTCGCGTCTAAAAAGGAGGGTGCCACCATGAGACGAAAACTATCGGTTCGAGATTGGCCGGAGACCGAACGGCCTGCGGTAAGAGCGGTTGAGAAAGGGATCGAAGCATTGTCTGATGCGGAGCTTCTATCCCTCATCCTCAAGAAATGCACCTACGAGCAAACGGAAGTGGGTGTTGCTTTGGATCTTTTGAATAAAGCCGGAGGCCTCCGGCAGCTCTTTGATCTCAGGGATGTGCCTGAATATCAGAGGGTTACGCTTCAGGCCGTGAGGGAGATCGGGCGGCGTGTCTTGAAACAGGGGGTGATCGGGCAAAACTTCGTCCGAAGTCCCCAAGCGGTCACCGATTACCTCACGGCCAGTCTCCGGGACCTTAAGCGAGAGGTCTTTAAGGTGATCTTTCTCGACAAGGGTTTAAGGATCCTGGGGGAAAAAGACATGTTCTTCGGGACGATCGATGAGGCGGCGGTGCATCCCCGGGAGATTGTCCGCGAAGCGATTTTTCAAAACGCGGTGAGCCTCGTGTTGGTCCATAACCACCCTTCGGGAAAAGTCGAGCCGAGCCGCGAGGATTACGAGATCACGCAGAAGATCAAGGCCGCCTGCCAGACGGTTTCGATCCGGATCCTCGATCACATCATCATCGGAGAGAACCAGTACTTCAGTTTCTCGGAACGAAATCAACTTTAAGAAAGGAGTCTGCTATGACGCGCAAGGAATTATTAAAGGGACTGTTCCTTCAAATTCAGAACCTTCGAGAACGTATCTCCGTCGCGGATGAGGAATGCCCAGCGGGTGAGGATGAAAGCGAACTTCATCGTCTTGAAGAAAGGCTCGAGATGCTGACCGACGGGATGTGTGGCAGAAGATGACGAGTTGGGAGGCGGGGATTTTATTCCCGCCTCCCGTGATTCCACTTGAACGAAATAAAAAACAGAAAGGGAAGGGTTATGAACCTTAAGGAATGGATGAAACAATTTGAAGGGCAATTTGATGACAGGGCGCTTGGCTATATGACCGTTCACAAAGCGAATATCGTTGCACAATTACAGGATTCGGAGACGCGGGAGATCCACCTGCACCAGCTGGAATATAAGGCAAAGAATGCTTATGACCTGCGTGTCGAAGGGACCAAAAGCTCCAGGGGAAAAAACGTCATGCGGGATGGGGGAGAAACCATTCGCGATTTTTTCAAGGATGTCGAGATGATCTTTGAATATTCGAGAAAACAGGCGCTTGAGGACGGAGTTCTTGTTGACATGTCTGCGGCCGCGAGGGAAGCGGGTATCCGTTATCCGGTAGCCGTCACCCAGGCAGTGTTCACCATTTTGAACGATACCAGGGTTTCCGGCCAGGATCTGAGCGGTCGAACGTGGGATATGCTTATGATCTTCAGAACGCATATTCGTGCGGCTTCGGGGGATGAGATCCATTTCGCGCCGCTATTTTTAATGGAGGACGGCGCTAAACCCGAGCCTGTTCCGATGTGGGCGAAATGCGGGCCGGGTGATACGGCAGATCCCGTGATCACCATCCTGCTGG
Organism: Candidatus Omnitrophota bacterium; assembly: GCA_043803685.1. Taxonomy (GTDB): domain Bacteria; phylum Omnitrophota; class Omnitrophia; order Omnitrophales; family Aquincolibacteriaceae; genus Aquincolibacterium. The sequence continues at coordinate 6,648 of JAZDJU010000113.1, forward strand.
AAAACCAAGATTGAAAGGAGAGATAAACCCATGATCCATGCGTTCTTAAAAGAAGAACTGAAAGCGATGCTTCGGTTTCACAAGCGGGTTTTGCTTGCGATCCTGAAGGCGTTGGGTGCGTGTCTCCGTTACGGGTTATGGCTTCTACCGTGGATCTTTTTCGCGGCCACCGTGTGGAAGCCTTTGGCCTCAGGCTGGGAAGTTCTTACCCGAGATCCTCCCTCGTCCCAGGCGATGCCGTTTTATCCGTTGTTTTATGGGGGCATGGCGGAGTCCAAAAAATCCATGGACCTGGAAACGATCCAAAACAAGATCGATTCCGGCATGAGGACTGTCGAAAGGATATCAAGACAGCTAAAGCAGAAGTAAGTAACAGTGATCGAAAAACGGCGGGGGAGATACGTCTCTCCCGCCTGTTCAAATTTTTTTCTGTGTTTTATGACCATCTATCGACTTCTTGACATTATAGGACGTATTGGGTAGCATATGTCTCGCTTATCCAGGTTCGAATAAGAGCGAATCAAGCTCACGAATGGGATTTTTTTAAAGCCGGATCCTTTGGGATCGGGCCGTTTTGGAAATAGAAGACCTCAACCCAAGAAGGTCTCGTTTCCGCGGCTTGGCTGCCTGAATGAGCGGGAAGCATCGTCTTCCTCAATTGCTCGCCCGAGACCGCTTGAAGGTCCTGCTGCGTCACATAACTGTTTCAGACAAACCACAGAGCGGAGTTTTGTGTAAACTCCTTTGAGGATCTCCGGTGAATCTGGAACCACCATTATGCCGTGTGGTTCCGGGTTCGGATACGGCAGCGCGGAGGATCCCTTTCCTTTAGCATCTCTCTCTTTCTCCAGGTCTGGTTTCACGAGCACCCCTCTTTTCCTCATAATCTTCTCCCAGGAAATTTTTTTGTTTTTTTAGTCTTACGAAGCGGGTAACCCTCCGGGCTGCTCGCTTTTTTTGTGTCCTCGCTTTGGTTCCGCATAGCGGAAAGCGGGGACACAACAGTGTTAAATTCAAAATCCGGGGACGAAGCACCGGATGTTTCAGGATCCAGTCATAAGCGAAGGACAAGAGTACGGGAGATCGATTTTTCGAGGGTGGAAGGAACGCGGCCCGAAGACCCCCTCCATCCTTTCGAGTTGGAGGTGCGGGAGAAATTGGCCGGTCCGGCGGGTTCTTCCGATGATCTTGCCGCGAAAGAGCACCGGGTTCTTGGGCGCAGAAAAATAACGGCAACCCATGCCCGGTTGGTCCGTCTTTCCCGGGAAGGGATGCTTACGGAAAGACAGCAAACCTATTTCGATCTCTTTTACGTCGACGGTCGTTCGGACAAAGAGATCGCCTCGCGTCTTGGCGTTTCCCGGAGCACGGTCCGCGATTTCCGTCAGGAAATTCATCGGAGGATGCGGCACTTTATTCTAGAGAAAGAATCCGTCCGGCGCATGCTTCGATCCGTGAAATCGGCGGGGTTAACGAAAAAACAGAAGCAAATTTTCAGGCTCCGGTACCGGAAAGGGCTCTCGGTGGCTCAAATTGCGCGGGTTCTCGGAAGGCGTCCTCGCGCCATTTATGCGCTTCTCGAACGGACTAGAAAAATATTTTCCTGAGGAGAAATGTGCAAAAGTGACCGACAGACCCCCCTGTTTTTGCCCAATACTATAGGGGGAAGTGAGGCCGACCCGTCAAAACAGGATCGAGGCAATGCCTCCCAAAGGGGTCCCAGAGCCTCCTTCCCCTCAACCATGGAGGAAGCGATGAAAGGTCGATTTTTAAAACTGCGGCGTGTTCTTGTGGGAGTCGGATTCCTGCTCATCCAGACCCGGCTTTGTTACGCGGAAGCGGGTTCTGAGGCAGATCTCCAGTCATTTCTTCAGCAGATCGGGGATTTCATGATCCGCTCGATCGGTCCGGGAGTTTGCGTGATCGGGGTCGCCATTGCCGGTGTGTCCATGGCGCTGGGCGATGAACAGGGAATGCGCCGGGGAGCGCTTGCCGCGGGAGGCGGGGCTCTCATCATGCTTTCGAGGGCGATCCTCGATTTAATCCAGAACGCAGCTCATTTCTAGGGAGATATCGATGAAACATCTTAAGGTTTACCGAAAGATTCACGAGCGAAATAAGATCCTGGGGCTTGAATTCCCGGATCTGCTCGTTTTGGTTCTGCTCTATCTCGGAGTGTTCCTTTTCTCGAAAAACCTGCTCCTGAATCTCTTTGTGGTCGGCGTTGCCTATTTCGTTCTTCGTCTCTATAAAAAGGGGAAGCCCTCGCACTGGACCGCGAGCGTCTTCCGTTTTCTTTTCAAAACCCGCTACTACGGTCAAAAACGGGAACACCCGAGGGAGCTGGATCATGAAGAGCGCTAACCTTCTCCGGATACGGGACCTCCTCCACTCTGAATCCCGGATCCCTTTTTACAAACAAGCGGATCTTTACTCGATCGAGGACGATATTTTGATCGGGGTGACCGGGACGATCGGCTGCGGTTTCAGGGTGCCGGGTCGCGACCTGCTCCTCGAAAGCGACGGAGCGATCGAGCATTTCGAGAGCCGTGCCCGGAAACTCTGGAACTCGCTTCCGACGGGAACCTCGCTTCATTTCATCGTTAAATCCGAGGAAGGGGATGAAGAGGCTCTGAGGTCGTTTGAGGAATCTCTTGCCGGTCAGGGGGATTTCGCTCGAAAGATCGCTCATGCGAAAGCGGCTTCTTACCGGGAGCGTCCCTTTCTCAGGCGTCAGGTGTTTCTTTTTATCGTGGTTCGTCCCGCCGCAAAACGAAATCCCCGGTCTTTCTTACCGGATCTTTTCTCGGTGTTCGGCAAAAAATCCAGACTATCCGCGCGGTCGGATTACGAGACTTCGAAGAAAGAGCTTCAGAGCCTATCCGCCCGGATCCTGGCCGGATTTTCCGATATCGGGTTCCGTCTGGAGAAAATCAGGGAGCAGGAGCTTCTCCGTTATCTTTACGAGCTTTTAAATCCCGCGTATTCAAAAGAGATCGTGCCGTTTGATAAGAGCGGGATCGTCGAAAAAGGGGAGTGGCGCGGGGAGGAGACGCTCCGCTCCCGGCTGCTGCTTACTCCTCCCGTCGTCGAGGACCGTTTCTTTTACCTGGACCGTTATTTCCACGAAATCCTGAATCTTCGGCTGCTCCCGGATCACACCCATCTGAAAGCCATGCGAGATTTTGAGCGCGCGCTCGGCCGCAATTACTTTATTTCCATCACGCTCGAAGTCCCGGATCAGGATCGTGAGCGTGCTTCTTTGAAAAGACAGGGGAATTTCGCGAAGGCCCAGGAGTTTTTCGCGAGAACGCGGGACCATGAGGCGGGGGCCCGGGCCGTTGAATCGGACGCGCTTTTGACGGAGCTCGCGCAAACCGGGGACAAGCTCCTGAAATGTTCCATGGCGGTCATGCTCCGCGAAAAAACACGGCGTGATCTCGAGAAACGCGCTGAGGAAATACTTCGCGTGTTCCCGCGTCTTGGGGACGCTCAAGGCATCCGCGATCACATGAACCATGACCGTTTGTTTTTATCGTTCCTGCCGCTTCAGGGGCATGAGAATCCTCTCATGTTTCTCGTGCGCTCCGAGGTGCTGACCCATCTCTTGCCCTTTCAGGCGAGCTGGCGCGGGACGGAGAAGACCGGACTTCTTCTTAAAACCTGGCGGGATGAACCGCTCAAGCTTGATCTCTTCGATGACCGTCTTCAAGCCAAACACGCGTTCATGCTTGGAACGACCGGCTCCGGGAAATCTTTTTTCACGACCCATCTTCTGCTTCATTTCTTTATCGCGTCCAAAACCCACGAAGTGATCGTGATCGATGTCGGCGGCAGTTACCGGAAACTCGCGCATCTCCTGGGAGGGTCGTATCTCGAGGTGGAATGCTCGGAGGCGTACGCGCTGAATCCTTTCCCGAGGAAGAAGGCGCTTTTCCCCGAAGGCGGGGACCCGGACGCGACTTTCCTTCAGTTTTTGAAGGAGCTGCTCCAGAAAATGATCGGCCCGGAACGGAAATGGACGGCCAGTGAAAAGATGATCCTGGAACGCGCCATTCGCGAAGTTTACGACGCGATTCCCCAGGACCGGGCTCCTCTTCTCGGAGACGTCGAAAAAGCGCTTTTCCATTTCAAGGAAGGGGATGAGGACGACAAGCGTAAAGCGTATCAATTCGCGAAGGAGCTTTGCCTTTTCACGAAAGGCGAATACGGAAGACTTCTCAACCGGGAGGGCGTCTTCGATTTTGATTCGCGGTTCACGGTCTTCGATCTCCGGAAGATCTCCCAGTATCCCGAGCTTCAGGAAATTCTCCTTTATATTATCCCGTTCGCGTTAAAGAGAAAATTCGAGAACATCGCGATCAAGAAAATGCTTGTCCTGGATGAATGCTGGAGACTTCTCAAGGAATCCCAGGGGAGCGATCTGGTCGAGGTGTTCTATCGCACGGCCCGGAAGATGAACGCCGGAGTCCTTTCCATCTCCCAGAACCCCGAAGATTTTCTTGAAGCGAAGATCGCGAATGTCATCATCAATAACTCTCCTGTGAAATACCTGCTCAGGCTTCATAAAGGGCATGACCAGCTCGCGCGGTTCGGTCTAAATCCCAACGAGATCCAGGCTGTCCGGGAGCTTGAGGTCAGGCCCGGTCATTATTCCGAGGTCTTTATCAAGTTCGACGAGCAGCCCGTGATCGTGAAGCTTGAACCAACGGCTCTTGAGTATTGGATCGCGACGACGGACCCCGTGGATCTGGCTGAAGAATCAAAGCAAATGCGCCAGGGCGCCGGAGGGCTGCTTGAGACTTTGGAAGGGCTCGCCCTCGAATTTCCGCATGGCGTCAAGAAAAGCGGGGAGGTGATCCGTGCGTAATCACCCTGCGACTCGAAAAACGCGAGTGCTTCTCATCCTGCTTCTGGTCCTGCTGGTCGGGGCAGGACATGCGGCGTACGCCACCATGCCGACTTTTGACGCAGTGAACGCGGCCTTGAATGAAATTCGGAACGCGGTCATGCAGTCCCAGTTCGCCCAGGATATTGTGATCGCGATGGACCAGCTCGATCGGCTGAAAGAGCAATACCAGGAGCTTCTGCGGTTCAATTCCGGGATCGACAGCGTCCTCAAAGTATTCGTTGGGGATTCTTACCGGAACCTTTTCCGATTCGGGAATACCGGTCTCCGTGACGCTTTCGGCGATTTCGGGGGGATCACACCGAGCATTGAATTTCTGGAGCAGGCAGCAAGCCCCCAAGACATCCGGACGTCTCTGGAGGCGATCACGGGCGCGATTCCGGAGTCGAGTGAACGCCCTTACATTCCCTTTGAAGAGATGCAGGTGGTCGAGGGATTTCAGTTCGCACAGGAGATCCGGAAAGCGGGGGACGAAACCCGGAACGCAGCCCAGTCGATTTCCGAACAGGCGCAGGACGCGAGTCCCAAAGGGGCCGCCCGGCTCGGGAATGAGGCGCTGTCGCGGATGATGGTCCTCTCGCAGCAGAATCAGGAGGTTTTGGCGAAGATACTTGAACTTCAGGCGGTCCAGGTCGAACAGGTCTCCCGTGAAGAAAAACGCCTGGAATCGGAGCGTTTGAAATATCTGGAAGATGCGGGGGCGTATCTCTCCGGTCTCGAGGAGACAAGAATAACCATGCTTCCTCAAGGATTTCTCTTTACCAATACGCTTCAGATCCCCGATCTTTTCAGTGGCCCTTTCGCGATCACCTTCCACTTGGGATTTGTGATCTATTCCCTGATGCTCATCGCGGCCATTCTCCACGAAAACCTTCAGGCGTTTCGCGGGAAATCCGATTACTTGGGACTTTTCCTGAGAGCGCTGGCGGTGACCGCGCTTCTTGTGATCTATGACCGTTTTTTTAACTGGATCGTTTATGGAATGGACCTTCTCTCCAAGTCCGTGCTTCCTGAAAATGAGTTTCGGGAGGTTATTCGGGCCGTATTTCAGGATATCGGCGGCAAGCGTGATTTCGGGGTCCTGAAATTCCTTTCCATTATCACGACGCTGAATTTCATCACCTACGCCGTGGCCCTGGCGCTTTTGGGCGTTCTCACGTGGCTTCGTTTTGTTTTTCTTTCGCTCCTTTACGTGCTCGGGCCGATCCTGATCGGGTTCGGAATCTATAAAGCGACAGCGGATGGACTGCTCTTTTGGCTGAGAAGTCTTGTCGCGGTTTCTTCCTGGACCGTCGTTCTTTCCATTCTCATGAAAGTGATCTCCACGATGAATCTGACGGCCGTGTATTTGCCGCAGGAAGCCAATAGCGCCTCAGTCCTGGCGGCCAACCTGCTTTTCATCATTCTC
>JAZDJU010000114.1:0-51005 GCA_043803685.1 Candidatus Omnitrophota bacterium
GACCATCGACATCAAGAGCCAGATATTGTATCTTCTCCATGGGTGACCCCTCCCTGATGTTTTAGTGTTTCTGATTTTACATCAGAACACTATGAGGTAAAGCCCTCGGTTAAGGGAGGCGGTCATCCATAACTATCTTTCGCAAAGGGGGATTCCATGGCAGGGACCCTTCCAACAAGAATTTATCGAACGCCATACTCGACAAGAAATTGTTCCGGAGAGAGCTCCTTGCATGAAAAACGGCCTTGGGAGGAACCGCGCTCCGAAGAACTGCTGGGGCAGGAAGAGAAAAGGCTAAGCGCCTTCTGAGGCTTGAAAGATGTCTGCGATGCTTTTGATGAGAGCGGCCATATTGTCCCCTTTGACGAAATACCCCGCAATCCCTTCAAACTGGAAAAGAGCCCGCATTGTCTCGTAGCCGGTCAGGATCATAACAGGTATTTTTTGGATGAGTCCGTTGGCCTTGAGCCGTCTCACGAAAGTGAACCCGTCCAAATCGGGCATCTTGATGTCCAGAAGGATCAGGTCCGGTTTCTCGTCCAGAACCTTTTGGAATCCCTCTTCCCCCTCATTGGAGACCACCACGTGATAGCCCTTGGCTTCCAGCTGAAAACCCAACAGCTTCGTAAAATCCTTATCGTCATCAATAACCAGTATTTTTTTCGACGCCATACCTTCTCCCGTTTTCAACCGACTCCCGAAGGGCCGGCTTCACTTCTTTTTCGACTTGATGGGCACTTTGATTTAGCACATCTTTTCATCCCCAGCGCCCGCCTCTAAAATCCGAGGGTCAGGCAGGTTCCGGAACTTTGGATCTCTTGAGAAACCCAGGCCCTCCGAAAACCCGGGCAAGCAACATGGAAACTGCGGTATCACCCGTCGAATTGACCATCGTCGCCGGAGGATCCACCAAAGTGCCCACCATGGAAATAAGAGGCAACGCCTCTGGGGGAAAACCGTAAAGTGTGACGATCAAAAGCTCCCCTAAAAAGCCACCGCCCGGAATACCGCTCATGACCATCCCGCTCAAGATCGCGATGCCGATCGCGGTCGCGATCGTGCCGAGACCGGTAAATGGCATTCCAAACAAAGAGAAAAGGAGGGCTATCTTCAGGATCGCCGCCATACAGGTACCATCCATATGGATCGTCGCGCCGATCGGGATCACGATACGGCTGATGTCCCTGGGAACACCGATCTTATCCGCGGCTTCAAGGTTCGCAGGAACGGTCGCAAGACTGCTTCCGGTTCCCCACGCGGTCAGCGCGGGCGTCAGAATATTCCCCCAAAAGCGTCTGAACCCCTCGCGTCCTCCGGCAAGAAAAGTGAAGAGGGAAAATCCGATAAAAAAATAAAGGATCGCGAGAGGATAATAGACCGCCACCACGCGAAGATAAGAACCCAGAAGGCTCGCCCCAAGGGTCCCCACCAGATAAGCAAAGTAAGCGCCAAGACCTGCCGGCGCCAGGAACATAATGAGGTGGATCACTTTCATCATCACTTTATTCCCGGAAGCCAGAAAATGAACGAACGGTTTTCCGTCCTCCTTGGCGAGAGACGCCGCGAGCCCGACCAGCACCGCGAAGACGATCAAAGCGAGCATGTTCTGTTTTGAAAGAAGATGGACAAAGTCCGGCACGGTGAAAGCTTTAAGGATCTCCCCGAACGTCTTGGTTTGCGCGATCTCCGCGGGTAAACTCATAGCGGGATGATCGGCCATGGCCGGCGGAAAAACTGTCACTCCGAGGACCATCAAAAGCGACGAAACAACCCCAGTCCCGACAAAGATCAAGATCATTCCGCCCATGATCTTTCCGAGCCGACGGAGGTCGGACATCTCCGCGATCGCGGACGAGATCGAAAAAAAGACGAGCGGCACCACAGCCGTGAAAAGGAGGTTCAGGAAAATGTCGCCAAGGGGTTTGATGAACGCGACTTTTTCTTTAAAGAGGATCCCCAACACCGCTCCCAAAGCGATCGAGCAAAAAAGGATCAAAGAGAATGAATAGTTTTTCAGAAAACTTCTTTTTATTACCATGAACCCTTTCTCTCTACCGTTCCACGAACCACGCACCACGTGAACCTTGGCCCGTGGAACGTGGCCCGCGGCGCTTCGCGCCGCACATTGTATTTGATTTCTCATTCAAAATCAGTAAGCTTCATCCGCCTATCCTTGTCTTGAATTCTTTTCTTAAAGGGTTGACAAGGATGGCCCCAATTTCAACTTCGTTGAAATTGATAAGAATTGGGACCATGGAACAAAATAAACGGAAAGCTCTTCAACTCATCCTGCTCTTCGGCCTCGTAAGTCTTTTCGGGGACATTATTTACGAAGGAGCGCGTAGCGTCAACGGCCCCTATCTCAAGGTGCTCGGCGCCAATGCCCTCGTCGTCGGATTGATCGCGGGGCTCGGCGAATTCATGGGCTATGGCATCCGTCTTTTGTCCGGATATTTTTCGGATAAAACGAAATCCTACTGGTTCTTCACGATCCTGGGTTACGCCCTGCTGATCAGCGTTCCGCTCTTGGCGCTCACCGGATTCTGGAAGATCGCGGCCATTTTGATCGTCATGGAACGCATTGGAAAAGCGATCCGGAGCCCTGCCAAGGACACGATCCTTTCCCAAGCCACCAAACAGGTCGGCACCGGATTTGGGTTTGGCCTGAATGAAGCCATGGACCAGATCGGCGCGATCATCGGCCCCCTTCTTTTCACGGTCGCGTTCATGGGAACCACCCATGCCGAAAAAGGCCTTCGAGACTACCAGGCGGGCTATCACCTGCTCTGGCTGCCCTTCTTCTTTCTAATAGCTTGCGTTCTTTTTGCTTATTGGAAAACGCCGAACCCTGAAATACTCGAAACCACGATCAAAAAGAATGAGTCCGAAAAACTTCCGAAGATCTTCTGGCTTTACACCGCGTTCAGCTTCTTCGCGACCACGGGCTTCGTAAGTTTTGTCCTGATGGCCTATCATTTTAAATCCCAACACATTCTTTCCGATGCCCAGATCCCTTTTTTCTACGCGGTCGCCATGGGCGTGGACGGTGTCGCGGCGCTCGCGATCGGAAAGATCTATGACCGGATGAAGGAAAAACAAAAACATGAGTGGGCCGGGATCGGAACGCTTCTCATGATCCCCGTTCTCTCCGCCGTGATCCCATTCCTTTGTTTTACCACCGTTCCCTGGATCGTGATCCTGAGCATCGTCCTTTGGGGGATCGTCATGGCAGGGCATGAAACTATTATGAAATCCGCGATCGCGGACATCACACCCCTTAAGAAACGCGGCACCGGCTATGGCATCTTGAATGTCGCCTACGGTCTTGCGATGCTCGTAGGCGGAGTCGTCATGGGCTTTCTTTACGACCGTTCCCTTCCCACGCTCATGATCGGCGTCGCGGTCCTGGAACTCGCCTCGCTGCCTTTTTTCTTCGCGATGAAAAAAGAAGTCTCCCGAAAAAAAGACTAATACTGTTCTCCATTTGATTTTAGGGGTTAACAGTATTGTACCGCATACCCCTATAATTTCGAATGTGATCCGGTGCTAAAGACAGAAGACTTGAGACTGCGCTGACTTTAATTTAAATTAAGGGTAGTCAGTGCTGCCCCAATCTCAACTTTGTTTCGATTGATAAGAATTGGGACTGCGGCAAAAACAAAGTCCTCGAAGAATCCCTTGGCTGTGGTCTGTGGTCTCGATTTGAGTGATATACTGTTCCCATGCGAAACGTGATCCGTGGAGTACTCGCAGGCTTCATCATATTCGGACTTGGAACTCTCAACTTTCCGGAGGCCCTTGCCATGGCTGAAAAACCCAAGAAAAAAAGCCCCTTAGCCTCGGAACAATGCGCCCTTCCGCAAAGCGACGAAGCGCTCAGAAAACTCCTCACTCCCGAGCAATACGCGGTAATGCGCAAGAACGGCACCGAGGCCCCCTTCCGGAACGAGTATTGGAACAACCACAGACAAGGTCTCTACGTCGACCGGATCACGGGCGAGGCTCTTTTTAGTTCCACGGACAAATTCGATTCCGGAACCGGTTGGCCGAGTTTCACCCGGCCGATCGAAAGTTCGAGCATCCTGGAAAAAAATGACGCCGGCCTCGGCATGACCCGTATCGAGGCCCGCTCGAAAAAAGGCGACTCGCATCTCGGCCATGTTTTCCCCGATGGACCCAAACCCACAGGCCTGCGCTACTGCATTAATTCCGCTTCGCTCCGGTTCATTCCTCTCGAAAACATGGAAAAAGAAGGTTACGGCCGGTATTTGCCGCAATTCAAACAGGAAGCCAAAAAAGCCGCGACCGCCCCGAAAGAAACGACACAGGTCGCGACTTTCGCGGCCGGGTGTTTCTGGGGTGTGGAATACGCATTCCGAAAGATCCCGGGAGTGCTGAAAACCACGGTGGGTTACACGGGAGGCCATACGGAAAGTCCGACTTACGAGCAGGTTTGTTCACACGCCACCGGTCATGCGGAAGCCGTGGAGGTGCAGTTTGACCCCGCGAAGGTCTCTTATGAAAAACTTCTTGAGAGTTTTTGGGCGCTCCACGACCCCACCACGCTGAACCGTCAGGGACCGGATATCGGCGACCAGTACCGCTCCGCGATCTTTTATCATTCTCCGGGACAAGAGCAAGCGGCAAAAGCTTTGAAGGAAAAACTGGAGAGATCCGGAAAGTTCAAGCGCCCGATCGTCACCGAGATCGCGCCTGAGAAGGAATTTTATAAGGCCGAGGATTATCATCAGCAGTATTTCGAAAAGAGCGGCATGAAGCCGCAGTGTCACCTGCCGCGAGATTAAGAACCCGGCCTTCCGGGCATCCGATCGAGATCCCCGGAGATCTTGAGGTTTCCTTGTAGAGGGGCTTATCCCTAAAGATTTCCCGAAGAAATCCCTGCATCCGGAGGCAAGCTCAAGTATAATCACCAATCGTCGGGAAGGGCTCTGGGGCTATTCAGCCTCAGCTTTCTAATTTCTTTGTTTTCTTACTCTAGAGGTGTTATGGCTATAAGCGGATGGTTCAAATTCAAGAAGATGAGGCTGCTCTTGGCCTGGGGCTCGATCCCCGTCCTGCTCCTCGCGTCCAACATGAGCGACACAACCTTCCGCTGGGGCGCCGTCCTGTTGATCCTGGGAGAATTGATCCGTTTTTGGGCGCTTGGTTTCGTCGAGAAAAAAGGCAAAAAACTCGCCATGAGCGGTCCTTACGCCTTCGTGCGCAATCCTCTTTACGTCGGTAATTTCTTTTTAGGGCTGGGCGTCGTTGTGATCGTCTGGAACTGGGTGATCCTGGCCCTTTTCCTCGTGGGTTTCCTGGGGATCTACACAGGGACCATCCGCGGCGAAGAAAAACATCTGCAGGCGATGTTCGGTAAACCTTACGAAGATTACTGTAAAAACGTGCCGTCCTTCCTTCCGAGACTCACGCCTTACGCGGTACCTGAAAAGGACTCCTTTCTCTGGAGCCGCATCATCAAGCATCACGAATACATCACAGTAGCGGGCATTCTTCTCATGCTGACGTTGATCCATCTCTACGACGATCTTTTCCTCGCTAAAGAACCGCTGAGCGAGGAGATCCCGCTCATCATCATCGCGGTCGTCATCACCCTCGCGCTCGCGCTAGAACGGGTCTTCGTCAGCCGGCTTCACATCACGTTCTTTGAACGCCTGCGCGAGATCGATGTTCATAAGAAGAAGCGTTAAGTATCTAACAAAATGTCATTCCCGAATGCTTAAATCGGGAATCCATGTTCTGGATCCCCGCTTTCGCGGGGATGACAAGCTTCTTTATGGCAGCAACTCTTAAAACTCTCCGTCCGATTCATTTTTCAGGGTGGCGCCTCAGGAAAAAGTTGACCCAACCAAGTCCGAGTCCCTATAATCCCCCAAAGCTTTATTGCCTCTTCGAAAAAGATTTTCACGGGAGATCCTGATCATGATGGAATTCAAGCAGAAAGTCCTCTGCATCGGCTTCGGCTCCGTAGGCAAATGCGCCCTGCCGATCCTCCTCGAGCATATCCGTATCCCTTACAAGAACATCACCGTGCTTGATTTCGCGGATAAACGCAAGGAACTCGCTCCCTGGATCAAAAAAGGCGTCCGGTACTCCCAGGAGAAGCTCAACCCCGTCAATGTCGCGCGCACGCTTTCCAAGTATGTATCCCGCGGCGGCATGATCATCGATCTTTCCTATAACGTCGATTCGCTCGACATGCTTTCCTGGTGCCACGAGAACAAAGTGCTTTACGTGAACACCTCGGTCGAAGAATGGGACCCCTACGCCAACATCGAAAAAAAGACCCCTCTTGAGAAATCGCTTTATTTCAAGCAAATGGGCCTCCGCAAAATGACGGCAAAATGGGCCGATGATTCCACGACCGCCGTACTCGACCATGGCGCCAATCCAGGGCTCATCAGTCATTTTACGAAGCAAGGGCTTCTCGACATTGCCGAAAAAGTGACCCGCGACAAGACCACCCCCAAAAAAGACCGGAAACCCCTGGAACATTTGATCCGTGAGGAAAAATTCCACCGGCTGGCCATGAAGCTCGGCGTCAAGACGATCCACATCAGCGAACGCGATACCCAGATCACGGACCAACCCAAAGAGGTCGACGAATTCGTCGGCACCTGGTCGATCGAGGGACTCCGGGAAGAGGCGATCTCCCCCTCGGAAATAGGCTGGGGCACGCATGAAAAGGAACTGCCTCCGCTCACCACGATCCCGGACTACGGCCCCCAGAACCAGATCTTCCTTTCCCAGATGGGGATGAATACCTGGGTCCGCTCCTGGGTCCCGAATTATGAGATCGTCGGGATGGTCATTCGCCACGGAGAAGCGTTCAGCATTTCCGAAAAACTCACGGTCTGGAAGAGTGGAAAACCTATCTATCGCCCCACCGTCCATTACGTTTACATGCCGTGCAATGAGACCATGGCCTCGGTCCACGAGCTTCGCTGCCGCAACTACGAGCTTCAGCCCAAATGCCGCATCATGTCGGATGAGATTATCAAAGGCGCGGACAGCCTGGGAGCGCTCATCATGGGGCACAAGTACAATGCCTGGTGGACCGGGAGCGTCCTGACGATCGGTGAAGCCCGCAAACTCGTGCCTCATCAGAACGCGACCACGATCCAGGTCGCGATCGGTGTGGTGGCTGCGGCGATGTGGATGATCGAACATCCCAATAAAGGCGTCTCGACCCCGGACGATCTTCCCCATAAAGAGATCCTCGCCACCGCGAAACCCTATCTCGGCACGTTCGTCTCGGAACCCTATGACTGGACCCCTTTTAAGAACTACCAGGTCTTCTTTCAGGAAAACCAGAGCTCCCACCTGGATAAGAAGAACCCCTGGTGCTTTAAGAATTTCGTATTTAAAGAATGATGTCATCTATGAGGACTGAGCTATGAGCCATGAGAACCACTCAGTCCTCGGCCCTTAGTCCTCATGGCTTATGGGTAATGATCGCTCACTTCTTTCGGAGTTTCCTATGTTAAAAAAGAAAAAAGAACAAGACATCGAGAAACGCGAGAGCGTGCGCGGCGGCACGGGCACGGTCACCGTTCGTCATTATCTGAAACCTGAAGAGATCAAAGCGCGAACGCGACTTTGCGCGGAACTGGTGCTTCTCCCGGGCGCAAGCATCGGCCTGCATGATCATGTGGACGAAGACGAGATCTACGTCATCCAAAGAGGCGAAGGTCTCATGAACGACGGCGGAAAAGAATTCGCCGTCGCGGCCGGAGACGCTATTCTTACAGGCCAAGGCTCTTCGCATTCTATTAAGAATACCGGTACGGGCGATCTCGTCATCACCGCCGTCATCATTAAATACTGATTTGAAATTTCAAATTTGAGATATTAGGACTATGCATCCCCTTTTCCCTCAGGAAACGCTTCTCCCCGCCAGAGTCCTCTTTAAAAAGGAGGCTCTTTCCGATCTTGCCAAAGAGACCGTGGAGTTCGGCACCTCGGGGCTCGTGGTCCACGGGGCTTCCCTTGAAAAAAACGGACTGAAAGAAAAGCTCGAGAGTGAACTCAAAGAGGCAGGCCTCTCCGTTGAATTTTTGTGCCGCCCGCAGGGGGAACCAACCTTGGGCGAGATCAGCGCCGCGATCGCCAAAGGACGTTCCTCAAAGATCACATGGATCGCAGGTATCGGCGGCGGAAGTGTCTTGGACCTCGCCAAGGCCGCGGCTGGACTTTTTAATGCCGACGAGAAGCCGGTCTATTATCAGGAAGGGGGCTCGCTTAAGGAGCTCGGGATCCCGTTCATTGCAGTCCCGACGACCGCGGGCAGTGGATCGGAAGTCTCACCCAATTCGGTGATCATCAACCCTGAAAAAAAGGTAAAACTTTCCATCCGCCACAACAGTTTTCTCGCGCGCAAGGTGATCCTCGACCCGGACCTTCTCAAGGGTTTGCCGTTCGCTGTCCTGTGCCATTCCGGAATGGACGCCTGGGTCCAGGCGTACGAATCGTTCATCTCGAAGAACGCGACCTGGTTCAGCGAGAACTTCGCGCTCAAGGCCATTCAACTGATCAGTCGTCACCTGGTCCCGGCGCTGAACGCGGGACGTGAGGAAGACCTCCGCGGGCTCATGCTCGGAAGTTTCTTCTCCGGGCTCGCCTTTTCCCATTCACGCCTCGGCGTGATCCACGGCCTCGCGCATCCCCTGGGCGTGCTTTATGATGTCCCCCACGGGCTTATTTGCTCGCTCCTTTTCGCGCCTTCCATCAAGCTCAACCTTGAGGCCATGGGCAACCAACGATACGCCATCATGAGCCAGGCCGCCGGAATGGACCTCCTCCAAAAAGTTCACGAACTCCAGAAAACGCTCAAGATCATCTCCCCTTTCAAAGGGAAACCCCTCCTGGAAAAAGAAAAAATCATCCTGGAAACCCTCTCCTCCGGCTCCACCGCCGCCAATCCCAAGACCATCGCCCGCGAAGACGTCGAGTATCTTCTTCGTGAAATCTTTTAAAAAAATCTCGGGGAACGTTTAACGGGGGACGTCAAAACCTTTTCGTTCACCGTTTCCCGTTAACCGTTTTACGGCATAGAAATAAAAAGGCGGTCGCCTTTTTTATTTCTATGCTAGCATGCCCCATGCACGGAAAACCTTCTTTCAGCTATTGGATTCAGTACCTGGTCGTCCGTTTTTTGGCTCTGCTCTCGGCCACGCTCCCTGTAGAGGTTTCACACCAGGTCGCCTGCGGGTTCGGGACCTTGTCCTATTGGATCCTGGAAAAACGCAGGAGGATCGCCCTCGAGAATATCGCGCAGGCCCTCGGAAATTCCCTGCCGGAGAAGAGAAAAAAAGAGATCGCGCGCTCCGCGTTCCAGAGCGCCGCGCTTTCCATGATGGAGCTTTTCACGGTCGAAAGGATCAAGAAGGAAGCTGAAAAACGTTTTAAACTTTTCGGGAACGAATTCCTGGAAGAAGCTTTTTTGAAAAAGCAGGGGGTCTTGCTAGCTATTTCCCACCTGGGGTCCTGGGAATATCTTTCCTTCCTTCCCTATTTCACCAAGCGCCCGTGGTCGGTCGTCGTCAAAGATATCAAGAATCCTTATCTCGACAAGGCGATCGACATCATGCGCCGCGTCATGACCGTCAATCCGATCGCCAAAGATAGTTCGGTCCGGACCATCCTTCAGGAACTCAAGGCCGGCCATGGCCTCGCCATCCTGGTCGACCAATGGGCGGGAGATGAGGGGCTCTGGGTCGATTTTTTTAACACCAAGACCTCGACCACCTCGATCCCCGCCCGACTTTCCGAAAGAACAGGATGCGCGCTTCTCTCCGCGTATTGCCTTCGAAAAGCCCCCGGCTATTATGAGATCCATATCGAAAAACCCATGATCCATGATATGGAACAACCCGGTTGGGAAAGCACGGTCACCCAAGATCTCAACCAGGTCCTGGAACGCCAGATATTGGCACATCCTGAACAGTGGCTCTGGGGCCATCGCCGGTGGAAAAATAAGCCCTCCAATCTACGGACCCTTTAATGGACATTGAACTCAAGATCGAAAAACTGGTCTTCGGCGGTGATGGCTTGGGCTTCGTCGACGGAAAAGCCTGCTTCGTTGAAAGGACCCTCCCGGGCGAAAAAGTCCTTGCCCGTATTTTGAGCGACAAACCCAATTTCATGAAGGCGAAGCTCCTCCGCGTTTTGGAAGCTTCCCCGCTTCGCATCCATCCCCCCTGTCCTTACATCGAACGTTGCGGCGGCTGTCAGTATCAACACCTCCCCTATTCTGAAGAATTGAAGTGGAAAGAGCTCCAGGTGCGTGAAAGTTTTTCCCAAGCCTTCAAGGGGGAAGGGCTCTCCATCCTTCCGATCCAATATGGCACGAAAGAATACGGCTATCGCAACAGCATCACGATCCACCGGACGACGGAAAAGAATCATAAGCCGCAGCGTCTCGGGTTCATTGGTCATGACAATTATTCCAAGGTCTTGATCGATTATTGCATGCTGGCGGACGAACGACTCCGGGAGATCTTTACCACCGAGCACAAGCTCAACCGGCGCGAGGAGAAAAGAGGTTTTAAGCTGGACGAAAAAGGGCGGATCTTCACAAATGATGAGGAAAAGCTCTACCGCATCCATATCGGCGGTCGGTCACTCTGGACAAGCTCGATGGGATTCTTTCAGAACAATATTGAGGTCACGGAACTTATCGCGAAAAAGTTGGCGGAGCATCTCGCCGTGCTGAAGCCCTCCCGGTTCCTGGACCTCTACGCCGGCGTCGGAACTTTCCCGCTTCTCGCGGCTCGCCATATGCCCGAGGTCCACTGTTTTGAGGATAGCCCTTACAGCACCGGTTGCCTTCGAAGAAATGTGAAAGATTGGGAATTGCCCTTGGCGGGTATTTTCGCGGGGAAGGTTGAGAAAACATTCCCGCGTTTTATCCTTCATGGCGCGAAACCGGGGAGTTTGGTGTTCATGGACCCGCCGCGTCAGGGGATCGCCTCGTCCCTCGCGGATTTTCTGGCGAAAGAAGATATCGGGGAGAATATCTTTTATCTGGCCTGTGACCTTCAGATCCTTTTGCGGGACCTGAAGCAGATCCTCGCCACCGGTCGCTACAAAGTCCGGGAAGTCCTTCCCTTCGATATGTTCCCCCGTACGAAGCACATTGAAGTGCTGACCTGGCTGGCTAAAGCTTAGTACTGTTATTCATTTGATTTTAGGGGGCAACAGTACTGCGCCGCATGCCACCAATTTCAAATGTTATGCGGTGCTTGCCTGTTTCCCGGCCACGGCGCCGCTCGCCCAGGCCCAGGCAAGATTGTATCCGCCCCGACGGCCCTGCACATCGAGAATCTCTCCGGCAAGATAAAGCCCCTTTTGTAGTTTGGACTCTAGCGTCGCCGGGTCCACTTCTTCCGACGGGACACCGCCCGCCGTGAATTCCGCTTCATTCCAACCACGAGTACCGAGCACTTTGAATTCCTTGTGTTTAAGCACCCTGACGATCGCAGCGATATCGGAGCCTTGCACCGTCTCGCGAAGCAGGCCGGACAGCTTGTGCGGCAAGAGTCCCTCCACGAGATTTTCGTGGGCAATGCCTTTCGCCAATTTCCCGGTTAATTCCGCAGTAAGTTCCCTTTCATTCATGAAGGGGATAAGATCGATCGTCACGGAAACATGCGTCTCACGATGGCGATTCAAGGCGACCGAGATCTCATCGCTCACATCCAGAACTGCAGTGCCAGAAAGACCGTACTGAGTGAATAAGAGCTCTCCGGAAGTCGTACGGATCGCTTTTCCCCGGATCCGGCTTGTCACAGAGGCGCGAAGTTTCTGCCCCTGGAGCGCGTGACACCACGGGTCTTTCACAAGCAAAGCAACGGTGCTCGGCACCGGCTGAACGATCGTATGCCCAAAAGCCTCGGCCAGCGCATAGCCATTTCCATCCGCTCCCATGGCAGGGTAAGACATCCCGCCGGCGCACAAAATAACCTTGCGACCCGTTTCCCGTTCTCCGCTTCGCGCTGAGATCTCAAATCCATTCTTTGCGGCACGAATACTTT
Source organism: Candidatus Omnitrophota bacterium (assembly GCA_043803685.1). GTDB lineage: Bacteria > Omnitrophota > Omnitrophia > Omnitrophales > Aquincolibacteriaceae > Aquincolibacterium. Next base: position 12,057 of record JAZDJU010000114.1, read on the forward strand.
TGATCTCACAGCCTAGGTCAACCGTCACCTTGAGCCGCTCAAGCTCCATCTCAAGCACCTTGAGTACTGAAGCCGCTTGATTCGTTACGGGGAAAATCCGGCCCGCTTCATCCTCAGCAGTCACAAGCCCCAGCTCTTTGAAAAACCCAAGTGCGGCTTCTTTTCCAAATTGACCCAGAACCGAACGGACAAGCGCCCGGCTTTCGGAATTATAGAAAGAATCATCGAGAATCTCGTTCAGGAGATTGCACCGGCCCGCGCCCGTGATAAGCAGTTTTTTCCCGAGTTTTGGCATTTTTTCGCACAAAAGAACTGAAGCCCCCTGGCGCTTCGCTACGATCGCCGCTACAATTCCGGAAGCGCCGCCTCCCACCACGATCACATCATATCGAGCCATGGTCCCTTTCTTTGGGCCACGCTCCACGACCCACGCCCCACGAATTGCTCCGTGGGTTTTTCCGTGGCCCCTGGCCCGTGGAACGTTGTACGGTTTTTGGCTGAACCCTCTCACGCTGGGTCTGACGTTCCCTGTGGGTCTTGGCAACAGCAACAGGCAAGCCGGTCATGGGATGCTTGCCGGTGTAATACATACAGGTCGAAAGAGTCATCGGCAATGGCATGAAATCCTGCACCTGTTCCGGGCGCATGTGTTTCGCCGACAAATACGCCGCTAGCTCCCGGGCGTCCCCGTCCGTGCATCCCGGATGAGCACTGATGAAATAGTTCACAAGATATTGTTCCTTGCCAGCTTTCCGATTGGCGGTCTTAAATCGCTCAACGAACCGCTCGTAGACCTTGAGCGGGGGTTTATTCATCATTTTGAGGGCGGCATCCGAAGCGTGTTCCGGAGCGACCTTCAATTGGCCGCTTACGTGATCTTTGCAGAGCGCCTCAAGATAGGCGTCGGACTCTTTTTCCACAAGCAGGTCGTACCGGAGACCGCTTTGGATAAAAAGATGCTTCACCTTTGGGACAGCCAGGATATCCTTCCAAAGCTCTGTCGCTTTTCCATAGTTGAGTTTCAGCTCCTTACACTTTACCGGCATCATACACTGTCTCGACTTGCAAGCGCCGGCACCTTCCCATTGTTCACATGTAGCTCCATAGAGATTCGCAGTCGGACCGCCGACATCGGAGATCGTGCCTTTGAATTCTCGCCGCGCGGCGACAATCCGGACTTCGTTCAGGATCGACTCCTTGCTGCGGCTTTGGATCATCCGGCCTTGATGCGCGAAAAGAGAGCAAAAATTGCATTCTCCTGCGCAGCCCCGGTGCCCCGTGATGGAAAAACGAACCGTTTCAAATCCCGGAACACCTCCTACCTTGTCGTAAACAGGATGCCACTCGCGAGCGAACGGAAGATCGTAACAGCGGTCGAGTTCCTTGGTCGTAAGCGGCAGCGCAGGGGATTCCTGGATCACAAAGCGAGCGCCGTGCTGCTGGATCACGGGCCGACCCCGAACCGGGTCCATTTCAAAATAAGCCATTTTGAACGCTTCATTGAACTTGTCTTTGTTGGTACTAACCTCTTCGTAAGAGGGTAGCCGGACCGCGTCCTCAAATCCTTCGAGACTGTTCCTGAGGATCGCTGTCCCACGAATATTCTTCATCGTCTTGATGTCTTCGCCGTCGCGAAGACGCCGCGCGATCTCAAGAACCTGACTCTCTCCCATGCCATAGACCAGCATGTCCGCTTTGGCATCCATCAGAATCGAACGCCGCACGTCCTCGGCCCAATAATCAAAATGCGCGAGACGCCGAAGACTCGCTTCAGCACCGCCAAGGACGACGGACACACCCGGGAAAAGTTCTTTCACTTTATTCGCGTAAACGATCGTGGCGCGATTGGGCCGGAGGCCTGAGCGACCCCCCGGCGAGTAGTCGTCTGTACGCCGCGGCTTCTTGCTGGCCGTGTAATTGCTTACCATGGAATCAAGGTTCCCAGCCGTGATCCCGAAAAAAAGCCGGGGACGTCCCAAGGCAAGGAAATCCACGGAAGTCTTCCAGTCGGGCTGGGCAAGGATCCCGACCTTGAAGCCCGCGCTTTCCAGGACCCGACCGATGATCGCCGCTCCATAGGCGGAATGATCGACATAGGCGTCACCTGTAACGAGGATAATGTCACACGCATCCCATCCGCGGTCCGCGAGATCCTGCTTTGAAATGGGAAGGAATTTTTTCCGGTCTGTTTGAGCCATGGCAGGATTATAACCTCTTCGCGAAACCCAGTCCTGATATTTATCCACGACGGGTGTGTCTCACTTCCTACAGTTCGCAACACTTCCCCTCTTTCGTAAAGAGGGGCAAGGGGAGATTTCAAATCCCCCTCGAATCCCCCTTTGCAAAATGGGGAGAACAAACTGGACAACAACTGGCACGCAGTGGGACGGCACCCTCCATGAGGGACCCCTCTTGGCAGAGACGCATCTCATGATATAATGACGGCCTTGAATCATAGCGATAAGTCGTAAGCGGTAAGCGTTAAAAATTAACGCTCAACCCTTTTCGCTTAACACTTAATACCATAGGAGAAAATGCCATGCCCTTTACGCTACCTGAACTTCCTTATGCCTTGGATGCCCTTGCCCCCACGATCAGCAAGGAAACGCTCGAGTATCATTACGGCAAACATCACAACGCCTACGTGACGAATCTGAACAAATTGACAGAAGGAAAGCCTGAGGCTGGAAAATCGCTACAGGAACTTATCAAGACCACCAAAGGCCCTGTGTTCAACAATGCCGCGCAGGTCTGGAACCACACGTTCTATTGGAATTGCCTGAAACCTCAGGGCGGCGGACTTCCCACGGGCGCGCTTCTTGAGGCGATCAATGCTTCCTTTGGAAGTTTTGATGAATTTAAAACACTTTTCACGAACATGGCCGTTGGCCTTTTTGGGTCCGGCTGGGCGTGGCTCGTCAAAGACGAGGACGGAACGATCGGGATCGAATCCATGTCCAATGCCGGCAACCCCCTCGTGAATGGTCAAACGCCGCTCCTCACCTGCGATGTCTGGGAACATGCTTACTACGTCGATCACCGGAATGCCCGGGCGAAATATGTCGAGTCCTTCTGGAATTTGGTGAATTGGGAGTTCGTTGAGAAAAATCTGCAAAAGTAGCTCGAAAGACCGAGCCACGTGCCATGGGCCACGAAATACGTGGCTCGTGGTTCGTGGCCCTTTTAATTGAGCATCGCCTGCATTCTTGAGATCGCTTTACCAGCGAGAGAATAGTCGGGGTTCTGCTCGAGGGCGTGGCGATAAGCTTCGAGAGCTTGGGTCCAATCTCCTTGGTGTTCCCAAACCCGGCCAAGATTGTACCAGGCGTAAAATCTTCCGTCATAACGTTCAGCGGCAGTCGCCTTTTCAAGCCAGGGAAGTGCCTCTTCCCAACGTCCTGTTTCGATCAAATAGGCCCCGATATCATTATAGGGATTCCCGTATTCAGGGTCCAGGCGCACCGCCTTTTCGCATTCCCGGATCGCATCCCCGTACCGGCCCTTCGCGCTGTACGCCCACCCCAGACACGTGTGAGCTTCGGCGGTAGGAACTGCCGCGATGGATTTGAGATAAAGCTCGATGGCTTGATCGACCTTACCCGCGAGCTGAAGGTCGTAGGCTTCCCGCAGGAACTTTGCGGCATCCTCATCCGGATTATTCAAATTAAAGTCAGCCATGAATTTTCACCTTGAAACAAGAATCAAAGAGACAGAGAAGCAAGAAGATCTTTGCATCTTGTTTCTTTGCTTCTTGTCTCTGTTTTAGAACTTCATATACGGATTTGTGCGTCGCTCGTGCTCGATCGTAGAGGAATCCGCGTCCCCGTAAGCGTGACCCGGAAAGATCTTCAGGTCCCCGTCAAGCGAAGCAAGGCGCTCGAGACTTTTCACGATCTTTTTTTCGTCCCCGCCCGGAAGATCGCACCGCCCGCAAGCGCCCACAAAAAGAGTGTCGCCCGTCACAAGTCTGTCCCCGGCCAGAATGCATTGCGCGCCCTCGGCGTGGCCCGGAGTATGGAGAAAGGTCATTTCCATATCTCCGATCCGGAGTTTGGAACCTTCCTTTGTCTCAACGAGGTTTTCTTTGATCTCTTTCAAATACTTCGCTTCATTTTCGTGAACGTAGATCTTCACTCCCGTTTTCCGGACGAGTTCCTCCACGCCGTTCATGTGGTCAAAATGCGTGTGCGTCAGGATCCCCGCCACGACCTTCATGCCGTCCTTTTCTGCCTGCTTAAGAACCGCGTCCACATCCCAGGCCGGGTCCACCATCGCGCATTCTTTTTTCTTTTTGTCGCCCAGCAGATAGACGAAATTCCCCATAAAACCAACGCTTAGTTGTTTGAAATACAAATTATCGCTCATTGTGAATAATCCTTACTTGTCATCCCGTGATGGAAGGAGAAGCAAGAGGCTAGAACCAAAGAGACAAAGAAAATTCTTTATCTCTGGCTTCTCTGTTTCTTGCTTCAGCCCTTTCGCCTCATCCACAGCAGGCGCAGCCTTTGTTCTTCATCGCCTTTTCGTAATAGATCACTTCAAGGGTCGGGTCGTCCTGGAGTTTAAGGCGTTTTTTTTTCTTCGAAAGAAACCGGAACCTCAGGATAAAGAACATCGCCGTCATAATCGGCATGAATGCGTGTCAGATAGATCGCGTCCACACGATCGATGGTGGTCCGGTAAAGCTCGGCTCCACCGATGATAAAAGAGTGTTCGGTCTTGACGCTCTTTAGGGCATCATCCAACGAAGTGAAATACGTCTGCCCAGGATAAGGATTCTGACCGCTCCGATCCAGGATCAGATTCGTACGACCCGGAAGAGCCTTACAACCCAGACTTTCGAAGGTCTTTATCCCCATGATCACGGTCTGGCCTAAGGTGGTTGTCTTGAAATGCTGGAGATCTTTAGAGAAATGCCAGGGAAGCTGGTTCGCCTTACCGATCACACGATTGTTCGCCACGGCCACGATATGAAATAGCATAAAACCTCCAATGTGACTAAAGACTATAGCCCATAGCCTATAGCTTTAAGCTATAGGCTAAGGTCTATAAGCTTGGGTCAGTTTTTATACGGCAACGGCTGCTTTGATCGCCGGATGCGGATCATACTGTTCGAGTGTAAAGTCTTCGTATTTAAAATCGAAAATATTTTTGACGTCAGGGTTCAATTTCATGCGCGGCAAAGAACGCGGCGCGCGCGAAATCTGAAGTTTCACCTGCTCCATGTGGTTCAGATAAATATGGACGTCCCCGAAGGTGTGAATGAATTCTCCTGGCTGAAGACCCGTCACCTGCGCCATCATCAGTGTCAAAAGCGCGTAAGAAGCAATATTGAACGGAACGCCGAGGAAAACATCGGCGCTGCGCTGGTAAAGCTGGCAAGAGAGTTTTCCCTCTGAGACATAGAACTGAAAAAAGGCATGGCATGGCGGAAGGGCCATTTTCTCGATCTCGCCGGCATTCCAGGCGCTGACAATGATCCGGCGACTGTCCGGGGTCTTTTGGATCATTTCCACCGCCTGCGCGATCTGGTCCACAAAAGTCCCATCCGGACGCTTCCACGCGCGCCATTGGGCGCCATAGACCGGCCCGAGATCCCCGTTCGCGTCAGCCCATTCATCCCAGATCGTCACACCGTTGTCTTTTAGAAATTTGATATTCGTGTCGCCACGAAGGAGCCACAAAAGCTCGTAGATCACGGCCTTGGTATAGATCTTTTTGGTCGTGAGGAGCGGAAACCCCTCGGCGAGATCAAAGCGCATCTGATAACCGAACGTGCTGATCGTCCCGGTGCCCGTGCGATCCTTCTTTTCGGCGCCGTGGTCAAGGATGTGCTGCAGAAGATCCAGATATGGCTTCATAAGATGAAAAGGGGTCCTGCTGAACGTTCTTAAGAAATGGACAGATCCTTCAAATAAATCCGTTTGGTCCGGCGGCGCATATAAGCCCTGAAAAATCCCGATAAAGCAATAAGGACCGGCACGAAAAATACCACGAAGAGCCGCCATGCCACCTTCGCGGATGCCGGGACCTTGGGGAGCGCGCGCCCCACGGGACCCTTCGAACGGATGCCGATCAAAGCATTCCCGAGGTTTAATACATCCATAGCGTTCAGAAAAAAGTTCAGATGTCCTCCGCCTTGCATCAGCTGTTTTTGAAACGGAGTCGCGGCTCCGATCAGCAAAAGCTTTCCGGGTTTTAAAAGCGGAGGTTCCGCTATTTTTCCTCTTTTGGGAGGCAGGGGCGCCGCGCCTTCGGCGGGTGCCGCGGGAGCCCAATCGGGAATGGATCTGCCTTTAAACGCGTCCGCAAATTGTCCCTCGATAAGAAGCGCTAGCGGAAAAGGCCCCAAGGCGCTTTGGGGGGTCCTTAGCAATTCCTGAGGCATCATGCTCCCCGACTTGAAGGGGACGGTCCAGGACTGCTTGCTGGAGTGAAGCAAGGTCTGTACGCTCAGCCCCTGAGCCTTGATCTTCTCCGGATCGATCCTGAGCGCGCTTCCCCACAAATAAAAGAACGCGGAAATCCGCGAAGTGATCGATGTCTGCGTGTTCATCTCGGCATCCGTCAAAAGGATCTGGACCGGCAACTTGACCGGGAAAGAAGTCCCGGCAAGTCCGGACCGCGCGCTTCCCGCGACCGTAATAGCCTCGCTCTGTTCGTCGCCCAGGACGTTCGTGTCAACCTCCAGTCCCCAATGCGACAACAGATCGTTCACGCCAGGATCTTTTTCGCTCGGAACAAGCTCCACGCCACCCACTTCTTCGGGCCTGTAATTGAATTCGTAGTTCTGCACAGCCATGAACACGGAGCCGCCCTGACAAAGGAACCGGCTGATCTCGTATTTTTGACGGTCGTTCATTTTCTCCGGCTGGGCCACCACGAGCGTCTTGATCCCTTCCGGCATAACAGATTTCCCGTCTAAGAGAATACGCGCGACCGGATAGCCTTCGGATTCGAGTCCCATTTGAAGGTATTCGTAGGGATCCTCCCTGTAATTCGCGGGGACTTGTCCCCCCAACTGCTGAAGGAGCGCCATAAGATTCGGGTCCAGGGAGCGCTCTTTGTACGGGGCCACAAGCGCGACCTTCGGGATTTCCGGAAGCGTCATCCGGTAGAGCTTGGAAATAATGGCGTATTCGAGGTCATCGAGATTGCCGGCATGGATCTGGGGCAGAACCTCTTCGGGCTTTTCCTTATAGGAGATCGTGATCCCGGAATAGATGAGGCGGACCCCCACCTCATCGGATTGCACGGATTCAACGCGAAAAGGCTGAAGCCCCTCTTTGGAAAGCTTGGCTTCTTTCGTCTCTTCCTTAGGGTTCCCTTCCACGGCCGTAGCGGCATCCATATGAAGGACCTGGTATTGAAAATGGCCGCCAGACCCTCTTCGCAACTCTTCAAACTTGTCTCGCACATCCTGCTCCAGCATTTTCATGGAAGACGGCATTTTGTCCGAAGGAGACACGTAATATTTGACGATCACGGGCGACGGAAGGGCTTGCAGGATCTTCCGGGTCCCCGGAGAAATCGTATAGGCTCGACCTTCGCTCATGTCAAAACGCCCCAGAGGAAGCCCGACTACCAGCCAATTACTTAAAAGGAATATGCCGACGGAGATCAACGCCGCGGCAGTAAAGATCGACTTGGCCTTGGGTCGCATCCGTCCTTCGATCCAAAAACCGTTCAACACGAGCGCCACCGCGCTCCCGAGCCCAAAATAAAGCACTTCGCGAGCGTCGATCACGCCTTTCGCGAACGTTGCATAGTGATCCGCCGCGCCGAGAAAATGCCTGAGAAAGGTCCCAAGTCCTCCGACCCATCCGTCGATCGAGGAGGACACGAATTCCGTTCCGGTAAGATAAAGCCCGAAGCAGATCATCATGGAAAGGATGAACGCCACGATCTGGTCGCGATAAAAACCCGACACAAAGGTCCCGATCGCGAGAAAGAATCCTCCAAGAAAAGCGGCCCCAATATAACCGCTCAGGATGACGCCAAGGTCCGGCCGGCCGAGCACGGCGAGCATCACCGGGATCGGGAACGTGCAGGAGAGCGCGATAAGATAAAACACAAAACTCGCGAAGAATTTCCCGAGCACCAATTCGTGCGATCTCATGGGAAAGGTCAATAGCAGTTCCTGGGTGTTCCCGCGCTTTTCCTCCGCCCAAAGTCGCATGGAAACCGCCGGCAAAAAAACAGCGAGATAAAGTGGAAGCGTGTAGAAAAAGATCCGCATGCTCACGCTCCCGATCAGGAAGAATTGCGTCATGAAAAGCCCGCCGGTCAGGAGCGTAAAGATGATCATGAAAATATAAGCAATGGAGGAGTTGAAATAGGCCGCAAGCTCCCTTCCAAAGATAATGAAAAGATTAGCGCCCCTTCTCATACGTCCGCCCTCTGAAAAGGCATGAGCAGCTGGATAAAGATCTCCTCGAGGCTCAGGTCCTGCGCCGGCTTCCCGGGATTCTGGACCTTCTCCGCCAGTTCCCGCTTCGTTCCTTGCGCCACCAGTTTTCCTTCATTGATGATCACGATGCGGTCCGCCAGAGCCTCGACTTCCTGCAGAATATGCGTGGAGAAAAGGATCGTTTTTTCCTGAGCGAGACTTTTGACGAGCGTCCGGATCGCGATGATCTGGATCGGATCCAGACCTGAAGTCGGTTCATCCAGGATCAGAACCTTGGGATCGTGGATCAGGGCTTGCGCAAGTCCCACCCTCTGACCATACCCCTTGGAGAGTTCACACAGAAGATGCTTCCACACAGGCTTGAGATGACAGGCGTGGCTGACCCAGGCAAGCCGTTCCCTAAGCTTGGCTCCCTCCAAGGCTCTCGCCTTGCCCACAAAGGTCAGATATTCATCGACACGCATATCGCCGTAAAGCGGAACTGTTTCGGGAAGGTAGCCGATATGTTTTCGCACTTCGATAGGATCCTCGAGAATATCGAATCCATCGACTTTGGCGGTGCCCGAAGACGGGCAGAGGTAAGTCGTCAGGATCCTCATGGCGGTTGTCTTCCCCGCCCCGTTGGGCCCGAGAAGTCCGAGGATCTCACCCGGATTCGCCTGGAAAGAAACATTTTCCAGCGCCGTCGCCGGGCCGTAGTGCATGGTAAGAGATTGAACGTCGATCATGGTTTCCTCTGGAAACTGGGCAACGGGAAAAGGTTAACGGGGAACGATCTGCGGTTTGCGTTCCACGTTCCACGTTCCACGGGCATTTTTACCGTCTGCGGCCGAAAATACGCAGAAGGAACAAGAACATATTGATGAAATCGAGATAAAGCATCAAAGCTCCAAAGATCGCCAGTTGTTCCGGCGCTCCCGGCATCCCTCGATGAATGGCTTTAAGCTTCTGGGTATCATAAGCCGTAAGGCCGATAAAGACCGCAACGCCGCAATAGGACACGATCCAGTTGAAAGCCGGCGCATGAAAGAACATGTTCGCAACGCTGGCAATGATCACACCCCACAACGCCATCCCGCAAAAACTTCCGACCGAGGTCAGATCCTGCTTCGTCACCCAGCCATACACGCTGACACCCGCGAAGGTCATGGCGGTGATGAAAAAAGTCGAGGAGATCGAGGCCGCGGTATAAACGAGAAAAATCCCCGACATCGTAATACCATTCAACACTGAATAAGCGAGGAACCCCAGGGTCGCCGCCTGCGCCGAGATCTTCTGGATGCTTGCGGAAAGCCAGATGACCAGAATGAATTCCGCGATAAAAAAAAGCCACATGCCTCCCTGAAAAAGAAAACGCAGCATCATGGGATTGCTGAGCGTCACGAACGCCGCGAGCCCCGTCAGGGCAAGGCCCATCGCCATCCACTGATACACCCGCTGCATGAAGTTCGAAAAAACGGCGTCCTGGGAATGTAAAAAGGGCTGATCTTTTTGCTCATTCATAACAACCTCCCGTTGAATTTTTCGTAAGCGCTATTCTAACGAAAAACAATCTGTCTCTCAAGGGTGACGACCTTGAACAAAAGCCCTCGACCTTACCCCTGGCTCTCACTACCGGTTACAGGGCCGCTTGAAAGAGGCGCCTCCACCGACGAGGCTTGAGGAGCAAAGGATGCAAGAAATTCACGGATCTTCCGGGCGGGACGAGCGACGATCGCCTTCTCCCCTTTTTCGACGATCGGCCGTTGAAGAAGGTCGGGGTAGATCGCCAAAAGATCCAGCCATTGCCCCTCGGTGAGTTTTTTTTCGCCAAGACGGAGATCTTGAAAAAGCTGGTCCTTCTTACGGATCAATTCCTCGACCGGGAGCCCGATTTTCTGGATGATCTCCCTCAGCTTCGCTTTGGGGATCGGATCCGTGAAATAGTCCACCGCGTCAAAATCCACGTTTGCTTCTTTTAGGATCTGGAAGACCTCTTTACAGGTTGCGCAGGTCGGTTTTTGATAGATCGTGATGTCAGTCATAAAACTCCTTCGGAGCGAAAATCGGGCAACGTTGAACGGGAAACGTTCCACTTACCGTTACCCGTTTCCCGGATTTAGATTTTTAGAAAATACAACCCTGCGTAAATTTTAGGATCGACAAGAAATCCTTTTTTTCCCATTTCGTAAAGCCAAAGATCGACTTCCTTGAGCGGTACTACATGGACCTTGATGGATTCCGTCGCATCCCCGCCCCCGGCGCCCTTCTTGACAACATCCACCGCTTTATAAAAAGTGATGATCTCGGCACTCAGCCCGCTTGAGACAGGCCCTCCCGCCAAGAACGTCAATTGTTCCGCCTCATATCCTGTTTCTTCCAGGAGTTCCCGGCGAGCGGCCGCTTCGATCGTTTCTCCGGAATGTGACGCCTTATCATCCACAAGCCCCGCGGGCCATTCAATGACCTGGGCCTCCACGGGCCTCCGGAACTGTTCGACCAAGATGGCCTTGCCATCCTTTGTGACCGGCACAATGACCACGACGCCGTTGCAATTCTTCCGCTTTACGTACTCCCAATCGTCGGCGCGGATCAGATCAAGATATTTCCCTGAATGAAGGATCATGGGGATTTTCCTAAATTTGAGATTTTAAAATTTGAAATTCAAAAACCGGCGGCCTCTCCACTTGCACGAGGGTCATTTTCGCCTTCTATTCTATCAGAACCTTTCTCAAAACAAACCATTTGCGCGACCCCGATCGCATCTTCTTTTTCAATATCATGCCCTAGAAGCGTAAGCTTCAGGCGAACCGTCTCCTTTTCAAAAAGTCCGGACTCCATATGCAGCGTTCGGTCCCGGACCAAAAGCCTCGGAGCTTCCATAGCGCCGGAGCAAGACGCCTTAAGATCGATCTTCTGGACGATCACATTCAAGAGCACGGCCGCAGGATCCTCGGGACCATAGGCGCTCATGAGAACAAAGGGTTTTCCGTCCTTGAATACGAATGTGGGCGCCTCGACCCCACGAGGCCTTTGATCTCCGGAAATAACAGCGGCCGATTCAGGATCTTTCACAGACAACGGATCCGCGGTGAAATCGGTCAATTGATCGTTTAAAAAGAAACCATAGCCAGGCACCCTGAGCGCCGAGCCGAACGCATCCCCTAGCGTCGCGGTAAGAATCGCGATATTCCCCTGAGGGTCCACGACTATGATCGAAGAGCCCGTGCGCTTTCTCCCGCTTTCCGGCCCCTGGACTTTCATCGCTTCAGACTTCATGACCTCATCTATTTTAAGGGTCTGCGCCCGTTTTTCGGCCCAGGCCCCCGAAAGGAGCGACGGGATCGGAATATCAAAAAGGTCCGGGTCCGCGACGCCCGCATGGTTCGACAGAGCCGCCTTTTGCACTTCTGCGAGAAGATGATAGGTCTCGGGACCTTCCCCGAAAGCGACGCTATTCAAAGCCGAGAGAAGATTGAGTTCGCGGATGAGCATCACGCCACCGTCCGCCGGAGGTCCCGCGCTAAACAGGTCATACCCCTGATAGTTGCCGTGAACGGGCTCCCGCGTCGCGATCGTGTAATTCACAAGGTCTTTAGGGGTCAACAATCCTTCCCGGGCAGGATTCTTTCGAACGACATGGCCGATGGCTTTGGCGATCGTTCCTTTATAAAAGACATCCGACCCCTTGGATTGGATCAAGCGAAGCGCCTTGGCCAGTTCGGGTTGTGAAAATTCCTGTCCTTCTTTAAGAGGAGCGCCCTTGTCAAAAAAAACAGGTTGCTTCGGATCCGTAAGAATCAGCCGCGACGCATTCTCGCCGATCGCGCTCGCAAGGGCCGAAGACACCTTCGCCCCCTTTTCCGCCTGTTGGATCGCCGGATCCATGAGTTTTGCCCATGGAAACTTATGGGTCCCGTACTTGGCGTGAACTTCTTCCATCAATTTCAAGAGGCCCGGAACGCCCACCGAAAGACCACCTGTATTCCGGTCCGGCTGATAAGGAAGAGGCCTATTGTTCTTATCCAGGAACATTTTTGGGAAAGCCGCCCGGGGAGCTTTGACGCTCCCGTCCAAAGAGAGAATGCGCCTTGTGCCAATATCATAGAAGAGAAAAAACCCGCTGCCCCCGATCCCCGAGGCTTGCGGTTCAACCACGTTCAACATCCATTGCGCCGCCACGGCCGCATCAACCGCGTTCCCGCCCTTTTTTAATACCTCGAGAGCGGCTTGGGTGGCCCGCGGATCCGGACTTACGACCATCGCCTTTTCGCCCGTAGCGGCCTGGAGAGAGGAAAGACAAACAGAAGAGAGCAGAGAGATGAGGAAAAATAAAAAGACCGCACGCCGTACTCCGTACGACGCGCCCGAGAAGATCTTCATGTCGAGAGTGTTCTCCAATGGGGACGAACGACTTTCACCCGAATATAAACAAAAGCGAGCAACTACCGGCCAAGGATCTTTTTCGCGGCCTTGAAGATATGAGGATGGGTGAGACCGTACTTTTCCAAAAGCTCGTCCGACTTGCCGGATTCGGCAAATGTGTCCTGGATGGCCACAAATCCCATTTTGCAGGGGTGTTTCTTCGCAAGAAAAGTCGCGACAGCGCTGCCGAGGCCGCCCCAGATCTGGTGCTCTTCGGCGACCAGAACATGGCCGGTTTTCTTCGCTTCTTCCAGAATAAGGTCCGTATCGAGCGGCTTCACAGTGTGCATGTCGATGACACTGGCGCTGATATTTTCATCCGCAAGACGTTCGGCCGCTTCAAGAGCTTCGAAAACTTCGAGCCCGTTGGCAATGATCGTCAGGTCTTTACCTTCCCGCAACCGGATCCCTTTTCCGAGCTTGAAATCCGTGCCGGCTTTATGAACGCCCGGCGCCTTCGGCCTGCCGGTGCGCATATAAACGGGCCCGGGATGTTTTGCGACCTCAAAGACCAGCGCCCGCGTTGAGATCTCATCACTCGGAACGACCACCACAAAACCCGGAAGACTCGTCATGAGCGCAATATCCTCGATGGCCATCTGCGAAGCGCCGTCTTCCCCGACCGAAATACCGCCATGAGATCCGATCACCTTCACATTGAGTTCCGAGAACGCAACGCCCATGCGAAACTGATCAAAACCTTTGCTCACTAAAAACGACGCAAAACTGGAGATAAAAGGGATCTTCCCGCAGGAAGCAAGACCCGCGGCGACTCCCACCAGGTTCGCTTCCTGGATCCCGACATTAATAAACCGATCCGGAAATTTTTCGGCAAAGAGCATGGACTTCGTGGCTTTGGAGAGATCCGCATCCAGCACGATCACCTCCGGATGTATCTTGCCGATCTCGACAAGCGTCTCCCCGTAAGCATCCCGTGTGGCTTTCCCTAGGACTTTTTGCATCAGGATAGTTCCTTCAGAGCTTTTTCAACTTCGTCGCGAGTCGGCGCCATGCCATGGAAAGCGTTGTTCCCTTCCATGAAAGAAACGCCTTTGCCTTTAATCGTGTGCGCAATGATCATGACGGGCTCGCCCTTGACCTTTTTGGCCTTCTCGACGGCGCCCAGGATCTGCTTCACGTCGTGTCCGTCGATCTCAAACGTGTGCCAGCGAAAGGCTTTCCATTTGTCAACCACCGGCTCCATGTCGCAGATATTTTTCGTGGAATCGTCCAGCTGGTATTTGTTGTAATCGAGAAACGCGATCAGGTGATCCACCTTATGGTGCGCCGCCATCGCGGCCGCTTCCCAGGTCTGACCCTCGTTCATTTCCCCATCGCTGGTGATCACGTAAGTATAGTAACTTTTCTTATCCAAACGCCGCGCAAGCGCCATGCCGACCCCCATCGAAAGACCTTGCCCGAGCGATCCCGTCGAAGCGTCCACGCCTGGAAGCTTGCATTTGTCAGGATGCCCTTGGAGCGGACTGCCGAGTTTTCGGAAATCCGTAAGGGTTTTGGGGTCAAAATATCCCGATTCGGCGAGGACGGCATAAAGAGCGGGCGAAGCGTGCCCTTTGCTGAGGATCATCCGGTCCCGATCCGCCCATTGCGGATCCTGGGGATTATGGTCCATGAGGTTGAAGTAGAGGGCCACCAACATTTCGGTGGCGGAAAGAGAACCGCCGGGATGCCCCGAAGCCGCAGCTCCGGTCATCTCAACGATGTGGCGACGAACCAGTTTCGCCTTTGACTTTAGTTGTTCTACAGAAAGTTTTTCCATGGATCTATAAGTGCTTTTGGCTGACTTGTATAGAGGAAAAAGACAGCGAAGTCTAGCGACTTTCACGAATGACGTCAATGAAATAAAAGCCGGGAAACGGGGAATGGAAAACGCCCAATGCGCCTGCCAAAAAAGAAATTGTTTTACGTTGCCCGTTCGCCGTTTCACGAGCAAAGGATTTGATAAAAATCTGTTGTCAGGGATCTTGTTCCCTTTAGAATAATGCCACCATGCCAACCAAGCCGGCTTTGCTTATCATCGCCTCAAGCGAAAAAGACTCCGACCTCTACTACGCGACAAAATTCACGGCCCCGGATCCGTTCGTCTTTGCCCGCGTTCGCGGAAAAAATTATATTCTGATCAATGATCTGGAAATCGACCGCGCTAAAAAACAGGCGCGGAATTGCACCGTCCTTTCGACTTCCGGTCTCGCCGCGAAGTATCAGAAAAAGCACAAAAAGACGGGCTCCTTCGCGAAGCTTATTGTTTATTTTCTACGAAAGAAAATGGTTAAACGCGTGCTCGTTCCCGGTAGCTTTCCCGTCCGGTATTACGAACCCCTGAGACGCGCCGGCCTGTCTATTCACTATCAAAATGGTATTCTTTTTGAAGAACGTCTTTTAAAGAGTCAAACCGAGATCGCGGCGATCACGCAAGCGCTCCGGGCCACGGAGAAAGCCGCTGCGAAGGCCATCCGAACTTTGAAAGATTCCGTTATCCGGGGAAACAAACTCTATTTCTCGGGAAAGATCCTCACGAGCGAAAAGCTGCGGACCCTCATCCATCAAACACTCCTAGGGGAAGGCTGCGCCGGAGCGCACACGATCGTTTCCTGCGGTCATCACTCGATCGACCCTCACGAGCAAGGCTCGGGCCCGCTTTTTGCCCACCAGCCGATCGTGATGGATATTTTCCCGCGCAGTGAGAAAACACTCTATTACGCGGATTTCACGCGCACCGTGGTCCGAGGCAAAGCATCGCCCCAACTCAAAAAGATGTACCGCGCGGTCAAGGAAGGGCAAAACATCGCTTTTAAAATGATCCGCCACGGCGTCGCCGCGAAAAAGGTCCACGAGGCCATTCATGCTCGATTCACGAAACTTGGCTATACCACGGGAGTAAAGGCGGGCCGGATGCAGGGATTCTTTCACAGTACAGGTCACGGTCTGGGATTGGAACTGCACGAACCCCCACGGCTCGGTCCCGGCGAAGACATCTTGAAAGCGGGGCAGGTCGTCACCGTCGAACCGGGGCTTTATTACAAGGGCGTAGGAGGCGTGCGACTTGAGGACGTGATTGTTGTAACGAAAAAAGGCTGTACCAACCTTACGAAATTCCCAAGGGTTTTGGAGATCTGATCTTCCTTTTCTTTCTGGCCGCCACTTTTTTCTTCGGCTTGATCCCCAAGACCAATGCTTCCTTCTTTTTTCGCGATAATTCTTTGACGGCGCACTCCCGGACCAAGGCTTGAGTGCGGTTTCCGCAAAATTCGTGGTAAAGAAGCTCCACGGGGCGCCGGGCACGCGTATACTTCGAAGCCTTGCCATTCTGATGCATCTTCAAGCGCCGATCGATGTCTTTGGTGACGCCTGTATAGAAGGACCCGTCGCGACATTTCAGGATATAAAGCTCCCAATCGTCCGGTTCTTTAACTCCACCACCGAGGGCCGGCTCTTTCGTCTGGAGCGCTTTGAGCATTTTTTTATAGGTGGGATGCATATTCTTTCGTTCGACGAACCACGGGACACGGACCACGTGGCTCGTGGAACGTGTGCGTGGGTCTATTTTTTGAACTTATGATGATACTTCACGGTCACGAACACCACACCCGTAAAAAAAATGATGTTCACCCATCCGAACATCCGGAAGGCCATATCCTGCGACGTAAACGCCGCCGGCGACATCAGAAGGATGCAGATCCATACGCCGAAGACCCAGACAAGGCTAAGATCATCCGCGGATTTTCGCTTCACGATACGCACGATGAGCGGAATATTGAAAAGTGGCAGAACACATCCGGCCCACGCACTGATCTGATAGAGGAGCTTCATGACGGATGTTACTCCAATTGGTCTTCGAGCTTGGTGACAAGCGCTTCGATCTGCTTCAAGAGATAATCCGGGACAAGGTCCTCCTCCTCAAGCTGGGTCTTGGACCCGTTTAAAAAACCGATCAAACGCTTGAGGACCGAATTCCTTTTCTGCCCTTTGTGTTCCGCCGTCTCTTTCGGCGCGTGGGTCTCGAGGATCTTCTTCACGGCCGCGCGAACTTCCTTGCACTCCTTGCCCTCATTGAGGACATCGTTCCGGAGTTCCGCGAACTCGTTGGTGGGGATGTTCTTGTTGTTTTTCGCGAGCCTCAGAAGATTGACGGCCTCATAATCGGGGATCTTTTTGGGCGTTTCCTCTTCCGTGTAATCCGGCTTCACGATACGAGGCTCTTCTTTTTCAAGAAAGGAATAAGACTTGAGAAGCTTGGAGGCCGTCGCTTCCCGGATACTCAGCTCTCTCTGGCAGTAGGTCTCGAAAGCCTGGTAACCCCAATCTTTGAAAAGTTTGTTCTTATAGATGGAGAACAGGTGCTGACCGAGCTGGATCCAGCTCGACTTGTGCTGTTTCGCGATCTCTACGGTTTTCGTGCGTAATTCGTCGTTAGCCATAAATCCTTTCACGAATGACGGATATGGGATGGCGGATGGCGAAGAACTGGCTCCATCCGCCCTCCGCCATCCTCCATCCAAATCTATATGAATTCCAATTTAATCTTTTGCGGAACAATGCCAGCCTGGTACGCTTCATTAAGTAATCTTCGGAATCCATCTTCCCCATCTTCGCCGAGATCGACCGTGCGGTCGTTCACATACATCGCCACGAACCGGTCGTTCAGCTCTTCCGAGATCCCGCGCCCAAATTGGCTCGCGTATTCTAAGGCATCCTTCCGGTGGTTCAAGGCATATTCGATGCTTTCTTTAAAGAGCCCGGCAAAAGAGTTTATGGTTTCGCGTCCCAGATCCCTGCGAATGATATCGATCCCGAGCGGGAGCGGAAGCTGCGTCTTTTCGTGCCACCATGCCCCGAGGTCCAGGATCTTTTCCAGTCCGTGCGCGGCATGCGTGATCTGGCCCTCGTGGATGACGAGCCCATAGTCCGCTTCGCCACTTTTCACCGCGTCGAATACCTTATCGAAGGGAACGAAGATGGCCTCAAAACGGCCCTCCGCAGAACGGGGAACGGGAAACGTTTTGTCTTCCATCTTTTGATAAAGCTGAAGGACAAGATAGGCCGTGGTCAACTTCCCAGGGACAGCGATTTTCTGTTTCTTATTCTTGCTTTGGCTCTGAACTCCACGCTCCACGCTCCGAACTAAAATCGGCCCATACTTATCCCCCACGCTTGCGCCGGAACGCATGACAGCATACCTATCCGCCAGATACGCGTATGCGTGGCACGAAACCGCCGTGACTTCGAGCTCCCCCTTGAGGGCGCGCTGGTTCAGGGATTCAATATCCTCGATCACATGTTCGACCTTAAAGCCACGCATATCGATCTTCTCATGAGCAAGCGCATAGAACATGAAGGCATCATCAGGATCGGGGCTGTGTCCTACTCGAATGAGTTTCATAGGGAGGGCATTATAGCGTGCGCGTTCGTCCCGGGAAACCGGAATCGGGAGCAAGTTTTCTGATCCTCGTGCCACGGTCCACGTCTTCCGTGGCCCTTGGCCCGTGGTTCGTTTTATGCAGACCGGCTCGTGGCGAGATATTCGCTCTGCATCCTGCTGACGAGCGTCGCAACCCCGGCAAGTTCAAGGAACGCTTTGAAGCGCTGGGAGGTCATAAGGACCGCGTCGTCCTTATACTGCTGTTTGAGCAAAAGCGCCAAAGGATCGAGAACGTTCACCATGACTTTAAGATGCAGCGAAGGAATCGGTCCGGCGCTGCGCTGTCTTGCGCCTTTTTCAACTTCCGATTTCAAGAGTTCTTGGGCCCGGTTCAGGTCCTTCACAACCTGGATCAAAGGTAATTGAGCCTGAGCAAGTCGCGCATTGATCTGTTGAAGCGATTTAAGCTCTTGGGCGGTGGCCTCTCCCTTCGGATCATAGATCACAACAGGAGCATCACCAAAAACCATCTTTTTGACAAAAAGCGCTCCGTCCTTAAAAGCCAATCCGGGCCGGATGATAAAAGCATCGCCCGCCGAAATCGTCGCAGGGATACCAAGAGCGCGGCGCGCTGTCGCCAAGCGGGCTTTTTCGAGCAAGGTCTTGGGCTCCGCAAGAACGCTGTCCTCCAGACCTTGGGCATCCCGCGCAGCGGTTTCATCAAAGAGTGAAACCATGAGATCCACCGCGTGAACCGTGTGCGCCACAAGCGACCAGATCCCATCCGTCAACTCCGTGGTCACACGTTCAAATCCCTTGCGCGTCCCGCCGTCAAGAGCTTCATTGATCTTTAAAAATCGTTCCAATGTCTCAGCATTCAATGCCGTCCGGAGCTCACTTCTTGCAGTTCCAACACGATCTAATTCCATACCGGAAAAGGACAATACTTCTTTTTGCGTACCAAAATAAAGGGGCCGCATAGTTATGTCTAACATCCCACGATAGCGGGCCCTTCTCATCGTGGAGATCTCCCCTTCCTTTCTCTTTCTCGTTTGTTCGATCCCGTGGAACCACATACCCTCTTCGTCGTACAACCACAGCATCGCCAAGGTATCAAGTGTCGGACACAATTGCTCGGCAAACTCCTTAGGATGCTCGATCGCTAGAACCCTCTCGATCTCCTTTGAAAGATCGCCGTACATCCGACCCGCCGTCGCACCGAAAAGCGGCTCGGGATGTTTGTTATAAATATCCCTTCGCGAATCGACGATATCGTTTTTCAACTTAAAGAGAACCTGTTGCACTATATTGTAATCCACGCGCCCGTAGCGCTCTCCCTGGGGAAACGTAACCGGCGGCTGATCCCCCAAGGCCGCTTTTGCGGCATGGATCAATTCCTCGTTCCCCGCGCCAAGGATCTTTCGGGTCACTTGCCGAAGGGCCTTTGAGATCACGATGTCTTTCACGAAAAGATACTGCACTTCCGGGTGAAGACCTTCGGTGGGAAGTTTCTTGAGCGAAAGAGCTCTGGCCCGTATTAAAGTTTGTAACCTTACCATCGCGGAAAAAACGTTCTTGATCCGAGTCTGAAGTCTCAGCGGCTCCAGTTTGGCAGTACCCTCCAACATCTTTTTTACGAGAGCTTGAGCCTTCAAGATCTTCTCGTAGCTCGTGTTATCAAGAAGACGCGCGGCTTCCGCCTTTCTCGTCAAAGCCTTCGCTCCCACAAGCCCCTCATCGAAATCGAAGCCGAATAACTCTGCGGCCATTTTTTTTAGAGACGCGATCCCTGATCCGCGAACCATTTCCGCCATTTCGTCGACCGCCTTTGCGTCCGCGCGGATCATCTGGTTCATCGCTTGGATCACTAGATCCCATTCGTCTAACGCCCTTTTTCTCTGGCCCACTTCCTGAACTGCCCAATGCGCTTCCATTTCCTTCCACGCAACCTGAATCCCGTTCATGATCTCTGAAAGCTGCCTCTTTTCCGCATCGGACCACGTTTTGGGAGCCTTTTTAGAGAATGATGCGGTGGAAAGCGTGTCTGCCGTGATCGCACTCGAAGAGATTGTAACGGGCTTAACGGACTTGAGCTGTGCGTATTCCGACTGGGTGACCAAAACGTCGGTGAGCTGTTCCGTAGGAAGCCCCATTTCTGTTGCCAAAGCCTCCGTGTCCTGAAGTTCAAATAGAACCGGTACGGGATCGCGCAAGATCACTGTTTTCTTCGAAACTTCCGTTCTAAAGCCATCGAAACCTTTTGAACGAGCTTCTGCTTCTTGAGGATTTTTCCCAATGAAATTCTTAAAGTTTTCCGAGTATCGATCGCTCGTAAGCATCAAATTCCACGTTTCCCCATTCGCGACAACGGTCAGGCTGCTTCCATAGGGTTTGAACTGGACTCCTTGATTCGCTTCGATCTTCGCAAGGAGCCGGGCCAGGATCCGGGCTTCTACGTCCTGGCGAGACTCAACCGGCACAAAACCCATCGCCTGAAAAAGGTCATCTTCATCTGGAGAAGAAGAAACCCCGCGCAAAAACACAGGCTTTCTTTCCAGCTGAGCTCCACGAATGACCTCAGGAAGTTCCGAAAGAAGGGTTTCCAAATCTAGCTCCACAACACGAACTTGATCCGGGGATTGAACATCAAAAGGCAGCTTGCGCTGCGCCGCGATCTCCGTGCTTGACGCGCCCGTTCGGCTCTCGCTCCTGCCAACGGCCTTGGATCGCACGCTGCCAAAAATAAAAGCATCCACCTCTTCTTCCTTGGGAAGGAAGAGGGGCTTCAGGATGCGCTGCATGATCGATCGAAACTGAACTTTCGTCTCTTCCGGAATGGAGATCCTTTTCTTACCCATAAACCACCATCCCGCATTATCGCTGGACCAGACCGTCACAAGAAGATTGGTGATGCGGCGAAGGCGTTCGACGAATGCTTCTCTCTGGTCGATCGTCAGAGCTTCATCGATCTCTTGTAAAATATCACCGTACATCTGACCCACCGTTTCAGCCAGAGGCCGGGAATGTTGCTCATATAATTCCCTCCGCTCTTCGATTATTGCCTTCAATTCAGAAAGAGCTTTTCGGACCAAGCCAAGTTCAACCTCCCCGGATTCGTCCGCGGGTTGCGCAACTTTAAATCGCGGCCGCCTTTCAAGTAATTCGCCCAAAAAGCTCATCAACGCTTTATCCTTTGAGGCGTTGATGCTACTGGCCATTTCCTGGAGTGCGCGCAAGGTCGCGATGTCCTTAGCGAAGAAGCTTAATATTTCAGAGTGAGACTCCGCATTCGGGAGCCCCCTGAATGAAACGGTTCTATCCCGCATCAAAGCCTGCAGCCGAACGGACGCTTCGAGAACTTGCTTGATCTTGTTCCGAAGCGCTTGAGGCGTCTCCTCGAACGATGAATTCAACATCCCCGCGATCGAAGCTTCCAGCTCTGAAATGCGACTATAGGGCGTCCCATCGAAGTAGCCCGTCCATTCGCCTTCCTTGGCACGATCGCCCACTTCTTGAATGGATTGACGCAATTTGTCCGCCTTCTGCATGTTGCGCCTTTTGAACTCGTGGTCCCACCCCGCAATATCATCTTTTTCCTGCTCCGCTCGACGGACCGCCCAATGGGACTGTCTTTGGCTCCAGGCCATCTTGATCTCTTCGAGGGCCAATTTAAGCAGGAACTTTTCCTTCCACGCTCCACTTTTCGGGGGTGCTTTGGCAGGTTCTTTTGTCCCCGGGCTTTCTTGGGCAGTTTCTGGAATGATTTCTTGAGCAGTGCCGGGAAGCAACTTTCGAACGAGGCTCGCGCTTCCGAGACGGTTATATTCCGTTTGAGTGATCACGATGCTTCGGACCAGCTCGGGATCAAGCCCTGTCTCTTTCGCCAAAGCAGCAATATCGCTAAGTTCATAGATGACTGGGGCAGGATCCTTCAAAGTGACTCTTTTAAATATAAAAACTGCTTGGGTAAAGCTGGCGATCCCTCGTTTCCGCGCATCTTCGCCCTTAAGTCTATTATTAATAAACTCACCAAAGATCGGGGTCTCCACTCCGGGGGCAATGCGTAAACGCCATTCTTTTTCGCCCGCAAAAACGGTCAGATTTTCCCCTTGTTCCTCGAACCGCGCGTTATCGTCTTTTGCGATTTCTTGGATGATCTCAGTCAAAGCATGTTTCTCGGCGTCCTTGTGAGACTGAAACGACGCAAAACCCAGCAGAGCTAAAAGATCGCTTTCGGCGGGAGAAGTAGAAAATCCCCGAAGCAAAATAGGCATCTTGTGTTTTTTTGCAAAAAGAATAATGTCGGCCAGTTTTTCCAACGTCCCATCCATGTCACTCCCGTCGAGCCATTTCCTTGATTCCAGAACCATGACATCTTTTTTATGCTCGACATTAAAGGGCTGCTTAGTTCGAACCGCTTGTTCCTCCGTCTGCTCTTCACGAACCTCCGACCTCTGAGCTTTGGAACTGTCCTCCTTAGCCCTTGCTTCGGAACGGTTTTCGGACGTTTTCTTCTCAAGATACAACATCTGAATGCGATCGCCATCAGCGACAAAAGGAGTGCGGATGACCCACCCCTGGAGCAGATCGTTCCGTTCGCTGTAGTACTCTTTCGTGAGAAGATCCAGGACCTGATAATAAGCCCCTTCATCGATCAACTTGGTAAGAGATTCAGATGAAATTCGAGTAGAGATCTTTCCATCGGACGCGGCATCCAGATCATTGGCTGCAAATTGGATTATAATAAAGAAGGCATTTCCTTTAGCGTCTTTCCGGGCAAGAACAAGCGCGCCTTGGTGGGAAGAATTGAGCACATAGTAATTGTGATGTTTCCCAATGGCTGACCCTTCCCCAAAGGCCGTTTGCATCTCCGTAATGGTGCGACTGATCTTCTCATTAAAAGCTGGGTCCCACGTAGCGAGCTTCGCTGTTTTCAAAAGATCCGGCCTGAAAAAGCCTATCAGCCCCATCAACGCCTTTAGATTTTCTCCGAAAATTTTGACAGCATCTTCTCGCCCCAGGTCGGAGAGAACCTGTAGTTGTCCGAAGAAATGATCGGAGGGATCCATTCCTTCAGGCGGCTTATACCCGGCCCTTGTCTCACGGATAAGTTGTTTGAGGGAATTCATCGCTGAAGGGTCTTGTTTGGCAATCCCAAGTAAATTTTGGGTCAGCCCCATCTCATTAATAAGCTCCATAGCGGGAGTCCTGTCCAAAGGCTCTTGCTGTTCAACCCTTTTCTTGACCTCAGGCAGCAGGTGATGCCATTGCATCACCACCCACTTGATCACTTCGATGCCACTGGGCATCGGAATGCCGATCCCTACCTCTGAAGTTAATTCTTCTTTAGGACGAACTCTAAAGCTAAGGTTAAGCTTAGGCTCCCGGAGTTGAATGAACTTCACGTTAGGCTTATTTCCGGTCAATTGACGAAGGGTTTTGTCGTCTATAGGCACCTGGGTGCGCGCCTTGAATCCATCGAAATACTCGTCTTTTTCGCGGTGCACAGGGGCTCCCACATTGAGATTGATCATCATCGCTTTTTTACCCGCGGAGGTAAAAATGAAGGATCGGATCTTGTTTTCCCGGGTCCGCAAGGCGCGGGCATTCGGATGCCCCTCGAGATAACGCGCAATATACTCCGCCCAAGGTTGATAATCTCCACTGACGCCCTGGGTAATCTCTCTTCTTAGAAGCTCTGCCGCTTCCGGACCTGCCTGCATGTAGCGCTCAAACCAGTCGCCGGCCATACGGACCAACAGCTTCTCCGTAAGATCCATAGCCTGTAAGTTAAGGGCGACCATTTCCCGATCATCCGCACCCTTGGCCTGCGCCTCCAGCGTTTCTATTTTGTCTTTAAAGGGCTGCAACCCCGAAGATAGGCGGTCAAGAACGTTTTCCCGGAGGTATTTAAAGATCTTCTTGTTGTAGGCATGGTATTTCAAGCTGTCCAACGCTTCCATTCCGCGCGTAGAAGGATGCGGGGCCAATAACGCCTCCGCTTCCCATTTTTCACCCTTCCGGATATGTTCACGGAGCTTCTCAAGTTGTTCCGACGTCAACTCCCTCGGCCTTTGCCACGTTTTAAGACTACGGAATGACCGGAACATCCCGAAAAGTCCCAAACCCTTGATGGTGTGTTTTTTGAACGGATGCTGAGTCTTCCAACCAAAGTCGTCAGCCGCCATCGGCATCGCATAATCCGTGTTTTCAAACGTAAGTTGTTGGAACATCGCTTCGCGCTCTTCATGCTCTTTGAGCATATCCTCGAGTAAAGAGGCGTGGGCCATCACCTGACTGAGCGAGTCAACTTTCCACGAACTCGAAACAGCCTGGTAACTGCGTTGCCGGCGTATGGCAGGATTGGATCGCAAAGTTTTGATCGTTTGTAAAGCCTCAAGAAGACTGCTAGCCGACGGACGTCTCCCACCACCTTCCTGGGTGCTTTTTTCACCATCGCTATAGGCCACAAAAACGCCGTCGAGAAGCTCCCATTCTCCTGTGCGTAATTTCTCGCGCAAAATATCCTGGGTAATAACAGCGGTATTCGGTTCTCCTTTTTCATTTAAAACTTCGACGATTTCTCCTGTCTTTTTGTCTCTACGGATCGTCCAGATCTCCGGATTACTGCCAGCAAAGGGGCCCGCCACTTCACCGCCATTACATTTAACCTTCATCATGCTGGTCGCCGAAGCTTCCAGATCTTCATCGGACAGCATCACCCCCGCCTGGGACCCCCGGAAGATGATCTGGGCTTCGTAATAGGTATGATCCTCCAACGTCGCGATCCGGTCTTCCAGTCCGAGAAGTTCCGTCATAAAGCGGATATAACGCAACCGGTCATGCGCTTCACTGACATCAAAGGTCCGACCACCGACTAACAACCGGCTTAGCGTATTCCGCAATTCTTCAACGACCGGCTGGTCCTTAAGACGGTCACGAAGCCCCTCAAACTCTCTTTGATAACGCTCCTGGTTTGCATCCTTTCCGTCCTTAAAAGCTTTCCAAAATGAAAAAAGCGGTTCGTAAGGTCTTGAAAACTTTCCCGAAAATTCGATTTTAAGCCCGGCTTGAGCGATGGCTTCGTCAGCCTGCTTTGCCAAGGACTCCGCCGCCATACTACCTTCTGACATGACCGACGCCCGGACTCCTTCCACGGCTTGGCCCACGGCCTTGGCAACAATGCCTTTCAATATTTCTTCGTATTTATCCGGCCCCTTGTAAGGTACAAATCGTCTTACGTTGGCTGCGATCGGATCGGCAAGAAGTAATTCATAAGCCTCTCCAAATCGGGATTGAAGCTCCGCCCAATCCTCCGGGTGATTTCTCCCTACAGCTTTTGCGAGAAGTTCCTGCATCTCTCTTAAATGCTCAACAAGCGGCTCCGGATCCAAAGAGTGTTTTTCCTGATAGGCCTTGAAACTATTCCCGAGCCAGTCGTATTCGCCTGTAAAGCTCCGTTTTTCACGAAGCCATATCAAAAGCTCAGCGACATCGCCCGCGACAACCCATTGATCCTGGTCTTTGAACCGCTCACGCAGATCCCGATTTTGTTCTTTGTCGAGCTCCTCGAAGAATTGGCGGTCATCGGCCTCCACGGGCAATTTATGGGCAGGCCTTGGGATCTCGAGTTCCTCTTTAAGGCGTTCAATAAGAACTCTTCTTGAAGGAGACTGCCACCGCGGAAGAAAAACACCGTTCGTGCTGCGGATCTGCTTTTCCCGGTCATAATAACCTTTCACGCGATGCCACGCAGTTCGAAAGATATTATTCAAAAGCGCGGGTTTATGCTCCACGAGATTCACGCCGGAGATCAGATCGAATTGTTCGGCGGTATAATCAGCAATGCTGATATTCCCGTCATGGGCAATGGTGGAACGCAACCGCTCCGAAAACCCCAGCTGATCATAGTATCCTTCCCTCGCCTCAAAGAGACCCGGACGGAAAACCGTATGGTTGAACGTAACCCGCTTTGCTCTTTTGAGATGCCTCGCTGGGAGACTCGCGAACACCTCGTGGTCGATCACGGTAACATTAGGATTCAGATCATTTTCAAGTTTCTGGATCAAGAGCTCGCTTGCTTCGGCAAAAAAAGCCATGTCTTCCTCGCGTTTACCGTGGTCATCGTAAACCTCTTGGAAGAAAGGCTCTTCCTTTCCGTCCGGGCTTTGGGTGTACGCATCAAGGTAATATTGCGGGGACTTGTGAACGGGGGTATAAGTTTTATAAACCCGGAAAAATACTGTCTTGGGGGTGCCTTTGACGAATTGCGTTGTTTCAAATTCGATATCTGTTTCCTCCAGGAATTGTTTGATAATGTCCGCAAGGAATTTCCGGCGTCCTTCCTGGTCATACCCCTTCCCCGGCGCGTTCTTGATAAAATTCCAAAGCGGGTGAACCCCGGTCACATTCATCCCGATGGCTGCCCACCCTTCAAAAAGGTCCGGCATCAGCGCCCCGAGCCCTCCGGTGAGCGTCGCCTGAGAGATCTCACCGGCCTCAAAGGAGCTATAAAGCGCCGCGATCTTCTCAAGAAGGTCCATCGGAAGGCCGCATTCCCATTGGCGGCTGTAGAAATGCTCCTTCGCCACGCGTGGCGTTGTCGCCTCCGCCCAAGTCAGTTCGTTCACATCTGGGGTTGCCGTTCGTAGCTCAGAGCGAGCTCCATGATCCCGTCCGGCCTTCGCGTAATAGTCTAAGGCTGTGGCAGAAACCCCGACGATCCCACTCATATCCAAAACCGCTGAGGCGATCCCCTGTAACGGCGTCTCCCCTTGCCGCACTTCGGAGCGAAGGGATTCGTGAAGCGTCTTGAAAGCATAGGCCGCCAGGGCAACGCTCCATGTTTGGGCTGCGGGGCCGCCTTGCTGGTGATCGCCATTCGTTCCGGGATTCGAGTCGATCAATTCCGGGAGACTGTGCGCAGAATTTCTTTTTTGAACCGACGCTAGTTCCATCCGAAGACGAACAAGCGCCTCTTCCGGACTGATGATGCCATGTTCCGCCATAGCGACCATGTGAACAGGTAACGGCCACACCCAACCTTGGCCACTATGGTACCCGGCATTCCCGTCCCCTGTGGCCAGCCAAGCAGCTCCACGATCCGGATAATAAACCTTTTCGTTGGGCCCGCGACTTCTCAGAGCCCCCGGGATATGAAGTTCTTTTTCCGCGAGTTCTAGTGTTTTTTTAGCCTTTTGAGAATCTAGCGCCCCGGCCCATGCCGCGATCACGGGATTGGAGGTGATCACCTGATCATCCATCCCGTTTCGGATCGACTGCTCGGGCGTCATAAAGCCGCGCCCGCCAAAATCCGTCCCAAGAATGTCAGAAGGATATTGCCGGTTTGAATTCCAGAAATATTTTCCGATATTCTCTTTCACCTTGACGGCCATCGCGCTTAATTCCGGGATCCTGGGATCGTTCGGGTTCAAAAGCTTTACGACCTCGGCCCATTGCTTCAGGGACCTTGCCCAGAGGGCCTGGATCTCGACCGGATAACCTTCCCGCCACGTAAATTCCGTGTCCATCCACGTGAATTTATGATGCGGACAAAAAATAAAACCCGTCTCGGCGTCCATTTGGATGCTTTTCTCGGGCATGCCCCTGTCGCTTAAGTAGCCCGAGATCTTGATCGCGGGATCGGGTGTGTTCTTGCTGTTCGCATAAGAGGAACCCGCCAAACGCAGACGATCTACTGTCTCCCAAAGCACATCACTGAGCGTTTGTCCGTCGCGCATAGGTTCATTCAGAAAATCTTTATCGCCGGTCGCCAACACATAACCCATCACCGCCTCAAGGAACCAGAGCGGGGCATCGACGGTATTGAAATTAACTCCGTTCACATAATCGCCGGCCCAACCGATCACGTTGTACATAATGTGACCGTCTTGCCTGAACCCGTCGATCCTCTTCCGGCCTCGATCATCAATGTTGACCCAGCGTCTGACAATGCCCTTCAGAACATCTGCCGCAGGGACCCAGCGCTTCTCGTGGATCTTTTCATCCCAGACCCAGAAAGATTCTCCCTCCCGTGCCATGGCGGCGATCCCGACCAGTGCCATCATGGTGTCGCGGCCCCATTCCTGGCCTTCAAAATTCATGCCGGCCCCCGAGGCAAAAATAGCCGCGCGCAACAACCGTCCGGCATCATCAAACTGCGCGGAAATAAATTGCCCAAGACCTTTCGCGGCCCCGTCCTTGTGCCCCTGGACCAGAGCTACATAGAAGGGATCCTTCAAAGTGCCGATGTCCTTGGCTTCGGGGATCACCTCGACTTGATAAGAGCGGCCTTCGAACCGGACATAATCGCCGGTGCTATTGTCATCCCACCAAAAAACAAGGTCGTATTCCCCGGAT
Organism: Candidatus Omnitrophota bacterium; assembly: GCA_043803685.1. GTDB lineage: Bacteria > Omnitrophota > Omnitrophia > Omnitrophales > Aquincolibacteriaceae > Aquincolibacterium. The sequence goes on from JAZDJU010000114.1 coordinate 40,610, forward strand.
TCCAGGCCATGGACAACGACTTGATAGCCCCCGGCAACTTTCATAGGAAGAAATGTTCGTTGCTCTCGAGTGCTTTTCTTATACGTAATAACCTTGAAAGGCAGGGCATTTTCCACGACAAGGTTCTGTCCGGGAAGAAGCATGTGGTCCGGTCTTTCTTTGCGATCCCAATCCCATTTCACCGGAGGCAGCTCCTCGGACTGTATGGGGAAAGGCATAACAGAACCGACGATCTGAGCAGCGGCTCCGCTAGGACCTGAGATCGTTGCGTCGATCACCTTGTCCTGCCATTTCTCGGAGGGGACGCTATCCAAACGGAACACAGCCACTTGGCCGGGTTCCATGGCATAGGCAAACCGATCACTTTCCAGAGTCACGGGCTTCCCCGTAACAAGTTCGGTAAACGCTAGGCGTGTCGCAGGCTCAATACCGAAAACCCCGAACGGCACGGGACATTGAATTTCTTGGGACTTCGTGCTGAAATTCGCCATGACCAGCAAATGGTTGTCTTGATAAGTTTTGGCGAAAGTCGCGGCATGCTCAGGATCGTTATTGGGTAAAAGGGTCATTTTGGAACGCCCAATCGCCGGATTCTCTTCCCGGATCTCGGCAGCGATCTTGATCCATTTCGAAAAATCGAGTTTCCCGGCGGTGGCGGTATTCCATGTGGCGCCGATGGCTACGCCTTTTTCGTCGAGAGCTTCCGTTTTGATCGGTGATAAGGTCCCCCGCGCATCAAGACTCAATAGGAAAGGCTCCACTTGCGGTCCTAAGTGAAGGATCACAAAAAAAGCGGGGCCAAACAACTTCAGGATGGGTTCAAAGATGGCTTGTTGGACAGAATCTTCCATCGAGCGACCCAAAACTTCCGCGGCGCTTCTGACCGCTCCCTGCAGGTCATCGGACTTGGCCGCGAGGGAGAAGAAGAGCGGCGCGTAGGTGCGTGGGCTTCTTGCGGAATCATGGGTCGATACAACGCTTACCGAGTGCCCCCTGGAAATAGCCGCGAGGCCGGTTTTGGGATCGCCCAGAAAAGCCCCGAGCGTGATCCCTTCACGCCCCCACAGGTCCAGAATGAAATCGTACTGCAAAAATCCGAGCCTCGTAAGATGGGTCTGGGAGAATTCATCGCCTCCTAATTGCTCCGCCACGACCAAAAGGTCTTTGTCTGAAAAATAATGGGCGATCGCGTCCCAAAAACGCGTATCTTCACTGATCCTTTCTGCGGGGCTATGGGCCGTAGGATTGATCCCGGCCATATGGATCGCGTCAATGCGTGAGCCGGCAAACTTTATTTTCGGATCTTCCTGGAACACTTCATAAAACCGCTCTGCCCAGAATTTGAAGGGGACAAGCCGCGGGTCTTCTCCGCCCTGGTTGACGACATCGGTGATCGCAGCCTCATTCCATGCCGCGAGACCGCCCAGCACCTGCCCGTTCGAAAATTTAGGCGCACTGACCTTGCCATTTTCCTGAAGATAAAACCTCCGCGTCTCCTCGGTATAACTGGCCGCGCCGTCGTCGGATTCCCAGTAAGGCACATTGTAAAGAACGCGAGCTCCGATCTCGTGGGCGGACTTCAAGAGATGATAGATCTTTTCGAAGCTAATGAATTGTTCGTATAAAACAAAATCTCGAAGGTTGCGTTTACCCTCAATGCTTCCAAAATCCTCCTTGCGATAAGTAACCCCGGCAACGGGCTGTTGGCCCAAATCCCAGACTTTTCCGGCGACATAATCGGCATAGCGGCGGATCCCAGGATCGCTCGCGTAGCGGGCAAAGGCCATTTTTCTCGGGTGTCCGGAATGAAGCCGCAAAAAAGATCGATGCTTTGAAACAGCTCCCCACCCGCTGTCTTCTGTGACCGTTGACCAGTCGATGAGAAGCGGCGAGGTCGCCACGCGGGACCGCGGAGCGAAGAACGCGTCATGGTCCATCGCGAAAAAGGGCGAAAGCTCGAAAAGATTTTTCCCTTTCGTTTCCTTTTGTTTTCTGATCAATGCTTCGATCCCCTCCCAGGTCATCGGAAGTCCCATGCTCTTGAGATCGGGGATCCAAAGGATGTAAGGGTGTATTTTGGTCGTATCGAACCAGGAAGGAAGCCGATGAACATTAAAGGTGGCGTCATCACCGCTCGCCCAGAACGACGGATCTTCTTGCTCGGAAAGATCCGTGGTTTTGACATTCACCTTAAAGCGGTAATGTCCGGTATGCTCGGGTTTGATCGTAACTTTTCCGACCCATTCGTTGGGGATGATCTGCCCCTTCGCATCGCGGGCCTCCGCAATATTCTCCGGAGGAATACTTTGGTCGTACGCCTTTTCTCCGTCGCGATCCTGATAAACAATATGAACAGTGGCTCGAAGTGATTCTTTCGCTGTCCCAGGCGCCGTTCTTAACTTCATGGAAACGTCAAAGGATCTCCCAAACCCGATAGCGATGTGATCGCCGGAAATAGGATTCATTTCCAACGACTGAACACTTTCCGAAGTTTTCCTTATTTCCGAACGGCTTTTCGGGCGAAGCTCGTCCACATAGCCTCGGTAGGTCTGGAGTACGCGTTCAGCTTCACTGATCGAAAAGGCGCTGACCCCGGACCGAAGGAATTCGGCCGTCACCCGAGCGATCTGCTTGAAATGCGGGCCATCGGCGGGTTTTAAAAGGCTGAAGCCTGCGGCAGTCCCATCGGCGATCTTCGTAAGAGCCTTGATGAGCTTGACGGCTTTAGCATCCCTCTCAGCCATCTCACGAAGAACGGCCGCGTATGCCTCATAATTCGCGAGAAATCCCGTTGCGGCGGCGACGGCTAACGGCGTCGCTCTCAATTTCAACATATTTCTCAAGAGACTCGCGAACTGCATAAGATGCTGGCTCTCTCGAGGCTTCAACAGTTTAAAACCCACGGCTTTTTGATTTGCAACACGCGCAAGAGCTTTGTCTAAGAAAGCGACGTTCCCGCTCCCTCTTTTTTTCTCAGGGCCTTCCGTTACGCGAATCTTTTTTACGTAACTCTGATAAGCCTCAAGAAATTTTTTCACGGAACTAGTCTGATCGGAGCTGGGTCTTCGCCCGAGACCTTCCAGATGTTCCCGGGCTATTCTCGTGTAAGACTGGACGTCCACGAAACTTAACCAGTTAAGTCCCTCGTCTTTTCCTTCAGCGATCTTCTTAATCGCAGCCTTTAATGCGACCACGTCAGCTCTTTCTCTCATTTCCGAACGGCCTCTCGCGCGAAGGGCGCTTGCATACCGCTTATAGTCCCCAAGAAACTTTTTGGCCGAAGCGATCTGGCTGGAGGTGACTCCAGACTCAAGGGATTCGACAACAACCTGCGCAACTTGCGTATAGTCTGAAACGTCCAGAGGCCTCAAAAGGTCAAATCCCTCTGCTGTTCTGTCGGCGATCTTCATAAGCTCAGCTTTCAATTCAGCAACGTCAGTCTTTCCTCTCACCTCCGAACGAGCAAAAGAGGGAGCAACTTCGGCTGAGGCAGAGATCTCGGAAATGGCCTTTTGCAGAAAAGAGCTCACCGCCTGATTCGCCCTTTGGGGCGTGATGCGCGGAACGCTTCTAAGGATCTCCGAGATGCGCACCCCTGTTCCGGCTAGCTCCCTGCGCCAATTCCGGGACGTTTCGCCTAAAAAAGCCATGTCGCTTCGCACGCGCGCCGCGATCTGCGAATTCTGGACGGTCCTTTTCCCAAGGAGTGTTTCCAGATAATTTTTATTGGAATCCTCAGAAACCTCGCCGATCCTCGGCGTGATCTCCACATAAGAAAGTCCGGCCCGGATCGCTTTTTCTTTCATTCCCTCCGAGTGAAAACCTCCGGTAATAAGCACGGCTTTGGTTTGCTCATGGTCCTTCATAAGGCCAAGCGTTCTCTTCATCATCCCGCTTTCACGCTCAATCGCTCCCTCATAAAAACGGATCGCCCTCTGATAGAGCCGCTCCAGCCCTGCTGGGACATCAAGAATGGCGCTGCCCTGGCCCCGCGCGATAGCTAACTCTTTCATCAATGTTGACGGTGAAATTTTCCGCGACAGGATCTCCTCGTATTCCTCGCGGCTAAGTTCCAGCCGGAGCAGCTTTTCGAGAAGACGCTGTTGACGCAGGGCTTCCACGAGCCGCTTGTCTTGCTCGGTTTTGACAAAATGCCCGGTCACTTTCCCGACCAAAGTCTTGATCTCCTCCTGCAACATTTCGCCCTGAATTTCGCTTAAAAGGATCCCCTGCTGGATCATGAGCCGGATATTAGGATAAGCCGCGAAGGAGTAGTTTCCGGGGAGAAGATCCATCAGCTTTTCGAAAGTGAACCGGGTCTGGTAGGCAGGAAGATCATCGCCGTTTCTCCGTTCTAAAAAGCGCGTAACTTGCTGGAGTAACTCGGAAGGAATCGAGCAACTTTGGAGATCCGCGAGAAAGGCGTTTTTCTCTTTCGCGACCTGAGCCTGATCGATCTTGTTTCCGAGGGTTTTGACACGAAAAAAACGGACAAGGACGGGCCAGTCTTTTTGTTCCTGGGTTTGAGTCAGGTCGATCTTAAGAGAACGGCTGGCTTCCGCCTTGAGAAGGTCCAGCCAATCCGCGAGAGGCAACCGCTTCTCATCGAAAGCAATCTCGTGATTCAGGAAATCTCTGAGCGGCTTATTCGAGAAAAGCGCGGCGGCCTTTTGCCACTGTTGGGATACGACCGCAGAAAAACGGTCAATGTTCCTGCGCTGCTCGAACACCTGTCTAAAGGTTTCTCGATTTTGCGCGTAGTCCTGCGCCGCTTCAACGCCCCACGCCTCGACGGCTTTGCCGCGCTTCGCGTCAAACGGTAACCGTTGAACGTTTCGTTCCTCGTTCCCCGTTCCCCGTTCCCCGAGCTTATCTAACAAAAACACTTCCGTACCCGTAAGCTCGCCTGCTTGCAACAGCTTCTCGTTTGCCGCCTGCTGAGTCTCGGGTTCTTCCGGGAAAAAATTAAAAAGCTCGGGCTTGAGCTGATGGCCAGCGCCTTCCAGAAAGATCTCACGGATCCCGTAGTCTCGTGTAAGAAACCCTAGGATGTTCCGGATGTTCTTTTGCGCGTCGTAATTCGCATGAGCTTCCTGAATATGAATGAGAAGAGAACTGCCCTCAGAGCCTTTGACTTGGTCGGTGACTCTGCCAAATTCTGCGGGAATCGTGAAAGAAGATGTAAGTGTCGGAGATTCCACATTCTGCACCTGCCCGCCGGCAGGCAGGGCGCTAGCAACGGGAACCGGGGTAAGCGCACTAGTCACAAAGAAGGTGATGGCCACCACACCCGAAAGAAATCTCTGTAACCGTTTGGAACGATTCATGAAATGGGATTTTTCCTCTCAGGATTTAGTTACTGTCTATTTTGCGAAAATCTAACACATTTTCTTCGAATTTCAACTCATTGTAAAAGTTTTTATAAAAAAATGATTACGCTCCAAGAAACAAAGGTTAGTCTTGACATACATTGCTATAAAATGCTTTTTTCGACGAGCTCTAAAGGTCTATGAAATAATCAACGCGAGGTGTTGATTTCAAGGGCGTTATACGCTATATATTCAACATCAGCTTATCAATATCAACGGTGAAAAGGGGCTATGATCACTTTGTTTTTCAAAACAGTTTCTTTCGTCTTCTTTTTTCTAATCGTTACACTCGCCACCCCGAGCATTTCATTAAAAGCTGAAGCTCCTGAGTCCGTTGCTGACATCTCCCTGGCATTATCGAATCTCGCAGTTCCAGAAGAAATCGGAAAAGTCCAGGAGCGCTTCACCGGGAATGGATCGAGAACCATCATTCAGATCCAGGACGTCCATGCGCACGCAACAGCTCAGCAAAATATCGCGGTCATCCTGGAACGTTTACGTGTCGTGTTCGGAATTGAAACAGCCGCCCTCGAAGGCGCGTGGACTTCCACTTCCCTTCCCAAGAGCCACGCCATCCCCACTTCGCGGGAAAAACAACTGCTTGCCGGAACGTTGCTGGCGGATGACAGGATGTCGGGGCCTGCCTATGCCGCGATCATGTCCCCGAGGCCGATCACGCTGATCGGAATGGAAGAGGAAGCCTCTTATGAGAAGAACCGATCTCTTTTTTTAGCTCATCTAGAAAGATCTAAGGAGATCGCCGAAAGGCTCCGGACCTTCGAAACCACGCTAAAGGCATCACAAAAACTGACCTGGGGATCGGAGCTTTCCGTCTTCGGTAGCGCTTTTGGAACATTCCGAGAGACCTCAGATCTCGGGAAATTCTTTCCTCTCCTTTGGAACGCGGCAGAAGCTCAGCAGGTCGCGACGTCGGACCTTCCTCAGATCGTTTTGATCCACGACATCATGTCTCTCGAGAAACTTTTTGAGAAAAAACGTCTCGAGCAGGAAGTGAAGCGTTTGATGCGTGAATACAAGAACACCCCCTGGACGCTCGAGGAATTGATCCGCGGCGGCAAGATCCCTCAGGAAAAACTCGGTTTCTATCCAGAGCTGAAGCGATTGACCCGTCTTTACCAGATGCGCGATCAGGTCTCTCTCCTCGACCTGACGACCCAAATAGAAGCTTTAACGAGCCGCATTCTAGAAAAACTCGTCCGAACTCCGGATGAGAATGCCTTGTGGGAGAAGACCGAACGATTTTATCTCGCCCGCCGCATTCTCTTGCTCCAGGCATCCCCCTCCGACATAAGAGCCTTAAACGAAGAAAAGGCTGCTTTGACCATTGAGCTAGGGAGCGCTGACCTGGCGGAGCCCCTTTCCTTGTCACTTGAATTTTATGAAGCGGTCAAACAGCGCGACGAGATCTTTTTTTACAAGATCATGAACGATCCTTCATTGGCAGGCAATATCGCTATCGTCACAGGCGGCTTCCACACGGACGGACTTTCCGAGCGCTTTCGCGCGGCCGGGATCTCTTACATTACCATCGCCCCTGATCTTGGTGGAACACCCATGAATGAAAAGCTTTATAACGAACGGATGACAGAAAGCCAGGAGACGGGAAAAGGGAAGCGGGAAACGCTATCGCTCAACGTTCCCCGTTCAACGTTCCCCGCGTCGCCGGATGGGCAGACACTCTCCGAACTCCGGAACGCGATCGCCCGGATCGACGATCGCTTCTCTGCGGGTTATAAAGTCCTCTTGCAAACCCGTGATGTTCGAAAAGCCGTCAAAGCCTTTCTTGGGGAACCGGTCGCCGTCTCAAAATCAGACGAGCTCACTCACCTTTACCGTGAAAAGAGGATCGCCTCAACGCCCAAGACCGGAACAACGCTCCCGGCTTCAGAGCTTCGTCTCAACGAATTCATGGCGACTTCTCGCTCCGCGCAGTTAGAGGTGGTCCGAGGCTGGCTGACACAAGGACGGGAGCGGCGAGGAAAAGCCATGCTAGTTTCTTCGGTTAGGATCCTCTCTCGTATAGTGCTTGAGGAGAAAGCCGAGAAACTTCTAAAGCAGGCCGTAAACAATGGGGATGTCATCGTGCTTGCCCAGGACGTCCCGGTAGCGGAAATGCCGGAGGTCCTTTCTTCCGCACGCGAGATCGAACGGTTTGAAGCGCAGGATGTCGCGACGCTGATCGAAAAAACGCCGCGTTTTCAGAGGCTCGCAAAAAAGCGCCCTTTTGCGATCATGGAGAATGGATATCCGGGCGGGGCCTACGTTGTCTTACCGGAAAGATCCATCTCGCTTGTTCTGTTCAGGATCGTAACTTTAAATCCAAGCCTCTACCAAGCGGCTAAAGACCCGGCATTTTTATCGCTTTTGGAAGACTTGGTGTCTGAAATTTTGTCGCAGGAACTTCCTAAAAAAGCGGCGTAACTGCTCGGGGAACGGGGAACGAAAAACTTTATCGTCCAACTTGTCCCGTTGACCGTTCGCAGAAAAATCCATTTTCAGGATTTTTCTGCAAGATCCTTCCAGTTGGCGAGCGTATTCTCGAAGCTCTGGTCGAGGATGTTCTTAACCTTAGCTTCCCCGAGAAGCATCCCCGCGATCCCAAGGTCCCAGAGAAATTCCACCGAAACCTCAACGCCTTCTTGTCCGGGGCTAAAAACAAGCGTGCGCGTCATCGAACCATTCATGGGAAGAACGCTTTGGATCACAGCCTTGCTCATGGGCTCCCAAACTTTCATTTCGTGCTCGACTTCGATGTGCTGGCGATCCAGAACACAACTTTCACGCCAACGCATTCCTTTACCTTCCCGGATGGCACCTGTTCGCTCGCTTTCCTTGACCCCGTCCACCCATTCGGGCGTACGCGTCACGTCGGCAAGAATGGCCCAGATCGTTTCGAGTGAAGCTTTGATCTGAATTTGTTTTTTGAGTGAATTCATTTTTCAATCCTGGGGCCACGACCCAAGATCCACGAGCCACGTAATTTCTTCGTGGTTCGTGGCCCGTGGAACGTGGCGCTTTATTTAAGTTGTATCTCCACCGGCGCATGATCGGACCCCACCACATCCCGCAAGATCGTAGCGCTCTTCACGTGCGGCACAAGGTCCTGGGTCACAAAATGATAGTCGATCCGCCACCCAACGTTCCTGTCGCGAGCGCCTGACTTCATATCCCACCAGCTGTAATGCCCGGGTTCTTTATGGAATTCCCGGAAGATATCCACCTGCCCGTCGTCCACCCATTGATCAAGCCAGGCCCGCTCGACCGGCAAGAACCCCGAGACGTCTTGATTCTCTTTAGGCCTTGCGAGATCGATCTCCTTATGCGCTGTGTTGTAGTCGCCCGAGATAATAACTTTTTTGCCCTGAGCCTTCAGCACCTTGGTCTGCTTTAACGTCTCCGCATAAAAATCCATTTTGTACTGAAGCCGCTCTTCGCTCATCTTTCCATTGGGAAAATAGATGTTGAGAAAAACAAAGCCTGGATACTCCGCGATAAGGACGCGCCCTTCATCGTCAAATCGCTTCACGCCAAAGCCGCGATTTACGCTAAGAGGCTTTTCTCTCGTGAAGATCGCGACGCCGCTGTAGCCCTTTTTGACCGTCGACCAGGCCCAATAAGTTTCGTAACCGGCGGGATGCAGCAAAAAAGCATCGAGTTGGTCCGGATGAGCCTTCGTCTCCTGAACGCCTAAAACATCCGGCTTCTCCATCTCGAGCCATTCCAGAAACTCTTTTTTCTGAATCGCGCGAATACCGTTCACATTCCAGGAGAGGATTTTAAGAGGCATGCGAGTAAGATCTATTTGCTGAGGATTTCGTGAGCGCGTTCCGGTTGGTCGGTCCGGATCACGAGGCAACCGCATTCCTGATTCGGCGTAGCCGTGCAATACGCATAAGCGATATTGATATCCGCCTCCGCGAGCGTTTGGCAAATCCGCGCAAGCGTTCCGGTCCGATTATCGATCTCCACGACGACCACATCTTGCTCCATAACATAAAGTTCTTCTTGTTCGAGAAGGAGCGTTGCTTTGGTAGGATGGTCAACAATAAAACGGATCACTGCGTTATCAACTGTGTCATGGACCGCCATCGCAAGAATGTTGATACCGGCATCGGAAAGTGTCGCGCACGTGCGCGCCATTACACCGGGGCGATTAGGAAGGAACACGGAAAGCTGTTTTTGGATCGGCATATTTAGTCTTTCCTCTCGAGAGCGAGGGAATCTTACCACGCTTCCCCCAAGCTGACAAATCCTTTGGCCTGAAATAAAAAACACGCACCGAATTTAATCGATGCTGGTTTTTAAAATAAATCCCGGCGGTCCCAATTCCTTTCAATCGAAGCCAAGCTTCGCTTGGGGCCGTCCTCGCCAAGAATTTCTTTTTTAAATGTTTGGCGAGGGCGGTTTGCCATGGCTACTATTGATTTCCCATAATGAAACCATGACTAACGTCTCCCACGCCATAAACAAAAGAGCCGTACCCACTAAAGCAGGTACGGCTCTTGAAATAAATCCCGGCGGTTTGCTACTCTCCCAACGAATTGCTCCGTTAGTACCATCGCCGGTAGAGGGCTTAACTTCCGTATTCGGAATGGGAACGGGTGTTGCCCCTCTCCTATGGCCACCGGAAAGCGATGTCTCCATCCCCGGACATAATACTTCCGGGTTTGAAGCGCAAATTTCAATCTGACCTCCGCTGATTATTTCAAATCTCAAATTTGAGATCTAAAATTGATCTAACGGGGTGAATAAGTCCCGACATTTATAATTTCCCTTCGCCTTTTGCGAGACGAAGGTAAAAGATTGTCAAGCCGAACGACCGATTAGTACGAGTAAGCTGAAGGCCTTACGGCCCTTACACATCTCGCCTATCAACCTCGTAGTCTACGAGGGGTCTTCTAAACCGAAAACCGGTTGGGAAATCTTATCTTGGAGTTGGCTTGGCGCTTAGATGCTTTCAGCGCTTATCCTGTCCGAGCATCGATACCCTGCGCTACCCCTGGCGG
>JAZDJU010000115.1:0-8461 GCA_043803685.1 Candidatus Omnitrophota bacterium
AGTGCTTTTTTGAGCATTCTTAAGGGCCCTTTATTGAACGGTTTCAATAAACTCAGTTCAAAATAGCGCTATCATACTGGAAATAAGATAGTTACGAAATTAGCGAGCAACACTTTTTGACCATTATGCGCATTGCGAGCCGCAAAGACGGCGCCTGGATCTCATTAATTTCTATATCGAAATCCAGTGCTGCACTCGTCTCCTTCTAAGAAGTCAGTAGAAGACAAGTGCGAAGCAATCTAAACAGAGAGATCGCCACGCCCCCTCGGGGGCTCGCGATGACGGGCTAAGATGGGGACTTGCACTCTGCCTTGTTGGCACAGTACCGCCCCGCACTTCTGTGGAACCCGTGTCGGGGCTTGCACTCCGCCTTGTTGGCACAGTACCGCCTCGCACTTCTGTGGAACCCGTGTCGGGACTTGACAGCTTCATTTTCATAATTTATCATATGAGTATACAAAACTGTGTACTAATAGGTGAAATATGAATAACTCAGACCGTTTGAAAACGCTTATGGAGTCCGGCAGGACAGTCTTTACGCCGCAGGATCTTCGTATGTTCTGGCGGGCTATTCCTCTAAATGCCAAAATGAGCGCTGTGAGGATGACGCAAAAAGGTCTTTTGACGCGGTTGGCTTCGGGTTACTACGCCTTGAATGACCGCTACAATCGCTACGAACTGGCGAACAGACTCCTGGCGCCCTCTTATGTGTCTTTCCAGGCAGCGCTTTTTCATGAGGGTATCAATTTTCAGGCACGCGAGGAGATCGGTTCCGTGGCCCTGCGCGATCACCGGAAAGAAGTCGGGCGGATGATCTATTCCTACGCGGCCATGAAAAAGGATCTTTTTTTCGATCCGGAGGGCATTGTGACACGGGAGGGCGTGGCGATGGCGGTGCCGGAACGCGCGGTCCTGGACAGTTTTTATTTCGGATATTTGCCGGATATCGATCAAGCTGAAAAACTGAACAAGACCTATCTCGCGAAGCTGAGTCTCAAGTATCCGAAGACGGTGAGGCGAAAAGCCGAGGCGCTCCTGTGAGCCGTCTCTTTGATCCTCTCGCGCACCGGCGGTATCTGTCGCTTTTATTGGTCGGTCTGGCGAAGGCTTTTCCCGGGAAGATCGCATTCAAAGGGGGGACCTGCGCTTATTTTTTTTATGATCTTCCGAGGTTTTCTTTCGATCTCGATTTTGACATGATCCAGGAATTCAGCGCGGGAGATGTGGATCTGTTCCGCGAGCTCATCGCCCGCCAGGGTCAGGCGAGGGACTTTTGGGACAAACGAAACACTCTTTTTTGCCTTTTTGATTATGGAAAGGGACAGCCCAATATCAAAATAGAGCTCAACCGGCGTGTCTGGGAGCATAACACCTATAAACCAGTTTGGTATCTTGGGGTGCCGATCTCGACCGCGGATGAGTCGACGCTTTTGACTAATAAACTGGTCGCGCTTACAGACCGGAAAAGCGCGGTCGCGAGGGATCTCTATGACAGCTGGTATTTTTTGAAAGCGGGATTTCCGATCCGGGAAGCGCTTGTGATGGAGCGTACGGGGGGAGGCCTTAGCGTGTATCTGGAAACGGCGATCCGTTTCATCAAGAAGACCTTTACCGCCCGCAATGTATTGCACGGGCTGGGTGATGCGCTGGATGAAAAACAAAAAAGTTGGGCGAAGACGCATCTTGTTTCCGAAACGATCCGGGAGATCGAAAAAAGGTTGAAGGATGGCGAGCGATGAACGGTCGGGTCTCGGGCGTTTTTAAATAACTGAGGGATTTTCATGAAGATCCGCGTGATCGGGTTGGGGTATGTCGGGGCGGTGACGTGCGGGTGTCTTGCCAAAGAAGTTCATGGGCTACGGGATCTTCCCGAGGAAATAGCGTAAAGCCGCGAAGCGTACGGCGTAAGGTGTGCGGGGTACGGCGTAAGGCGTAAGGCGTACGGCGAAAGGCGTAATCCGATCCATGCCTGTCTTCCTACGCCAAGGCTTCGCAGGGCAGGCGGGGAACGCGATCAATTAATGCAAGCCACGAGCCACGAAATGCGGGACACGAGCCACGATTTGCGATCGACTAAAAAGCTCTGGTTCAGTGTCATTCCGGCCCCCGAGCCGGAATCCATTTTTAAAAGCCTGGATGCCGGATCAGGTCCGGCATGACAAAGAAAGAATTCGTCTCATCTCGTTATTCGTCTCTCGTCGTTCGTATCTTGTTGTTCTTCGAGCGGGGACGGTTTGTAATGCACCTATTTGTATACGGGGTCGTAATGTTGTAATGTTTTGTGAGTAAAGTTACGGTTAACAGCCGTAATCTAATGCATAGAATATAATTATGGTAATTAAAAGAACTCCTTCAAAAACAGTCGGTCCAGTTAGTGCGTCATTCATCGCCACGCTGTAGCAGCGCGGGAAAACCATTTTCTCTGCGGCTGAAGCCCTGGAGGTAGACGCAGTAGCACGCCCGGCATGACAAAATCTGGGCCACCAAGTGCGGGCCACGCCTGACCTGCGAAGCCTTGGCGTAAGAGGGTGCCACGAAATGCGAGCCACGCACCACGTACCACGACCCACGAATGACCCTCAACGAACGACTAACGACTGGAAACCCGCTAAAGCCGTTGTTCGAGTCTCGTCTCTCGTCGTTCGTAATTCGTATTTCGTCGGTCAAAAAGCCGCGGCTTCTCTGAAGAAATGCATAGACTGCGAGCAGAATTACCGTTAAAATGACCGACATGTATACAAGACTTTTACTGCCTCCGGATCACTCCTTTTTCCTCTTCGGTCCCCGAGGCACCGGAAAAACGACGTGGCTTAAAACCACCTTTAAATATGCCAAGTGGTTTGATCTGTTGCGTTCGGACGAACTTTTAAAACTGATGCGGAGACCCGAGCAGTTGCGTCTTGAAGTTGAGGCTCTGGGCAAGGGGTCCTGGGTTGTGATCGATGAGATCCAGAAACTGCCACAACTTCTGAACGAGATACATTCCCTGATCGCGGATCATGGAAATAAGTATCAGTTTGCGCTAAGTGGGTCGAGCGCCCGAAAGCTCAAGCGTCTGGACTCGAATCTGCTGGCCGGGCGCGTGTTCAACCGGAAATTTTTCCCGTTGACCGGAGCGGAGTTAAACTATGATTTTGTCACGGACGATCTTCTTAAATTCGGGACTCTTCCGAAAGTTTGCGCCGAGCCGGGGCACAGGATCGATATTCTCGAAGCGTATGTCGCCAATTATATCCGGGAAGAGATCCAGCAGGAGGCGCTTGTGCAGAACATCGCTTCCTTCTCAAGATTTCTGGAAGTGGCGGCCATTATGAACGGCCAGACGGTGAATGTTTCCAACATCGCGCGCGACGCGGCCGTGGCGCGGCCTACGGTTCAGCGGTATTTTGACGCCTTGGTGGATACCTTGATCGGTGTCTGGCTTCCCGCTTGGAAGCCGAGGGCCAAAGTGAAGGAAGTTTCTCATCCTAAATTCTATTTTTTTGACACGGGAGTTGTCCGGGCGACTCAGAGCAAGCTTCGGGAGCCCCTGGAATCAGCCGAAAGAGGACATCTGCTGGAGACCCTTGTTCTTCACGAGCTCCGCGCACGCATCAGCATGGCGGGCTGTGGCGGGGAACTTTTCTATTGGGGATCTCCGAGCCGATCTGAGATCGATTTTATCTGGACGCGGGGAGGGAAATCCGTCGGAATTGAGGTGAAGGCCGTTTCCGGATGGAAAACGGAATACGGGAGCGCCTTGAATCAAGGGGCTTGCGAAGGGTGGCTTCAAAAATGCTTTGCCGTTTATCTTGGGGATGTCCGGCTGAAAGATCACGCGGTCCACATTCTGCCCCTTAAAGAATTTATGAAAGATCTCGCTCAGGGAGCCATCTTTTAATCTTCTTGAGACGATTTGCACCCTCACTTACACCCTCATTTTTTTCAACAAGCAAAGTCTCTTTTATCCCAGGCCGATAAAATATAACCTTGAATCCACTTTGAATGCTTGAAAAAGCAATCTTCACGCCTGCTGACTTGCACTCTTCGCTGATGCGGCGAAGACCGACTTATGATGCCCGGGATCCAAAACTTGCACCGCTGGTGCAAGAAATCGGTGGGTCGCAGAATCGGGTCATTTTTTTAAGTTGTAGAGACCGGTTGGAGCTCGAGTTCTGCCTTCGAACTGCTTGACCTGCATCTTAAGGCCCATCCTAAAATTACAAGCGGGGAGTACGCGAAGTTGTTTGTTGTGACGGACAGGACGGCGCGTAACGATCTGATGAATCTTGTCGCGAAGGGGATCGTAAGGAAGGCCGGGGCGGGTGATAAAAATGCGCACTACCTTTTAGCGGAAATTTAGCGGAAATGATTTCCTCATGACGGGGGATTTGATAAATCTCCCTGCTTGACGGCAGGCAGGCCCTAGCCCCTCTTTTTTAAAGAAGGGGAATTGCGGGATTGAGGGCTGGATGGCGTCGAGCCTGGCCAAATTAAAGGATCCTGTAAAAAAGACTCGACTTTTTTATAGGTGTATATAAAATAGCCATCATGATTCAACGAACTCTCTATTCAATCGTCTTTGATCCTTGTTGGGGAAGGCAGATGCGTTTCATCGCTGGACCGCGTCAGTCGGGAAAAACGACGCTGGCCAAGATGAAACTCAAATCCGAGGGAGACAGCCGGCTGTATTATCTTTGGGATCTACGGGAGGTGCGGGAACGTTATAAAACACAGGAGTTATTTTTTACGTCCGACCGACCCCCAGAGAAGGGACGCAAGCATTGGGTGTGTTTCGATGAGATCCATAAACTGCCCCGGTGGAAGAATATCCTTAAAGGGATCTTTGACGGGTCGGAGGCCGATTATCAGTTGATCGTGACCGGTTCCTCCAAGCTGGATATCTTTCGCGGGGCGGGGGACAGTTTATCGGGCCGTTATCTGAATTTTCACCTGTTCCCGGTCAGTTTTAAGGAGGTGACCGGACGGTCTTTGCTTGATCTGAAAGAGTACGCGACGGCCAGGGATTTTGTGCTGACCCGTTTGAATGACAGAGGGACGCAGCAGGATCGACTGGATCATTTGTTGCGTTTCAGCGGATTCCCCGAACCTTTGGTTGCTGCGAGCGATCGTTTTCAGCGCAAGTGGTCGCAGGCGTATTTAGACCGAGTGATCACGGAAGACATCGGGATGTTGACGCGTATCGTCGATCGTGAAAAACTGCATGATCTTTATCATTTGCTGCCGGAGATGATCGGGAGCCCCTTGTCGGAAAATTCACTGGCCTCTCATTTGGAGAGTTCTCCGGTCACGATTAAGAACTACCTCAAGAGGCTGGCTGATTTTTATCTTGTTTTTCGCGTGGCACCGTACAGCCGGAACATCAAGCGGGGATTGCTCAAGGCCGCAAAGTGGTATCTTTATGATTGGACCCGGATCGAAAATCCCGCGTTCCGTTTTGAGAATTATCTGGCCGTGGAGCTGAGTTCGCGCCTTCATGCGCTCAGTGATCTTTCCGGCGAGCGCTTTGATCTGAGGTACGTTCGCGATAAAGAAAAGAATGAAACTGATTTTCTGCTTCTTCGCGGCGGTAAGCCCTGGTTGCTTGTGGAAGCGAAAATTTCGGATGGGTCGATCGCTTCCCATCATTTCTCGCATGCCCGCGCCTTGGGAGATGTGCCGATCGTTCAGGTTTGTTATGAGCCAGGTGTTGCGTCGCAGCATGCAAAGCATGCATACCGGATTTCGGCGAACCGGTTTCTCGCCTAAGGACGAACGGTCAATATGAAACTCCGCGGGATTGCGCGTACCAAGTGCCGCGTGCCACGAATTACGATCGACTAAAGACCCCTCTTAAGCGACTGTTCATTCTGCTCCTCTGTATTCAATGCGTAATGCCGCATGTCATCGCGAGGCCGCCGAAGGCGAGTCGAAGCGATCTCGTTTTAAAAATCAGATTGCCGCGTCGCCTTGCGGGCTCCTCGCAATGACGGGGGATTTGATAACCGGATAAGCTCTCGCAGTAGAAGTCCCTCAGCCGTTCAAAATGTCATCGCGAGGCCGCCGAAGGCGAGTCGAAGCGATCTCGTTTTTGTAACGAGAGATTGCCGCGCTCCTTCTAGTCGCTCGCAATGACGGAAATTTCCGGAGTTCAAAAATAATAATAATGATCTGTTGGACTTAATCATTAAAATGATTTAAAATGTTTTTAATCTCATTTGCTACTGCATCATTTCAAGCTATTAACAAAGCATCCTCTTCAAAATTTAAAAAATTATCAAAATAATCGTTGACTCATTATGCGCATTATGCTCTAATCAGCACATAAGTAGTAATCATGCGCAAAATGCATTATAAAAAATAGGATTCTTTAGTGAATAGCAATCATTCTAAGGCGCATAGAGCGGCACCGGTGGTTCGAATGTTTCTCGGTATTGTCCTGGGCCTTGGGCTTTTGGCAGGCACTGCTTACGCCGCTGTGAGCGATCCTTTTCCGCCTGAGTCGTTCGGCGCCGCGCTCTTTTTGATCGGCGGGCTTGCGCTCGTCCTTCGGAAAAAATTTAAACACAAAACTTTAGCGAGTGAAAACAATGCCATTCCGGTCTAAAAGCCGTTTCATGAGTCATCGTAAGTCCAATGGCCTCTGTCATTGCGAGGAGCTCCAGAGGAGCGACGCGGCAATCTCTATCTACAAAAACGAGATTGCTTCGCACTTGTCCTCCGTATTTTTCCCGGAATGGAAGACAAGTACAGCACTGGATTCCAATATAGAAATTAATGAAATCCAGGCGCCTTCGGCTCGCAATGACGTTATGACTTGTGGGGTTACAGCTACCTATAAAACAGCTTCTAGACCCTTAAAAACCGTCGCGTTCCTCACGCTTGTTTTCTTTACCGTGACGAATCTTGCTTACGGGCAGGCCCTGCCTCTTTCGTTCGCCGGGAAACTTCCGGGGGAAGTCCGGGTCCCGTCTTTTGTTCAAGGTCTTCAGATCCCTCCGGAACTGGGAACCCTCCGGCAAGTTCATGCCGGCGGTCCTTCGACGGTGATCCTACTCCAGGATGCTCACTCCCAAACCGGCGCCCAGCGTCATATTGAAGGGATCCTGAAATATTTGAACACCCGCGAGGGTTTCGGGGCTTTGTTCCTGGAAGGCGCTTTCCGCGGCCCGGTTTCGAAAGAGTTGCTTCATTTCACGAAAGATCCGCGTTCCAACCGGGAGATCGCGGAACGATTCCTGGACAAAGGGCTCATCGGCGGCGGGGGACTTTATCTTCTCGGGTCTTCCAAGGGGACGGCCGCTTATGGGGTCGAGGATCCGGATCTTTACATCAAGAACCTCAAGCAATTCCGCAAGATATACCAGAGCAAAGCGGAAATGGAACGGTTTCTGACCTCCGCGGAGCAAAAGCTCGTCTCCCAAAGTTCCCGCGTGATGGGCCCGGAGCTCCGCAAGTTCCACGAAGAGTGGCGCGCCTTTCTGAATTCGCGCCGCGAGATCCCCGCTTTTTATGACCTCCTCGCGCAGTACGCGAAGCGCCTGCTTCGCGTGGACCTGAAGGATGCGTGGAGCCAGTTCGACTATCCTCAGTTGGTGCGTTTTTTCAAGCTCCGCGCTCTGGAGGCGGGCGTGACGGGGGATGATGAAAAAGCCGTCGAAAAAGAAACAAAAGCCCTGCGGTCCTGGCTTCGTACCCATAAGAGCCCATCCGGAAGCGAGATTGCCACGCCCCCAAAAACGGGGCTCGCAATGACAGCGATGGGTTTGTCATTGCGAACCGCGAAGCCTCGCCAAAGGCGGGCGAAGACGGAGAAGCAATCTGGTTTGAAGAGCGAGATTGCCACGCCCCAAAGAACGGGACTCGCAATGACAGCGGGAGTGGACAAGGACGCAGAACGTGTCCCTTTTGAAGAGATCCTCAAGGCCGGGGAAGCGTCTTCGGTGCGCGACCCGCGGGCCTATTTTGAGGATTTTTTTGCCGCGCATCATGCTTCCGGCTTCACGTTCGAGCGGTATCCCGCGCTGACGCGCCGGATCGGGAAGCTCATTCTGTGCCGGGAATTGGACGCGGCGGGGATCCAGGAAGAAACGGAACAGCTCACGGAGCGGGTCCTGGCGCATCTGACGCGGACCGCTGATGAAAAAAAACTGGTAAAACTTTTTCGCGATCTTCAGCTCTTGAAGAAACTCTTCGCTCTGGAGCTTAGTAAAAAAGAGTATGACGAGGCCCGGGTTGCCGGTGAGCGTCTGCGGCCGTCCCGGGTCCTGAGGGGGCTGAGTTTGGGGTCCGGGCTCCGCGCCATGGACGCGACTTTCCGTCAGGCGCTCGAATTCTACGAAACGGCCTCGCGCCGTGAAGACGTGATGTTCGCCCATTTACTGAAGACGCTTCGCGCGGAAAAGCCCGAACGGTCGGTCCTGATCACCGGTGGTTTTCACACCGGAGGCCTCGAAGCGCGGCTCAAGGCGGGCGGATTTTC
>JAZDJU010000116.1:0-15864 GCA_043803685.1 Candidatus Omnitrophota bacterium
TGGCGAGTATCGTCGAAGGTCAGCCGGACCTTGTGATCGACGCCGTGGATTCTCTGAACCCCAAGGTCCAGATCCTCGCATATTGCCATGAGAAAAAGATCCCCGTGATCTCTTCCATGGGAGCCGCGCTCCGCATGAATATTTTCTCGCTCAAGGCAGGCGATCTTTTCAAAACGACCGGCTGCCCGCTCGCGCGCTACGTGCGCTCGCGCCTCCGGAGGAGGGGAATCCAGAAAGGGATCTTCTGCGTTTATTCCGACACGCCCGTTTCCGAGGAACCCATCCAGGAGACCCGCATCCTGAATGAAGAGCAGGACAATGACCGCGGTCGCAGGCGTCATAAACTCGGCAGCACCCCGACTGTCACCGGCGCGTTCGGTCTTGCCGTCGCCCACCACGCGCTTCTTTATCTTATGGGCGATCTCAAGCTGTCATGACGGAAAATATCGGACTCGTTTTTTTGGAGAACAGGAATTCAAAGATCGTGGGAAATAAAAAATGAAACATTTTGAAAAAGTTTTCATGGTCGCGTTCGCAGCGTTCTTTCTCGGCGGCTGTCTCACGGTCCGCTTGCCGGAGGCGCAAATAAGACGCGTGGGGGAGCCTCAGATCCTCACATGGGAGCCGCTTGTCCGGCAGGCCCTCCGGTTGAACCCGGACCTTCAGGAGGCGCGGTATTTTGTGACCGCTAGCGCCCGGAGCCGTGATATCGCGTTCGGGGATTATCTTCCGTCCGTGGACGGAGGACTTCAAAGAGACATTTCGCGGACGACGGGCACAGCTCCCTCGCAGGACGGTCTGGGGCTCAGCCTGACGGCCCAGCAGTCGCTCTTTAACGGCTTTGGGACCACGGGGAATTGGTTGAAGGCCCGTAAGGACCTGGAAGCTATGAAACAGGCTTACGGGGAAACAAGCGCGGACGTCCGATTTCGTTTAAGATCGGCCTACATTCAAATGATAAGACTCGAAAAACTTCTTGCGACGGATCGTTTGATCGAAGAAAGACGGAAGCAGAACGCGGAACTGGTCCGGCTTCGTTACGAGGCGGGCCGGGAGAATCTGGGTTCCGCCCTGCGTTCGGAGGCGATCCTCGGACAGGCCTCTTTTGATGTCCGGCAGACCGAAAGGTCTCTTGAAAGTGAGGCGCTACGTCTGGCGCGGGAAAGCGGCGGAGAATTCGTGTTCCCTGTGCGCATGGCGGATGACCTTGAAAAAATGCTCCCCCAGGTTTCCCTCGCGGAGGCGGATTACTCGACCCTTGCCGGAAAAACGCCCAGGGTGATGCGACTTATCAAGAGCGCGGAGGCGGCCAAGGCGGCGGTGATCACAGCCCAGTCCGCGGTGTGGCCCCAGGTCGACGGAAATTATGATTATGGATATTCCGGTGAGAGGGCTTCGGACCTGAAAGATGAAAGCTTTCTCGGACTCAATGTCACGGTGCCCTTTTTTAACGGCGGAAAGAACGTCGCCGCGATCCGCAAAGCGAAGGCGGATTATGAAGCTGCCGAACGCGCGGCCCGGGGCGCCCGGGACGAAGCGATCGCCTCACTCGCGTCCGCGTGGGCACTTTACATGGACGCGATCGAATCCGTGGAGGTTCGCAAAAAATTCCTGGAGGCCGCGAAAAAACGCGCCGAGATCATTCGAGCGGAATACGCGACCGGGCTCGTGAATTTCACGGATTTTGACGCCGCCGAGCAGGAGAACGCGAACGCGGAAAAAGATTATGTTGAAAGTCTCGCGAACGTTTTTATTCAGCAGGCCACTTGGGAAAAGACCCAGGGGGCCACTTTGGAGGATGCTTATCATGAAAATAAATAATGGATTATGGCCGGTGAAGTGGTGGGCGATCGTCGCGGGGGCGCTGCTTTTCGCGCCGCTGCTTGCTTCATGCGGTCCGAAGAACGATTCCCTGCAGGTGGTCCGCGCCTCGAAGGTCACCCTGGGGGACCTCGCAGTCACGGTGACAGCAACGGGAACGGTCAAACCTTATAACCGGGTCGAGATCAAGGCCCCGATCCCGGGTCGCATCGAAGAAGTGCTCGTGCGCGAAGGGGAAGAGGTCAAGCAGGGTCAGATCCTGGCCTGGATGAGTTCCACCGAACGGGCGGCGCTCCTTGACGCGGCGCGTTCCCAGGGTGAGGCCGCGGTCAAGCGGTGGGAGGAAGCTTACAAGCCCGCGCCGCTTCTGGCGCCCCTCGATGGGACGATCATCGTCCGCTCCGTGGAACCGGGACAGACGGTGACGACGATCGATCCTGTGGTCGTGCTTTCGGACCGTTTGATCGTGGAAGCCCTCATGGACGAGACCGATCTTTCCATGACCCAACTCGGACAGAGAGTGGAGATCCGCCTGGATGCTTATCCCCGGGAAGTGTTCGAGGGCAAGGTCGATCACATCACCTTCGAGAGTCAGTTGGAGAACAACGTGAATGTCTACGCGATCGATATTCTTCCGGAAAAAGTTCCGGCGTCCTTTCGTAGCGGTATGACGGCCAATGTCACTTTTATCGTGAAAGAAGAAAAAAACGTTCTGTTGGTCCCGTCGGAGGCCGTGGTGGAATGGCCCAAGGGTCACGCCAATCCTCAAAACGCGGTCTTTGCCGTTTACAAAAAGACCTTTGGCGGAAAGCTGGAGCCCGTGGCGGTGAAGACCGGAGGGAACAATGGACAGATGACCGGGATCGTGGAAGGATTGAAAGAGGGGATGGAGATCGTGATCGTCCGGAAAAAAGAAAAACAGAAATCCGCCAATCTCTTCGGCCCCCCCAGGGCTGCCAGAAAAAGCGACGCGCAAAAATCCTCATGAAGCTACTCGAAGCGGAGCGCATTTCCAAGACCTACCGGATCGGCACGATCGAGGTCCGGGCGCTCCAGGAAGTTTCGCTCACGATCGAGGCCGGCGAATTTGTCGCGATCATGGGTCCCTCCGGCTCCGGAAAATCGACGCTCATGCACCTGCTGGGATTTCTCGATTCGCCGGACAGCGGCGCTTTCCGTTTGGCGGGAAAAGAAACCTCGAACCTGAAGGAAGAAGAGTATGCTTTTCTCCGCAATCGGGTGATCGGTTTCGTATTCCAGCAATTCAATCTGATGACGCGCTCAACAGCCCTCGAGAATGTCTGCCTTCCGTTACTTTATTCCGATGACCGCACCGGGGACCTCGAACGGTCGCGGGAAATGCTTGGGAAAGTCGGCCTCGCGGACCGCGTGGGGCACCGTCCCAACGAGCTTTCCGGAGGCCAGCAGCAACGTGTCGCGATTGCCCGGGCGCTCGTGAACCGGCCTCTCATGGTGCTCGCGGACGAACCCACCGGGAACCTGGATTCCAGGTCCGGGAAGGAGATCCTGGAGATCTTCAAGGACCTCCACCGGCAGGGCATGACCATTGTCCTTGTGACGCATTCCGAAGAAGTGGCGGAGGCGGCAGGGCGGGTCATCCGCATGCATGATGGCAGGATCGTGAGCGACAAAAGGCAGGCCTCCGGAGGGAAACCCTCCGTTCCCGGGAACCAGCCCCCGGACCTCCATCAATTATCTAAAGAGAAAAAATATAATCTCGAAGAATTCCTGGAGCATTTTAACCAGGCGCGGCGTGTGATCCTCGGAAATAAACTGAGATCGTTCCTTTCCATGCTGGGGGTCCTGATCGGCGTCGCTTGTGTGATCACGATGCTGGCTCTGGGCCGCGGCGCGGGGGAGTCGATCAAGGAAGACCTCGCCAGGATGGGTTCCAATCTTTTGACCCTTCGTCCGGGTTCGGTCAAGGTGCACGGGGCCAATGTGGATGCCGGGGAAGCGACGCGTTTTACGCTGGAGGACGCCCGGGCCGTGGGGGAGGTCGCCTCCGTCAAACGTGTGGGGCCCCAGGTCAACGGACAGGGACAGCTGGTCTTTGGCGACAAGAACTGGAGCACTCGGGTCATCGGAGCGACGCCGGAATACGCGGGCATGAGAAATCAGGAGCCGGTGGCCGGACGCTTTTTTACCGCGGAAGAGAATCAAACGCGCCAGCGGGTCGTGCTGCTCGGTCAAACGGTCCAGAAGGCTCTTTTCGGGAACGAAGATCCTCTCGGCCAAACGATCAAGATCAATCGAGTCAGTTTTCAGGTCCTTGGGATCCTGCCCTCGCTCGGGGCCAATGCCTTTCGCGATCAGGATGATGTGGTCGTGGTCCCTCTTATGACCGCGATGCGACGACTGATGGGGAAAGATTACCTCGACCAGATCGACGTGGAGATCACGGACCTGTCCGCGATGCCCGCGGCGCAGGAAGAGATCAACGACCTGGTGATCCGGAGGCACCGTCTGACCCCGGAGCGGCTCGACAGTTTTAATATCCGCAATTTCGCGGACATCCAGGCGGCCCTTCAAAATACGACGCGCACTTTTTCGATCCTTCTCGGGAGCGTGGCGGCGATCTCTCTTGTGGTCGGAGGCATTGGGATCATGAACATCATGCTCGTGTCCGTGAAGGAAAGGACGCGCGAGATCGGACTTCGGAAAGCCCTGGGCGCCACCCCGAGAGACATTCTGATGCAATTCCTGGTCGAGGCGGTCGTGGTCACTTTTGTCGGGGGACTGGCCGGGATCCTTCTTGCGGCCATCATTTCCTGGATTATCGCGGCGCTAGCCCATTGGCAAATGATCATTACACTGGGCTCTCTCTTCCTCGCTTTTTTCTGCTCGGCCTCGGTCGGGATCGTTTTCGGTCTCTGGCCCGCCAAACAAGCCGCGGAGCTGGATCCGATCCGCGCCTTGCGGTATGAATAGACGCCCATGAAACTTCCCCAAGCGCCGTCGAAGGGAACCTCGGTATTCCGGAACGTCTTTCGCGCCTTGCGGCACCGCAATTACCGGATCTTTTTCTGGGGCCAGAGCGCGTCCTTGATCGGCACGTGGATGCAGCAAGTGGCCCTGAGTTGGCTGGTCTATCGCATGACGAACTCGCCGTTTCTTCTGGGGATGACCGGATTTCTGAGCCAGGTCCCGACCTTTTTCTTTACGCTCTTCGCGGGGGTCCTCGCCGACCGCCACAGCCGCCGCAACATGCTTTATGCGACACAGATCCTCTCCCTGGTCCAGGCCTCGATCCTGGCTTTTCTCGTTCTAACGGATCAGATCCAGGTCTGGCACATCATGGCCCTGAGTTTTTTTCTCGGGACCATTTTTTCTTTTGATATTCCGATCCGCCAGGCTTTCACGGTCGAGATGATCGAGGACCGGGAGGACCTGGGCAACGCGATCGCCCTCAATTCCTCGATGCTGAACGCGGCACGGCTTATTGGGCCTTCGATCGCCGGGATTTTGATCGCGTCCGTGGGGGAAGGCGTTTGTTTTCTTTTGAACGCGGTGAGTTATATCCCCGTGCTTCTTTCCTTGAAAGCGATGCGCCTCGGCCCGCCGAAGCTCACGGTCCCGGTGCGGCACATTTTCGTGGAGCTCCGGGAAGGGTTGGGTTATGCCTTTCGCTTTGCTCCGATCAAGTGGATCTTGATCCTTCTTTCGATGATCAGTTTGATGGGCGTCCCTTACCAGGTGCTGATGCCGGTCTTTGCCCGGGATATCTTTCAGGGAGGTTCCAACACGCTGGGGTTCTTGTTGGGGATGTCGGGCCTTGGGGCGCTCATCGGGGCTGTTTATCTGGCTTCGCGGAAAAGTGTGATCGGTCTTGTGAGGATTATCGCGTGGACGGCGGTGCTCTTCGGGGTCACGATCATCGTTTTTTCTTTTTCGCGCACCTTCTGGTTCGCCATGCCGGTCATCCTGATGTCCGGCTTTGGGGTGATGGTGAACATGGCGGCTTGCAACACGATCCTGCAGACGGTCGTCGATGAGGATAAACGCGGCCGTGTGATGGCCCTTTACACCATGGCTTTTATGGGGACCATGCCGTTCGGGAGTCTGCTCGCGGGAGTGTTGGCCACAAGGATCGGCGCGCCGCACACGCTTTTGATCGGCGGCGCGTGCTGCGTTGTGATGGCTTTTGTCTTTATGCGAAAGATGCCGCTCATTCGCAAGGAGATCCGTCCCGTCTACGCGCGGAAGGGGATCGTTCCCGAGGTTGCTCGAGGGATCCAGGCTGCTACGGAGATCGAAGGTTTCGCGAAGGAATAAAAGTATCTCCAGGATCGTGATTCGTGCCGATAAGTTGGGAGCGGGTTTTCTCGGATTTTTCAAAGATCATCCTTAGAAGGAGCTTCGCCGGTCATGTCACGATGCGTTCTTAAAAGGTCCGCTTCAACCGTACAAGGGAAGGGATCCCGGATGGCGTCTAGAGTTCGAAAGACAAGAAAGCCCGCGTGCCTCCAACCGTTATCGCCAGTGGCTCCGGGCGCGGTGGGAAGGATCCTCCGCTTTGAAGAAGGAAATCCCTTCAGTCTCTTAGGTCCTCATCCCTCGAAGGACGGCCGCAGCGTTGCCGTTCGCGCGTATCTTCCTCGTGCCGCTAAGGCCTGGGTCCGGACTTTGGGACCGAGCGGCGAGCGCAAACCGATGGAGAAACTCCACCCCGGCGGTTTCTTTCAGGCCATTTTTGAAAAGACAGACAATATCTTTCCCTACAAGATCGTGACCTGTGACGAAGCAGGATTTTCGAGCGAGGCCTTTGACCCGTACGCCTTTTTCCCGGATCAGATGAGCGATTACGATCTCCATTTGGTGGGGGAAGGGACCCATTACCGGAGCTACGAAAAATTCGGAAGCCATCCCCGGACCCTGAAGGGCGTGCCGGGTATTTTTTTTACGGTCTGGGCGCCCAACGCGAAAAGCATCAGCGTCGTCGGGAATTTTAATCACTGGACCCCGGGTTCGCACCCCATGACCCGCCTTCCCACTTCGAGCGTCTGGGGCCTTTTTATCCCGGGATTGGAAGACGGGGAAGTCTACAAGCTCGCGATACGTTCCTCGGTGGACGATCAAGTGCGTCTCAAGACCGATCCTTACGCGTTCGGCACGGAATTAAGACCCGGGAGTGCGTCGGTGGTGACGCGTCTCGATACTTTCTCATGGTCGGACGAGGCGTGGATCCACGAGCGCAAAGGGAAAGACCTCTTTCGTTCTCCGGTCTCGATCTATGAAGTGCATCTCGGTTCCTGGAAAAGAGATGAGAAGAACGGCTGGGGTTTCATGAATTACAAGGACCTCGCGCACCAGCTCGTGGAATACGTCCAGTTCATGGGCTACACCCATATTGAACTCATGCCTGTCATGGAACATCCGCTTGACGAATCATGGGGCTACCAGGTCATCAGCTATTATGCCCCGACGCGGCGTTTCGGAAGTCCGGAGGAGCTCATGTATCTCGTGGACCATTGCCACAAAAACGGCATTGGGGTGATCCTCGACTGGGTGCCGGCACATTTCCCCAAAGACGGTCATGGTCTTTATGATTTTGACGGAAAGCAGATCTACGCCTCCGAAAACTGGCAAAGGGCTGAGCAGCGCGAGTGGGGGACGATGATCTTTGATTTCGGGAAAAAAGAGGTCAGCAATTTCCTGATCTCCAACGCTCTCTTCTGGCTCGACCGCTACCACGTGGACGGCCTCCGGGTGGACGCTGTGGCGTGTATGCTCTACCTCGACTATGCCCGTAAGCCCGGAGAGTGGGAGCCCAACCGCCACGGCGGGCGCGAGAACCTGGAAGCGATCGAGTTCCTCAAGGAATTCAACAAAGTGGTGCACGCCTCTTTTCCGGGCGTGCTCACCATCGCCGAAGAATCGACCTCCTGGGGAGGCGTTTCAAAACCCGTGCACCTCGGAGGGCTCGGGTTCAGCATGAAATGGAACATGGGTTGGATGCACGACACGTTGGAATATTTCTCCAAAGACCCGCTCTTCCGGAAATTCCATCAGGGGGTCTTCCCGTTCTCGACCCATTACGCGTTCTCCGAGAATTTCATTCTTCCCATCTCGCACGACGAGATCGTGTACGGCAAACGCTCGCTCCTTGAAAAAATGGCGGGCGATGACTGGCAGAAATTCGCGAACCTCCGGCTTTTCTTCTCCTATCTTTTCGCGTTCCCCGGGAAAAAGCTCCTTTTTATGGGGAACGATTTCGCGCAGAGGAACGAATGGAACTTCGATCGCTCGCTCGACTGGCATTTGATGGACAAAGCGCCCCGGCACCGGCGGGTGAACCGCCTGCTCCGGGACCTGCAGCGCCTTTACAAGGAGAACCCGGCGTTCCATGAAGGGGATTGTTCCAGCGCGGGTTTTGAATGGATCGATTGCTCGGACGGGGACCGCTCGGTCGTGAGTTTTCTCCGTTGGTCGCGCGACTATTCGCAGGTCCTTGTGTTCGTCTTCAATATGACGCCCATGATCCTCGAGCGTTACCGCGTCGGCGTTCCACGGGGCGGTTATTATCAGGAGATCCTGAACAGCCAGGCTTTCGAGTACGGCGGCTGCGGGCTCGGGAACCTCGGCGGCGTTCATAGCGAGAATGTCTCGTGGCAGAACCGTCCGTGTTCCCTGGATCTCCAGATCCCTCCTCTTGGAGCCCTCATCTTTCGCCTGTCTTAGGTAATACAGGATACAATACTTCTCGCAGGGTTGGTTCATCGTTGCGAACGGCAGTAGGGAGGAAGCACGAACATGAAGAAAAATATTTTTGGGGTCATGATGCTGGTCGCTGTTTGCGTGGGGTTTTCCCAAAACGGCTTTGCTAAAGATGAACGTAATGGGCTCTACGCGGGGCCTTTATCGGTGGTCGCGGAGAAGCTTGTTGAAACGGCAGGACCTGCTTCGAAAGATGCGTCTGAGCCGGCGGGCGAAGTCAAACAACAGTATCGCGGAAAAACGAGTACCACGGAAGACCGGGCAGACGAGGACGAATCAAGAAGTCCCTTGAGCGCTCCCTCCACACCGCGTAATAAATAAGCCTCTCGATCCGAACGCAGGAGCGGGGAAGGCCGAGGGGGCGGCCATCCCGTGATTCAACTTCGCTGAAATTGATAAGTATTGGGACGGCCCAAACTTTTCATTTTTTCCAAAATGGTAGTTTGGACAGCCCCAATTTCAACAAAATTGAAATTGATAGGTGTTGGGATAGCCGCCACCCTTAAAGCGTTATTTCTTCTTCTTACCCTTGAACGCGCCTTTTTTCTTTTTCTTCTCTTTCGTCGAATTGCTCTTGTTACCCAATGAGATCACCCCCTTTTCGGAAGACAGCATAGGCCGTTTCCCGTGTTCCACCTAATCAATAATGGGGTCACACCCCTTTTCTTGATTTATTCAGATTTTATCTGGAGCGTCGGGGAGGGGAGGCGTATACTGGCGCAGTTTTAAGATCGAAATAGCGGACGAGAACGAGGGACGGGGCATGGCGAATGCAGGACCAGTCAGCGTTTTGTCGCACCACAAAATCCAGAGAGTGACACTAGCGGGCTCACGCCCGCTTTTTTATTTTATGCCCCCCGAGTTCCAACTCCGGAGGTTGGATTCGGGCATATGATGTTAAGGTTTCAGGGCGGAAATGCGTTCATATGAAAACAATTGGATAGATATAACTCCCTATCAGAAAAGCGAGGCGAATATGAGTCAGAATAAACCACTCAAAGCCATTCTAATGCTTGCAGCGTTGATCTTCTTGATGAGTATGGGCCGCTTGGCTGTGGCAGAAGATTTTCCTTACCGGGAAAAATATCCAGACGTTCCCACCATTAGTACCCAGGATCTTTATGATAAATATAAGCAGGGGGACATGATCATTGTCGATGTGCGTTCCGATATAGAATATTCAGCTATTCATCCTGTTGGGTCGCAGCATATTCCCATCGGACGCGCGGATTTTACAGATCGAGTCGGTGAGTTGATCGAAAAAAATCCCGGGGCAGACATCGCGTTCTATTGTAACGGGATCACATGTTTGAAGTCTTATGAAGCCGTCGAAAAGGTTCAAGAGGCCGGATACAAAAATTGTTTCGCTTATGATGCAGGGATACCCGATTGGGAAGAAGTTTATCCGGAGCACACGCTTCTGCTGGGAGAAAAAGTGACGGATCCGGCAAAGCAGATCATTCCCGAAAGTGAATTCAAAAAACATTTGCTAGGTTTCGAGGAGTTTAAATCGAGGGCGAGCGATCCTAAAGCCATTGTCATCGATGTCCGGGATCATATTCAGAAAAGCGGAGACCTTCCGGGGATCGAAACGGCTCTTAGCATACCGCTCGATAAATTCATCCCCAACTTCGTGGAGCGGGAGATTAATCAGGATAAGACCTTGCTGATCTTCGACCAGGTCGGGAAGCAAGTGTTCTGGCTCATGTATTATTTGGAGAAACACGGATATCAGGATTATTTCTTTCTCAACAAAGGGGCGACAGGCGTTCTTGAAAAGCAGGAATATAAATGAATCCTTGAGGAGTGTTCCTCCCGGAGGGGTGGATCCTTGCGCCTGCATTCCGGGAAACAAGAGAAGTCAGTACAAGCAAGCGAAAGAGCGGGAGCTTCCTTCGCACACAGCGGGGTGAGAGGTGAACATGTTTAAAGGGTTGGGCGTAAAATTCACGGTTCTGATCACGGTGTTGATCGTTGCCATTATGCTTTTGCTGGGAGCTGTTATTTTCCTGGTGCAAAGGGATATCCTCAATGAGAACTTGAAGAATTCTCAAGCGAATCTCGTAGAGAGTTTAAGAAATCGAGGGAGAAGTATGGTCTATTTCCTCGCTAAGATCGCGCCCGAGTCCATATTAACCTATGACTATGCCATGTTGGATCATTATGTCTCTGAGATCAGTAAGGAAGCCGACTTCGAAGAAGGGATCTTTTATAATGACAAGGGGGTGGCCCTGACAAAAACCACAGTGACCCCGCACGGGGAAGATTCTGATATTCTGGAGTTAACGGAACCCGTCATTTTTCACGGCAAGAAATTAGGTCTCGTTGAGATCCATTTATCACAAGAGCGCATTCACGGGATCATTAAGGCTGAAAAAAACAAGATCGAAAAAAGCCTGGAGAAGTTATTTTCCGCATTGATCATGGTCTTCTTGGTGGGGGTCGTTCTTTTAGTTTGTGTCATAGGGGTCGTTTTCAGAAAGATCATTATTCTTCCCCTGTCCCGAGTGAGGGATGCCCTGCAGGATATCACCCGAGGCGACCTTGGGTTTACGAGGCGCATTGAAAGGGTGACCCAGGACGAGATCGGCGGACTCGCCGATTCTTTTAACAAGATGGCAGCGAATCTGCAGGAAAGAGATGAGGAGATCAAAAGATCGAACCAGCAGTTGAGAGCCAACGAACAGCAACTCAAGGCGGCCATCGTCAAGGCGGAGGCTGCGGCTCAGGCGAAGGGTAACTTTTTAGCGAACATGAGCCATGAGATCCGTACTCCCATGAACTCCATCCTGGGCTTCAGTGATATGCTCAGTCGAACGAGCCTTGATGAAAAGCAAAAAAGTTATCTTTCCAGCGTGACCGCAAGCGGTGAATTGTTATTGGACATTATCAATAGCATCCTGGATATCTCAAAGTTGGGGTCTTCAGTGCTCGTCTTGGAGTCCATTGATTTCGACCTGGAATACCTTGTTTCCGATGTGTTCAAGATGCTTATGCCGAAATTCTCGGAAAAGGGGCTGGTCACCTACATCGACATCGATAAGCATATTCGCCGCTTTCTTAAGGGCGATCCTACCCGTCTGAGACAGATCCTCGTCAACTTGCTCAGCAACGCGATCAAATTCACGGACAAGGGGGACGTGGGGATCATTGTTCGACGCGATCATGAACAAAGCACAGAAGAAGATATCGTGCTTCTTTTTTCGGTCCGGGATACCGGGATCGGGATCCCCAAAGATAAAACGGGGCATATCTTCGGATCCTTTTGCCAAGGCGATGAAACGACCACGCGCCGGTATGGCGGGGCAGGTCTGGGACTTTCGATCTGCAAGACCCTCGTGGAGGCGATGGGGGGTAAGATCTGGCTTGCTTCGGAGGAGGGGAAGGGAAGCGCTTTTTTCTTTACGTCCCATTTTAAAAAAGGAAGCCCCGTTTCCCGGAAAATGATTTATCCCTTGTCGAAAAAAGATCTGGAGAACAAGAACGTCATTATTATCGATGACAATCAACACTCCAGGGAGATATTGCAACGTTATTGTGAGGAATTTGGCATGAAGGTCTTAAGCGTCATGGATTCTTCCCTGTCAGCGTTCCAAAGGATCGACCAGATTGTTGCCGAAGGGGGGAAGCCGGACCTGATCCTCTCCGACATCATGATGCCCGGGATGGATGGCTATGCATTGGTCGTGAAGATCCGTAATTCCAGTCATTGGGGTTCGATCAAGGTCATTGCCGTCACTTCGGATATACGCATTGGATCGGCCAAGGATGCTTACGACCATGGCTTTAATGGCTTTTTAACGAAACCCGTTCTGAGAAGTGATCTATTCAATATTATTGTGACCGTTCTGGGAGATCAAAGGCCGGCGCCGGAACAGATCATCACGCATCACATGGCTCAGGAATTAACTTGCAAGGGCATCCGGATCCTGGTGGTGGAAGATAATGTCCTGAATCAAAAGCTGATCGAGGCTATGCTTGAGCCGCTGGGTTGCGTGGGGGATTACGTGAGCAATGGACAAGAAGCGATCGAAAAGTTGGGTTCCAACGCGGCTCAATATGGTTTATGTCTCATGGACATACAAATGCCGGTGATGGGGGGCGTGGAAGCTACAAAGATCATTCGCGAAAAGATAAGCCGCGATCTTCCGATCATTGCCTTGACCGCGGCCGTGATGGAGGAAGATCGAAAGATGGCGGAGGAAGCTGGGATGAATGATTTTCTCACGAAGCCCATGAGAGCTTCTGACTTAAGGGACATGATCTTTAAATATGGAAAGCCTGAGGCTCATGGAACGCCTTCCTCAGGGGGCGTTCCGGCGAGCGGTGAAGACGCACAGGAGCCGCAGGCGGCTCAGAAGCAAGGCGAAAGGACGATCAAGGTATTGGTCGTTGATGATGCCGCTGCCAATCGAGATCTGATCAAAGCCTATCTGGATACGTTTGCGTTCGAAGGCGATTATGCCGCGAACGGACAAGAGGCTCTTGAGAAGCTTAGGGCCCATTCCTATGATATTTGCTTGCTGGATCTGCAAATGTCAGGGATGGATGGTCTGGAGGTCGCTCAGATCATTCGATCCGAGATCTCCAGGGATCTGCCTGTCATCGGGATTACGGGTGTCATGGAATTTGACCGGGAAACATGTCTAAGATCCGGCATGAATGATTATATGCATAAGCCCGTGGATATGCTGAAGCTCAAAGAACTGATCCTCAAATATGTCACGGTTTAGCGTAAAAAGGGGTCACACCTAATTAACTGTTAATAAGTCTGATTTATCCACAGAAAAATAGGTGTGACCCCTTTTCCTCGCCTTTTCCTCGGCACGCGCTAATTTTTTGGCGGTGGTTTTCGGTATTTTAATCGATGAGGAGTTTTGAATGAACGATGGTCATGCAATGATTTCAACATATAGAGTCGAACAAAAAATAGTATCATTAGCAGATTGTGCTGTTATGGAAAATAAATGTCAAAAAGCATCGTTTGAAATTGATGGCGTTGAATTTTCGCACTGGGATTTTAATTTTAGGGATGGTTGGACAACTAGGGCATGGATTGCCGTTTTTAAAATAGACGCACATAATTGCCAAGACGCTTACAATTCCTTCAATAAGCGATTGGCTAAATTAATTCCTCGAATAGCATTGATTTCTCAGGCCTACATCGAATTTCTCAACGAACCTTTTGTGATTCATAAAGAGACGAGTGATATTGCTTTCTTTGGATATGTCCAAGATGTAAATCCTGTAGGTTTAATGTTTATGGAGGACGAGCTTGAAGCATTAAAAGTTTTGTTGGAGCGCTCGGCAATACCTGAAGAATTTTATTACTACTGGAATGACGCAGTTAACGCTATCGGATATTCTGCGAAGCTGCTTCTTATGATCTCTGCGATTGAGGCCTTGGTAAAGAAAAATGATGGAAAAAAGGACTGGGTTCTAATTAATCAAATTCTGAAAGAAGATTTGGTTAAAGAGCTGTGGGGTACTAAACATAATTCACGCGACGGATTACGCCACCGCCTAGTCCACGGAGAGTATTTACAGCCCTCAGATAACAGCAAAAACTATGTTCAGGCAATACATCTTAGAGTTATTGAATATTTTAACACGGAAATATTTAAAAAAGCCTTGATAGAAATAAATGTAAAAAATCCTCAAAGGCATCCATTCGGCAATAAACAAGGCATGAGTTCTTTTGTGAAAGAAAGACAATTTGGAAGCGATTTTAATCTTAAGAAGTTGCTAATTGATTTTGGAAGAGATCACCCGGAGGGCGTTAAATATGAGCGTGTATACGATCATTCCCCATCTGATTATTGAACAAGAGTAACCGAAGACCGGGGACAGTCCTGCCACAAAGCGCTGGCGGGCAGGCGCCCAAAAATAATGGAACAGGCCTTGGAGATTTAAAATGAAAACGAAACTGGCGGTTATCTTATTTCTTCTGGTTTTTGGGGCTCCTGGAATGCTGAGTGCTGAAACGCCTTCAGCGAACTTACCGCAGGCTGGTTCGACAGGCTCACCACAGGCAGCCTCACTGCCTGAAGTTGGAACTTATGACCAGTTAGTGGCGGCGATTCGGAAGGCAAGGGCGGAGAGTCAGGTGCGGGTGGAGCAGGCGGTAGCGCAGGAGAAGGTGCGCGAGAACTGGGAGATCGGCAAGCTCATTGACGAGCATGTGCTTCAGCATAAGGAACGCGCGGATTATGGGAAGCAGGTGATCCTGAGATTGTCTCAAGACTTGTCTATCAGTGATTCCGAGTTGTACTCAATGCTTGAGTTCGCCCGGGCTTATCCAATTCTCCCGCATGCGGGAAAATTGACTTGGTCAGATTACCGGGAGCTTCTTGCCGTGAATGACCCTAAGGACCGTGATGAGCTTACAGAGAAAGCTGCCAAAGAAAATTGGAATCGCGACCAAATCCGCGAAGAGGTGAAGCGACGCAAAGCGGCGAGGAATGAGGCGCCGGCGCCTGCGGTTGTGGAGGAGAAGCTCACGGCGAAGCTGGGGAAGCCGGGGACGTACAAGATGGTGAAAGTCAAAGGCGGACCGGAGATGGGACAGCTTGTGATCGATCTCGGGTTCTCGAACTATTACCGGACGTCGCGGCCGCTGGGGTTCAAGGACGGGGCGATCATCGAAGCTTTGTTCGCGATGCCGGAAGGTTCGTCGCCCTCGGACAAGATCAAACTCTCGAAGCGCACGGCGGACGACCTTTACACGTACCGTGCGTCCATTATCGAAGTGCTAGACGGGGACACGGTGAACGCGGTGGTGGACCTGGGATTCGGTGTGCGGAGTGTGCAGACCCTGCGCCTGCGAGGTATTGACGCGCCTGAAATGGTGAGCAAGGAAGGGAAGGAAGCGAAGGCATTTTTAGAAAAAATGCTCAAAGGAGCCACGAGCCAAGGGCCACGGGACACGAAAGACAGTGCCACGGGCCAAGAGCCACGGACCACGGAAAAAACGTGGGTCGTGGAACGTGGAACGGAGGTTTTGGTCAAAACCTCCAAGTCGGACAAGTACGACCGCTACCTGGCGGATGTTTTTATAGATGGTCTGTATGTAAATCAGAAGTTGGTCGAGGGTGGGTTTGCGGTCAGAGTTCGCGATAACTAGAGCGGAAGGCGGAAAGCAGATTGCCGCGCCCCGAACAACGGGGCTCGCAATGCGCATAATGGTCAAAAAGTGTTGCTCGCTAATTTCGTAACTATCTTATTTCCAGTATGATAGCGCTATTTTGAACTGAGTTTATTGAAACCGTTCAATAAAGGGCCCTTAAGAATGCTCAAAAAAGCACT
>JAZDJU010000117.1:0-55231 GCA_043803685.1 Candidatus Omnitrophota bacterium
GGGACTCAGGACTTACGTCCACGATCTGCGCGCGGAACGTAGGAACGACATGCATGAGATCTTTGCGATTAGCCCCGTTCGCTCCGATCTTCACCAACACAAGCTCCCGCGCGATCATGTCCTTGATCGTGAGATCGTCGA
Source organism: Candidatus Omnitrophota bacterium (assembly GCA_043803685.1). Taxonomy (GTDB): domain Bacteria; phylum Omnitrophota; class Omnitrophia; order Omnitrophales; family Aquincolibacteriaceae; genus Aquincolibacterium. Next base: position 142 of record JAZDJU010000117.1, read on the forward strand.
CGCGGATCACGTCCACCAGTTTGTTCAACTGTTTCATGATCTGTTCGACCACGCGGTCATCCCCGTTCGCGACGACCGTCATGCGCGACACTTCCGGGTCTTGCGTCTCCCCGACAGCCAAACTGTCGATATTGAACCCGCGAGCCGAAAAAAGTCCCGCGACGCGCGCCAAAACGCCCGCATGATTTTCCACTAAGACTGAGACGGTATGTTGCATTTTTTCAACCTTTCTTTTTTAAAGAAGCGATTTTAGAAGCCAAGATGCAAGAGACAAGAAACAAAGATTTTCTTGCGTCTACGCTTCTTGTTTCTGATTTTTTATGCCATATCCATGATCTGATCCAGAGCATTCCCGGCAGGCACCATCGGATATACATTCGCTTCCGCGGTCACAATGCATTGCACCACAACGGGCCCTTTGTGAGCTAGCGCCTTCTTGATCGCCGGAACCACGTCTTTTTTCTGCTGGACCCGGATTGCGAGAATCCCGTAGGCACCCACCAATTTCACGAAATCAGGATTGGTCGGACCGATCACGGAACCGGAATAACGCCGCTTGTAGAAAAGCTCCTGCCACTGACGGACCATGCCGTAGTAGCCATTATCCATGATAAATGTTTTGACCGGCACTTTGTTGTAAGCGGCGGTCGCAAGCTCCGTCATGGTCATCTGGAACGATCCATCGCCTTCAATGCAAACCACCGTATCCTTCGGTCTTCCGAGTTGCGCGCCGATGGCAGCGGGAAAACCGTAGCCCATAGTTCCGAGCCCCCCGGACGTAAGCATGGTGCGCGGCCGGTCGAACTGATACCACTGGGCCGTCCACATCTGATGCTGTCCCACGCCGGTGACCACGATCGCCCGGTGTTTCGTAAGCTCCCCGATCTTTTCGATCACATACGCGGGATGGATCTTTTGCCCCACGCTTTCATACTTCATGGGATGTTTTTCTTTCCAAGCATCGATCTGAGTCAGCCACTCCTTCATGTCCGGACGCTTATCCGGGACGAGCTTGTTCCATCTTTCGATCGCCCTTTTGACGTCACACACGACGGGCACGTGCGCCCGTACCGTTTTTGAGATCGCCGAAGGATCGACATCGACATGAATGATCTTGGCATGAGGCGCGAACTTCGACACATTCCCGGTCACGCGATCATCAAAACGAGCGCCAAGCCCGATCAACACATCCGAATTCTGAACGGCATAGTTCGCGAAATGAGTCCCGTGCATCCCGAGCATTCGAAGCGCCGACTTGTGCGTTTCTGGAAAGATCCCGAGCCCCAGGATCGTCGTCGTGATGGGGATCCCCGTCTTTTCGACGAACGCGCGGATTTCTTTTTCAGCACCAGAAATGATCGCCCCGCCTCCCACATAGAGCACAGGCCGCTTGCTCCCGCGGATCAACTCGGCGGCCTTCAAAAGCTGCGCCTCCACTCCGGGGCATTCCACATCCGGTTGATAGCTCCGGATAAAAACATCCTTCGGCCACACGAACTCTGTTTGAGCGCGGCTGATATCCACCGGAAAATCGATCAGCACCGGACCGGGCTTTCCGGTCGTCGCGATATGGAACGCCTCGCGCACGATCCTCGCGATATCGCGAACATCCTTGACCAGAAAATTATGCTTCGTGATGGGACGCGTGATCCCGACAATGTCCACTTCCTGGAACGCGTCGCTTCCGATCGCGTTCGTCGTCACCTGCCCGGTAATGCAAACCATCGGCACGGAATCCATGTAAGCAGTCGCAAGCCCCGTCACGGTATTCGTGGCCGCGGGCCCGGACGTCACCAAACAAACCCCCGGACGTCCCGTCGCGCGGGCATATCCGTCCGCCATGTGCGTCGCGCCCTGTTCGTGCTTCGTCAGGATCAGCTTGATCTTCGAATCGAAGAGGACGTCATACGTGGGAAGAATAACCCCTCCCGGAAGTCCAAAAATGTGTTCCACTCCTTCTTTTTCGAGGCATTTGATCAGGATCTGAGCGCCCGTAAGTTTCATATTTCGTTTTCCCTATCTACCTTTTTTGTTTTCCTTGCCGTAAGTTTAAAAAGTTCAAACCGCAAAAAAATCTTTTACGCCTTTTTTGAATTTTCCCTTCCAGGTCTTTTGTTGCTTGCTAACGGAAGTGGCCCAATTCTGGCTTGCGGTTTCCATCCACTCAAAAGCCGACTTTTTGAATTCCAGATCGCCGAGATCTTCATCGTTCTTGTATTCCACGAGATGGATCGGATAGCCATTCCCCTGGAACTTATCGAACCAGGCCTGGTTCTTGGCCCGGGCGTCACTCCCCGTTTTCAAAGCGACAAAGAAAGGGATCTGGTCGGCCCCATCCGTCTGGGGCTGGACCAATTCGGAAAAAGGCCCGGCCCAAGCCTGTCCCAACAGAGCCGCCGCGGCAAATTCTTTGGGATGTTTGGTCGCCATGTACGCCGCATAATGGGCTCCCGAATCTTTCCCGACAAGATAAACACGATCCTTACTGATCGGAAAACGCTCCACCATATCTCTTTTTACGTCGAGGAGCCATGTGTCGAGCGTATAAGGCGTGTCCCCGCCTTTCGGCCAAAGCACATACGGCGCCAGGATAAAAAGGCTCTTTCTTTGAGCAAGCCCCGATAGATATTCGATCTGCTGTTCAGCTTTTGCGTCCTCAGCCGGCGCGATCATGATCATCGCGTAGGTCCTATCCAATTTATAATCCTTGGGCGCGAATAAAAAAACAGGGTATTTATAACCGCTCACCTCGACGAGCCCGGACGGGTTCGACGCCCCAAAAACCTGGTCTTCCGGCATCTCCTTGAGCGCCGCTTGAGGGGCGACCTTGGAAACCACTGGAGGTGCGACCGCTCCAGCTGTCTTGACAGCTTGTGTCTTAGACGAAACCACCGGCAAAACAGCAACTTGTGTTTTTGGCAAAGCCACCGAAGGAACCACCACTTGCTTAGGCATCACGGTCTCGGGAGTTTCCATCGCCAAGGGCATTTTCTCAATCACCTGCGTTTTGGACGAAGCCACCGACGGCACAACCGTTGGCGCTGAAGTGGTGTCTTCCAAAACTTGCTCCGCCAAAGCCATTTCTTCTAGGGCTTTCTGTTCGCTAGCGCCTGGAAGCGTTTCATCATAATTCGCGGCGGCTTTTTTTTCTTCCACCGTCGTGGCATAACCGGACACACTGTTTGCGATCACAAAGACACTCAAAAAAACAAACAAAAGACTCTCGCGACAGTTTTTCATTGGACCCTCGATCCTGTGGGGACTTGAATTGACGTAACCCTCTGAAACGAAAGAGGTTATTATTATATGGATAACCTTGGGCTTGTCAACGCGGGTGAAACTGACAAAAAAAGACCTTCTTAGCGCTTTCCCCGGAAAAAAATCACATCAAACGGTGGGGCGAATATTTTTTTTCTTTGGAACTTTGGGAGCCACATTCGCCAAGGAGGCCGCCACCTCCATGGGAGAAAGCCTGGCTTTTTCGGAGGAGGTCCTCACCGCGGCGGAACCGCTTGCATTGTCAGAAGTTACGTTCGTCTCGGAAGAGGCTTGCGCGGGGCTCGCGGGATTCATTTTCGTGATAAGCTCGTAAACGATCTCCCCAGGCTTTACGAACCCCAACTCCTCCCGGATCACTTTCTCAAGATAAGCTACATCGGTCTGAAGAAGGTGCCGCTCTTCCGCAAGACTCTTGATCTGCCCGTCGATCTCACGGATCTTTTGGTTCAAGCGATCCGATTCCGACTTGAGCTCTCGATAGTGGGTGATCGACGGCAGATAGATCCAGCCCAGGACGAGAACGACCGCGAGCGTGATGCCGAGAACCGCAAAGAATTTTTTCAGCATCGAGCGCTCAGCTTGGGCCCCGCGTATACAGCCTTCGAACCCAGGGCTTCCTCGATCCTGAGCAAGCGGTTGTACTTGCAAACACGATCCGTGCGCGAAGTCGAGCCTGTCTTGATCTGCCCCGTGCTCAGAGCGACCGCAAGATCAGCGATCGTTGTATCCTCGGTCTCGCCGCTCCGATGGCTCATGACCGCCGTGAAGTTGTTCTTGTGGGCCAGGTGAACCGCCGCGATGGTCTCGGACAAAGTGCCGATCTGATTGACCTTGATCAGGATCGAGTTCGCACTCTTTTCCTGGATCCCGCGCTCGAGACGCTTGGTGTTCGTCACGAAAAGATCGTCTCCTACGAGCTGGGTCTTTTTTCCGAGCCTCTCGTTGAGCTTCTTCCAGCCATCCCAATCATCTTCCGAAAGACCATCCTCGATCGAGTAGATCGGATATTTTTCACAAAGTCCGGCGTAGAACTCGATCATATCTTCAGCCGTCTTCACACGCTGCTGCTCCGCGCAAAGAACATACTTGCCGGGATTCAGGTTACCGCCGAACTTGTCCTTCCCGAAGAAACTGGAGCTCGCGGGATCGAGCGCGATCTTCACGTCCTTACCTGCCTGGTACCCGGCCTTCGCGATCGCGTCCATGATCACGTCGAGGGCCTCGTTGTTGGAAGTAAGATTCGGCGCAAATCCACCCTCATCACCCACCGCCGTGGAAAGTTTCTTGTCGTGCAGGATCTTCTTCAGATGATGAAAAACCTCAGCGCCCATACGAAGCGCGTCCTTGAAGTTCTCGGCGCCAAAGGGCATGATCATGAATTCCTGAAGATCGACGTTGTTGTCCGCGTGCACGCCACCATTGATGATGTTCATCATAGGGACCGGGAGAAGATTGGCGGACTCGCCCCCGAGATGCTGGAAAAGCGGAATGCCGCGGGAACTGGAAACCGCGCGCGCGCAGGCAAGCGATACACCCAAAATGGCATTCGCGCCGAGGCGCGCCTTGTTCGGAGTTCCGTCGAGGACGATCATGAACCGGTCGATCTCTTCTTGCTGCGCCGCGTCTTTTCCCTTGAGCGCTTTCTGAATCTCGTTGTTCACATTGTCCACGGCCTTGAGAACGCCTTTGCCGAGGTAACGGGCTTTGTCCCCGTCGCGAAGCTCGACGGCTTCATGTTCCCCCGTTGACGCGCCGCTCGGAACCGCCGCGCGACCGACAATACCGTCACGAAGTTTCACGTCCACTTCGACGGTGGGATTTCCGCGGGAATCGAGGATCTCGCGCGCTAAAATTTTCTCAATAATGGCTCGTGTCATTTGAAAACTCCTTTTTGATGGTTAAAGAAAATACCGGGAAAAACCCACAGATTCAGGCGGTGATTATAGCAAATCCTCGAGGGGTGTCCAGCACCACGGCAGAAGCCGGCCAACTCTCTTCAGCCGCTTGCTTTTCCAGACAGCACAAGATTTAAAGCCTGGGGATAAATTTCGTATTCGAACTCGTGGATGCGAGCCTCCAGGCTTTCGATCGTGTCGGTTGGAAGCACTGGCACTTTCCGCTGAAGGATCACGGCGCCGGTATCGACCCCCGCGTCCACGAAATGGACTGACACGCCGGTCTCTTTCACCTTGGCGTCCCAGGCGTCCTTGATCGCGTGGCCGCCAGGAAATGCCGGCAAAAGCGCGGGATGGATATTGATAAGCCGTCCGTAGTATTTTTTGACGAATCCCTCGGTCAAGATGCGCATGAACCCGGCCAGCACGACGAGATCGACCTTGTTTTCCTCAAGACATGCGTCGAGGGCCTTATCAAAAGCCTCGCGGTCCGCGTATGCCTTGTGATCGATCACGGCCGTTTTGACCCCGAACGCGGCCGCCTTCTCGAGCGCTTTCACGCCAGGCTTGTTCGAAATGACAAGCGCGGCCTCAGCCTGGACTTCCCCCGATCGGATCTTGGCAACGATGTTCGCCATATTCGTGCCGCTACCTGACACCAAAAAAGCGATACGCTTCATGCGGCTCTCCTCCGGGGCAAAACTTTTTTACGCCCTTTGCCCGACACCAGAACCACCATCTCTCCTTTGCGAGGCCTCTCGCTCATATCCTTGATAAGCTCGGACAGATCGCCGCGCAAAAATTCCTCAAATTTTTTTGTAAGCTCCCGCGCGACCGAAGCCTCACGGTCCCCGAACACTTCCAGCATGTCCTGGAGCGTTTTCACGATCCGAAAAGGCGACTCAAAAAAAATGAGCGTCTCTTCCCTTTCGATAAGCGCCTCGAGCTCATGCCGGCGGCGCTGTCCCTTATTCGAAAGAAATCCAAAAAAACTGAAACTGTCCGTCGGCAGACCGCTCAACACAAGCGCCGTCGTGATCGCCGAAGGTCCGGGCAACGTTTCCACCGGCAATGCTTCGGCAAGCGCGGCGTGAACGATCTGGAACCCGGGATCCGACACAAGCGGCATGCCGCCGTCTGACACAAGCGCCAGATGTTTTCCTTCCTTAAGGAGCGCTAAAAGCCCCGCCGTTCTTTGTTCGGAGCTGTGATCGTGATAGCTCTGAAGCGGTTTCACGATCCCGTAATGCTGAAGGAGTTTCTGCGTCTGCCGCGTATCCTCGCAAACAATGATATCCGCCTGTTTCAAGGTCTCCAGCGCCCGCAGAGTGATATCCGCGAGGTTGCCGATCGGCGTTGGGATAATGCTTAACATAGGGCTAAGGCTCCCATTCTTCAAAAAAGGGGTCAGACCCCTTATCGTTTCCGCTCAAGCACATAATCCGCAAGCTGCTCGAGACTCGTTCTGAAAGGAGATGCGGGAAAAATTTCGAGTTCGCGCTTGGCTCGATCCACGAACGCTCTTGCCTTGGCAAAGGTGTAATCCAGGGCCCCGCTCTTTTCGAGGATCTCCCGGAGCATGGAAAAACGTTTGCGGTGGCTACGGGAATAAAGAACGCGCACCACCTTGTCCCGTTCCGCCGACGCCAGACAATGGATCACGGGAAGCGTGTAAACGCCTTCCTCAAGATCGAGCCCGAGGGTTTTGCCGAATTCATTTTCGTTGCCGAAGAAATCCAGATAATCGTCCGTGATCTGGAACGCCATCCCGAAAAGTTCTCCGAATCGTCCAAGCGCTTCGGCTTTTTCAGGCTCGATCCCCCAGATAAGCGCTCCGGTCTGAAGGGCGCACCCGAGGAACGATGCCGTCTTTTTCCGGAGGATCTCGAGATGCATCTCTTCGGTCAGGTTGATGTTCTTCTTCTCGCTGATCTCCTGGACCTCGCCCTCGCAGATCTCGCCGGCAGTTTTAAGGAAGAGTGGAATGATCTGGTCGTTCCCGTAACGAAAGATCGTCACGATCGCGCGGTCGTGAAAAAAATCTCCCGCGAGGACCGCCGCCTGAGGCCCCGATTTGATGTGAAGGGCCGAAACACCCCTTCTCAGAGGCGCGGAATCAATGATGTCATCATGAATAAGCGTCGCCGCGTGAAAGATCTCGGCGGCCGCGGCGAGATGAAGCTCCGCCGTTTCATTGCGCTCGGAAGGGATCCCGTGTTCGGGCCTGAGCGTCCTTGAAAGACCCGCCCCCAAAAAGATCAGGGCCGGCCGGAGGAGCTTGCCTTCCTTGGAAAAGAAATGGTCGACCATCTCGCGCATCTTGAGGATGGGCGTCTCGAGCGTCTCGCGTATCAGCGAGGGCACCTGAACAAGATTAGCGTGAACCGGAGCGTAGATGTTTTCCAGGGACAAGGTCGTCTTCATAAGAGGGCGTATTATACAATAAACAGACTGGAGACGACAGACTTCAGACCGCAAAAAACCGCTGGTTTTAGTCTGCCGTCTCTGGTCTGCGGTCTGTTGTCTGTTTTCTCAGGGCCTTTGCAAGAAGCACGAATTGTTCCAGAGAAAGGGTCTCGCCGCGAACTTTGAGAGAGAGCCCGAGTTCTCCAAAAACACGTTCGAGCACATCGCGCCCATGCGCCGGTTGGATCTGATGCGCGAGGAGCGATAAAAGGGTTTTTCGCCGCTGACTGAAGGCAACGCGGACGATCTCCAGGAGGAATTTCTCGTCGCCTGTGTTGGATTGAGGACGAAAGACAAAACGCACGACCCGGGACGTCACCTCCGGCGGCGGAAGAAAGCACTTCGGCGAAACATCAAAAAGGAATTCCGTTTCGCCGTAAAGACTGCTCGTGACGCTCAAACGTCCATAGTCCTCATCCCCCGCTTTGGCCGTGAGCCGCGCGGCAACTTCTTTTTGAAGCATCATGACGGCGCTGGAAAAGACCTGGGCGTGATCGATCAGATGGAACAGGATGGGCGTGCTGATGTAATAAGGAAGATTGCCGATCACTTTCACCTTCGTAGCGGGACCGGCCCATTCCTGAATGATCTTCGAGGGATCGCTTTTCAGGATATCTCCCTGGACCAGTTTGAAATGCCCCGGATATTCCGGTAGAAGTTCCTCGGTCAGGATCTCGACGAATTTCTTGTCCGTCTCCACCGCGAGCAAGGGAAATCCGCGGCCGAGGACTTCGCGCGTCACCGCCCCGAGCCCAGGACCGATCTCGAAAACACGTTCGCCGGGTTGAAGGTCCAGGGCATCCACGATCTTACGGATCGTATTCGGATCCATCAAGAGATGCTGGCCCAAATGGCCGCGGATCCGCAGGCCGTATTTCTTAAGGAGTTCTATTTGCGTGAGCATTTCACAAGAACGGCTTTCTCCGCGAGACGGAGCGCCGCAAGCATTGAAGAGGCATCGGCCTTACCTTGATAGGCAATATCGAAAGCCGTGCCGTGGTCCGGAGAAGTACGCACATAAGGAAGGCCAAGCGTCACATTCACACCGTCATGAAAAGCAACCAGCTTGAACGGCGCCAGCCCCTGGTCGTGATACATGGCGATCACGGCATCATACCGGCCATGATACGCCGCGTAAAATAGAAGGTCCGCCGAAAGAGGGCCCGTGACATTCAGCCCCTTGCGTCGCGCGGCACGAACCGCCGGCTCGATGACTTTCGCCTCCTCGTCCCCGGATTCCTTGCCATGAGGATTCAGAGCGCATACCGCGATCCGGGGCTTTTTGACGCCCAGTCCGCGCTTGAGCATGGCGTCCGTCAGAACGATCTTTTCCAGAATGTTTTTGGAGGAGAACAGTCCGCTTACTTTCTTGAGCGGGACATGGATGGTCGCAAGGGTCACATTGAGACGGGGGCTCACGAACATCATGGCGAATTTTCGCGCTCCGGCTTTTCCCGCGAGAAACTCCGTGTGCCCGATGAATTTTCTGTCCACAAGGCGGATCGCGCTCTTGTTCACCGGCGCTGTCACGATCGCGTCCACGATCCCTTGTTTTGCCAAAGCAGCCGCCTTCTCGATCGCCGCGAGCGCAAGCCGCCCGTTCTCGCGACTCAAGGCCCCGAGCTTGAATGACCCGGCACCCGGCGTTCCTTCCGCGATATCCAGTAGATAAATTTGGCCGCCGCGAAGAGTTCCGGGAAGAACGGACGAGATTGTTTTAAACGGGATCCATAATCCGGTTCTCTGGCAGAGCGTTTTAAAAACCTGCCGGGAACCTATGAGAAGATAGGCCAACCGCTTCGAGGGTTTTTCTTTTTGGAGGGCTTTCACGAGGATCTCGGGACCGATACCACCCGGATCGCCCATCGTCAGGGCAATGATCGCTGTTTGTTTCATAGGGTCTGGACCGCGTTCGTTCCACGTGCCATGAGCCACGGGCCACAATTAGCCAGCGAGTCTTTACGTTGTTTCGTGGCTCGTGGACCGTGTCCCATCATTTTATTGAGATGTAAGCCGCTTTCTTGACCTCTTCCATCCAGTCTTGGAATCTCTTGGTGCTTTTTTCCTGAAAAAGATACCCCGAGATCTGTTCCTTCACCTCGTCAAAACTGCGGACCGTTTCGGCTTCCTTCGCTTCGATCCGGAAGATATGGTACCCGATGGGTGTTTCGACGATCCCCGTAAGCTGTCCCACGGGAGTCTTGAAGATCACGTTATCCACGGATTCGATCATCGCGCCGCGCTCAATCCACTCCCCAGGCTCTTCCTGTTTGGCATGACTGTCTTCGGAAGCTTCTTTCACGATCTTGTCAAAATCACGGTCGAGCTTGATCTTCTGCTCCAGAAGCTCGATCCTCCGCTTCGCCTTCTCGTCCGTCAGACCTTTCATGCGGGCCTCTTCGCCTTTTTTGATCGTAAGCGACCGGACCCGGACACGCTCCTTGGTCTTGAACTTATCGGGACTGTTCTTGTAAAAATTCTCCACCTCCGTCGGCGACACGATCACTTTGGAACGGATCTCACGGTCCTGAAGCTGGCGGACCATCGACTGCTTCTTGAGCCGCTCCCGGAGAGCCTTCATCGTCAGGCCCTCCCGTTCCAGCATCTCCTCAAGCTCCCCCGGTTTTTCCATCTTTTCCTTGAACTCCCGGAGCTCCTTGTCCACGTCCTCGTCCTTGACTTCGATCCCTAAAAGAACCGCTTCCTGATACACCAGTTTGTCCTCGATCATCTGGCTCAGGATCTTCTGACGGACTTCATTCATCTGTTTCATCAGCTCCGCGCCCGTGTATTCCTTGCTGTATTGTTCGTACACCGGACGAAGAAAGTTATCCATTTCAGCCTGGGTGATGACCTCGTCATTGACGACGGCCACAACGCGATCGAGCAGTTCCTGCTCCGCAGCGCGAAGCGACGGCGCGAAAAGCAGACAAAGACAGAGGATAAGAAGAATGTGTTTTTTCATAGGGGGCATTATACAACAATTCAGACTTGAGACAACGGTCGTAAAAACCGGATGGAGGATGGCGGAGGGCGTTTTTGTTTTGTTGCTACCCGCCATCCACCATCCGCCTTCCTGCTTTCAGGCGTTCTTCGCCTCTTCCACCGCCTTCTTGAGCATGCGGCAATAAAGATCGAAACCCACAGCCTGAATGAAACCGCTCTGCTCGTGGCCCAAGAGATTCCCGGCGCCGCGGATCTCGAGGTCCTCCATCGCGATCTTGAAACCCGACCCAAGCTGTGTGAATTTCTCGATCGCGTGAAGCCGCTTTTGCGCGTCCTGGGTCATCACCCAATCTTTCGGGATCAGGAAATAGGCGTACGCCTGGCGCTTTTCCTTGAAACGCCCGACGCGCCCTCGCAATTGGTAAAGATCCGCAAGCCCGAAACAATCCGCGCGATCCACAATAAGTGTGTTCACGTTGGGGATATCGATCCCCGACTCCACGATGCAAGTTGAAATAAGACAGTCGATCTCTCCGTGCAAGAATGCATGCAACACGGCCTCCAACGCGTCAACCGGCATCTGGCCGTGCATGACGCCGAAGCGCACTCCCGGCAAAAGTTTTTGCATCCGCTCGTGGACCCGCTCGATCGATTGCACGCGATTGTGCACAAAATAGACCTGTCCCTTGCGCGCGAGTTCCCGTTCGATAGCCTGCTTCACGATATTCTCGTGATATTCCATAACACAGGTCTCGACCGGCATCCGGCTCTTGGGCGGCGTATCGATCACCGACATATCGCGAACGCCGAGAAGCGCCATGTGAAGCGTCCTCGGGATCGGCGTCGCCGTAAGCGTCAACACATCGATCTGCGTACGCATCTGCTTGAGCCGTTCTTTGTGCCGCACACCGAAGCGCTGTTCTTCGTCAATAATGACAAGACCGAGGTCTTTGAACTGGATGTCTTTGGAAAGCAGGCGGTGCGTGCCGATCACCACATCCGTCGCCCCTTCCTGGATCGACCGGGCGACGAGCTTCTGTTCTTTCGGGGTCTGGAACCTTGAGAGAAGTTCGACGGTGACCGGAAAACTTTTGATGCGTTCTTTGAGGAGCACGTAATGCTGTTCGGCCAGGATCGTGGTCGGCACGAGGAACGCCACCTGCCTGCCTCCCATCACCGCCTTGAACGCCGCGCGCATCGCGACCTCGGTCTTGCCGTAGCCCACGTCCCCGCAAAGCAAACGGTCCATCGGCCCCGTGGATTCCATGTCCTTTTTCACTTCCTCGATCGCGCGCTTCTGTCCCGGCGTTTCCTCGAACGGGAATTCCTGCTCGAACTGTTTTTGCCACGGCGTGTCTCTGGGGAACGACAGCCCCTGCTGAAGACTGCGTTTGGCCTGGACCTCGAGAAGTTCTTTCGCGACCCGGTGGAGCGCCGTCCGTGTCCGGTTCTTGATCCGCTCCCATTCCTGGGTGTTGAGCTTCGTGAGTTTCGGGCTTGTGCCCGAGCCGCCGATGTAACGCTCCACGGGCTCGTCGACGGAAAGATAGAGGATCTCATGCTCGGCATACTCGAGCGCCATGCACCGGGTCCGCGTCCCCTGCATCTGGATCACCTTGGTCCCGAGGAACCGGCCGATGCCGTACTTGAGGTGCACCACGAGGTCCCCGCGTTCGAGGCCCTTGGTGCCTGCGACCGGCTCGAAGGTCTCGAGGCGCTCCTCCATGCGCCGGAGTTTTTTCCGGAACATGTCGGAAACCTGGATGAGGAAGACTTCGTCGAAGGTCGTGGTGCTTTCGCCGGTCGTAAGCGAGAAATCGCGGATCTGGACCGGTACGTCGCCGTGGAACTGAACGCGGACCGGAAGCCGGTAAGTCACAGGATAAACGTCAACGACCCCGCCGCGCACGGCGAACTCCCCGGGCAGAGAAACAAATTCCTTCTTCTGGTAGTGGAGCCCGTGAAGCAGCTCCTCCAACTGCCCTATCCCGATCTCTGCGTTGATCTTAAGCCGTCTGATTTCCATAGGAAAAATTGTACCACGGGCCACGCCCCACGTTCCACGCCAACCCATTTTGACGAGTCTTAACTCGTGGATCGTGGCTCGTGGAACGTAGCTCGCAATTCCCTTTTCGAGCTAAAGGCGCGCCACCATTGCAATATGTGCATACACATGATACACTCCTATCAACCAAGGAGGGCTTTATGCCTAATATGACACTTTCGATCCCGGTCGAATTGAAGCAGAAAATGGACTGTTTTAAGGAGATCAACTGGTCGGAGGTCGCGAGACAGGCCATTCTTGAGAAGACCCAGCTCATGAGCCGGATGAATCAGCTCATGGCCTCAAGCAGGATCAGCGAACCGGAAACCCTTTACGAAGGGCGCAAGATCAGCCGCAAAGTCTCCAAAAAACATAAGTAGAGCATTCGTATGGAACTCGTCGTTGACGCGAATGTCCTCCTCGCGGGTTTTATGAGAGGAGCTGTAACGCGGGAACTTCTCCTGGACAGCCGGCTCAAACTTCATGCACCGGAGCATCTTATCTACGAGACCCGCAAACACCTTTTAGGGAATTCTAATCTCAGGCAGAGCATCAGCTACTTTTGACTCATTTCACGCAGCAGCCATCTTTAGAAAGATGGCTGTTACTTCTCCATTTCAATCCCTATATTCTTAAACGCTTTTCTTAAAATTTCCGTCTCGTTTTTCCCTATCAAAAGCTTCAAGCTTGTTTCATCATTTTGCAAAAGAGAATTTTTATCGGCTATAAAATTTACAATTTTTGAAATGATCAGTTTTTCCACCATTGGAGAAGACAGCCTATGAAGTTCAAGGCTGCGTAAAAAATTCCTCAATTCCATTTCCTTTTTAAAAGCAGCCAGATCGTTTTCGAGTAGCCTCCTCGTTCCTGAAACAGGGAAAAATTCATGCGCCGTCTTATCGAGTACCTGCCCTTGGTAACTTAAATACCTCACTTGCGTGCTAGCAGCCATTAGCTTCGTATAGGCAGCAAACGCTTTTTGCGATAGGCGATTTTGAATGATTTTTTGACGATGGCTGTGGACACTGTACATGGGCTTAGAAGGATTCTTGGGATCAGGAGGAACACTTTTTTCGCTGTGGACTTCCGGCTCACCAATCAGCCACCACTCGAAAAACTGAAGCGCTGAATAAAATGCTGCGACAATGGCCCAGTCATGATGCGACTCAATTCCCAAAAGCCGCGAGGCCGTCAATGCATTGTGTTCAGCTTGTTTCAGATGGGCATCACTTGATGCCATAACAATTCATCGGGCAAAAACGCATCTTGAGGTTAGATTGATTTGCTCTTCAGCAACGTGTCGATTACCTACAGGAGGGTAAAAAAAAGTAAACATTTCCAATGGAAATATCTTTCTAAGATTATATTCAACATCAATTAGCCGACCCATCAAATCGTAATCATACTCTTCGATGGATAGCAGAACTAAAACAAACAATTCATGCTCATGGCGTTCGACGTGGATGGATTTAACTTGCTCATGCGGCTTATAAACCTCCGCTATCTTATAAAATAATTTCTCTTCTTTGTTTTCACAGTCCTCATCACTAATTAGCACATCATTAAGCGACCACAAGACTGAATTAAAACTCGAGATTTGCACTGGCGCTCGTCTTTTCATTGGCTCAATAAAACCATCCAGAAAAGAACACATATTAACTGTCCAAGCCTTGGCCAGCTGAGCATTCTCCCAATAAGAAGCAGATACATAATTTTTAGTAGTTTTATCAAAAAGTGAACTATTTAAAGCGGCCGTTGTCTGCAGGGACTGCACAAAAAGCCCTCGCAAGTCTTTCGATTCAACACCCCCCAAAACAGCAGACGAGTTCTTATCAAACATCTCATCAACGGATTTATTCAACGCTGGCGCTATACTCATTTTAAACCCAAAAACAAATTATGGCTGTTTAGTAAATGCCTCATTTGCTTAGAAGTATTTTCATAAAAACATCCCAAGAAAGCGTTATCGATGGAATAACTTTCCTCCGCCAACGTATTAATGTCGATCTGCACTGCAAGATAGTTGTTTAATTCTGATTTTTTTGAATCGCGTGAAGATCTTATCCTTAGCCATTGATTAAATTTGTAATTTTCAGTGCTAAGTTTGTTTAAACAATGCAGTTCCATATCATGCGGATCACCGAATTCTTTTTTTTCCAGAACATATCTTTCCAGCAGGTAGTCAGCACCAGGTTTGCTCAATTCAATGGTCACATTAATCACGCCGGCTACTCTGAAAAATCTGTTTTGATATTGTTCAAACACATCTCGGATCTTCAAAAGATCGGACGACAGATTGAGTTCGAAAAATTCTTGCAGCGCTAAAGGAGGCGCCGGCTTAAAAAAATAGTCGATTCTGTTGCTTGAGATTTGCAATCGATAATCTTGTAGTTTTGAAGATAAAATAACTCGTGGGATTTCGGGAGGTGCTTCTTTAGGGATTGGTAGAATTAATGGCTCTCCATCAAGCTTGCCCCCTAAAGACGAAATAAGACTGGTTGCCAAATCAAGCTTATTGGGATACGTGACACCATTAGCAAAAAGCACAAATTGGTATTCAACTAGGGTCGAGGAAAGCACGGTAGTCATATTGGCAGAGATAATAGCATAATTTTATACAAACGCTAGATTTCTTAACTTGAACAAACCGGATGCCGTCCGAGGCGCTGAATCTCAATGGTTCAGGATGCCTTCGGCAGGAACTTGATGTTCCTGTTCGCATCAGGAGACGCCCCCCATTCTCTTACGTGGACCGCATACCCCTTTTCACTCGCGCTTGTCGCGCCAGTACAGCCAGCCGAGATCATGGAAATCTCGTGCTGGCTAGTCCCTGACACGAACGGCATACCCCTTTTCTAGCAACAGATTATTAAGGTAGGTCTGTTTTCCGGCTTTATTCACACACTCGTGCCCTATGGCACCAGTGCCTCCAGCCGAAGCTTTGAGGCTTCGTGCTGGAATGTAAAAAACATCGCCGAGGTAGCGGCCCCATTTTTCGCGGCGGGTCTGGGTGGATTTCAAAAATCCCAGACTCCCCCCGCCACTCCCCTTAATCCCCCATCACAACAGACAGCCTGTGATCTCGGACCATCACAATTACCTGAACGCTTCTCTGTGCCTTATAGCTTATAAGCTATAAGGCAGCGCCAGCCACAAATCAGTCTCTCGCTAATTTAATTTAACACAGATCTTCCGGCCAAGCGACTTGGCGACGCGCTCGAGGAACTCCACGGAAGGATTCTGGATCCCCCGTTCAAGCCGAGAGATATTGGCTTGTCTCGTCTTGGCATGACGGGCCAACTCCTGTTGAGTCATCCCAGCTTGCCTTCTTGCCCGGGCGACCTCTCCCCCGATCTTACGTTGAATATTCATTTCCATCCTTATAGCTTATAGGATATATGGCCGTTTTCACTCGTGCTTGAATAGCGTCATGTCACGATCGGCTTCTTAAGATTACATATACCTTACTATATGTAAAGAATCGTCGATTTCGTTACATATGTACGTTCTTATGTAAACAAAAGGTCAGTCCCGTACTCTGACCGCCATTCTCTTTCACTCGCGCTTGTCGCGCCAGTACAGCCAGCCGAGATCATGGAAATCTCGCGCTGGCTAGTCTCTGACACGAACAGCGTGTCCTTTTTCGAGTAGCAAATTATTGAGGTAGGTCTGTTTTCCGGCTTTATCAATAAAGAAGACGTCGCCCAGGTAGCGGTCGTATTTATCCGACTTGGTGGTTCTGATGAGAACCGAAGGCTGGGAGGGTTTCGCTTCTTCGAGTCCCACAAGGACCGTTTCTACAAATGCTTTGGCTTCCCTGCCGTCACGGGTCTGGATTTCGGGGGTATCAATACCCCGAAGTCTCAAGGTCTGCGTGGTGGTGACCCCGAAACCAAGATCCACGACGGCCTCGATCGTATCGCCGTCGAGAACGCGGTAGACCCATGCCCGGTAAGTATACAGATCCGCTTCCCTGTTTTCCCGGCCACCCTCTTCGCTTTCTCCCTCCGGGAATACAACGATGTCCCCTTCTTTGAACAGGGCCGCGTTCTCCACAACCTCGGTGAGACGCATGTAATTTGAGAATCCAAGATCCAGGGCCAGTTCCCCGGCATAAGGTCCTGTCCGGGCGAGGATGATCTTATAAGTCCCCGGCTTGCCGGGTTCCAAAGCGGGAAGAAATTCCTGAGCCCCAGGACCGCTCTCTTCATCGGAAGGGCCGGACCCTTTCAAGGCTTTCACTTCTTTGCGCAGCCGGTCCCTGTCCCAGCCTTCTTTTTCAGCCCGTTCCGCAAGAATGTTCCGCTTTTGGGGGTCCTTCACGGAAAGCAGTTCCCGGTACTCCGACCAACTCAATTTTGACGCATGCGGCAGAATCGAATAAGCCCGGTAAAACTGAAGACTGTAATAAAGCTCGCGGCCACTCATGCCAAGGTCGGCCGCCAGTCTGGAAATGACCTGTTGGTCGTAGCCGGCTCTTTCCCTGTGTTGAAGCACATGCGCGTCAATGAGTCTGCCGGTCTCCCAGGCCTCGCGAACGCGTTCTGCTTCGACGGCTTTTTCAACCCGCCCACGGCTCTCGGCGCGCGTCTGGGAGATCGCACGCCTCAGAGCTTCATAGGTCTTCACTTCTGGCGCCGGAATTTGCGCGCGGGACTCGGTGGAGCTTATAAAGAGGAGCGCCAAGAAAAGGAAGATAACGGAGGGCGCTCTTTTTTTCATCCCGAAAACCCTTTCCATTGCCAACCAAGGAGAAGGGTCTGACGGACCCTGTCACGCAGCGCGGCGTAGGTTGCGAGCGCGGGCACGCTCATGAAAGGGTCCCGTTACGAGACCCGTTCGCCGCGGATGAGGTCTTGATAGGTCTCGCGTTTGCGGACGACTTTGAAAGCGCCGCCCTTGACCATGACTTCGCAGGCGCGGGGACGGGAATTGTAGTTCGAGGCCATGGTGAAACCGTAAGCGCCCGTCGACATGATGGCGAGCGCGTCACCGGCTTTCATTTCCGCAAGCTCCCGATCCTTCGCGAAAAAGTCCCCACTTTCGCAGATGGGACCCACGACGTCGTAAACCCACCCGTGCACCTTTTCGTTCTTCACGACGGGCCAGATGTGGTGGAACGCGTTGTAGAAGGCGGGACGGATAAAATCGTTCATCCCGGCGTCCACGATCACAAACTTCTTCACGTCGGTCTCTTTGACGTAGATCACTTTCGTTGCGAGGATGCCGCTATTGGCCGCGATAAAACGTCCGGGCTCGAAAATGAGCCGGCATTTCCTTTTCTTGAAGATCGGCAGGATCTTCCGCGCGAACTCTTCCGCGGTCTGAGGGTTCTCGTCGCTGTAGATCGCACCCAAGCCGCCGCCCAGGTTCAGGAATTTGATCCGGGTCCCGGCCGCTTCAAGCTCGTCGATGAACTCCACGATCTTTTGGAATGCCTCGACGAAAGGCTCCCCCGTCTCGATCTGGGAGCCGATGTGCACATGAACGCCCGACACCTGGGCGTGGGTGAAACATTTCGCGTTCTTGAAGATCTCGCGGGCTTTCTCGAAATCGATGCCAAACTTGGTCTCGGCTTTTCCGGTCGTGATGTACTCGTGCGTGTGCGGGTCAACGTTGGGGTTGATCCGAAGCGAAACGTTCACTTTCTTTCGCATTTTCTTGGCGATCGCGTTGATCTGCTCAAGCTCGGGCATCGACTCGACATTAAAAAGAAGGATCCGGGCCTTGATCGCGTCACGGATCTCGTCTGCGGTCTTCCCCACGCCGGCGTACACGATGTTCTTCCCAAGACATTTCGCCTTCCGCGCCCGGAAAAGTTCGCCGCCGGAGACGATATCGAGACCCGCGCCTTTTTTGACAAGCGCGCGCAGGACCGCGAGGTTCGAGTTCGCCTTCACGGAATAACAGATGAGCGGCTTCGCGGAACGGAACGCCTTCTGGAGTTTCGCGAGATGGTCGGTGAAGGTTTTGTAACTGTAGATATAGGCGGGGGTGCCGGTCTTTTTCAGGATCTTGCTAACGCGGACCTTGTCGCAATAGAGCTCGCCATTCTTGTAAAAGAAATCGTGCATCTTCTCTTCGTGGAAATCAGTCCGGGGCATATGCGCACCTCATGGCTTATGAAGGGGCCAGACAAGCATGGATACCCAGCCCCGTTCGCTTACAGCGCTTTCTTCCATTCCGCGATCGCTTGCCGCACCCTCGAGGGATGCGTGCTTCCGATCGTTTTCTTTCCTTTCACGGATTCCTTCGCGTCAAAAAGATCGTGGATGTCCGCGCCGAACTTGGGCGAGAACTTTTGCCATTCTTTCACGGACCATTCCCGGAGCCGTTTTTCGGATTCGATCGCGCACCGGACGGTCTCGCCGACCAGATGATGAGCCTCGGTGAACGGAACTTTTTTCCGGACGAGGTATTCCAGGACATCCGTCGCGAAAAGACTGTCGTCGTCGAGGGCCCGGAGGAGCGCCTTCTTGTGCCAGGTCGCGGAACCCACGGTCAGCGCCAGAAGTTCGAGCGCCGTCACGGTCTTTTTCACGGCATCGAACACGCCGGGTTTGTCTTCCTGAAGATCGCGATTGTAGGAAAGCGGCAGGCCCTTTTGAGCGACGAGAAGGGACTGAAGATGCCCGAAGATCACCCCCGCCCTGCCCCGCACGAGCTCGAACACATCCGGGTTCTTCTTCTGCGGCATGAGACTTGAGCCGGTCGCGAACGCGTCATCGAGTTCCACGTAACCGAACGCCTCGGAGTTCCAGAGAATGAAATCCTCCGAAAGCCGGGAGAGATGCACCCACAAAATGGACAGCGTGCTCAGGATCTCAGCCAAAGACCCCCGGTCGCTCACGGCGGCCATACTGTTCCTGGCGACCCCGGTGAAACCCAGTTCCCTCGCGAGGAATTTCTGGTCGAGCGGAAGCGCGGACCCTGCAAGCGCGGCGGAACCCAGCGGCAGGATATTGATCCGCTTCATGGAATCCGCCAGCCGCGAGTTATCTTCCTCAAGCATTTCGACGTAGGCCAGAAGGTGGTGCGCGAGAAGCACGGGCTGAGCTTTCCGCAGATGCGTCATTCCGGGGATCAGGAGCTCATTCGCTTTTTCCGCCGTCGTCACCAACGCCTTCTGAAGTTTCTTAACCCCGTACCAGATCACCGCGATCTTTTCCCGGAGATAGATGCGGGTCGAGGTGATGACAAGATCGTTCCGGCTTCGGCCTGTGTGAATTTTCTTGGCGACCGCGCCCGCTTTCTTTTCGAGTTCCATCTGAATGAGCGTGTGAACATCCTCGTACCGGTCAGCGTACGCCGCGAGGTCTTGACCTTTCAGAGCCTGGGCCACCAACTTCAGGCCCCGGAGGATCGCCTTGGATTCCGCGCCCGTGATGAGCCCCACCCGCGCGAGCATTTTCGCGTAGGCTTCGTTCACCCGGATCTCGGCGTCAAAAAGCTCCTTGTCCGTCGTCAGCGAATAGCTGAAGCATTTGAGCGCCGGATGCATGTCCTTCTTGAATCTTCCGCCCCACAGTTTTTTTGCCATTTTTTTCACCCTGTTCAAAAAATTCGGAGTTGGGAGCCATGAGTTCGGAGTGCGAAATCAAAAATTTTGCTCCGAACTCCCAACTCAATACTCCGTACTAACTTTTGTACATTCCTTCGTACGGAAGTCCCCAGAGCTTCATGAAACCGACCGAAGCCTTCCGGTCAAAAATATCACCCTTCGAATACGTCGCGAGCTTCTCTTGATAGAGGGCGTATTTCGATTCCCGGCCGACGCAGATCGCATGACCCCGGTCGAGCTTGAAACGGACCTTGCCCGTCACGCGCGCCTGGTTCGACGCGAAGAAAGCGTCGAGCGACCTTTTGAGGGGCGAGAACCAGAGCCCGAAATACACAAGCTCCGCGTACTTTTCGGAAAGCAGTCTCTTGTAATGGAGGAACTCGCGGTCCATCACGAACCCCTCGAGCTCTTCGTGGGCCTTCAAGAGCACATCCGCCGCCGGAGCTTCGTAGACCTCACGGCTCTTGATCCCGACAAGGCGGTTCTCGATCATGTCGAACCGTCCGACCCCGTACTGACCCGCGATCGTGTTCAGGCGATCGATCAGCTCCACGAGCGGCATCCGTTTGCCATTCAAAGAGACCGGCACACCTTTTTCAAAAACGATATCGATGTAACGCGGCTTCTTCGGCGTTTTGTCCGGGGCGCAGGTCATGACATACGCGTCCTCGGGCGGCTCAACCATCGGATCTTCCAGAATCCCCGCTTCGATTGCGATGCCCCAGATATTCTTGTCGATGGAGTAAGGGCTCTTCTTGGTCACATCGATCGGAATGTCGCGTTCCTTGGCGTATTCGATCTCTTCTTCGCGCGTCTTGAATTCCCAATCGCGAAGTGGGGCAATGATCTTGAGCTTGGGGTCGAGCGTTCTCACACCCACCTCGAGCCGCACCTGATCGTTCCCTTTTCCCGTGCAACCGTGCGCCACGAATTCCGCGCCTTCTTTTTGCGCGACATCCACAAGGTGCTTGGCGATCAGCGGACGACCGAGCGCCGTCGCGAGCGGGTACTTGCCTTCGTAGCGCGCGTGCGCCCAGAGCGCCGGCATAATGTAATCCTTGGCGAATTCTTCCTTGAGGTCCACGACAAAGGTCTTGATCGCGCCCGCGGCCTTGGCCCGCTGAACAAGTTTCGTCTTATCTTTCACTTCGCCGATAAAAGCGCAAAAACAGATCACGTCGAGCTCGTGGTTCTCGCCGAGCCATTTCACCGCGCAGGAGGTATCGAGCCCTCCGGAATAAGCCAGTACGACTTTCTTCATTGGATCGCTCCTTGGTTAAAAAGATAAAGTAAAATAGCTTTCTGAATATGAAGCCGGTTCTCGGCCTCGTCAAAAACGATGCAGTTCTTGCTTTCCATCACGTCGTTGGTGATCTCTTCACCCCGGTGCGCCGGCAGGCAGTGCATGACCAGAACGTCCTTCTTCGCGTGTTTTAAAAGTTCCTTATTGATCTGCATGCCCTTGAAATCCTTGAGCTTCTTCTGCCGCATCGCTTCTTCGCCCATACTCACCCACACATCGGTGTAGACCGCATCCGCACCTTTCACGGCTTCCGCCGGATCCAGGAACCCTTCGATCACGGCACCCGTCTTTTTGGCGATCTGCCGCGCAAGCGCGAGGAGCTTGGGCTTGGGCTGATATTTCTTGGGCGTCGCGTACCGGATCTTCGCGCCGAGTTTCGCGGCCACAAGCATCAGGGAATGCAGAACGTTATTGCCGTCCCCTACGAACGCGAGCACCGGATCATTTTCCGCCGGGATCTTTTCATAAAGCGTCATGTAATCGGCAAGCGCCTGGCACGGGTGCTCGAGGTCACTCAAGCCGTTGATCACGGGTTTCTCGAAATAATCCTGAAACTCGGTGATGGTCCAGTGGGAAAAGGTCCGCATCACGACCCCGGAAAGATACCGGGACAGGACGCGCGCCACGTCGCGCACTTCCTCGCGCACGCCGAGCTTGATGTCCTCGGGCCCGAGATAGATCGCGCCGCCGCCCATCGAATAAATGCCGGCCTGAAAAGAGACCCAGGTCCGGGTCGAGGGCTTTTCAAAAATGAATCCGAAGATGTGGCCTTCAAGCGCGTCACGGACTTCCTGGGGGCGCGCCTTCACCTTGCCCGCGAGCTCCATGATCTTCCGTATTTCTTCGGAGCTAAGGTCGTTGATCGAGATCAGTGATTTGAACATGCACAACCTTCGCTTTTCTTTGTCTGAAGTTTTTGAAAAACCCGGTCCAGGATCTTCATGCCGAGTTTGATCTCTTTAGCCGTGACCGTCGTAGGCGGCATGATCCTCAGAACATCGCCCTGCGTCGCGTTGATGAGAAATCCTTCATTCCTTGCCGCATCCGCGTAAGGAGCGGACGGCTCCTTGAGCTTGAGACCGAGCATCAGTCCCACGCCCCGCGTGCTTTCGATCACGGGATACTTTTCTTTAAGCTTCTCGAACTCCTGCCTCAGAAGCTCCCCCATCCGGATCGTGTTCGTGAGTAGCTTTTTTTTTCTGATCGCTTTAAAGACCGCGAGACTTGCCGCGCATACGAGCGGGTTCCCGCCAAAGGTCGACGCGTGCGTCCCGGGCGTAAGCACTTCCTTTTTAATTTTCCTGTTCACGACGAGCGCTCCGATCGGCGCGCCTCCTCCGAGCGTCTTGGCGAGCGTCATGAGGTCCGGCTCGAGATCGTAGTGCTGGTACGCGAACATCTTCCCCGTGCGTCCCATGCCGGTCTGCACTTCGTCCAGGATGAGAAGCAGGTCTTTCTCGTTACAAAGTTTCCGGATCCCTTCCAGGAAACTCTTCTCCGCCACATGGACGCCGCCTTCCCCCTGCACGGGTTCGAGCATGATCGCGACGGTCTTTTCATTCACAAGTTTTTTCACAGACTCCAGGTCGTTGAAATCCGCGTAGCGGAATTTCTCCACGAGCGGCTCGAATCCCTTGTGGAATTTCTCCTGTCCCGTCGCGGTGATCGCCGCGAGCGTCCTTCCGTGAAAGGACTGCTTCATCGTGATGATCTCAAACCGTCCGGTCTCG
The DNA here is from genome assembly GCA_043803685.1 of Candidatus Omnitrophota bacterium. GTDB lineage: Bacteria > Omnitrophota > Omnitrophia > Omnitrophales > Aquincolibacteriaceae > Aquincolibacterium. Next base: position 23,366 of record JAZDJU010000117.1, read on the forward strand.
CTGCCGTACTTGCGAGCGAACTTGATCGCGCCTTCGTTCGCCTCGGCGCCGCTGTTGCAAAAGAAGACTCGGGACGGGAACGATGCTTCGCAAATGACCCGCGCGAGCTCGGCCTGCTTCACATTCAGGAAATTGTTCGCGACGTGGAGGATCTTCCGCGCCTGTTCCTTGAGGGCGTTCACCACGATGGGATGGCAGTGCCCGATGCCGGAGACGGCCCAACCTGGAAAGAAATCCAGATAGACCTTGCCTTCAAGGTCCCAAACGCGCGAGCCCTTGCCCTTGACCAGGCACACCGGCACCCGGGTGTAGGTCGGCATCACGTATTGTTCGTAGAGTTTCTGGACTTCGGAGGTTTTCATTTTTTTAGCGTTCAGCTTTAAGCGATAAGCGTTAAGTTTTAAGCGTAAAGCGTAAAAAAGCTTACCGCTTATCGCTTACCCCTTATCACTAAAGTGTGATTTCAGTTCCAATACCCTGGTCGGTAAAAATTTCAAGCAAGAGGGCGTGCGTGATGCGACCGTCAATAATGTGAGCCTTCTGAACGCCGCCCTGAAGCGCATCGATGCAGGCCTTGACCTTGGGGATCATGCCCCCAGTGATGATCTTCTGATCGATCAACTGCTGGGTCTCGCTCACGCGGAGCGACGGAATAAGCGTGCTTTCATCCGCCGGGTCGCGCATGATGCCTTGGACGTTCGTGAGCACCATAAATTTCGGGACATGCATCGCGGCTGCGACATTGGCCGCCGCCTCGTCTGCGTTCACGTTGTACATTTCGCCGTCCGGTCCCTTGCCAACCGGAAAGATCACCGGAATCCTGCCGAATTCCGTGAGTTCCTTGAGCGGCACGGTGTTGACCGAAGAAACATCGCCGACAAAACCCACATCGCCGTTGTCGGTGTGCTTCACCACATTCAAGATCTCGGCCCCGTATCCGGAAAGCCCGACCGCGGAACCTCCGAGCCGTTCAATGTCGTGCACAATACTGCGATTGAGTTCCGCCAACGTTTCGTTGACGACCTCGATCGTCGCTTTGTCAGTCACGCGCAACCCGTTCACGAACTGGCTCTGCACGCCCCTCTTTTTCATGGCGTCGGTGATGAACTTGCCGCCTCCGTGGATCAGGATCGGACGGATGCCCACGTAGCTCATGAACACAAGGTCCTGAAGCACCATGTCACGGACTTCCTGATAGGTCAGAGCCGCGCCGCCGTACTTGATCAGAACTTCTTTGCCACGGAATTTCTGGATGTAGGGGAGCGCTTCGACCAGGGCCTGCGCTTTTTCGATGTATTCTTTCATTTTTTAGCGTTTAGGGTTTAGCGTTTAGGGTTTAGAATTTTTTTGAATTTCTATCCCCTATACCCTACACCCTATTCCCTTTCCTAGGAGTAAGCCGCGTTGATCAACACGTATTTCGTCGTGAGGTCCGAGGTGATAAATTCCGCCCGGCCTCTTCCTTTACCGATCACCACATCGATCGTGTATTCTTTTTTCTGCAAGATACGCCGCGCCTTCGGAAGGTTCAACACCCGGAGCCGTCCCTGGCTCACCACCTGCGCGTCACCGAACCAGATGCTCAGATTGTTGGGGTTGAAATCCACGCCGCTCGCCCCAACCGCTGCCGCGATACGGCCCCAGTTCGGATTGGAACCGGCGAGCATGGTCTTGAAAAGCATGGAGTTGGCGATCTGCCGCGCCGCTTTCTCCGCGTCCGTCGGCGTTTTCGCGCCCGAGATCCGGAGCCGGCACACGTGCGTTACGCCCTCGCCATCCACCACCATCTCATGCGCGATGTAACGCATCACTTCTTCCAGGGTCTCCCGGAACATCCAGTAATCCTTGCCGACCTTATGGATCGGAGAGTTCTTGGCTTCCCCGTTGGCGAGACAAAGCACCATATCGTTCGTACTCATGTCATTATCAATCGCCATTTGATTGAACGTGTCGTCGGCCGCGTGACGCACGGCCCGCCGGAGCAGGGACTTCGTGATCGCCGCGTCGGTCGTAATAAAACAAAGCATCGTGGCCATATTGGGATGCACCATTCCGGCGCCTTTCGCGCAGGCCGCGATCGTGACTTTTTTGCCGCCGAGCTCCACGGAAAGCGCGATCTCTTTGCTGGAAAGATCCGTCGTCAGAATGCCTTTGGCCGCGCCGTGCCCGCCCGCTGAAGAAAGCCGGCTCACGAGTTTCGGAATGGCCCGTTTCACGCAACTGATCGGAAAAGGAACGCCAATGATCCCCGTCTGCGCGAGCAGGACTTCCTGCGGAAGCACTTCCAGATATTTCGCGGCTTCCCAGGTGATCTCATCGACCGCCTTCTTGCCGATCGGCCCGTTGAGGCAATTCGCGTTGCCGCTCGTCCCGAGGATCGCGTGATGCTTCGAAGCGTGGATCGCCTTCATCGAATAGAGCACCGGCCACGCCTTGGCCCGGTTCGTGGTGAAGGTCCCAGCCGCGACGCAAGGCGTCTTGGAATAGGTCAGAGAGACGTCATACTTTTTCTTTTTCCGTTTGATCCCCGCGTGAATGCCGCCGGCGATGAACCCTTTCGGGCTGGTCACGGAACCGTTCTTCTCTTTTTTCCAAAAAGGTTTTTTCATGTTAAACAAGCCCCGCTTCTTCCGGGAAACCAAACCGGAGGTTCATGTTTTGGACGGCCTGACCCGCCGCGCCTTTGACGAGATTGTCGATCGCTGTAAGGATCACCACACGCCCTGTTTCTTCTTGTACACTCACGCCGATATCACAAAAATTCGTGTGCTGCACATCTTTCACGGAAGGATATTGTCCCGCGGGCCGGACCCTCACGAAAGGCGACTGCTTGTAAGCGGTCTCGAGCGTCTTCCGGATCGCGGCTTCCGTGCCCTTGGCCGTCGTCTGGGCGTAGATCGTCGCGAGAATGCCGCGATTGATCGGGAGGAGATGCGGCACGAACGTGATCTTCACCGGTTTTCCGGCCGCTTCCGAAAGCGTCTGTTCGATCTCGGGCGTATGCTGATGCCGGTTCACTTTGTAAGCGCTGTAATTCTCGCTCGCCTCGCAGAAATGGGTCGTGGTCGCGAGTTTCTTCCCGGCGCCGCTCACGCCGGAGGCGGCATTGATGATAATAGACTTGGGATCGACCAGCTTTTTCTTGATAAGCGGAATGAGCGCCAAGGACGGCCCCGTGGGATAACAGCCGGGATTCGCGATCAAATCCGCCTTCTTGATCTTCTCCCGGTTGATCTCGGAGAGTCCGTAGACCGCTCTCGAAAGATACTGGGGCGCGATGTGATTCACGCCATACCATTTTTCGTAGATCTTCTTGTCCCTCAGCCGGAAATCCGCGGAAAGATCAATCACGGTCTTTCCCGCCGCGAGGAGTTGCTCGGCCGCGGTCATGGCCTCCGTGTGAGGAAGGCAGAGAAAAACAACGTCCGCTTTTTTCACGACCGCTTCGAATGAATAAGGCGTGATCTCAAGCGTAATGTCTTTGGAAACCGAAGGAAGGACTTCCCGAAGGGCAATGGACTTTTCCTGCCGCGTAGTCAGCAGAGAGACCCGGACATGGGGGTGGGCCAAAAGCAACTTCGTGAGTTCGGCTCCGGTATACCCGGTGGCGCCAAGAACCGCACAATTCAACATTTTAATGTGTTTTTCTCCTGTAAGGACATGCCTTTCCAACGAATTCGGTATTATAGAAATGGCTCTATCCTTTGTCAATTTAAGAAGTTACGAATTCCGTACGGCGTATCGCGTAAGGCGTACGGAGAATTTTTCCTTCTACGCGCGGAACGCCGTACGCCTTACTGAGGGGGAGAGATCTTAGATCTTTCTTATAGCTGTAATACTAAAAATAGATTGATTTTATGGCAAAACATGACTATGGTACGCCCATGTCCAAACAAACATCTCCGAAAGATCCGCATAGCAAGACCTCCTTACGCAAAGCGCTTGGATTTCCGGTAAAGTCCGTCACGCCCTACCGGGCCGCGCTCTCGCATCCTTCCTTCCGGAATGAGAATTTCCATAAGACCCGGGAACTGGAGGACTTTGACCGCCTGGAATTCCTCGGAGATTCCATTTTAAACGAGGTGATCTGCCAGAAATTGTACGAGAAATTCCCCGAGGCCGACGAGGGCATGCTCTCCAAACTCCGTTCGATCCTCGTCTCTCAAAAGATCCTGGGGCGCATCGCACAGGAGATCAAACTTCAGCACGTCCTTCAGATCAGCAAAAGCCTGCGCCAGAATTTCAAGGAACTCCTCAAGGCCAAACTGCTTACGGACGCGCTCGAGGCCCTTTTCGCGGCGATCTATTTTGATCAGGGGCGCGCCCGGGTGGAAGTGTTCATCCTGAAACACTTTAAAAAATATTTTGATCCGAAGCTTCTTTTCCGGCTCGACCCGAACCCCAAAAGCACACTCCAGGAAATGACCTTGAAGAAATGGCAGAAGCTCCCGGAATACACCTACGCCTTTTCTGAAAAAGGGGTCAAAACCACGGTGTCGGCAGGAGGAAGACGGAAGGCCTCGGTACTTCACAAGATCAAACGGGAATCAGAAGTCCTGGCCGCACGAGCCTTGATCCGGAAACTCCGGAAAGAATTCAAGTGGGAAAAACCACGCACGCCGAGGCAAAAAAATAAGGGGACAGGCATTCACTGATCGCCTGTCCCCCTCTTTAAGCTTGTTCCTTTTTTCTTACTCGGTCACGACCTCGTAGAGAAAATCCTTCACCTTGCCCTTGTGGATCTTTTCCGTCAATTCCGCGGCTTGTTCGGGAGCGGGTTTCATCTCGGGAGCCAGAAGGGATCCGGAAAAAAGCATCGGGACAGGCCCGAAGTGGGCTTTGGGCTCTTTCTTGATCGTGGAAGCCACGTTCGTGAGCAGTTCCGCCGCAATCTCATTGGCGAGGAACACATCCATTTTAAAATTCGCGAGTCCCGTGAAATCGAGCGTCCCTTCCCCATCGATAATGTAGTCCTGGCTCTTCACAAGCAGATTCCCGGTCGCGACTTTGCCTTCCGCGAGTTTCCAATTGAAATCCATCGAATCAAAATCCTTCAGACTGGGCCGGGTCTCCTCAAGGCCCTGAAGAGGCTCGATCGTCAAAAGAGCGGCCTTGAGATCAAAGGTCGTGAACTTTCCGTTCCGGACCGTCCATTGCCCCTGACCCGAGAGGGACTTACTCCAGGATTCGGGTCCCCATCCCGTACCCGTCACAGAACCCTTGAGGTCCAGCGTTCCCTCGAAAACTCTTTTCGCGGGGTCCTGACGGCCCAGGAAAAGGCCGAGGTCCACGCCACGAAATTCACCGTCGAGTCCATAACCGGGCTCCTTGCTGCTAAGATCCCATTTCCCCTTGAGGTCCGCTTTCCCGCCGTAGCTCTCAAATTGGAGGGCCGGCACATTCCACACATTTCCTTCGTTAAGGAGTTCGGCCGAAACATTTTTGAGGACCTGACCTTTGGGGAAAACGACCTGGATGAATTCCTTCAATCGACCCAAAACATCTTCCCCGGCGCCTTCGCTTTTATGTTTCCAAAGAGCCGTGACCGCCTCCCAGGTTTCCAGGGGTTTTAACGCTTCCGAAGAGATCTTTGCGGCGACCTTCGTTTGTTCAGGGAATCCAGAGATCTTGAGATCCGCCACGGCCGTTGAGCCGCCGATCTCGAATTGCATCTGCCGACCCTCGAGCATCAGGGGACTGTAATCCAGCGAAAGCGAAACGTTGCGCACCCCGGGACCTTCCGGAAGCGTCCAAGAGACCTTGTCGAACGAGAGATTAAAAATGTGTTCGGTTTTTTCCAGTTTGCGCAGATCCCCTCGCCAGTTCGACATCAGCTTGGCGTCACCCGCCAACTGGTAACCCTGAAGTACTGGAATATATTGCTCCCAACCGGCCAAGGAGAACTTGTTGGTGATCAGATTGAGCTGTCCCTCTCCACTCTTCATGTTGAGATCCTTCAGATTCCCCTTCATGCTCATTTCCTTGAACTTGACGGCAAAATCCCCGCCGATCGTCGCGCCTTTCTGAAGGAGAAAATCAACGCTCAGGTCCAACGGAACATCCTTGGGCTTGGTGAAATACTGTTTGTAGGAAAGAAGCACCTGAGCAAGGTCCCAGGCAAAATGAAACGACAGGTGGTCCAAGGTCCCTTCCATCGAAAGGACCCATTTCCCTGGGCCGGAAAATCCGATATCGAACGGAAGCGCCTTTTCGATACCCGGTAAATATTTCAAAAGGTCCTCAAGCGCCATCTGCGAACCCTCCGCGTGTACGCCGCTGATCTCTCCGGTGTTAAGCTTCATGCTCCCGTTCATTCCGATCTCCCCGAACGGGAGCTTCACGAGCGCTTTATGAAATTTTAACTCGGTGGTATCGTTGTTCCACGCAGCCGTCGCGTTCCATGCGGCGTCGAACGCGGGCGCCGCGACCCAGGCGTCCCCCTGCGAAACCTCATAGCTCAGACCTTGCCCTGTCCCGGTCGCAGTCAGTTCTAGAAAAGCCTCGTTCGCCTTTTTCCGGATCTCCAGGGTCGTGTCGATCTCCCCTCCCTTGAAAAAGACGGTCTTCTTGGGATCCGGCACGAGCCCCTTAGCCGCGTCCCCCAGAGACAGCTGTTTCATCTCAATAAGCATATACCCGCTCGCCTTTTCCCAATTCCACTCCTCAACGGAATCGAGAACCACATTCCCCTTCACCACGACCGTTTTCGGCTTCCCAACCACCTCCGCGCTGAAATGGAACGGGATGGGGATCTTGGGCTGAACCGCGCCCACCTCCAGCGAGAAATTCTCGAAATGCACCGGATTTAAAAAAGCGAGTCCCGGGATGGAAAACTCCGCTTTACCGGATTGAACATAAAAAGCCGCAGGTTCCACCCGCCCGAAAAGAAGAGGCAAAATATTAAAATCGAACCGGAGCTTCTTCGCCTCGACAGTCAGGGAGTGTTCGGGGAGGACCCATTGCACGCGATCAAACGAGATCGAGGGTTGTGGGAAATAGTTGGCTTGAACGTTCGCGTACTTGAGCGTCCCTTCAGTGAGCGCTTGTACTTTCTGGATCAGAGATTCATGGAGTTTTTCGGAGAGAAGAAGACGATGAGCCTGGAACCAGAGACCCGCGACAAATAAAACAAGGAGGAGAATGGCCGACAGCAGGAACGCCTGGCTTTTTTTCATGACTCCTGATCTCTCGCTGGCACTGCGTCGATATTTATTTTACGGATCTGAAGTGCCGTACCGTGTTCCCGTAGAAATGAATATGAAACGGTGCTGGGACCGCGCCCCCCGAGAACCTCTGGATCAAACCCAGGAGAATACCCCGGCACGGCTTGCGCCGGAAAAACTCGGGAGCACTGCGATCATTGGTTCGAATTCAACGGCAACGCACCCACCGGGTTGTAGCTATAGTCATCCATGAAACCCTGACATCCGGCTAGAACGAAGAAAAGTGCGAGAAGAAAAAACCCGAGAACAAGCGACCGCCCGAACTTTTTACTCTTTTCCATATGGCAGTTTGGACGGCCCCAATTTCAACAAGGTTGAAATTGAAATGCATTTAGACCGCATTAACGCTTGGTATACTGGAAGCTTCTGCGAGCGCCCTTGCGACCCGGTTTCTTTCTTTCCTTTTTCCTTGGGTCACGGGTCATGAAACCGCCCTTGCGCATGGTCGAACGCATTTCGGGATTGAGGCCCACGAGCGCGCGAGCGATCCCGAGTTGGATGGCACCGGCCTGGCCGGCCACGCCGCCCCCTTCCACGCGGGCGCGAACACGCACCTGCCCGAGAAGATTGGCGGATTTGAGCGGTTGCTCGACAAGCATTTGAAGGTTCGCGCGTTTCAGATACTTCGCGGAATCCTGTCCGTTCACCATGAATCCCTTTTGTCCCGGGAAAACCCACACGCGGGCAATGGCAGTTTTACGGCGGCCGGTAGCATACATCAGTGTCGCAGGAGCGGTGGTCATACGGATTAAACCTCGATCTTAATGGGTTGTTGCGACTTATTCCGGTGTTCGGCACCGGGATAAACACGCAGTCTTTTGAGCATCACATCGCCGATCCGGTTCTTGGGAAGCATGCGCTTGACGGCACGCATGATGATCTCCGCCGGATTCTTTTCCATGAGCTGTTCGTAGGTATAAGTCTTTAAACCGCTGGAAAAGCCGGTGTAATGAGTATAGATCTTATCTTCTTTCTTATTGCCCGTCACATGGACCTTCTTGGCATTGATCACGATGACCTGGTCCCCGGTCAATTTGTCCGGCATGAAGCAGGTCTTGCCTTTGCCGATCAATAGGGAGGCGATCTTGGTCGACATCCGTCCGAGGGTTTTCCCGTCGGCGTCGATCAAATAGGTCTTCCGCGCAATATCTTTGTCCGTAGGGATAAAAGTCTTCATAATCTTCTTTTCTGTTTAGTACCGTTCTCTATTCAATTTTAGGGTTAACGGTACAACACTGCGAACCTTCAGATTAATATCAACGCAGTGTTAGTTTGGAACAGGTAGTCGGAAAGGCGAGAAACCTTCTTGCGACTCAAAATACCCTGAAAAGTCTGCGGAGTATAACAAAAACCTCTCGGGGTGTCAAACTTTTACCTTTTTTTTATTCCGGGTTCCCATTTCCCCCAGTCCCTTCAATAACTGGCCTTAATGAGGGTCAGCCCTTCGGCGGGAGCGGTCATGCCGGCTAAACGCCGGTCTTTGGCCTTGAGAATAGCGACTATATCACCCGGCTTTCGTTTCCCTCGCCCCACCTCCAGAAGCGTTCCGACCATGTTCCGGATCATATGGTAAAGAAAGCCGTCGGCTTCCACGCGCATGAGGATAAGAGGGCCTTGGCGCTTGAGCTGGAAACGCTTGATCGTTCGAACGCAGGAACTTCCCTTCTTTATGGCAGACACGGAAGTGAAGGATCGAAAGTCATGTTTTCCGATAAAAGCCTTGGCCGCCTTCCTCATTGCGACAAAGTTCAGAGAATACGGAACATGAAAGGAGCGGCCCGCGACAAGGGGCGAACGGCAGGAATGGTTCCAGAGCCGGTATTCATAAACTTTGGAACGAACGCTGTAGCGGGCGTGAAAATCGAACGGAACTTCCTCGATCTCTTTGACGACTACAGGAGGCGGCAGAAGCGCGTTCAGCCCTTTTTGGATCTGTCTCAGTTCGTGGGAACTCGAGGTCTTGAAGTTCACGACCTGGCCTTCGGCATGAACGCCGGTGTCCGTGCGGCCGCTCGCGGCCGCGATCTTCATCTTATGGTCAAAAAACCCGGAGAGGGCTTTTTCCAACACTTCCTGGATCGTCGAACGACCGGGCTGTTTTTGGAAACCGGAGAATGTCGCTCCGTCGTATTCGAGAACGAGTTTGATATTTCTCATGATCGCTCCACGTGCCAAGGGCCACGGGCCAAGATAGTCTTGTGTGGAACGTGGTACGTGGCTCGTGGCTCAGCTTGCAAAAGCAAGCTCGGCGATCTGCACCGCGTTCAGGGCCGCGCCCTTACGGATCTGGTCGCCGGAAACGAACATCGCAAGACCGTTCGTCGCCGTCGGGTCTTCACGCAATCGGCCGACAAGGATGTCATCCTGTCCGGTCGCTTCAAGCGGCATGGGGAAATAATTCTTCTCGCGATCATCGATTACCTTGACGCCGGCGGCCTTGGAAAGCAATTGGCGCGCCTCGTCAACCGAGATCTTCTTTTCGGTCTCGATGAAAAGCGCCTCAGAATGCGCGCGCAACACCGGCACGCGAACGCAGGTCGCGGTCACGCGGATCTCCGCGGCGTGGAAGATCTTCTGGGTCTCTTTCACCATCTTGGTCTCTTCCTCGCAATAACCGTCGGGACCGATCTTGGAATTATGCGAGAACACATTGAACGCGATCTGGTGCGGCAGGACCTTTTTCTGAACAGGTTTTCCGGCCAGAAAATCCTGGGCCTGGATCTTGAGCTCTTCCATGGCCTTGGCGCCGGCGCCGCTCGCGGCCTGATAGGTCGCGGCGACAATGCGCTTGATCTTCGCGACCTTGTGGATCGGGAAAAGCGGCACAAGCATGATAATGGTCGAGCAGTTCGGGTTCGCGATGATGCCTTTGTGCTTGGCGATATCCTCGGGATTGATCTCCGGGATCACGAGCGGGATCGCGGGGTCCATGCGGAACGCGCTTGTGTTATCCACCATAAGCGCGCCGGATTTCACAATGTGCGGCGCAAGTTCGCGGCTGATCGCTCCGCCCGCGCTCGAGAGCACCAGGTCCAGACCTTTAAAGGAATCGGGCGTGGCTTCCGCGACATGATAACTCTTTCCCATGAATTCGATCTTTTTTCCAGCCGAACGCCCCGAGGCCAAAAGCCTCAGCTCTTCGATCGGAAAATTCCGTTCTTTTAATAGCTCAAGAAATTCCTGCCCCACCGCGCCCGTGACACCCAATATTGCAACCTTAAGCTTCTTTGCCATAAAAAACCTTTCTTAATTGAATGGATTGAAAATTATTGAAGTCTTTCCGTGACCAATTCGCCCATTTTGGAGCAGCTGACCTTGGTCGTACCTTCGGAATAAATATCCGCGGTCCGATAACCGTCCTCAAGCGTTTTCGCGACCGCTTGCTCGACCGCCTGCGCGGCTTTCGACTGATCAAAACTGAATTCGAGCATCATCGCCACCGATAGGATCGTGGCCAGAGGATTCCCCATATCTTTGCCCGCAATGTCCGGCGCGGAACCGTGCACCGGTTCATAGAGAGCCACTTTGTCTCCGAGTGACGCGGACGGCAACATCCCGATCGACCCGGTCAGCATCGCCGCCTCGTCACTTAGGATGTCTCCGAACAGATTGCTCGTCACGATCACGTCGAACTGCTTGGGGTCCCGGACAAGCTGCATCGCGCAATCATCCACGTAGCGGTGGTTGAGCGTGATCTCCGGATAATCTTTATGCACCGCCATCACGACCTTGCGCCAGAGCTGGCTCACCTCAAGCACATTGGCTTTGTCAACCGACGTCACGACCTTGCGACGTTTTTTTGCCATCTCAAAAGCCATACGCGCGATCCGTTCGATCTCAGGTGTCGTGTAGCTCATCGTATTGAAACCACGCTCCGTCCCGTCGGGAAGTTTCTCGATCCCCCGCGGGGTCCCGAAATAAACGCCGCTCACGAGTTCGCGCAGGATCAAAAAATCCAGCCCCCGGACCACTTCTTCCTTAAGGGACGAACGGAAAACAAGTTGCGGGAACATTTTGACCGGCCTTAAATTCGCGAAAGCGTTCAATCCCTTGCGGAGTCCCAAAAGCCCTTTTTCCGGACGCTTGTCCGAAGGCAGGTTGTCCCATTTCGGACCGCCTACAGCGCCGAGGAATACAGCGTCCGACTTTTGTGCCTTGAGAAGCGCTTCGGGCGTGAGCGGCACGCCGTGTTTGTCGATCGACGCTCCGCCAGCGAGCAGATCTTCGATCTCAAATTTCAAATTTGAGATCTTTTCGATCTTACGCAGGACCCGCATCGCCTGCATGGTGACTTCAGGCCCGATCCCGTCTCCTGGGAAAACAACAATATTTCTCATAATGTCTCTCTCGCGTGAGGGGTTGGGTGCCCGGCAAGGCACTAGGGATTTTTTTTAGATCTTCTCGGTCTTAATGGGACGGCGCTTCACCGACTCGTAAAGTTTCTCGTATTTCTTGGCTGAGGCATCCCAGGAAAAATCGCTTCCCATGGCATTCTTCATCAGCGCCTTCCATAGCTTCTCCTGCTTAAAGATCTTGACCGAGCGAAGAAGGACCGTGTGCAAGGCTTCGCTCGTGTAATCCTCGAAAAGGAATCCGTTCCCTTTTTGAGAAACAGGCTCAAAGTTCTGAATGGTGTCCGCCAACCCTCCTGTCGCGCGAACGACCGGGATCGAACCAAAACGAAGTCCGATGATCTGCCCCAACCCGCAGGGCTCGTAATGCGAAGGAATGAGCATCATATCGGAGCCCGCGTAGATCCTCTTGGCCATCTTGGGATCAAAGAGGATATGCACTCCGAACCATTTCTTATTCTTTTTCGCGAAGTCCCGGAGGACCTGATGATACTGGTCTTCCCCTGTCCCGAGGATCACCATTTGGACGTCCTGCTGCTGGGAAAGCTGCTCTAACACCGGGACCAGAATATCCAATCCTTTTTGGTCCACAAGGCGCGCCACAAAACCAAGGAGCGGAATGCTCGGATCCACCTTGAAATTATGTTCTTTCTGAAGAGCCGCCTTGCTAAGTTTCTTTCCGGAAAGATCCTTAAGATCGTACTTCGCGTCAATATCCGCGTCCGTCGCCGGGTCCCAATCCTTCGGGTCGATCCCGTTAATGATCCCGGTCACGCTGTCCTTGCGCGCGGCAAGCACGCCTTCCATGCCGCACCCGAGTTCCTTCGTCTGGATCTCCCGGCTGTAGCGCTCGCTCACCGTCGTTACGGCGTCGGCGAACACAAGCCCGCCCTTCAAGAAACTGAACTTACCGTAGAACTCCAGAAGATCGGGCTTGTAGAATTCCCAGCCTAAGCCCGTTGCGGGAAAAGAATCGGGGGGGAAATTCCCCTGATACGCGAGATTGTGGATCGTGAACACGCTTCGCGCCTTTCGCAAAGACGCGGAGCTTATTTCCGGGGTCTTGAGATAGGCCGGAACAAGACCGGTCTGCCAATCATGACAATGAACAATGTCCGGAGCGAGTTTGAGTTTTTCGGCGGCCTTGAGCGCGGCCCGTTGGAAATAAGTGAAACGGCGGTCGTTGTCCTGGTAATCCCCGACAAGCGTCCCGTAAAGTTCTTCGCGCATGAAATAATCGGGATGCTCGATGAAATAGACTTTGACCCCGCTGTCGAGCTTCTTTAAAAAAACACGCGTGGCCTCGAGTTGGTTCCCGATGATCAACTCAAAATAATCGATCGCGGTTTCAAGCTCCAACTTCTGGATATCCACCGAACGGTAACGAGGCAGGAAGACCGACACTTCGTGGCCCAACGCGCGGACCGCGCCGGCAAGGGAGCCGACAACGTCCCCCAAGCCCCCTGTCTTGGCGAAGGGGGCCATTTCGGAACTAAGGAAAAGGATCTTCAACGGAACTAAGCGCGCGCGATTTTACTTCGCGATTTCGATCACGCAGTTCCAGCTGCCGAAGGCGTTAGGAACGCATTCGACCGGTTCTTGGGCGTTCTGCCAAGCTCCGTCCACGAGGTAGCGATACTGGTAACGTCCCTTCTTGAGCTTCAGGGAGGTCTTCCAGTTGCCGCTCGCGTCTTTTTTGAGAGGGTTTTTGTCCGATTTCCAGTTGTTAAAATCGCCGCCCAGCTCGACCTTTTTGGCCAGAGGCGCGTAAAATTGAAAATCCTGGGTTTTATCGGCAGTCACGGAGCCGGAACAACATTTTGTCGTCATCTTTGCCATGGTAAACTCCTTTTTCTTTTACTGGGTGATCCGAGCACGAAAGAAAATTGCAGCGGCGAAATTATATATCAGAAAAAACAGCTTGCCAAGAAACATCTCCTCACTATAATAGCCGGCCTATGAGAACATGTGCCATCTGCAAAAAGAAACCTTTAACGGGTAATTCGATCGTACGTCGCGGTCTTGCGAAAAAGACCGGCGGTATCGGTAAGAAGATCTCCGGTATCACGCGCCGCCGCTTCTTCCCCAACATTCAGAAGGTCAAAGTCCTCTTTCTGAACGGGACGGTGCGCCGCATTAACGTTTGCGTTAGCTGCCTGAAGGCCGGAAAAGTCAAGAAAGCTCCTTCCCGTCGTTCTTACACCCCCGCCCCTGCTGTTTAAAGGGACGCCGGAAGCTTCTCTCTGAGTTCTTTCACGGACAGGACGAGTGTCTTCATGCCATTCCACTGCTTGGTCTTGACGGAATAGGCCGCTTCGAACTGCGCTCCAGGCCTCGACGTCTCGCAAAGAAGCATCTGCTTTTCGTTGAGATGAGCCTGATAATTCAGGATCCCCTCCGTCACGATCGTTTCATAGGTTTCGCCGTAAAGACGCTTGGGTGGGGTCTTTAACTGAAGACCGTTGCTCTGAAAAACGGGCCGTGGATTCCCCAGCCCGTGCGGCTCCAAAAGCTCCAGCTCCTCGAGAAATTGACTCGTCAGATCACTAAGTTTTAAGGGCATATCCACCGACACATGACGTTTCAGCTCCTCCGGGGGAAGATGCTCGAACGCGAAAGCGTTGATCTTCTCGCGCAAAAGCGGAATGTTCATTTCCGTAACCGTGATCCCGGCCGCCTGCGCGTGCCCTCCGAATTCTTCAAGAACGGATTCACAGGAACGAAGCGCGTTAAAGAGATGAAAACTCTTGATGGAACGGCCCGACCCGCGCCCGACGCCCTCTTCCACCGAGATCACGATCGCCGGCCGCTCGAACTTCTCCACGAGTCTTGACGCCGCGATCCCGATCACCCCGCGATGCCAACCCTGGCCGTCCACCACGATCACGCGCTCCCGGTTGAAGTTCACCGTCTGCTCCACTTTGCGCATCGCTTCCCGGGTCACCTCGCGTTCCATTTTCTGCCGGGCCTTATTTTCCTCATCGAGGATCTTCGAGAGGCTTTCGGCTTCGCGAGGACTTTCGGTCATCAGAAGCCGGAGCGCTGTATCCGCGGAACTCATCCGCCCCGCCGCGTTCAGCCTTGGCCCCAAAATAAATCCGACATGCCCCACATTGACCTGAGAAGCTTTCATCTTGGAAACATCGGCCAACGCGTGAATTCCTGTGTTTTTCCGCTCGGAAAGCCTTTGAAGGCCCTCTTTGACAAGCACGCGATTCTCCCCCACAAGCGGAGCCATATCACTGATCGTGGAAAGCGCCACAAGGTCCAGATGTTCCAACGCCGCCTCGCCGATCAGCGCCTCACCCAATTTGAATGCCAACCCGGCGGCTGAAAGTTCCTTGAAGGGATACGGACAATCCTCCTGAAGCGGATTTAAAATGAGGTGCGTGTCCGGAAGGCCGTCGGCAGGCAGGCGATGGTGATCGATCACGATCACGTCCATGCCGCAAGAACGCGCGATCTCGATCTCTTTTTTGGCCGTGATCCCGCAATCCACTGTCACGATCAAATGGACGCCACGATTTCCGGCATCGCGGATCGCGGCTTCACTCACGCCATAGCCGTCGCGTTCGCGCTCCGGCAGAAAAGTCTCGCACTCTCCACCGAGCTTCTCGATCGTCCGGGCCAACACCGCAACACTAGTGATCCCGTCGACGTCGTAGTCGCCATGGATCAGGATCTTCTCACGGGACTGAACAGCTTTCTCGATGCGAGCTTTCACTTCCCGCATATTTTTCATCAGAAAAGGATCGTGCAATGAGGAAGTGTCTGAAAAAAGAAATGCCTCGATCGAGGCGTCATCAGAAAAACCGCGCCGCGCAAGGAGCACCTGAAAAGATGGGGAGAAACGACGAGCGTGTTCTTTCAATTTTTCCTTTAGAAAAAAGGGGACAGGCAGTCACCCTGCCTGTCCCCTTTTATATTAACCACCTAACGCTTACCTCTTAAAGCTATTTATGGGCTTTCCAATCCACCGCCAGGGCCGAAGCCACAAAAACGGAGGAATAGGTCCCCACGACGAAACCTACGATCAGGATAAACGCGAAATCCGCGATTGCGCTTCCCCCGAAGAAGAAAAGTGCCAAAGCCCCGAAAAGCACGGTCAAGGTCGTCAGGACCGTCCGGCTCAGCGTTTGATTGATACTCAAATCCACGATCTGTGAGAAAGGCGTTTTTCGCATCAACTTCACATTGTCTCGTATCCTGTCGAAGGTCACGATCGTGTCATTCACGGAAAAACCGATGATCGTAAGAAGCGCGGCGATCGTCGCCAGATTGATCTCGCGTCCGCTGATCGCATAAATACCAAAAGCGAATATCGAGTCGTGGACAAGAGCCGCGACGGCGGCGGCGGCAAGCTTCCACTGGAAACGCCACCCCAGATAGACAAGGATCCCGAGCCACGACCAAACAATAGCCCAGAACGCCTTATCGCGAAGACTGCCGCTTACCGAAGGCCCGACCTGGTCGACTTTCTGGATCTCAAAACCATCTTTCCCCGCAACCGTCTCCGCGGCCGCGCCCACCTTGGAAGGGTTCCCTTCAGCCATCTTGACCAGATATTGATGGCTGCTCGCCTCCCCATAACGCTGCAACATGATCGATTTGAGCCCTTGTTTTTCGAGCTGTTCCCTGAATTTCGCCTGGTCCACATCCTGTTTGAAGGCAACCTGGACGTAGGTGCCCCCCGTGAACTCCACGCCGTAATTCTGGGTCCCACGCATCGTGAACACGAATATCCCGAACGCCAGACAAAGCGCCGAAAATCCATAGGCCCAGAAGCGCCCTTTGAGGAACGCGATGTTCGGATTCTTGAACAGCTGGAACATTTTGAAAACTTTTTCCGGATTCTTTTTGACGACCGCATCAAGAATGACGCGCGTCACGAAGATCGCGGAAAACATGCTCGCAACGATACCAATGGAAAGCGTTACGGCAAACCCCTGGATCGGTCCCGTTCCAAATATAAAAAGAAGCACGGAAGTGATCAACGTCGTCACGTTGGAGTCCAGGATCGCTGAAAAAGCCCGGTGATATCCCGCCGAGACGACCGCGCGAGCGCCTTTTCCGGTCGCCATTTCTTCGCGCATTCTCTCAAAGATCAGGACGTTAGCGTCCACAGCCATCCCGACCGAAAGAATGAACCCCGCGATACCGGGCAACGTGAGGGTGGACCCCATGGCTGCCATACCGCCCGCGACCAAAGTGATGTAAACCAGCAACCCGAGATTGGCGACCCAACCGCAGAAAAGATAATAGATCGGCATGAACACGACGATAAAAAGCACCCCGAAAATACTCGCCCGGATGCCGCTTTGGATGGAATCCCTACCAAGACTCGGACCGATAGTCCTCTCTTCCACGACCGTGACAGGCGCGGGGAGCGCGCCAGCGCGAAGAACAAGCGCGAGATCGCTCGCTTCCGCCGCCTTGAAATTTCCGGAGATCTGGGCCTTCCCGTTCGGGATCCTGTCGCGGATCACCGGCGCGGAATAGACCTGTCCGTCCATCACGATCGCGAGCCTCTTGCCGATGTTCTGGAAGGTCACTTTATCGAAGAGCTTCCCACCCTCACGATCCATCGTGAGCATGACGATCGCCTGGCCATATTGGTCAAACCCCACAGTAGCGGTCGTCAGATGTTCCCCGGTAAGCACCGGGGCGATCGCCAGCAATACCATTTCTTCGTTCGGACTTCCTTTAACTTTCTTGTACTCAAACCCCGGAGGGATCGTTCCCGTATCCGCCTTCTGGATCAACTCCGTGTCTTCCGAAACGATCTTGAATTCCAGATGGGCGGCCTTGCCCGCGATCTCTTTGGCGCGTTCGCGGTCGGTCACACCCGGGAGTTTCACCACAACCTGGTCTTTACCCTGCGTCGTGATCTCCGGCTCCTTGACCCCGAACTCGTCGATGCGGTTACGGATGATCTCCGCCACACGCGCGGTCACGTCCTTGCGCGCATCTTCCGGCACCTTGTCCATATCGACCTGGAGCAGCAACTGAACGCCGCCTTGAAGATCGAGACCCAGATTGATCTTTTGATCCAGAGGGTAGGCCTTCCAGAGAGAAAAGGCGACTAGCCCGATGATCAGCAGTACTTTCCACTTATAATTTTTGTCCATTTTAACTCCTTGATTAGCGTTAGGCGTTAAGCGTCAAGCGGTAAGTTTTTTTCTTAACGCTTACCCCTTATCGCTTACGACTTTTTTATTGTCTCAATCCCGCGATCGCACTCTTAAGAACTTCGATCTTGTTATCGGATCCCCCGACCGCGAGGACCACATAATCATCCTGAAGACTTGAGACCACGCCGAGCATGCCGCCCGTTGTGACCACCTTGTCTCCCTTTTTGATCTGGCTGATCATCGTCTGCAGTTCCTTTTGCTTCTTCTGCTGGGGCCGGATGAGCAAAAAATAAAAGATCACGAACATGAGAATAATGGGCATGAACTGCACAATAGGATTGACCTGCGGGGCTCCTTCAACAACGGTCTCAGCGGCATAAGCGATCGATTCAAACATAAAACCTCTCTCTAGGGTTTAGGGTATAGAAGTTAGGGTTTAGGAAAACTATACCCATACGCTAACCCCTATTCTCTATCGTGTGTGTGGATCAAAACGGTTAAAAAATTGCTTTTTGAACTGCAGGAACCGGCCTTGCCGTATCTTTTCCCGCATCGCTTTCACTAAGTTTACGAAAAAATGAATATTATGCAAGGTAATCAATTCGGCACCCAGGATCTCATGGCTATTCACCAGATGCCGTAAATAAGCCCGCGAAAAGTTCTTGCAGGCGTAACACTCGCAATCCCTTTGGATCGGCTTGACGTCTTCTTTATATCTCGTGTTCCGAAGAACGACTAGCCCGTCGCTCGTGAACGCCGTCCCGTTCCGCCCATAACGCGTCGGGTTGACACAATCGAACATATCCGCGCCGCGCTCGACGGCTTCGAAAAAGTCGATCGGCGTGCCAACCCCCATCAAATACCGGGGCTTGTCTGCGGGCATCCGCGGAAGGATATCCGTAAGGGCCTCGAGCATCTCGGGCTTGGGTTCGCCTACGCTCAGGCCTCCGAGCGCGTAACCGTCGAAACCGATCTCAACCGTCCGCTCCAGCGATTCCCTTCTCAGATCCTTGAACGTTCCACCCTGCACAATTCCAAAGAGCGCCTGCGATTTCAGCTTATGACATTTCTTCGCCCTGACCGACCACCGCAGAGTGATATTAACGGCCTTTTCGATCGAGGGTTTATCTTTACTCGCAGCAGGACATTCATCAAAGATCATGGCAATGTCGCTCCCCAACGTCTGCTGAATCTCCATGACTTTCTCCGGCGTCAAAAAGATCTCCCGCCCGTCGAAGTAGGAATTAAACTTCACCCCTTCCTCGGAAATGCTCCGGAGCTTGCTCAGGGAAAATACCTGATAGCCGCCGCTGTCCGTAAGGATCGGCCGGTCCCAGGCCATGAATTTATGAAGTCCTTTGAGTTTTCTGATGACCTCAAGACCCGGACGGATATAAAGGTGATAAGCATTCGACAGAATGATCTCGGCGCCGGATTCCTTCAGGTCGCGCGGCAACACCGCCTTGACCGTGCCCTGCGTCCCCACGGGCATAAAGACCGGCGTCTCGAAAGTCCCGTGCGCCGTCGTCACCTTCCCGACCCGCGCGTTGCATTTCTTATCTACCGCTTCTAGCTTAAAACCGAATCTTTTCACTATTTTCTCCGATCACAGAAACTTAACTGGTTAGGGCTTAGCGAATAGATTTTCTATTCCCTAAACCCTATACCCTATCCCCTAAGAAATGAACATCGCGTCACCGTAGGATGCGAAGCGATAGTCCGAATGGAGAGCGGTATTATACGCAGCCATGAGCTTTTCATAACCTAAAAATGCGGCGACCATGGCAAGAAGCGTGCTTTTCGGCATATGGAAATTCGTGATAAGACCGTCCACGATCCTGAAATCGTACGGTGGATAAATGAAAATGGAGGTTTTGCCTTTGCCCGCTTGAATAAAGGGGTCAGACCCCTTTATCTTTGCAGCGGAGGATTCCAGTGCCCGGACGCAGGTGGTGCCGCACACAATAATACGCCGTCCTGCGCGTTTCGCAGCGTTGATCGCGCGCGCCGTTTCGGGAGAGATCTCGAATTCCTCCTCAAACATCTGATGATCCTCAACACGCTCTACCGTGATCGGTTGGAAGGTCCCGTAACTCACGTGAAGCGTCACATGCGCGATCTCGACGCCCATCTTAGCAATTTTCTCAAGAAGCGATTTGTCAAAATGAAGTCCCGCAGTTGGCGCGGCCACGGCCCCTTCTTCTTTCGCGAAAACAGTTTGATAAGTTTCATGGTCTGCGGCCTGATCAGGCCGACTGATGTACGGAGGAAGCGGCACATGACCGAGCTCTTTCAGTTTTTCTTTGACGCCATCCCCTTGAAAGGATAGCCACCGTTTCCCTGTGCCAGGGACTGGATTCGCCGCGACCTTGGCTTGAAGGACCGTTCCATTCCCGGTAAATGTGAGAACGCTTCCGTCGCTCACGCGGCCGCCGGGTTTGAGCAAGGCTTCCCAGGTGTTGTCGCCAAGATCCTTGAGTAAAAGCGCTTCGATCTTCCCACCGGTCGGCTTCTTCCCCAAAAGTCGCGCGGGAAGAACCTTGGTGTTGTTAAGGATGAGCAGGTCCGTCGGCTTCAAAAGTTCTGGAAGATCACGGAAGATCCTGTGTGAGCAACAGCCGCTTGCGCGGTCCACACAAAGAAGTTTCGCGGCAGACCGATCCTCTGTCGGGAATAAAGCTATCTTATCTTTGGGAAGCGGGTAATCGAGGTTGGAGAGCTTCATAGCGTTTAGGGAATAGGGTTTAGCGAATAGTTTTTATACCCTAACCCCTATACCCTATCCACCTTCTCGCCCTTAAGGATCTCTGGGATGGGGCTGGCATCAATGCGGAGACCGCCGTCATGTTCAATCTGCAGTGTATAGATAGTACCAGGAAGGAACATGGAACCCGGAGCTTCGATCTGCGCGTTCTTGATCCCGGCATGCTCACGCTTCTGGGGATCTAGCGCGTAATTCCAGAATTCCTGCCAAAGTTTCGTTTCGAACTCATTCGCCTTTTCGAAGACTTTGTAACCTCCCGGCACTTCATGGGCCTTCGTAATATCGAATTCCTGGGTCTTCGGCCCATCCAACACAAATGCTTTCATGAAGAAAGCGGCGCTTTTCCCGCGCAAACGATCTCCCGCCTCGACCAGTTTGTCGTTGAAACGGATCACAAGCGACTGGAACTGGATGATATTCCCCTGAAAAGTGAAGTGTTTTGGTTCAAGGGGCTTTCCCTGCGCGTCATATTCCAGGAACTTGATCGTCGTCTTGATCTTCTGGGTCGCTTCATCAAATTCGCTTTTTGTGACAAGCACTTCCGCCTTGCGCGTTTCCGCATGAAGCCGCTCGATGATCTTCCTGAGAACGCGTTCCTTCCGGATCCACTGGTTCACGCCGACCGCGGCGAGCGCCACCGCGACCACCAGGATCCCGATCGAAACCATGTTGAATATTTTTGAAGTTTTCATGAGGGGTGTGACCTTTTGGTATTAGGAAATATGCGCCCGGGCAGGGTCGAACTGCCAACCTTCGCCTTCGGAGGGCGACACTCTATCCAATTGAGCTACGGGCGCAAGAACATTTAACTGCTTATCTATGCTGCAGTTGCAACTCCAACCTTTTCCGCTCTAGTTTCACTCTTACCCTCTGGGGCCCAGAGGGTGCCTCATAGGAAACGGAAGTGGAGTATAGCAGAATTTTTCAGGACAGTCTCGAATGACTTTTAGAAAATGCAGGGATTTCCGTTCTCACAAAGAAAACATAAGAGCTGGCGGGGTGCTTCTTTAGAGACTTCAGATGTGCCTCTTTATAAACCTCACGAGATCCTCAAGCGGAAATGGTTTGGGGATATAATCCGAAGCCCCCAGACTCTGGGCCTCCAGGATAGAACTTGTCCCTATAATCCCTGAAAGCATGATCACGGGAATAGCGCTTGTTCCGGAAGTCCGTTTTAATGCCCAGAGCGTCTCAAATCCACCCATGACCGGCATCTTAACATCGAGGAGAATGAGATCCGGATGTTCCCGTTCAGCCATTTCAAGACCGATCTTCCCGTTACACGCACTAACGGTTTCATAGTGGTTTTCCCTTAACTCACTTTCCACCTCCCGAACGATCTCGGGTTCGTCATCCACAACAAGGATCTTTTGAGCCATGGATCCTCCTCCGTTTCCAGTTCACCGCCTGAACCTAGTTATCGGCTACCTCTGCGGATGCGCTTAGAAGGATCTTGGGCTTGGATATCTGCGCGCCGGGATAATAATGGCTCAGAATATCCTGGTAACTGTAACCGAGTTCTCCGAGGTATTTCATTCCGTACTGGCACATCCCGACGCCGTGCCCCCAACCTCTTCCCTTGAACACAAAAGCCCCGTCACGAAAAGCGATCTTCGTGATCCGGTTGCTTTTAAGACGCATCGGATCCACCCAGACCCGGAACGCGTCCGCATCCACGATCTTTTCCGCCCAGGTGCTCTGGATCACGAGCTTGTGCGCGCGTCCTGTTTTGTCGATCTTGTCGGTGCGGATGCCAAGGACGTCCTGGACAGGCATCTTCTGCTTCGCAAGTTTTTGTTTGATCTCCGCAGGAGTCACTTTCGCTTCCCATTTGTAATGCGGGGAATTTTTACAAAACTCACATTCGACGCCGCCGAGCGGAGGGAGCGGTTTCACGCGCCACACCAGATCGGCCGCCGTCGTCGCGCCACCGCAGGTCGAATGAAAAAAAGCCGGAAAGATCTTCTCCTTATAAAGCAGGATCTCCCCGCGCGTCGCGTCGACGGCCTGATTCGTCCGCTCGTTCTCGATCTGCTTGCCGGCATAGACCTGGCTCATGAAACCCGCCGATACATCATACTCCTCACTGCGCCGCGAGATCATCTTGGTAAGCGCGAACGTTCGTGACACAACGGCCTGGGCCTTAAGCGACTCCAGGGTCCACTTCGGATTCCCTTCAAAAGGAAGTACGCTTTTCAGGTAGTCATCCAGTTCGAGCCGGCTGATGACGTCCAGACTGCCGCCCCTATTCTTGTAGATCAGAACTTCATCCCGGTAGACCCCGCTCGATCCGACGCGAATGCCATGCCCCATGCTTTTCACGACAAGAAAACGCGTGGGAACTGTCTGACTCCACCACTGGATCCCCTGGCCGACGGGTTTCACGGTCGCGCCATCGAGCTTCGCCCCCTTTGTGACCGTGCGTCCATGATCATCAAGAACCTCGAAAGGATTCGAAACGCTGACCTGAACTGCGGGTTTATTGTGTTGTACAAGAATGCGGATCCTGTTCAGATCCTTAAGATCCTGCGGCAATGAAACGGAAAGGTCTCTGACAGACTCCGCGGCAAAAGCAGGCAGGGTCGCAAAGAAAAAAACGCTCGTAAAAATGAGGGCTCGAAGAATTGGGGATGACATACAAGGATCATTGTAACAAGGAAGCTCTCAAAAAAAAAGGAGCAGTTCCGTTAACCGGAACTGCTCCTTTGAAAATTATTCTTTTCTAGAACAGCTTACTTAATAGCTTCGAGATAGCTCTTGAGCTTCGCCCAAGTGCCACGACCGCAAACGCCGTCCGCGGCAAGTCCATTGTCCTTTTGGAAAGACGCGATCGCGTCACGGGTTCCCGGACCAACCTTGCCATCAATGGCGCCATTGTAATATCCGGCTTTTTTGAGGGCCTTCTGGATGTTCACGGAAGGGATCTCAAATCCGCCCGGCGTACGATACATTCCGCCAACCGAAGCGCTTTCACCCTCGGACGAAGAGACGCTCGCTCTCGAAACGCTAGATCCGCCTTCCTGAGACTGGATCGCAGCGCGCGTATCCTGCAGCGACTGATCCAAACGCACGAGCTCATCGGTCATCGCGTTCATCTGAGCCTGGAGCGTATCCACTTTCTTCCCGGTTTTTCTCGAGGCGCAACCGCTCAAAGCGATCAAACCGACCATCAACATCAGCATCGTCAAACGTGTGGCTTTTCCCATTGTTTTTCTCCTGTAAGTCTTAAGGTTGGTTAGAAAAATTATTGCGTTCGCAGGCCCGAAGTCTATCAGATTGAATTTTTGAAATCAATATAAAAGACCCAAATCTGGAACTTTAGACCGGAATCTCCGGATTTTCGGCCACAACCTGGGGCTTTTCAACCGGAACTTCATCCGCAGGGCGAACGGCAAAAAGCATGAACTCGGTGTGTCCGATCATGCGTTGGACAGGCCGCGTCTTGCCGGCGCGCGCAAGGATCTCGCGTTCGAGAAGCTCGCGAGCTTCGACAAGAATGAATCCTTGCTCGCGAAGCGCCTCGGCCATTTTTTCGATCTGATTGAAAGTCGGGTTCAGGCTCACCAACCTGCCGCCGGGCTTGAGCGCCTGCTTCACGACCGTCACTTCTTCCCAGGGCTGAGGAATATCCAGAGTCACGGCATCAAAATCCTTCTCTGAGAAAGAGTCCATCGCCTGCCGCTGACAAAATGTGACAAAGCTACTAAGACCCGCGCGTTGAATGTTCTTGTACGCGTTCTTGGGAAGATCTTCGCGCCGGTCATACGAAAACACGTGCCCGTTCGGTGCCACGGCCTGCGCGAGGGCCATTGTGAGCGATCCCGATCCCGTGCCGATCTCCATGACCTTCGAACCGCTGCGGATCCCGGCTTTCATAATAAGAAGCGCCGCATCCTTGGGGTAGATGATTCCACTTTCACGCGAAGCCTTCATCATAAGGTCTTCCAACGTAGGCTTAAGAAGATAGCAAAAACCATGTTCACAAATGATCTTTTTGCCGAACGGCTGTCCGATCCATTCATCAACGGAAAGCGGCTTGCCGCAATGGATGGACACATGCTTGCCTCGCGTCACATCGATCATGTAAGTGCGTTCGTCGTCGAACCACACGAGGACGAGGTCCCCTTCAGCGATCGCGCCGGGGATAGGTTGAGAGATCGTTTCATTCATGGCGAGTACATTATCTTCTTTCATACGTGTTTACCATTCCTTTTCTTGGGCCAAATTTAAAAGCTGTGCAAAATCGTGAACGATATGATCCGGCTTGGCTTCACGCAAGGCCGCCTCACTGGCGAATCCGTGCGAAAGCGTGACAACCTCGATCCCCGCGTTCCTCGCCGCCTGAATATCGATCGGACTATCCCCGACAAAGAGGACCTCTTCCTCTCGGGCATGCGTCGCTTCGATCAAATGATGGATCGCCGCCGGGTCCGGTTTGAAGGGAAGTCCGTTATCCCCGGCCAGGATCGCGAGAAAGAAATGCGCCACACCGAGCGCCTCAAGGATCTGTGTGGAAAAGGGATTCGGCTTGTTCGTGATGACGGCCTGCTCGCGAGCCTTGAAATGTTCGAGAAATTCACGCGCTCCGGGATAAAGCTTCGTGTGATCGAGCATATGTTTTTTGTAATGCTCCCGGTAAAGTTTCGATCCGCGCTCGGCTAGCGCTTCGTCTTCCGTGCGGAATACCTGTTTAATGAGCGCGTGAAGGCCCGTGCCGACACAATCCTTGATCTCCTCATCGGTCAGTTGCGGCCCCTTCAACGTTTCGAGGGCATAGCGCACGCCATTGATAATATCCTGACGCGTATCGACGAGCGTTCCGTCAAGGTCGTAAAGAATAAGTTTTTTCATGATCCTTCCTTAAAGTCACATTCCATCAGCATGCGTTCGTTGGAATAATCCAGGATCCTCTGTTGCAAGTCGCGGATCTTTTTCTCAAGATCATCAAAAAGCGCCGGAGTTTTTTCCGCGGAGAACGGGATCGTCACGGCCTTTTGATTCTTGAGGTAATAGATGATGGCAGAGCGCACCGGCAGTTTCAATATCCTTTCGGCGGCAAGCGCGTAAATTTCAAGCTGAAGATCATAGGCGCTCTTCTCGGCCGACGCTTCGTCCCCTGCCGCGGTCTTGTAATCGAGGATATGCCAATGGCCCTTTGCGTCCTCCAAGAGGATATCGATCTTGCCATGGATGAGACCATGGCGCTCGTTCAGCACAAAATCGATCTCCCGTTTGATCTGCTTGGCCTTTCGAAGTTCCTGGAAGATGGGTTGTTTCATAAAATCCCGGAGGATCTTCCCCGCGTCCTTGACGGCATCGCCGCCAAAACGTCCGAAGACCCGCTCAAGCCTCTCAGGCTCTAGCGCGCTTTCAGGATCTTTCAGATCCCAATGCTCGAAGAATCCGTGCATGGCTGTACCGAAATCAGCAGCCGAAAAATCATCTTCTTTAAAGATCGCCTCTTCTCCAGACCATTCACTTTCACCGACTGTCCCAATACTTTTCAATTTCTGCGTAGCGGAAATTGGGGCTGTCCTTGTCAACCCTTCAGAAAAATCCTGAACAAGGACTGACCATCCTACTTGGTAAGTCCTCCAGAATGCTCCGGGATCTTTCTGAAAAAGGACATACGCCGACACGGGGAGGTCGATGCTGCGCGGAAGCGCAACGCCAGGCGCTAGAACTTGAGGACCCGCCGAAGCATCTCCTTTTCGTTCCATATCTTTAATGAAAGCTTCGACCCTCGAGCCAAGGTCATCCTGAGTCCGGCCCCGAGGTTTTTCGACGCCTCCGGGATCTTGCGTAACCTGGGCTAGCGGCATATCACCGCAGATCGCCATGACCCAATCCATCCAGGAGGCCATCTCACGAAAGCTCTCTTTCTCTTGTTTCTTCTTTTTGTGAACCCCGCTCAGGAAAAGCCGCGACTCCGCGCGCGTCATCGCCACATAGAGAAGCCGCTTCCATTCCTCGTTCTCGCGCCGGGCAATCACGTCATCCACCCATTTGAAAAAATAAGGTCTTCGCGTTTCGGGATCTTCTTCCCCGGGTATCTGCATCGCGTAACCCTTGGCCGCATGAGCGATCACAGCCTTGGAATCCGACCGTGACCCCAGACGCCCCATGTCCGCGATGAACACCACGGGGAACTCCAGGCCTTTGGCCGCGTGCACGCTCATCATGCGCACCGCTTCCGCGCCCGTTTCAAGCGCGATCTGGGCCTCGGACTCGCGAACTTCCTGGGCCTTCAGCCGTTTTAGAATATTCAAAAAAGAGGAGAGCGGCATCCGTTCAAAGGTTTCATATTCCCGGGTCATGGCCACAAGCTTTTTGAGATTGGCGTACCGGCGCACGCCTTTCGGATCCATGAGAACAGAAAGTTCATAGCCCGTCCCCTCCAGAATTTTATCGATCAATTCTGAGAGCGGGATCCTGTCTTTGATCTCGTCCAGTACGCTCGTCAGCTCTCGAAAAGCCTCAAGCCGCGCCTTTTGTTCCGGAGAGATCTCTTGAATACGTTCCAGCATTTTCATCGCGTGAAAAAGCGGGGCTTCTTCATGCTTCGCCTTGGCATGACGAGAAAGCCAGAACAATGTGTCATCGGTGACATGAAAGAACGGAGAGCGAAGCGTCGCCGCAAGAGGAATGTCCGCGAGCGGCCGATCGAGATGGGAAAGAAAACTCACTATGTCCTGGATCTCGGGTTGTTCGTAGAAGCCGCGGCCCGCGACAATAAAGTACGGCACGCCGGCGGATTTGAAGGCGTCTTCATAGATGCCGCTCAGGGTCATGGCTTGAAAAAGCACCGCCATATCGCCATAGGGAACTTTTTCTTTTTCATAGAGTTCACGGATCCGCGCCGCGATCGCGCCTGCCTCGCGCAACCGGGCGCAGCGCATATCTTCATTTTCCCTAAGCTCGGTCACGAGGATCTCAACCGCCGGTCCTTCCAGAACGGCCTTCTTTTCCGAAACGCCCCCGTCCTTGTCCTTCATTTGTTTCTTTAAAAGATGACAGGTGTCGGGACCGGCCAACAATGGGTCAAAAGAAAAACCGTCCTCATCCCAAAGCGTTTTAAAGAATGAGTTCACAAAATCGAGCACCGGAGGATCGCTCCGGAAACTCTCGGACAGAAAGATCCTCATGCCTTCCGCACCCGCCTTATAAATATTTTCCCTGTCGCGGAAGATCCCTGGCTCGGCGCCACGGAACCCGTAGATCGACTGTTTGTAGTCGCCCACCATAAAAAGGTTGTTCCCGGGCGAAAGAAGTTCGACAAATTCCATCTGGAGAGCGTTCGTATCCTGGAGTTCATCGACCAGAATGAACTTGAATCCGCGCTGATAACGTTCCCGGAGTCTCTCGAGCGCCGGCTTCTCCGTCCGGAAAAGTTCTACGGCTTTCATTTGCAGATCATCAAAATCCAGAAAACCTTTTTCTTTTTTCTTGGTTCCGTAGGCCGACTCGAAGGCAAGCGCCAGCTTTTCGAATCTTTCCTTCCAGGGCGTGGTCAGAGGTCCCAAGCGAAGCGCCGCGAGATCCGCTAAAAGCGCGCGCCATTCCTTCCAACCCGCCTTGCGCTTTCCTTTATAGAGAGCGCTCCATTCTCCAAAATCCCGCAAGGTCTCGCGGTCCCATGTCTTATGGCCTAAAAACCGCTCCCAGGATGGCCTGTCGATCTCTTCGAGCTTGAAGCAAAGTTCCCGCGCCTCACTCGACAGCTCCTTCTCCCTCTTCTCTGAGATCTCCTTTTCCAGCTTCTCACTTTCCAGGAAAAAGTCTCGAAGCCTTTTCCCCTCATGCCGTGCCGCCGAAAAAACCTTGAGGATGCCGTCGCGCGCCACAGCCTCTCCGTAGGCCGGAAGAAATTCGAAGGCGCCGTCTTTTTCTGCGTAAAGCTTCGCGATCATCTCGCGCATCGCTTCTTCCTTCAGAAGTTCGGATTGCTCCGTTTCGATCACGCGAAAATCCGGATCGACGCCCGCTTCGACAGGATGTTCTTTTAAGAGACGCGCAGCAAAACCGTGGAAGGTCGAGATCGCGGCTTTTTCAAGATCGCGTCGCGGCTGTTCCAACCCCAGATCGCGAAAGCTCCTGGAAAGACGCTTTTTGATCTCATGGGCAGCCTTTTCCGTAAAGGTCAAAACGAGAAGTTCAGTCAGCGTGGCTTTTTGGGTACAGAGCAGATGAAGGATCCGCTCGACCAACACGCGCGTTTTTCCTGTACCGGCTCCCGCCGACACGAGAATGTTTTTTCCGATCGATTGAACTGCCGTTTTTTGATTTTTCGTGAGCGTCATATTTGATCGTTATTGTTTCATCCTGATCGCCGGAATAGCTCATTCACTCCGTGGGAACCAACAGCAACCGGGTCTGTTTATGACAAAAGTGAATTCATAGGTTATACTTCGGGCATGGAAAATGAAAAACGGCAATTCTTCAGACACCCGATCAAGGTTCCGATCCAACTCTCAAGGGTTGAAAATAGCGCCGCAGTAAATGCCCGCGCGGAAGATCTTTCGCAAGGCGGACTTGCCTTCTTTTGGCCCGAGCCCTTTGCTGAGGGGACGCATTTGCAATTATCCATCCCTGTCGAGAAGCAGCTTTTTAAGATCATGGCCCACGTCACACATTCTGAAAAGGACGAGCCTACGGGTCTTTTCAAAACAGGTGTCCGCTTCGAAGATTCCGTGAGTTTTTTCAGGGCCAAACTCGCCGAGGAGATCATCCAGATCCGTCAGTACCGCGAAAAAATATCCCTTCTCAAGGGACAACCCTTCTCGGAGGAAGAGGCCGCAAAGATATGGATCGATCGGAATGCCGAGGATTTCGCGAAACTCATGGGTTCAGCTGCCTGAACCCTCCAGCCATTCTTTTGCCCGGGGAAGGGAAAAGACTAGCTCTTTAGCGGGCCTGGCGAAAAGGAACCCCTGGCCGTAACGGATCCCCATCTTACGGACGAATGCAAAATCCGACTTGTGCTCCACCCCTTCGGCGACCATTTCGGAACCGTTCACGCGCCCCAAGTGCACCATCTCACTGACGATCTGCTGATTGAGCTGGTTCGACGCGATCCCCTGCACCAGTTGAAGATCGATCTTTAAAAAATCCGGCCTGAGTGATGCCAACTGAGCCGTTTTGACGCCGATGTCATCAATGTCATCCAAGGCAAACCGGTAGCCGAAAGCCCGGATGAAATCCACGCCGCGCCGGATGAACGCGAAGTCCGATTTTTTGACGCCCTCGGTCAACTCGAAAACGATCTTGTTCGAATAGGCTTTAAGCCCTTTCAAAAAAAGGTCGCCTTCTTTCCCTTTCGAAAAAGCCTGCTCCAACGTGAGCGGTTCGATGTTGAGAAAAAGATACTGACCGTCCTGAAGCTGAGGAAGGACTTTGATGGCAGATTCCAGACAATGGAAATCGAACGGGATCACGGTCCCCTTTTCATAGGAATCCCGGAACATGTCCGCAGGCAGTTCTTCTCCGCTCCGGGCCAGGGCTTCGTAACCGATCACGTCCCCGGTCGCAATATCCACGATCGGCTGATAAACGGAATAGACGGAAAATCCGTGTTCGTCCCGTTGTTTCTTGAAGAAATTGAAATTGAAGGGCATGGGACTCCTCGGTCTTTTAAAAAGTTTTGGGAATTATACACGACACTTCCCCAAATTACCAGAAACGCCGACGCGCATTCGACGGCGTTGCTTCAGGAAGAAACAACGATCCGCCCGTATCCTCTGGCTCCATAGGTCATGGACGCGTTAGGTTCCGTAGCGCGTCGAGAACGGGTTCGTGCAAAAAACCATTCGTGGCCACTAGCCCGGGATTTCTGGCAAGCGTCAATCCCGCGCCAAAATCAAGTTCCCGTCCTTCGAGATCCGTCACGCGTCCCCCCGCTTCCTCGATCACAAGAGCTCCCGCCGCCACATCCCAGATCTTCTCCCGGTGATCCGTGTCCTTGGGAGACAAGGTCCTGAGAAAGATCTCCGCGTCTCCGGAAGCGATCACCGCGTGCTTCGCCATACTGTCCATCAGGATCGGCTCTGTTAAAGTTCCCAGCACCTCACGAATACGCCTGTTTTTTTCGGCGTTCTTATGTTCCGGATCAAAAGAGTCCAGGATCCTGGACTGGCGAACCTCCCGGCATTGAGAAACTTCTAGCCGAGTCCATTTTCTCGATTCCTGCAAGCCGTTAAGCGAGGCCGCCCAGCATCCTTGCCCACGAGCCGATAAGATCCCGACCCCTTTTCCCAAGGCCTTGTGATCCTCAAGCTCCAGTTCCGGACAGCCCATCGCAGCCAGCTCCACTTTTCCGTCCCGGATGAATGCAAGCGCGATCGCATACTGACCGCCTCGCAAAAATCCTTTGGTGCCGTCAATGGGATCGAGCGTCCAAAAAGACGCCGCGGGTTTGCCCTGGCCCCGTCCGATCCATTCACGGACCTTGTCAGCCTTTTCACCTGGGAAAAATGAACGGACATAGCCGGTGATCTTTTCAAGGTCCTTCTCACCTTCAGAGGTCGCGAACAGATCCGTGTCTTCCTCGGCGACCAGGACCGCTCCGGGAAGATACTGTTCCAGAAAAGCGCCCGCAAGAGCCTGAATACCCATATCGGCAAAGGTGACGGGAGAGCGATCGGGTTTGATCATGGAACGAACGGAAGTTTCCGCTCGAACGCAGCGCGCGAGCTCCGAACCTTTCTGGATCAGTTCGACCGCGAACCGGATCTCGGGCCTTTTTAGATCAATTTTCAACTTTAAAAAATCCGTTGACCCGTTTGAGGAAGGATTCACTGCTGATAGGCTTGGGGATAAAAGGACGCCCCCCAATGAGGGATCCGCGGCCTACGTCTTGGGGAGAAGCAAGAGCTGTCATAAAAACGATCTGGATGAACGCGAGTGATTTGTCTTTCTGGACCCTCTCCGCGATCTCGGTCCCATCCACATCCGGCATCATGACATCGAGAAGCACAAGCTCCGGCTGTGTCGTCTGGATGACCTTGAAGGCGTCACTCCCGCGATTGCAGACATTCACGGAATAAAGCCCTGTCTGTTCAAGGATCATCTTCTCCATCTGACTACTGGCCACATCATCGTCTACGATCAGCACGGATCTCTTTTTTTGCATTGGCTTCCCCCTTTATGAAAAGTCCGAATCTCCGGCGCATTTTAGCATATCCGTTACGCCCTCCCAACCAGAACCTTCTCTTAGGATGCATGACCGACCGTAGCTGCGGGGAGAACTTCCCCCTTTAGAAAGATAGTTATGGATGACCGCCTCCCTTAACCGAGGGCTTTACCTCATAGTGTTCTGATGTAAAATCAGAAACACTAAAACATCAGGGAGGGGTCACCCATGGAGAAGATACAATATCTGGCTCTTGATGTCGATGGTC
>JAZDJU010000118.1:0-2574 GCA_043803685.1 Candidatus Omnitrophota bacterium
GTCCCCTCATACTCGTGTATGGCGTCTATCATAATCTTGACACAGTTCGCCATAATGCCGTGGACTTCCTCGGGGTCGAGCTTCTCCGAGAGCACTGTGTAGTTCGCCAGATCGGCGAAGAGCACCGTGACGATCTTCCGCTCGCCCTCGAGAGAACTCCGAGTGGTGAGGATCTTGTCGGCGAGGAACTTAGGGGTGTAGGAGTGGGGAGCGGAGTAGTCCAGGTGAGGCGATTCTTCGGGCTTTCGGAGATCATGGGCACACTTGCCACAGAACGTGAACTCCGGCGGATTGACTGCGTTGCATTGCGGGCAGTATAGTTCCAGCTTAGCCGCACACTTCCCACAGAAGTTCATACCCTCAGGGTTCTCGAAACCGCACTTGGAGCATTTCATTTCCCACCTCCATGTGATTCGAGGAATCCGGTTACTCCCCATAGCTCTGTGAGAGGTTTATCTGAGCCGCAGGATTATGTGTCGATTATCTGCAGTCCCAAGAATTTCACCATCGGATCGAAATCCCTGTCGTCATGCAATAATGGCACCTGGTAGTGAATACAGAAAGTTCCAATCATGACGTCCATGGTTTTCCTCACAGTCACGCCTTTTCTCCGCAGACGTCGATAGTTCATCGCGCTCTCTAAGGCCAATTCCCGTCCCACCATCGGCATAAATGGCATGCGTAAGAGAAGGTCCCTGGCAATCTTAAAGTCCTTATTGCTTTGAAATCCCTGAAGCACTTCAGTCAAGATAAGATCGCCCATGATGATGGGCGTAATGCCAAGCGATGAATCCAGCCAATCCGTCTGCGCCGTTTTATGGCCGTTGAAGTAATCGATCCAGACGGACGAATCAACGAGAATCATTTATCCAACCTCATTTCGTCGAGACTGCCGGACCACTTTAGTTTTCCTCGAAAGCCCTTGATATTTTCCTGACTTTTCAATTGTACCAACAATCTCAAACCCTCTTCTATGACATTCTTTTTTGTTCTCAGACCGGACACCTTGAGGGCGGACTCCATCAGAGCATCTTCAATGACCACATTCGTTCTCATTCCTTGCCTCCTATGCGTATCAATTGATCTTATCATACACATTAGTGACACGCTTTGGAAGGTCTTGTTGGGGGTCTGTCACAGCCGCGCCAACTCCTCCTCGTACTTCATCACCCAACCATCGGCGCCGCACTCCCGGAAGATGTCGATGGCCGCCTGGAGTTGTTCCCTCGTCTTTGCCTGGTCATTCTCTAATTCAAGACTTGACTGACAACTTCCTTTGTAGTTTCGCGATGAGGATTCGGAAGTTCTGCTCCCGGTAATATGCCCGTTGTTCCTCTTCTATCAGCGAACCCAGCTTGACCTCGTAGTCCTTGCGGGTCAGTGCGGCGACTACGGCCAGAATCCGCTTTGCCTTCTCTGGCGTCGCGACTATTTCTACTCCTTTTTTGACCATAAATTCCAGGTCATAGACGTCGCGAATCTCCTTCCTCTCCAAAAAAGCCTCGATTTTCGATACCATCATAGCCTCCAAGGGAAGGGCGCGGACAAGAACCTGGCGCGTCGCGTGAGGGCTGAAGGCAATGGCCCGCTCAGTCGCGGCGACGGGGATGTTTTTCCGCATCTCCACCTTCAGGCGGCGGGGATAAACCGGTGATTTCAATTCCACCAGCAACGTGTGGTATTTATCGGCCGCGTCGCTGAGTTCATAGTAGTGGGCAAGGTAATCCCGCAGCCTGGCAAACCAGCTCGCATGGTCGCGGTCGGGCAGAAGCCAGAAATCGAGATCCACAGAGTACCGGTCCAAGCCATGACACAGCCGCAGCATCGTGCCGCCGCCAAAGACCATCCGTTCCAAAAACCGGCCGCTCTTGAGCCGATCGAGGACTTCGATCTCGAACCTTTCCTGCGCGATCAGATCCCGCATGCCCGTTTCACCATGTTTTGTGTGCGTGCCGGGAAGGGCGCCATCAAGGTCTCCAGACGTCCCAAGTCCAGGCGGCCGAGGTCCAGGGCGCTCCAGTCCAGGGCGTAGCGGCCGTGAGCGCACAGGTGGCATGCATCGAGGAAGGCTTTCTCCTTTTCCGCCATGAAGAAGGATCCGATTTTCTCAAAAGAGGAATAGTAATCGTTCTTGAGTTTGAAGTAGGAGAAGGTAACCCCGCCGGCGCCGTATCGCACTGACCGTTTCAGGCAAACGCTTTCGTACCAGTCGCGGGGCACTTGGGTGGTCAAACCGTGGTACGAGAGGGCCGTCATGCAGGAAAGATAGGAAGGGACCTGGAGATAATTGGCGAGGACGAAGAAATCCTCCCTTTCGAGGTATGGTCGGCGTTCCTCCAGTATGTAGAAATCCTTTTTCAACCGCAGAAAGGCGCCGTTCTTGACCTGGCGGCTGGAGAAGACCTGGGCCGATCTCCCCGTGATGCCGAACTGCAGGGCGACATCCTCCGTCGTGAAAAACAGCTTCTTCTTCAGCGCCCGCCACGCCTCTCGGTTCATATCAAGCACACATTCATAACATTTTAGCTATGAATACATTCCCGAAGCCACCCTGTCAATGGAATCCTGCGGCAT
>JAZDJU010000119.1:0-54989 GCA_043803685.1 Candidatus Omnitrophota bacterium
GCCGACCATATTAAAATTGCTTTTCGTAATCACTTGCCATACGCGAGGCTTTCGGCCGGATCTTCCAGTAACTATTTTTTTTGGGTTCAAGTCGTTGGTCCAGAAGATCCTTCCCTGTAAGGCGCAAGATCAACCCGATGGGGGTGATCGCGAAATAGAAAAGGGCGGAAAGGATCACGCGTGTCATCACCCAGCCCATCAGGACCGCGAGGGTCATCCACGCTTTTTGAAAGGGCTTCAGGATCGAAGGTATCACAACACCCGCAACGACAAGAAAGGTCCCTGGAGCAAGAAAATAAAGAAAATGCCCTTTCCCACGCCAGAATAAAAGAATGCCCAAGGCGCACAGCACTCCCCCGACTAAGAGACCGAATTCCCGGAGTTTCTTCTTACTCGACTCGATATTTCTTATTTCTTTAACGATACTCATGTAAACCTCTTATTGAGAGTGTCTTAGTGTCAAGGTATCAGAGTGACACCTTGATACTTTGATACTCTGACACCGTTTCAATCCAGTTCAAACTCCTTCATCCACGTACTGTCCTTTTCAAGAGGTTTTTGTGCTTCCTTAGCGAGCATGTAATTCCCCAGGACCAGATAGTCCATGTGTGTCCGCATAAAGCAGCGGAAAGCGTCCTCGGGGGTGGAGACGATCGGTTCGCCCCGGACATTAAACGATGTATTGATCAGGACCGGACAACCGTGACATTCATCGAATTTCTTGAGAAGTTGGTAGAACCTGGGGTTTTGCGCCTGGGTCATGGTCTGGACGCGCGCGGAGTAATCCACATGCGTCACAGCCGGGATCTCGGACCGCTTCACGTTCAGAAGCTCGATCCCCTCGAGCCTTTTCTCATCACTCGTCATTTCCCGGCGCCTTTTTTTCTGAACAGGCGCGACAAGTAGCATATAAGGACTCTCGATGGGCAGATCGAAGTATTCCCGGGATTTCTCAAGCAAAACCGTAGGCGCGAACGGACGGAAACTTTCGCGGAATTTGATCTTCAAATTCATTTGCTCCTGCATCTTGGACGAACGCGGATCCCCGATAATGGAACGGCCCCCGAGCGCCCGCGGACCAAATTCCATAGCACCCTGGAACCAACCGATCACTTTTTCCTGCGCGAGCATGTCTGCGACCTTTTCCGGAAGCTCCTCATCCGAAAGACGGGTGAACGGGATCTTTCGTTCTTTCAGAAATGCTTCGATCTCGAAAGCGGAAAACTCCGTGCCAAGGAAGGAACCGCGCATTTTGTCCGCTCGCTCATCGGTCGACCGCGGCCTGTCGAGATACTGATGCCACGCAAAACAGGCCGCCCCCAAAGCGCCGCCAGCATCCCCGGAAGCAGGTTGGATCCATATCTGTTCAAAGGGACCTTCACGGAGAATGCGGCCATTCCCAACGCAGTTGAGCGCCACGCCTCCCGCAAGGCAAAGATTCTTCTGCCCCGTCACTACGTGGACATGACGCGTAATGCGAAGCATGACTTCCTCTGTCACTTCCTGGATGGAACGAGCGAGGTCCATTTCTCGTTGGGTGACGCGGGATTCGGGTTTTCGAGGGGGGCCGCCGAAAAGTTCATCAAAGTGGCGATTCGTCATTCGAAGCCCGGCGCAATAATCAAAATATTTCATATTGAGCTTGAACGAGCCGTCCTCTTTCAGGTCGATCAACTCCTTCAGGATCAACTCTTTGTATACCGGTTTCCCATAAGGCGCGAGGCCCATCACTTTGTATTCTCCGGAATTGACCCTGAAACCTGTGTAGTAAGTGAAAGCGGAATAAAGGAGACCCAATGAATGCGGAAATTTGAGCTCCGCGAGGATATCGATCTTGTTCCCCTTCCCGATCCCGTAACTGGTGGTCGCCCACTCTCCCACACCGTCCATGGTGAGGAACGCGGCCTCTTGAAAAGGGGAAGGAAAAAACGCCGAGGCAGCGTGAGACTCGTGATGTTCCGGAAAAATGATCTTGCCGTCAAAGCCTAGCTGCGTCTGGATGTAATCCTTCATCCAGAGCTTCTGTTTGATCCAAAGAGGCATCGCCATCAGAAAGGACGCGATGCCGTGCGGAGCGTAAGTGAGATAGGTCTCGAGAATGCGTTCAAATTTGATGAAGGGCTTATCATAGAATGCGACGCAATCAAGGGCGGCGGCTTTGACGCCCCCTTTCTTTAAGCAAAACTCGATGGCGTTCGTGGGAAAGGAGAAGTCATGCTTTTTGCGCGTGAAACGCTCTTCCTGAGCTGCCGCGACAATAATGCCATCGCGAATAAGACACGCCGCGCTATCATGATAGAACGCTGAGATCCCGAGAATATCCATAAGCTACAAGGAATAAGTCTTCCGTTTGTTTTCCCAAAAATCCAAACTAAACTCCATTGCTTCCTCTTTCGTTTTGACACCGACTCTTTGCAGGGTCTTATCATACCCTTCGCGAACACGGTTCGGGTCAATTTTGAGCGAAGGATTTAATAATGCCTGAGAAACACTCTGGCGCACCATCACGGGTGTAACAGCCGTGTTCCCTGGGTCTGCAGCGACTGGTAGAGTAGGTTGAGCCATCTGAATAGCGTGATACTCACGCCCTTCGTCTTTCCCAAATTCCATCCAATGCTGCTGCGCCTTAGCCTCAGTAGTAATGCCCGCCTGCCTCAGATCTTCATAGTTTTGGACATAGGTCTCCCAATCAAAATCGAACGGAATGGTTCGAGCTGGCCCCTCGACCGAAACCGGAGCCTGCGCCTCAACCGGTGTAAGACTTTCGAACAGACGTCCCAAAATG
The DNA here is from genome assembly GCA_043803685.1 of Candidatus Omnitrophota bacterium. Lineage (GTDB taxonomy): Bacteria > Omnitrophota > Omnitrophia > Omnitrophales > Aquincolibacteriaceae > Aquincolibacterium. Next base: position 2,786 of record JAZDJU010000119.1, read on the forward strand.
ATCCCTCCGACGATCATAATGATCAAACCTAAGGAACTCAGGAATTTTCTTTCCATGGTCTAGCTATACTGCTCCCCGTTTAGTTAAGGTCCAAATAGTGTAGAATCTGAGCTCCTTGGCAAGCACAATGCTAGTACTGTTCTCCATTTGATTTTAGGGGTTAACAGTACTGTCCAAGTCTTTATTCCTTTTTATTCATGGCGACTTGGACTGTACTGATTTCCGATCGTTATCTATTAATGAAAATCAGGTGCTGTACCGCATACCCCTAATTTCGAATGTCATGCGGTACTAGTTCAGAACAGGCTCGACGGGACGCGCCCTGTTATGCTGAAAGATCATCGCAAAGACCTTTTTCGAAAGGAGCAGCTTAACATAAGCCGACTGATCATCACGCTGAAATAGTTTTTGTGAAACAAACTCTGAAAGAGCACGAATGGCAATGGCCCCGAACTTCAAAAAAAGAACGCTCCGGACAAGGTAGTCCCCCTTGCGACCATAATGTTTCCTGGCAAAGTAGATCTGACTTTGACGATAGGCCACGAGCCCGGCAAGGATATTCTGTTTCACGGATTGGCCGCTGTAATGAAGGATCTTCGACATCGGACAGAAAACGATCCGCCATCCATGGTCGTGAAGTCTTTTGCAAAGATCGACATCCTCAAAATACATAAAAAAAGCCTCATCCAGAAGCCCGGCTTGGCGCAACGCTTCGCGGCGCAAGAGAAGGCAGGATCCGGAAAGCCAGTCAACATCCCTCTCAGTAGAACAAAAATCCGTCAGAAAACCGCGGATATTCGGATCATTCAGCGCAATCTGATAATCCACGATCTTCCGTAGAACCTCGGAGAAAAGGTTCGGGAACTTGCCGTAGGAAACCTGATGTTTGCCGTCCCCGCCAACATGCTGTGGGCCTACGGCACCAGCCTCGGGATGTGATTCCATGAACTGGACCAATCGGTCAAAGACAGGGTCGAGGATCTTCGTATCGCTATTCAAAAGCAGGATGTATCGACCTCGGGCATTCACGATCCCGAGATTATTCGCCTGGCTAAAACCCTCATTACGACCCGTTTCAATAAGCCGAACGTCCGGAAACTTCTCCGCGATTAACGCGCCAATATCATCCTGTGACCCATTATCGATCAGGAGGACCTCGTAGGGAACGCGCGGACTAAATTCCTGGATAGAATGCAGACATTGGAGCGTGAGATCCCGGGTTTTGTAGTGAACAATGATAATACTTAAAACCACGGTTTTCATAAGGTTACTTTCCCCGACCCCGTTTTTGCAAGAGCAACACCATATCCCATCAGGATCCAAAAGAGCGTCGCAGGCAAGAGCTCGAATAAAACATTATCAAAAAAAGACGCGACGCACAATCCCAACACGCCCGCCAAAGTACCTGCTAAAAGAAATTTGAGCTCCGGGTCAAACGACTTCTTGAGCGATCTCAACCCGCAACTAAACCAATAGATCATGAGCGCCATGAAAGACATAAACCCAACAATTCCGACCTCCGTCAACATTTGGATGTAACTATTGTGCGCGTAAGATGGCGGAATCGTGAGCGAACTGCTTTTTTCACAAGTCTTGTAGTAAGTGTTCAGACCGATGCCCGTCCAGGGATGTGTTTGAAACATCCGCGTAGCATCTTGCAGCATGAGAAGTCTCGCCCGCACCGTGGGATCCATAGCATCTCCGCGGTCTGCCCGGCTTCCATAAAGATTCATTCCAAACAAAAAAGCCACTAAGAAAATAACCGGAATGACCCATAGGATCTTTTTTCTTAGAAGAAAGGCCAACGCGAAAACACCCGCCAAACAAGCGATGATTCCTCCGCGAGAAAACGTCAAAAGCAGGGATAAAACTATGCAGCCTAAGCAAATCCCTTTCACAAAAGAACTTTTTTGAGTTTTCGGACCATAAAAAAAAGAGAGGGGCAACCCGAGCATCAGAACCGGCACAAGATAGGATGCGAATGTATTGGCCGCCGGGAACGTTGACGTAATCCGGGGAAAATGAACCTCTTTAAAGCCGTTATACACATCCAGCCGTCCCGCCTCACGAAATAGCAAAAGGTCTCGGCCAACAAAGAATTGATAAAAGCCATCGAAGGAAAGAAGAACAGCTGTCAGACACAAGAACACCGCCATATTGACCGCAACGCGTTTCTCCCGGACGCCATCCGCAATAGCAAGCATCAGCACAAGATATTTTCCATACTTAAGAAATAACGCATGAAGACTCTGCCCCAAAAATTCAGAATAAATAAGGGAAGCGGCGTACGACAGCAACAGAACGCCAGCCAGTACGATCAAAATTTTCGGGACGATCAGTTTTTCGCGGAGAATTATTTTTCGAAAGACCCAAGCCAGAAGCACTGCCCCTACTCCGATCGAGGCTAAAGCATTTGAGATGGAAACTCCGACCACTAAAAAATATAAAGCAAACTCCAAGGCCCTATCCATGCGCCGCACCGCGATCGGAGTGTTGGCGCGATTGATAAAAATATTTTCCATAACATCCCTGACTCGAATTTATTTGACTGTATGTTCCAACAACGTGCGATGTCTACGAAGAAACCCACAACAGATGCGCGCCATCGACCCATAGGAATAATGCCCCGGCTTAAAGAGGGCTCTATAGGCCACAGACAGTTTCGCATCCTCCTCACTCTCAATGAACCGGCCCTCGAGTCGATCCAACATTTCAGTCACAAGATCCAGGATATCCTCGGGCGCATTCTCGTCAACACGAATACCCGCCTGTTGATATTGATGCGTAAAAAAATATCCACCGGCCTTCGAATTCAAAATCTCGTCAAAACAAAGGCGTCTCTCTAAAGATTCGCTCCAAAGGAGTTTGGGGATACTCAGATCGCAAGGCCGGACACCCAGAGTCTCCATCGGGATCATGTTAGCCTGCGCAACGGGAACCCCGAAAACCGTACTGACAAGCGACAACCCGGAGGTGTTGCCAACAAAAAAACGCGCTAAAGCGCAAAGAACAATATCAAGCCGATCGGATTTCTGGGGAGAATGCGCATAATCCACAACCCCCGGAATCGACGGCAACCGCGTCATACCCGAATCTCCCATCCGAATACAGAGCCCTCCACGGCGGACGATCTCTTGCATCGCGGGAATAGTGTTCAAAATGTTACCATTACGATGCGCTTGAATCACTTCATTTTTGGGGATATAACTGCCTTCACGAACATGAACACAGACAAACCACTGCCCTTCTTTTAATCCAAGACGCCGCAACTCATCCCTACCCCAAATCCTGTCATCTTCGCTGAGTTGGAGGATGGGCTTCCGCTCCCCCCAGAGCCGGTTGATTCGATAGATATCCTGCGTCCCGAAATAGCCTGAGACGTACCGGGAAAGATCCTCCCTCATCACCCATCTCCGTGACAACAGCTCAAGAGCAAAAACCTTCACCGGATCGCTAACAATGGGAACCCATTCGTGCCAATACTTAAGCAGATGCTGATTTGCCACAAGCTTTGCCGAGGCAATGATAAATCGACGTCGTTTGGATAGCAGCCCAAGACGATCTTCTTTAAGAAAAGTGTCGATATCCGCCGCAAGGTGTCCAATATGCCAGGTTTGGGCGTAGAGCCTGCGAAAACCCAAGAGGTGGCCGAGTAATGCAAACGGGAGACTGAACAACCATAGCAACTCAATGCCGCAACGGCGGAAAAGGCCTGACAGGAACCAAACAAAGCCGTGCTCTTTGTAACGACCCCGAATCACATGACAAAAAGCTTCAAATTGAGCGCGCATTCGAAACCTTTCTGGAGCATCTAGATCGAGTGAGTCGGATCACATCATCTCCAGCGAAAGCGGCAGGACCGGTTCAAATCTTGCTGATCGTAATCGAGTAGCGACTCGGGCGGCCAGATCAGGCGCCAGCGCGAAATAAACTTTAGAGCCCGCTGGGACTTGAGACGGACTTAAAATGGGTTTCCCCCTATGTTCCCTGCCGATCCGGCTCGGATCCTCATCTACAAAAAAATCAGCGCCGCCCGGCAAGGTTCCGTCAAGCCAAGTGGCCGCAATGGACGTTCCGAAAATTCCGAAAGGGTGTCCTTTGTGAGCGAGCTCATGGACCCGTTCAACCGCGGCTTTCAACCATTCCACATAGTGCTTAACGCGAGCGAACACTGCGACTCCATTAGTTTCCGGCGAAGTTCCCGGCCGATCCTTTGTTTTTTCGTTTCGATCCCCCTGAGCAAGCAATGATATCTCCTTCGGAATCCAGTCCGTTGCGACGAGAGTCTGCGCGAATCCAAAACGTCCCAATAAATTAGAAAGAGTTCCGGGGCTGAAATGCATGAGATGGTCGGCGATCAAAATATCGAAGGGATTCTCCTCAATGTTGGACACCTCAATAAAGATCTTTCCGTCCCCGACAACTTTCGCTAAACGCGACAAAGCGTCACTCGGTGACGGGAAATGCTCCAGCGCGTGAACCAAGGTCACCAGATCGAATGGTCCATCAATAGCCTCCAGAGTACCGGTGCAAAGCTTCTCAAACCGCGGTATGCGCGAAAGACGCGGCAAAGTTCCATCCCCGAGTTCGTATCCGCTGAGGGACCATCCTGGCAACAACCGGCTCATCGCGCTTAGCGTGGCGCCATTCCCGCAACCTACATCGATGGCCCTGCCGGTTGCGCCAAGCTGTTTTTCTGCGGTCAAACGTTCGAGAATAACGTCACTGCGCCGCCGGGGCGCTCCCGCCGCGCGATCGAACACAACCTGCTCATCTCCCCCGGCCTGATAATAAGCCTCATAATTTGAATAAATACCTTCTATTTCCTTTAGCCACTGAGCGTCCGGAAGCTTTTGAACTCCACCGCAACTAAGACAGACATAAAGTTGTCCGCCGGCCTCAAAACTTCGACAATCTGATGTGATCCTGGGAAGAGAAGGAAAATCCTTCACCTCCCTCAAGTCGTGAGCTTTACATATTTGACAGGCTCGTGGACAAAACGAATCGAGGCTGTTCTCCATAAACTAATACCCCGTGACCAGCTTTTCCATCAAATGCTCTGTAGATTCCGGTTCGATACCAAGTAATGCTAGAGTTCGCTTCATTCCCAGCGCAGGATGCGCCGGCCGGAATGCGATGGCACAGCCTGCTTCGCCTGAGGAAATGGATCGCACCAAATTCTTGTCGGCCTCAAGACAACACGCGAGGCGGGACGCGAAATCCGCATAAGTCATTTCCTCGGCGCCCGAAAGATGGAATACGCCGGCACGTTTGGCTCTTGCGATCGCAAGAAGATTATCCGTCACATAGGACATTGAGACGGGCGACATGCAAAGATCATTCAATGCAGGGCAAGGCACGCCCGCTTTCAGGCGCGCCAAGAATTCTTTCGCCATCCCGGAATCAGGAGAAAGCACCTTGGACAACCGGATAATGGCGACGGAACTTTTACTCCCGGGAAGGGTGAGCAGTTGCTGCTCAGCGCTGACTTTCTGCCGCCCATATTCTGTGGTAGGACAATACGCACTCCCCTCGTCAGGCTTTTCCGTATTTCCGTCAAAAACCGCATTACTGGACAGAAAAATGACAAAGCTTCCCCGCCTCACAAGTTCTGCTGCCAAACGAACCGTTCCGGTCACATTCGTTTGTCGGGACAGATCGGGATTGTCGCGGCAAAAAGTGATCGAAGACACTGCCGCGCAGAGGAAAACAACCTCGGGCGCAAGAGATACCAGGGCATTCGTATCACCGGTCGCCAGATCCGCGAACACCTGGCCGGTGCGCAAAGCGGTTCTCCGGCTCGAAGTTACAACATGGTCGGCCAAACGTCCTGTTTCGACAGCAAGGTGCGAGCCGATGCAACCGTCCCCCCCGACGATGAGCCAGGTCTTATTTTTCGTCATTTTTGATCTTCTCCAGCAATGCGCTTGGCAGTATTTTCTTAATAAACTTCCGGAGTTTTGGTGAGATCATTCTTTTGAGTTCGGCCATAGTGATCTTTGTGGATATTACAGGAAGCCACAAGGAAATGCTCAGGAAGGGATGCAACCTTTGTCCCAAAATCAGCCTCTTTCGCCAGAACAAAAAAAGATCAAGAAACGCACACCACAATGTGTTCTTCAGCGGACTGCCGACCGACACAACCGCGATGTCCCAATCTTTCGAGAACAATGCGCGAATAAGGGTTTTTTTTGGCGTCGAATCAATAGCCTCTCCTTTTCTTTGTCTGCCAAGGATAGCGAAGATCTCGCAGCCACGTATGGTTTTCAGCTGTTCCGCTAAATAAGCGGCTGAATGCCCCTCGCCGATGAGCAGAACCCTTTTATTCCCCAGGATTTTTTCAGGGAACACGTCCGGCATAAACGGTATCCACTGAGCTTCATCGCTAGGACCAAATTTCGACTTTAAAATAAGGGCGTCCTGATAGGGCATATCCGTGACAAGAACGACATCGGGCTTCAAATCTTTCATCTGGTCCAGCCCGTACTGTGGATAAAAAAAGAATTTCGCGTTGTCTTTTGCCACGGCGTAGGGATCCACAAACCCGATTATTTTATGAAGATCAAGGCCTGGCACGCCGTGCGCCAGAATGCTTCTCGCGTTCATACCCGTACCGAAAACAAGAACCCTGTGGGCCGCCTGCAGTTCCTTGGCAACCTTTTCAAACCCAGTTCTTGAGCCAATCCTCGAGAATGAGACATTGAAGCAGTGTCTGCAGACCAACCTCAGAACAAGACCGTCCCACCGCCAGTTTCCGAAATCCTTTCCTATCTCGCTCCTCTGCCCGCAGACCGGACAGAGCGCGGAGTATTCGTAACTATCCCGGGAGAGATCCAACCGAGGTGCGCACGGGAACCGTTCTTCCATGAACTTCAGATAGCGCCTGACCTCCAGCATGATGCCGTTGTGAAGGGCTTCTGTGTCAGGAAAGGCGCTTAAATTCAGGTAACTTTTTCGGGCAATCTCGTGGTCCGCCAGATCGGTATATTTAAGATTCGCCAGGTAGGCATACTCGTCAGTGATCAGCCCTTTTTCCTTCGCGTGCCGGTAGATCAGGGTCCCCGGGTAGGCGATCGTCAGGTTGATGTTGGAGAACATCTCCGCCTCGATGAGCATGTCGAAGGTCTGCTTCAGGTCTTCCTGAGTCTCCCCCTCGCTCCCCACCATAACATTGCATTCATAGGGCATTCCGATCCGTTTGACCTCGCGGAGGAACGAAAGTATCTGTTTCCGGTCGATCCCTTTCTTCATGCCCTCGAGGATCCTGTCCGAGCCACTCTCAGCCCCAACAGACACGCCCATGCATCCGGCAGCTTTCATTTTGGCAAGGATGGACGGCGCAACATCCAGCCTTAGACTGCAGAACCACTCCTTCTTCGGCCCCTCTTCCGCGTAGCGCCTACAGAATTCAACGATCTCGTCTTCGGTAGAGAATAAAACCTCTGTCATGACGCCAAAAAGCCCAAATTCATAGTCCGCGTCCAACCGCTTCATTTCGCTTAGAATGTTATCGATCTTTCTCGCTCTGAAGCGGCCAAGGGTCGGACTGCAAAAGGAGCAGTGACCATTGCATCCTCTGCCTGTCAAAATCGGGAAGAAAGTTTTTCCGGGAAAACTATGATGCTGACTGTTCAGATAGGGTTTCATGTCGATCCGGTGCCATGCAGGTTCCAGATCATCCCTCTCGAGATCTAGCTTGAGCGACGGTCTTCTCTGAATCGATCCTGTTGTTTTGTCCCTGAAAATGATGCCCGAAAGATCATCAAAGGCGGCACCGGGTTTTCCCAAGCGCTCCAAGAGTTCAGCGAAAGATGTTTCGGCTTCCCCCATGAGCGCGTAATCGATGCCCAAATGGTCAAAGAGGATCTCGGGTTTGACGCATTGGGTAATGCTTCCGCCCAGGATCACCGGAACCTGGTTCCCGCATCTCTTGAGTTGCTTGGATAATTCCATAAAGAATGGAAAATCGCCCACAAGCCCGCCTGTCGCGACCGCTAAATAGTCCCGGCCTCTCAGCCATTTTTCACAGTCAATACTTTCGAAAGCGGCATCGATAAAATCAAAGGGGATACGGTTCTTCTCGAGCGTCGCCAGCACATAGGCCAACCCGATCGGGAAAAAATGATACTCAGGCTTAATGACCAGGACTTTGCGGGTGATCATCGTTTTACGCTAATCCCTTCATGTGGTTTTTTGCAGAGAGCGATAACATCGCCCAAAAGCACGTGATGAAAAACCCAGCTTAAAGGCGGTCCGAACCGGAAGACACCAGAGCTTCTCTTATAGTTAGCCACAACAAAGAATTGCCCCAGGAATTCGATGAACTCATTCACCGTGAATTCCCGAACATGGGTATGCTCTCCTATGGTCAACTGATACAGCTTCCACGCGAGAGAATCACGGATATTCGTCCCGATCACCAAGCTGCCACCTGGTTTAAGCACCCTCAAGAATTCCCTCATAACGTCATCCTGTTCAGCGATGTGTTCGATCACGTTGAAACACACGATCTTATCGACGGTGTAGTCCCCGAACTCGAGACGGCGGAGGTCCTGGCGAAAAAATTTTCTTCCCGGAAAACGCTGGACCGCCAAAGTCGCGGCTGTTTCCGAACTATCGACGCCGAGGCCGGTTGCGTTGACATCTCTTAGAAGATAGTTCAGCTGATGACCGGCGCCGCAGCCCGCATCAAGAAGGGTCTCCCCGGGTTTCAGTGCGAGATATTCCTTGATAAGCCTGAAGCTAGGGATGGTATCTAAATCCCGCGTGAGGGCCCGGTCATAGATCTTGTAATAATCCGCGTCATACTGCCTGAGCTTAAAATCGAAGATCTTCATTGAACGCCAGCATCATCCATTTAGTGTCGCAGGTTAGCGTGTGGAATAAATTGCACTCATGAGAACACGCGCACGCGGCGGTGTCGAAGCCCCTCGCCTTCCCGATGACGCTTTTGAGATTATAGTCTTCCCTCCGGATGTTGGCAAAGGAACGGGTCATCTCACACAAAGCGACATCGCCCGTCGCATATAATATCAAAAAAGCCCTCCCGGCGTAGCAGCGGAACCAACTGGCCAGACACATGGCCCAGCCATTCACGAGCAGTTCCTTTTTCTGAAGCATCATGCAAAGTACCAGTTTTTCAAAGAAAAAATACCGGCTTTGGGGATCCACTCCGGCGGAGTATGTCTTCGCGACATGATCGATCTGGCCCGCGGTGAGCAAGTGGCTATCGGAGGGGTCGTTTTCGGAAAGTTCGCACGGCGGGCGGCCGCCGACGCTCGCATGGCTTCCCCGGACGAAATTAATGCCGACCATCATGTCGCCGAGCGTCCTCAGCACCGCGAGCAGCTCGCCAAGATGCATGAAATTGTCCGCGGAAAGGGTGACCCCCGCGACGACGTTGCTGATCTGAGGGTGTCGGTCCCTGTATTCCAAAAGCAATTTTAGAGTGTTCACGGCGTGGCCGTAGGCTTCGCCGCTGCCGCGCATCCGGTTGTGAATGACCTCGGGGGCATCGATCGAAACCTGGATCGTCAGCCGGACCTCCGGGCAATCGGATATCATCCGGTCCAGGAACTCCTTGAGGCGGTCCGTGTAGAAACCGTTCGTATTGACATTGATTTTCCTGATACCGCCCGCCGAGTAGAAGGCCTTCGCGATATCGGCCAGGTCCTTCCTGATAAAGGGTTCCCCGCCGGTCAGCAGCACTTTATCCACGGAGCCTTTGGCTCTCGCGGCGATCAAGCCGATCTCTTCAAGCGTCAGCTCCGCGTCGACGTTTTTATTAAGGCTGCCGGACAGGAAGCAAAAGCCACAGGACATATTGCAGCGGTTTGTGACAAAAAAAATAAGATCGGAAAGCGAATGGGACTTCTCAAACCTCGACCTCCGCAGGCGCACCGAAAGATCGAGGAGCCATTTGACCGCGGGCTTGGGAAGCTTCAGGAACAGCTTAAGGCTCGCTGTGAAGAGCCGGGGTGAGAGCGTATAGGGCAGCTTGCGGATCATCGCGGGGACGGCTTATAGCTCAGATAAGCCGAAAAAAGTGAAGTGATATGAGCGTACGCGATGGAAACGAGGGACACTTTCTTCTCGCCGACCACTTTAACGGCCGCACCCGAGACTTTCAGTCCCTTCCGGCCTCCGGAGCCCAGGACCTTGAGGCAATAGACGAAATCTTTCCAGACCACCGAGCTCAGCGGCAGTCCAAGGGTCCCTGTGGCGATCAGTAACCGGGCTTTATGATAATTATGGGTGTACCGCTTCAGCGAAGAATAAAAAGAATAGACTCCTCCGTCGGCTTTACCGGAAGAAAAGTGATGGTGGAGGATGCATGTGTTTTTATCCGTAAATAATTTCTTTCCGGACTTACGGATCCTGAGAGAGTAATCCAGGTCCTCCAAAAAGCAGAGCGTCTCATTAAACAGTCCGACGGAGCGGGCCACTTTCCCGTCCACGAGCATATTGGACGTCGAGAGCGAATCCGGCTCGTAAGGCCCTAGATCTTTCGCGGGATATTGGGCGATTCTGGGCAAAGCGTTCTCTTCCCATCCTGTCCGTGAGTGGATCCATTGCCCCGCGATAGTTTCGACGGAGCCCCCCACCGCGCCGATATCGCTCCTCTCTTCCATGATCTTGAGCATGTCGCCGAGCAGTGTGGGCGCGGGCAATTCAACGTCGCTGTCCAAAAACCAGAGGTAGTCGCCCGCGGCATTACGGATGCCTTCATTGCGGGCTCCCGCGGGTCCGGCATTCCTGGGAAGGTTCAAAAGTTTGATGGGCAGCGGAGAGGATGATCGATAGTTGGTTAATTTCTGAACGACATCATCGGTGCTCCCGTCGTTGACGATCAGCACTTCCAGGGGCATCGGAACGGACTGGGAAAGCGAGTTCAGCGTATCAATGAGTTCGGCACAGCGATTGTAGACCGGGATGATGACGCTGATCGCGGGCTTGGCGAGGGACCTCATTGGCCCGCTGTAGCTCCCGGAGTTGTCTTATTCGTAAGCGCCTGACGCAGCCGTATCCCGAAGACGATCGATCCGACATAGATAAACCTTACGAAGACGAGGAAACCGAACCGCGCCATGTCCCAGTAAAGGGACATCCGCTTGTTCGCGGGGATATGGATCGTGCCTCCTCCCGTTGTCTTGTACTTTTTGAACCGCTGAAAGGTGCGGGGCCTGAAGTAATATCGCAGGTTGGCCCACATCGTGTCAAAGATGATCTCGAAACGATTGGAGCCTTCGGGGACATAGGGGATGTCGTTCCCGAAAAGGTAGTACTGAACATTGAAATTGTAGTAGTCCTTTTTTACGACGAGTTTGTTCTCCCGCTTGGCCATTTCATAAAGCGCGGTTCCCGGATACGGTACGATGTTGTTGAACCGGGCGTTGTCGATCGGGAGAGCCAGGGCGTATTCGAGGGACTGTTTCCGCTCCTCGCGAGTCTCCGTCGGAATCCCGTAAATAAAAGCCCCGGAAGTCATCATGCCCTGCTCCGTGATCAGGTCGATGGCTTTTTTGATCTGGACGGCGGTCTCTTTTTTGTCGAGGACTTTCAACAGCCGCTCCGAGCTTGTCTCCACGCCCACGCCGAAAAAGGAAAAGTTCGCTTCCTTGGACTTGGCGACGATCTCCGGCGTGATGGTGTCCGCCCGCGCGCCGCCCTGAAAGGAGGCCTTTTTGTGGAAGCCGCGGCGTAGGATCATGTCCGCGACGGCGAAAAAATGCTTCTTGTCGACGAACATGACGTCGTCGACGAACATGATGTAATCCTGCTTATATTTGTGGATCAGGATGTCCAGCGACTCTTCCACCCATTTGATTGGAAAGTGGCGGAACAAGTTCCCGGTGACATTGCGGTTCGAGCAGAAGATGCAGTTGTAGGGGCAACCGCGCGAAGTGCACAGGCTTCCGAACGCGTTATACTGAGCGATATTCTTCTCGAAAAGGTCGAACGGGAACAAAGGCACGGTCTTGAGATCCACGATCGGCTGGTCGGGGTTGTCGATGATCGTTCCGTTGTCCCCAACATAGCTGATGCCCCGGACATCCCGGTAGTCTTTTCCGGCGTAGATCCGTTCGCACAGCTGCGCGAGCACTTCCTCCCCCTCACGCCTGACCACGATATCCACGTTCCCGCGCTCAAAGGGTTCATGAGGCATCACCGTGGGGTGCACGCCTCCAATGATGACGGTCGTATCGGGCGCGTAACCTTTGATCTTTTTCGCCAGATCCATGGTCCGCCCGATCTGCAACGTCATGCTCGAAAGGCAGACGATCCTCGGTTTGTCGAGGCTGTCGAGCTCTCTCGTGAGGGTTGCGTCATCCAGCGTTTGAATGCATTCGTCGATCACCCGGATCGGAACATCCATCTTCTTCCGGAGATATCCCGCAAGAAACCCGATGCCGAGCGGCGGCTGCAGCGACATATTCCGCGTGATGAATGGCCACTGGGCTTTAGGATGGATGGACGGATTTATAAAAAGAGGCATGGATTCCCCAATTGAAAGCATTTGTTCAATGGAACTTCGGGAATCATATCACAACACGCGCGCGTCCCGATCATTAGGATTTCATGGGAGATCGGCCTGTAGAACGTCATCGAACCAGCCTCACTTTCAGCATGTTGAGGAAGCTTTGAAGGTAACTCACGAGTTGCCTTAGCGAGCGTATCTTGAACAGCGCGCGGAGGATGAATCCCGGACGGAGATAGAAATCCTTCACCGCCCGTTTGTACGCGTCGAGGAGATAGCTCTCGGGAACGTTCTTCTGCACATAGAACAGATGGTTCCCCGCGGAATAAGACTCCCATTTTTCCCAAAGGGCGTGGTTGATGGTGAGGTCAGGATTCCCTTCGATCATCTGACGGAGTTCGGTGCCACAGTAAGGCTTGATCAGCTCAAAATTGAGAAAGGTCGGCTTGATCTCCCGCGAGAACCGGATCGAGGTCTCGATGTCCTCGATGGTTTCGCCGGGCACGTTCATCATGAAATACGCCATGGTGTCGATCCCGATCTTTTTGCATTCGGCGAAAGCCTGGCGCGTCTGGTCCAGAGTAATTCCTTTTTTCAACCGATCCAGCGTTGCCTGAACCCCTGACTCGGCACCGAAGCCGATATAAAAGCAGCCGGAGCGCTTCATAAGCTTGAGCAACTCGGTGTCGACGAGGTCTACCCGGGTCGAGCACTTCCAGCCGATCCGGAGATTTCGTTTGATTAAGCCTTCGCAGATCTTGATCATGCGAGCGCGATTGATCGTGATCGTTTCGTCGCAGAAATTGATCTCCCGCGCGCCGTATTTCTTTACGAGGGATTCGATCTCGGCCAGGACGTTCTCCGCAGAACGGAGGCGTACGTTCTTGCCGAAGAGGTCGGTATTGCAAAAGACGCACCGGTACGGACAGCCGCGAGACGTTAGCATGGTCACGCTCGGAAGTCTTCGGAAAGTCCCCGCCGTTGGATAGTACTTTTTGACCTGAAAATGATGAAGCGCCATGAACGGAATGGTATCGATATCTTTGATGAAGGGACGCGGTCCGTTGAAATGGATCTGCCCCGAGCCGTCACGGTAGATCAGACCCCTGACGCCCGCCACATCCTGACCGCCATCGAGTCTCTTCAGAAGTTCGAGGAAAGTCTCTTCGCCTTCATTGACGATCGCGTAATCGATATCGGCCGATTGGCTGAAGATGTTCTCGCGGTAGGCGTTGATATGGGGGCCTCCGACAACGACCGGAAGGTGCGGGCGGAATACTTTGATCTCCCGCATGATCTCTTTGGCGTGGTCGAACTCTTTTGAGTACGAGGTCACCCCGACGAGACCGGGTTGAAACTCGCTCAAAACATCGCGAAGCGGCGGGGTCTCGATCTGATAATCGAGAACTCGGATCACATGCCCTTCCTTTTCCAGCGCGGCTGCCAGATAAGCCAGTGAAAGAGGCAGCGCCTTCTCCGACCCTGAAAACTGGACGGGATGATTTGACGCGAACCGGTAAAGCGGTTTGATCAGCAGGACTTTCATCAGAAGGCCTTCTTCATTCGCAGGAAAAGATAAATGGCATCAAACGTAAGAAATCGCGGATAAGCGATCAGCCGGAACAGCGGAAGCAGGCCCCGGTAGATCCGGAAGATCGGACGGTTCAACCGTTCCATGTGGTCCGCGTAATGGTCTTCGGTGAAATTGCTGCCGCTGGCGATCTGATAGAGCTTGTTAACGATCACAAGGCTGACCTGCATGAGGTTAAAGAAGAGTCCCGCGAATTTCTGTTTTTCCACGAGCGTAAACAGGGGCTCAAGAGCCGCCAGTAATCGGTCCGGCGCGATGAACTCCGTGCAGCTTGGATCACTGAGCGCAGTTTTCCGGTGCAGCATGGGATGGTCGGGCGCGACCATTTTGTCAAAAAGGAAAGTGAGACGGTAAAAAATCCAGCTGATCTTGGGCTTGATGTCGACCGACATGACGAACTCCCCGCCCGGTTTCAGGACGCGGAAGACCTCCGCGAAGAAAAGTTCGGGCGCGTCCAGATGTTCAACGACCGAATTGACGAAGACGCTGTCAAAGGTTCCGGAATTGAACGGAAGGATTTCGGCATTGGCGCTCAGACAGACGATCTTCGGCGATGGTGACAGCCTGCGGCACGCGCTCACGTTGTCGAAGCTGATGTCGCAGGAATACACGCGTGCGGCGGCCGCGGCGATCCTCTCCGTGAAAAAACCAGTAGCGCAGCCGACATCCAGGACGGTCTGGTCCCGGAATTTCTCCCAAACTCCGTTGTCGCGAAAGAATTTATCGCAGACCTGGGTCGAAAGAAGCAGTTCTTCCGGATGAAAGTTAACGCCTCCCGCTACAGGAATGTTCTTATCAGGCGTCATATTTCTTTCCCATGCGAAAGGTCGCGAGGCCCACTTTCAAATAAGACACAAGCCTGTGCCAACTGTCAATTTCTCTCAGGCGTTTGAAAAGCTGGTTGGGCGAAAGATAGAATCCGCGCATGATTTTTTCATAATGCGCAGTGAGGCTCGATAAACTGAGATGTTCTTCCCAAAGAGGCATTTCAAAGACGGCCATCGGATTCTTCACGTAGGCGAGCCATTTTTGCGGGTCGATGATCCCCCGGTTGACACCATCCTTGAAGATCGGAGAACCCGGGAACGGGATAAGGATCCCCACCTGAAGATAGTCCGGCCTCAATGTTTTGAGCAGTTCCGGCAATTTCCGAATGTCTTCATCCGTGCGGTGGTGCGGGAAACCGATGATGAAATTGGCGGTGGTCTTGACCCCCTGCTTCCGCGTCATTTCAAACACCCGGACCGCTTGTTCGAGGGTGATGTGCTTCTTGATGGCTTTCAGGCCCTCATCCGTGAAATCTTCGACGCCGTAGATGACGTGGACGCATCCCGTAAGGAAACATTCCCGCAGCACTTCCTCATTGACTTGGTCGATCCTCCCTCGGAAGATCCATTTGATCTTGAGTCCCCGCTCCTTGAGCCCCCGGCAGAAATCCAGGCAGCGGTCAGGGGTGATATTAAAAAGGTCGTCCACGATAAAAAAACTGCCGATGCCCTGATCCTTGTGGAGCGCTTCGATCTCGTCAAGGACGTTTGAGATGCTTCGGCTACGGAAATATTTATCCGCCACGTCGCAAAAAGTACACTGGAACGGGCAGCCCCGCGACGTGGAGATGGTCGCGAACCGCTTTTCCGAAAAGAACGGATTGTAGTAATCGTCTTCGTTCAGATCCTTACGGCACGGGATTGGCAGTGATTCGAGACTTCGGTCCGGTTTCAGACGTGGGGTCACGCATACCTTCCCCTGTGGATCCCTGTAATAGAGTGACGGTATCCCGGAAAGATCGCCGGAATTCTCCAATGCGCCCATGAGTGCCAGAAAAGGAATCTCCCCGTCTCCGACGACTGCGAAATCGATCTCGGAATGGCCGAGGCTTTCAAGAGGATACAGGTCGACATGAGGACCGCCGATCACCACTTTGATGTTTGCGTCGATGGCCCTGATGAGGCGGGCCGTCTGAAGAACATCATAAAAGCACAGTGTATAGGCCGTAATGCCGACGATCTGAGGGGCAAAATCCCTGACAACTTTGGCCAGATCGATCCTGTCCGCGGAGGGTACGGTCAGATCGATGATCTTGACATTATGCGCCGTCTCGCGCTTGATCATCGCCTGAAGATACATCAGACCAAGCGGCGGATAGGCCGAGGTCTCGGAGCCCTTGAGGCGGCGGAAGTTTCGCGAATAGACCGCCTGATGTGTGTTGGGAGGATAAATGAGAAGGATATTCATTCAGGCGGTTTTCGGGGCCTTGTTCGTGTGACTTCGTCCTTTGAAGAGAAATCCGAAAAGCGACAGGAGCGTGTCCCTGAACCCGTGCACCCTGATGACGGCCACGATCTTGCGCCACCGCAGGTAGGACCAGCAAAGCAGGATTTTCTGGAAAAAGACAAGCGTTGCGGGCGAATACCCGCTGACTTCCATGACGCCCGGGCCGTAGAAGTGATAGTTGTCCCAGTCCTCGGACAGGAGCTTCAGCCCGTGGCGGGCGTTCTTGGCCATGTCATAAAGCTCCGTTCCCGGGTACGGAATGGCAATACCGAGGGACGTGATATCCAGCGTATCGATCTTTCGGATGAACTCGGCCGTCTCGAACATTTCCTTGAAGGTCTCGGTGGGGTTGCCGATGATGGCCATGGCTTCGGCCGGTACTCCGACCTCTGCCGCCATGCGGAAAGCCTCGATCAGTTGCTCCTTAGTCTGGCTTTTTTTGATCAGTTTTAGGATGCGTTCGTTCCCGCTCTCGATCGCGATCCCGATGCGGACGAGACCGGCCTGCTTGAGCATCATCAGCTGCTCCCTGTCCAGGAGACTTGCGCGCGCGCCGACCCAAAGGGTGAATTTCCTGCCCGAATCAATGATCAGCCGGCAAAGGTCCAGAACGAATTTCCGGCTGATGTTGAAAGTGGAGTCGTAGAAATTGATGTGACTGATCCCGAAGGTGTCCTGAACATACTTCATTTCCGCGAATACGTATTCGGTCGAATGCAGACGGTGATTGTTCCCGCTGAGGATCTGCTCGGAGCAGAACACGCAATGGAAAGGACAGCCTCTCGACGCGGAAATCCCGGTCGACAGGACTCTCTCACCGCTCGGAAGCGTGGTCATGAACTGCTTGTAATCGAGAAGACTACGGTCGGCGAAAGGCAGAGCGTCCAGGTCCCGAACCAGCGTTCGCCCCGTGTTGACGACCTCACTCCCGTTCCTGAACAGAAGGCCCGGAATCTTTTTCAGTTTCTCGATGCTCTTTTCCGGCAAAGTCCCGAGGAATTCGACAAAACCGTGGTCCGCTTCACCGAGGAATAGGTAATCCACGCTGTCGTGAAGCGCCTGCTCCCGGAGGGCCGTGATGTGGACGCCGCCCGCGACAAGAATGACATCCGGGATCCTCTCTTTGATGTAGCGGCACAACTGGACAAAATAATTGAAATTCAATGTGTTGACCGAAAAACCGACCACGTCGTAGCGATTCTCCCTGATCCTGGCAATGTAATCGTCCTTTGTCAGGCCGTCAACGCACTGCTCGTCCAGGATCGTCACCCGGTGGCCCTTTTCCTTCGCTAGCGTTGCCATCTGGATGAGCCCCAGCGGCGGATTGATCATCTTCTTCTTGCCGAGCGCCACCAGCGCGGAGGCCATCGGTCCGTAGTACAGATTCACCAGAAATACGTTCATGCGAATAACCCTTTGATGTAAGCGAGCGCCAACTGGAACGCGGATGACGCCATGGAAGGCAGTTGGGACAGCCGCATCCCGGATAAAAAGCGTATGATTGTCCGTGGGCGAAAGTAAAACCTCATAAGCCCTTTGTTCCGGAGCCTTTGCAGATGGTCTTTAGGAAAATGCTCTTCCCAATTCGAGGGAGTGAAATCCTCGCCAGTGAGGACCATTTTACGCCATGGCTCGTACTTGAGGAAACCTTTTCGGACCCCCTCGTCGAATAAGGGGGTGAAAGGGGTCGGATTCAGGGTGTTGATGTTGCAGTAGGTCGAGTCAAGGGAAAGCAGAAAGGAAATGTTCTTCTCGACATCCTGTTCGGTACGCTCGAATGGCTGCCCGATCATGAAATAAGCCATGGTCCTAAGTTTGAGCTCGTTGCACCAGCAGAACACCTGGCGGATCTCTTCCGTGGTCACGTCCTTGTGAAGATACCGGAGCCCTTCGTCCGTGCCGGTCTCAACCCCGAAGTTGATGAGGTAGCAGCCCGCCTCTTTCATCGCGGCGAGCGTTTCCCTGTCCATACCACGGACTCTGGCTTTGCAGCACCAACTCGCGCGTGTCCCCCGCCGCTTGAGCTCATCGCAGAAATCCGTTACTTTCTTTTTCGTGATGTTGAAGGTGTCTTCCGCGAAGAAAAAGTCGGTGAACCCGTTTTTCTGGCAGTATTCAATTTCAGCAACGACATCCGCAGCGGTCCTCTGGCGGTACGGTTCGCGCCCCTGAGGACAGAACGTGCAATGGTACGGGCAGCCGCGCGAACTTATGATCGTGGTCATTTTCCGGTCAGCGGTCAGGATGTTCTTGTAGGAATGCTCCTGGACAAGCGACCTGTCAGGAAAAGGAAGCTGCGAAATGTCCCGTAAAAACCGGCGGTCCTGCCTCGCGTAGGTTTCGGCCGCCGAGGTCTGCCCGCGCGAGAAAACCCCTTCCGCCGAGAAGTCCCGTCGTCCCTCCTTCAGGTTCCTAACCGCTTCTGCAAAGCTTAGTTCCCCCTCGCCAATGATGATGTAGTCGATGCTTTCGTGGTGCAGTGTTTCGACCGGGTAATAGGACAGGTGGTGACCGCCCAATATCACGACCGTTTTTAAATCGATCTCTTTGACGATGCGGCTGACCTTTAACGAATCGATGAATGTGTGCGTGTAGGCAGCAATGCCAACGATATCCGGAGCAAAAGCCCGGATCCGCTCGCGAAGTTCCGCATAAGGCATGTCAGGCGACGCGGCGTCCACTACCTTGAGCTCGATGTCGGGCTGACTTTTTTTTAGGAAAGTAGCGATGTAAAGAAGTCCGAGTGGCTGATAATAGCCGACATCCTTGATGCCGAGGGTCCATCCCGACTGCGCGTTCAGAAAGTGCTCCTGAGACGGATTGATAAGCATCACTCGTGTCGTGCGCGTCATTTTCCAACCTTTGCCGTGAGGATGTTCATGAAAGCCCTCGCGTAGGATTTGAACTGTCCAAAGCTGCGCAGGGCGGTAAGGCGTCCCCAAATAAACACGGGGTTCAGGTAGAATCCTCTCACGGCCCGCTTGAATGCGTCCTGGAGATACTCCTCGGTCAGGTCATTTTGCGTGAAGAAAACCATATTCGAGACAGCGCAGTTGTTGTAATCATTCCACAGTTCCTCGCGTATGTGAACATGGGTCTCGTTCTTCAGGGCCTCCGCGATGGCCGTTCCGGGCAAAGGTTTTGTTAGCTCAAAGCTGACAAAGTCGGGGCGGATTTCCCGCGAGAACTGAAGGGTTTTCTCGATAGAGGCGCGCGTGTCGCCGGGAAGATTGAGCATGAAAAAAGCCGACCGTGTGATGCCCGCTTCTTTACTCCAGCGAAAGGCGTTCCGGACCTGTTCGAGCGTGATCCCCTTGCGGATCTTCTTCAGAACCTCTTCGTCCCCCGACTCCACGCCGAAGCTGATGCTGAAGCAGCCCGCCTGCTTCATTTCAAAAAGCATCTCCCGCGTCACGGTATTCACCCGCGAGTTGCATTTCCACTTGATATTGATCTTCCGCGATATAAGAAGCCGGCAAATCTCGGAGACGCGCGTATTGTCCACGGTAAACGTGTCGTCGTAGAAATTGATCTCGCGGAAGCCGAAGCGTTCTTTGAGCTCCGCGATCTCGTCGACGAGGCGCGCCGCGCTCATGTAGCGCAGGGTGTTCCCGAACATGTTCTTGTTGCAGAACACGCAGTTAAAGGGGCATCCCCGGCTGCTCAAAAAGGCCAGGCTGGGCAGATAAATGAACGTGCCCGGCGTCGGCATATAACGCTCGTAGTGGAAGAGTTCGACCGGAAGACGCGACAGGGTGTCCATGTCCTGAAGAAAGGGCCTTGGCTCCGTCTCCACGACACGGCCTTCCGAGCGAAAGCATAGCCCTTTCACATCCCGCAGGGGTCTGAGGCCGTCCATGGCGTCGAGGAGCTCGTGGCAGGTGACTTCCCCCTCCCCGATGACGAGATAATCATAAGACGGGCTTTCGCTGAAGATCGCGCCTTTCAGAATAGTGGGATGCGGACCTCCCGCAATGACAGGGATGCCGGGATAGCGCGCTTTCAGCGCAGCCGCAAGGCCGGCGGACGCATTGGCGGTCGGGGTCATTACGCTCAGACCGAAGACATCGGGCTTAAATTCTTCTATCACATCCCACAGGTCCGTCTCCTCGACCTGAAAATCGTAGATCCTGACGTCATGGCCTTTGCCGATGAGGTTCGCAGCCACGTACGCGATGCCGAGCGGGATCGCCGTGCCATAGCCTTTCCGGCACACAAGCGTGTGCTGGGCGCTGGACTCGAACGTCGGGTGGATCAAAAGGATCTTCTTCATGAGTGTCGTTCTTGGCTGTGTTTTACGGGTGACCTATCAAGTTTACTCCGGAGGGCCGGGTGAAATCCCGCTAATAATTTAGCCAGTCCATACGGCAAGGAAAGCGTCGTACCGGTCAGGACACTGTTGATCGCTCTCAACCCAAAACTGTACATGAACGCAAGTTGATAGATGAAACGTGAATGGAAAGCACTTTTGTGCAAACGGTCACGGAATGACTTTACCAGACGATCTCCTAACTTTTTGGGGACCTGGCCTATGATCTGGAGCAGGCATAGATAAGCGTCGTACCTGCTAACTTCCGAATAGCCGAAGGATGTCTGATCCGCTTTGATGAGACCTTCCTGGATGAGCTTTTGCGTCAATTTCGTTCCCGGAAAATTAGATAAGTTGCTGATGCTGACCGAGAACGGACGGGGGATCCTGTTGAGATTGGTAAGCGTCTCGATCCTGTCCGCTTCATTTTCCGCCGGCAGTCCTACGATGATATCCATAGTCGGTGGCAGCAACCGATCCCGGTAATCCGTCAGGATCTCAAGCTTGCTGATGATCACATCAAAATCCGAGAATCGGGAATAATAATCCCTTAGGACTCTCCGGCTTCCGCTTTGGATCCCCAGAATGATCTTGCATAAGCCCGCGCCGACCAAAAGATCCATCTTCTGCTTGTCGATGAGGTTTGGAATAACGCCGGCCAGGGCGAACGGAAGTCCAATCTCCTTCTTATATTTTTCGGAGAACCCTCGAATGAAGTCCAGGGGTAAATTCAAAAAACTATCGTCCAGAATGTCGACAAAATCAAAATAGGGATGCTGGCGGATGATCTCTTTGATCATGTTGATGATGTAATCGACCGAATGATGGCGTTTTTTGATGGAGTTCTTATCCAGGGAATACAGGACGTCGTTGTGGCAGTAAGCGCAGGCATAGGGACATCCGTATGAACACATGATGCGCATCGCGGTGCTGAAATATTTTTTGTAGTCTCCGGCTGTCGCTTTTCTCAGCCGGGTCGATTCCACGAGGTACATATCCTCCGTCGAGTAGTCATAGGGCGGATACTGATCCAGCTGAAAATTCAGCGGCCTCTGAGGATTGGTGACATTCTGGCCCGAAAGATCCTTGATCCATAAATTCTTGATGTGATAACGGTCGACGCTCGCGGAATCGATCGAAGCGGCCAGTTCCAGCAGCGCCTCCTCCCCGTCGCCCCTGCAAATAAAATCGATATACTTCTTTTGGATGCATTCCTCCGGAAAAGCGGTCGGATGGAATCCCCCCATGCCGATCCATTTATCCGGATGGGCGGATTTGAGAGCCTCGGCGAGAGTGAAAGCGTTTTTCAGACAGTAATTGACGGACATGGTGCTGATGCCGATGAGATCGTCATCTTTTACAAGATCAATGATATCTGTCACCGCTTGATCCGCGACGCCATGGCTGTCCATATCATCAAGTGAAAGCAAGACGCTGATATAGCCGCCTTTTACGATAAAAACGGTCTGTACGGTATGCCCCGCCTGTCTGAGAACGCTCGATAATCGGCGAACTCCCAGGGACCAGAAGTCGTTGTTTGTGGATATCAGCGTTATCCTAGCCATGCGGGCTCCAGCGATTCCGGAAAATTAAGAGTGAACGGCACGGGCCGATCTTTTCAGAAAAGGTTTGAGACGCCGTGAGTCTGTTAAGAACAGATTGAGTTAAACTACCGCTAAAATGTTTATGTGGCATAAAGTAATGTTCGCCTGAAGGAAAAACTCAATCTTTTTTGGTAAAGGCTGCGCCGTAGCCCGGCTTGAGGGTGCCCGCCTTGGTCACTCCCATATAAAAAATGACCCAGGCGACGCCGAAAAAGTTTTTCAGCATCCGCATAAAGAACAGGAGCGACTCGAGATCGCGGAGCTTCCTCAACAGGATCAGCGGATCGACCAAGGTCCTTGCGATCCTTGACCGAAGCAGCTGTTTGAACGCGTCGTCAAAATACAGTGAAAGTTCCTCCGCAGTGCAGTCCCTGCTTCTGCAGAGCGTGCGGAAACCGCTCATCGTAACACCGAAATTCTTGTAATTCCAAAGCGTGACCGGAATAAGTTCCTCTTTTCGCATGATCTCGTAGACATCGGTCCCGGGATATGGCGTCAGAAGCAGGAAGTTCACGAAGTCCGAATAGGTTCCGATGGCATAGCGGATGGTCGTCTGGATCTGCTCGCGAGTCTCATAGGGAAATCCGATAATGAACGTGGACTGGATCCAAAACCCGAGCGAGGAGGCAATTTTAATGGCGTCATCGGCTTTCTCAAGGTCGAGGCCTTTTCGTATGAATTGCTGCGTATCCGGATGCCCGGATTCCATGCCGAAACAAACTTTGTAGCAGCCGGCTTTTTTCATCAGGGCCAGGACTTCCGCGTCGAGGGTCCAGATCGCGAGACCGGTGGGACAAGCCCAGCGGATATTGAGCTTACGGTCAAGAATGCCCTGGCATATTTCGGCGAAACGTTTCCGGTCCACGGAAATATTGTCGTCCAGAAAATGGATCTCGCGGATGCCGTGTTCCTTGACCAGATACTCGACCTCGTCTAGCACATTCGCGCTGGAACGCGCGACCCACCGGTTATGCCAAACATTATGAGCCGCGCAATAAACACAGCGTTTCGGGCATCCCCGGCTTGTGTAGACCGTGGTATAAGGATGACGCATGATGTAGTTATCCGCCTCGTTCTCAGCGACGGCGGAGTAGAGCTTTAGATCGACGAGATGTCTCGCCGGCATGGGCAGCGCGTCGAGATCCAGGATGCGTTCGCGCGGTTTCGTACGGGTCAGGACGCCGTCCTTACCTTTAAAGACCAAACCCGCCACTTGCCCGGGATCAACCCCGCTTTTCAGGGCCTCAAGGAGTTCGAGGATCGTCTGTTCACCCTCGCCCAGAACGATGTAGTCGATATTGGCATCCTCAAGGACATTGTCAGGCAGTGTCGAAGCGTGGATACCGCCCATGATGACTTTGACGTCCGGAGACCAGCGTTTACAGGCGGATGCGGCTTCGTGCGCGTCGCGGGAAAAGGCCGTGAACATGTTGCTGATGCCGATAATGTCCGGTTTCCGCGTCTCAAGCTCGCGTTGAAGCTCCGAAGGATTGAGGCCGAAGCGCTTGCCTCCGTCGGAAACAGCCTCGGCACGGCAGGTGTTCTGAGCCATACAGTCCAGGACTTCCACGGTATGGCCGGCCCGTTCGCAGACGGCGGCGATATACAAAAGGCCGAGAGGAGGCCTGACCTGTGGCACGGTCACGTCTTCGCCAAACACGGTCATCGGAGGATAGATCAGAAGGATCTTCATAGGGGCCGGAGATCAGTTGCGGCGGTAATAATGCCGCCGCCCCAAGGTGACTTTGAACATCTGGTTAAAGAACATCTTCACGAAGATCCTGTCAACGGTGTCCATGCCAAAGATCCGGATCAAATAGATCAGAAATGGATTTAAGCGGACCAATATCTTGTCCAGTCCTCTGCGGCGCACCCAGTCGATCTGCGGGCCACTCATAAAGGCGCAGAGCCGGTACAGAACATTGTACCTTTCGGCTATCCTCTGCTTCTCTTTACTGCGGATGGATCCGCCGTCCGTCTGACACCCTTCGAGGCCCTGCTCGATATTGCGGATGTCGTCCACGCTTATACTGCCTTCGCAGATGGAGTGGTCCACGATCTGTGTTTTGGGCAGGAACGAAAGCGTGAGAGCGCTGACGCGGCTCAGATGCTTCTTCCCCTTCAGGAAGTCGACGGTCTTTTCGTAGGTTGAAACATCGTCTCCTGGCAGGCCGAAGATGAAATCCAGTTCGTATTTGATCCCGTATTTTTCGAGAAGCGCGATCGCTTTGCCGATGTCCTCATTGCTTTCCGGGCGGTTGAGGATGTCTTTGCGCGTCTGCGGGTTCATGCTTTCGATCCCGACTTGGATCCATTTGCAGCCGGCCTCCTTGATCAGCTGAACGGCCCTTTCCTTGAGGCAGAGCGGATGCGCCAGGCAAAAGAACGGTTTATTGATGTGCTTGAGGTAAAGCGGCGTGAAAGTTTCCAGCCAAGCGATATCGTGCGTGAAAATATCGTCATAGATCCTGACGAATTCGTAACTGTAGAGCTCCTTGAAATGACGAAGCTCCTCGACGAATCGCTCGGGGCTTTTGCGCCGGACATAGCAGCCCTTCCCTTTGTAATTTTCTTTAAGGACGTTATGAGAACAGTAGGTGCACTGGTAGACGCATCCCCGCTGGGACATGGTCAGCAGGCTATCGTTCATGTTCAGATAGGGCTCAAAGATAGCGCGGTCGGGGAACGGAAGCGAGTCGAGGTCCTCCGTCAAATGACGGAGCGGGTTCTGGATGACTTGGCCGTCACGTTTGAACCAGATGTCCTGGATGGCCGTGTTCAGCGTCCGGGCACCGATAGAGTCCGCGAGTTCCCCGATCGCCTGTTCTCCCTCCCCGGCGCAGACCATATCGAAGAACGGTTCGGTGATAATGACTTCGGGGATCATGATGGCATGTGGCCCGCCAACGATGATCGGAACATCGGGCAGGACTTCTTTGAGCCCTTTCCCGATATCCCTGGCCCATGGGTACGTGATGGTGACCGTCGAGATGCCAATCAGGTCCGGCTTCCAGCCGGTGACGGAGAGAATCAGCTCTCTACGCATGGAAAAAAGTTTTTCCGCAGATTCAAAATTGAAAACCACGCGATCGTTCAGAAGCGACGGATCCATAAAAAGCCGGGTCTCGTGGCCCCGGGCCTTCAGGCAGGCGGAGATGTATTGGAGGCCGATCTGTTCGGAACCGTTGCATATCAGAGCGACTTTGCTCATGACACCCGCCCCCGTCCGTGTTCCGCGGCCGCAACAAAGCGGGAGCGGATGAAATTGAATCCCGCAGTCATATTCCTGCCAGCTTCGCGGGGGCTGAGGATGGACTGCGTCATTTTTTTGAGAATATACCGTGGCGAGAGATGATAACGCGTGTAGGCGGAGTCGCAGAACGTCTGCATGTCTTCCGAACTGGCGTCCGGCAGATCGTAGACGCATTCATGCCGGCCTTTTGAGTCAAGCCACTTTGAGTGATCGGTGGTCTTGAGATAATGTTGACGGGAAACCCAGTCATGGGCTTTTGTACCGGGATACGGGAACACCGGATAAAATTGCGCGCTGTCGCAGTTGAGCCGTTTCGCGAAGGCGAGCGTCCGCTCCATCGACGCCTTTGTTTCGCCGGGGAATCCCACCATGAAGCAGCCGTGGACGAGAATGCCCAGTTCGTCGCAGTGTTTCTTGAACGCCAAGGACTGTTCGACCTTGATCCCCTTGCCCATGGCGTCCAGGATCGACTGGTCTCCGCTTTCGAAGCCGACCGCGCATTGCCGGAATCCCGCCAACTTCATCTCCCGCAGGGTTTCTTGCCTTGTGTTGACCCGGACATTCGCGAACCAGTTCATCCTGATCCCCGCCTGCCGCATCAATTGGCATATTTTAACGACGCGGTCTTCATCGGCGGTAAATGTGTCATCCTCAAAAACGACCTCTTTGACTTCCGGCATCTCCGATTTGATGAATTTCAGCTCCTCCAGCACGTTTTCCGGACTCCGGAAGCGGTAGCCGTGGCCGTGCATGGTCTGGGGATAGACACAGAAAAAACAACCGTTCGGACAGCCGCGCCCGGTGATCAGCATGACCATGGGGTGACGGGCCAGAGAGAAATAATACCGTTTGATGGGAAGGAATTCTTTGTAAACCTTACTAACGAAAGGCAGCTCATCCAGGTTCTCAATAAACGGGCGCGCGGATGTTTTTACCGTCTTCTCCCCTGACCTGTATGCAATGCCCAGCACATCGCGCCAATCCTTTCCCGCGGCGAGCCGCTTGGCAATATCCAAGATCGTTGCCTCATACTCCGCGATTGCGACGATATCGACCGAGCGGCACGCCTTGAGAACCTCTTCATAACAGGCGGAGGGGTGCGTGCCAACGATCGCCACGACGAGCCCCGGGAGCTTGTCTTTCAAAACCCGGCAGAATTCAAGGTCGTTCGCGATGCTCGGCGTGGAAGTTTCAACGACTGCGAGACACGGCGAGAAGCCTTCCGCTTTGGCCACGCACTGCGTCATATTGAGGTCGGAGGCGACCGCGTCGACGAGCAGGACATTGAAGCCCGCCTTTTTAAGCGCCCCCGCGGCGAAACTCAGCCAGTAAGGATAATATAACGTGCCGCTTTTGATGACGGCCGGACTGCGCTGTTGCCGGGAGAACATTTTCAGATAAGGCGGGTTGATCAGGAAGACGTTCACGTCACACCAGTCCATCGGAAGCATTGTTCATCCCGCGCATTAAGCACCTTATTTGTTGTTGAGATGCTTCTTGATGTTGGAAATGGTGTAATGCGATGTTCCAAGAAGGATGGCGTTCAGCCCGCAGGTGGTTACGGCGATGAGCGAAAGCCAGTGGCTGGAAATTAGATCTAGTTTTGTGCCGGTGTAGATGGCGACGGCGATGCCCAGAAGCGCAATCGCGATATCACGGAATGGCCGATGATCGGTTCGCTGACCAGGTAGGCGCTGAAGATCGTTTTCTTTGCTTTTTTATCGAAGATCATCCGGTTGATGAAGGTCGACAGGACCCCCGCGCAATAACACGCGACGCCGACGCTCATGAAAAAGGTCGAGGCGATCATCCACATCACATCGCCTTCCGTGAGCGCGCCCCGGAAGGCATGGATCAGCGGAACGCGTGCCATATAGACGGAAAGAATCGCGGAAAAGACCGTGCCGAGAAAATACATCTGGAACGGATTGTTCAGCACGATGACCGAAAGAAGGGACCTCAAGAACCTGAGGCCGTCCTTGACCACATGAAGCTTCGATGAACCGAGGCGTTCATGGTACGGGACCGGGCATTCCCGCCATTCGAGATTGACGAAAAGGACCTTCACGGTCATGACGATGATGAAATTGAGGCCGTCCGGCAGCGGGCGCAGCATGGGCAGGATGCTCTTCCTGAAAAGCCGGATCCCCGAGCTCGGGTCTTTGACCGTTTCATGCGACAGCAAAAAGATCAGCCCGCTGTAGAACTTGTTTCCGATCTTGCGGATGAGAGGCATTTTGCTGACATCCGTGAACCGGCAGCCTGTGATCATGTCGGTCTGGGAGGCGAAGAACTCGTCCAGAAGGATCTTCGCGTTCATGAAATCGAACGTCCCGTCGCCGTCAAAGAAGACGATGATATCGCCTGAAGCGCGCTCAAAGCCCGTTTGAAGCGCCGCCCCGTATCCCCGGTTGACGCTGTGGCTGATGATCTCGAGACCCTTCTCGTCACGGATGGACTGGTCCATGACTTCCACGGACGTGTCATGGGAGCCATCGTTGACCAGCAGGACCTCAATGGCGGACAGCTTCGGAAACACTCTCAGGAGCTTGGGGCGGCTCGCGATGATATTCTCGATGACCGGCCGGATGGCGTCCTCTTCGTTGTAGACAGGGACCACGACCGACAGTTTGATCTTTGTTTCGCTCATTTCACGGATCCTTGTTTGTTCGCTCGATGACTAGACCGGCCAAGAATTCCCCATATCTCCCCAAGACCGAAAGAAAAATGCGTAATAAAGTACAACAATATAACATGGAAAAGCAGATCAGGCCGCCTTTGCCGCAGGCAATAGAAAACGGAGTAAGCGAGTATCATCAGGCCATAGGCGGCGACCGGCCAGAGGAAGGCGGAGGATATTCCCGCGAAGAAAGGCAAAAGGGTCAATAAGACGATCATCGGCGGGACGAAATAGACGGCGGTTACATGATCAGGATGCTTGGTGAGAAGCTGGATCCGTCCCCAGCCATAGCGGAAACTCCGTTCCGCCCACATCTGGAAACCGGGTTTGAAAACATGCACGACTTCGGCGCCGGTAAGGTAGTAGATCTTGCGCCCCGCTTGGGTCAGCCGGTAATTCAGGTCCGGGTCTTCGCATACAAACTGAAACGCCTCGTCAAAGCCTCCCGCGGCGTCGATCGCGGATTTTTCATAAAGGATATTGAGCGTGGGCATATGATCCACTTCTAGGTCCCGGTCGAATTCTTTGCCCTGCGTGGAACCCCGGTTCCCGAGCATGGTCTTCATGATGATGTTCGTCGCGTCGTAGAAACGCGTTTTTCCGGAAGGGGCACGGTTGGTCCCCCCAAGCGCGGCCAGTTCGGGCGTCGAATTTTTAAGCGTATCGAACCCGCGGACGAGACGGGTCAGCCAGTTGGGCGGGACGACACAATCCGCGTCCGTGAACGCCACATAGGGAAAACGCGAAGCTCTCACGCCGATGTTCCTGCTTTTGGGGATACTCTTCTCCGGATTGTCGGCCAAACGGATGTTCGAATGATGCGCCATGAAATCCCTGATGACTTCCCGGGTCCCGTCCGTCGAAAGGCTGTCGACACAGAGGATCTCGTAGTCCTCTTTCGGGAAATCCATGCTTGCGAGCGATTGAAGGCAATCCGCGATATTCCTGATCTCGTTGTAGCAAACCACGATGACTGACACTTGCACCTTTTGATCCTTTATCATGGCAGCGGTCATTCTCGCTTACGGGGAACCAGTTTGGGATAGAGACGGGTCATGGCATCAGCTATATACCGGATCCCGTCCGCAGACGGATGGCCATCCTGCGGCGAGACCGGAAACCGGGCCAGTTGCTCTTTAGAGAGATCCATATAGTCTTTTAAATAAAAAAAACGTTTTTGACCGGCCATGGCCATTAATTCACTGGCGAGTCGCCGGTCTTCGGAATTCGGAATCCACCGAGTGCCTTTCTCAAGTTCTGCGATCATCGGGAAATGGACAAAATAGTACGGGACGCCGGACACTTCCAGCTTCTTCAAAGAAGCCTCCAGGCCGGCGTCGTTGCGGTATGACAGGACTTTGTCCAGTCTCGACGCGCGGCGGAGCACGGGTTGGCCATAAACGATCTTGTTGAAAAGAAATGACCGGGGCATGAAAAACGTGACGTCGTTTTTATTAAATTCCGATGTCCACAGCTTCTTAAAAAATGACTCTAAGGGAGGTATCAGCGGATCGTTTCCGCCGTTCTTCATAACCTCGGAGCACCACTCCTTCGTGATCCTTCGGTCGAATAACTGGCCGAGCTGCGAGTCAGGTGACATGGCGGTGTCGGCTGGGTCGTAAGCCAGATACCAGTACCCCCTGCCGTTCGTCTCAACGGTTTTCCTCCAAAAGCGCCTGCGGTGCAAGTCATCCGTGATATAGGCGATCAGGATCATATCGGGTTTCCAAGTGTCGATCTGCGATGCCGCAAGTTCCAGCATCTGAAGGACCCCGTACCCGTCACGTCCGAAGTTCAGCACCTGAACGTTCGGGTCCTGCTTTTCTTTAAGGCGCTTTGAAAACTGAGAAACCCAGGTCTCTCCGGCATGCGGAATTGAAGTGAAGGAGTCTCCAAAGACGAGGACCCGGGGTCCCCGCGGGGATGTGTTTTCTCGCGCCTTTTTAAAATCTTCGAAATCGGTTTCAAACGTTGCAAATTCGTTAATTGTGAAAAGCGGGAGGCAGGATGTGGCCAGGCCTTTTTCTATGCCAAGAATACAAATATCCTTGTTGGGTTTATATGAATAACCGTATTGAGGGTCGTAAGTGACAAGGCTGTCGCTAAAAAAGCTAGCCTGCAGATCCGGGTTCGCGGCTTTTTTGGTGTACGCAGCGAGCACGTGAATCCTGTACGCCCCTTCGCAGACTAAAAACGTTATGAGCATTGAAAAGACCGCTAGCAGCACCTTCTGGAAAAAATCTTTACTCATGAAGGCACAATGTCGGAACGGTTCAAGAAAGAAGAATGAACGTTTAACTCGTTGGAAAGAAAAACAAGAAAACCGAACGATGGGCCGAATGACAGCTGCGGACTCTTGGCGAAAGGAGTTCCGCTTGATACGGGAAGGGGCCTTGAAATTAGCCGGCGCATTCGGCGGAAGGATTGTCTATGAATTCTGTGCGCCAGTCCAGCAGCGGGCGTATCACCCCGTGTATCTCTCCGTAGTAGCCGTGACGCAGCTCATCGGAGTCCGCGACATCGAAAGAGAGCAAGCCTTCTTTGTGATAGGTCACAAAATTCGTGTTCTTAGTGAAATAAATATCAACGCGGTAGGTCCCGTTATTGAGAAGATCGCCCGGGATGCGGCAGACGCTCCGGAAAAGGCCTCTGGGGAGGGGCTTCCCGTACCACTTTTTTTCGGCGAAGGGCGTCGTTCCGAACACGAGGACTCCCTGCTCGTTGAACACCACCGGGCAAAGAGATAAGCGCGCATCCGGGACAAGGTTCCAATATTCAAATTCCAATTCGATCTGAGAACGCACTGTGATATTTCCGGGGCCGCTTGCCGAACCCGCGTGCCTGACGCGCGCGCTGCGCAGCCGCACCTCATCATTCCCGGGTGCCGTCGAGGGATCGTTCCATTCCTGCTCGCCGGTCGATGCGGTCGTCCCCTTCAGATACTTATGGATGACCTGCTGGGACGGCCCGTCATCCGCGATCACCCCGTTTTCGAGATAGATGGTCCTCTGGCAAAGGCTTTGAATGGCCAGCATATTATGGCTTACGAACAGGATGGTCCTGCCGCTTTTGGACACCTCATCCATTTTAGTCATGCATTTTTTCTGGAAGACCGCGTCTCCAACGGAAAGCACTTCGTCGATAAGAAAGATCTCCGGCTCGAGGTGGGCCGCGACGGCGAAGGCCAGGCGGACGTACATGCCGGAGGAATAACGCTTCACGGGGGTGTCGAGGAACTTCTCGATCTCCGCGAACGCGACGATCTCATCGTATTTCTTTTTGATCTCGGACGTTTTCATGCCCAGGATGGCGCCGTTCATATAAATATTCTCTTTTCCCGTCAGTTCGGGGTGAAATCCCGTGCCGACCTCCAGAAGGCTGACGACGCGGCCGCGGATGCGCGCCTCCCCTTCCGTGGGTTCGGTGATCTCGCTCAGGATCTTGAGAAGCGTGCTTTTACCGGCACCGTTCCGTCCAATGATCCCGACTTTGTCTCCGGCGTTGATATCGAACGAAACATTCTTAAGCGCCCATATCTCCTGCGGTTCTTCTTTCTTTTGCCGTTTGAAGAGATTTTTAAACGAGTTGGCCATGACGTCGCGCAGTACTCGGTAACTTTCTCCACCGCCCGTGCCCAGCAGATAACGTTTCCCGAGATCCTTAACGGATATGACAGGTTTATCCATGGCTCAGATGACGTCCACAAAAGTTCGTTCCATTTTTCGGAAATAGAAAAGTCCGCTGACAAGGGCAATGAAAACAAAGAGAACGCTCAGGGTGACGCCCGTCCAGTGGGGTTCCGCGGTCCCGAGCAGACACCAGCGGAATCCGTCGATGACGCTCGTCATGGGGTTCATCGAGTAGAGAAGCTTCCACTTGAGCGGGATGATGGAAGAAGAATAAGCGACCGGAGAGATGTACTGGCCCGCCTGGAGCAGAAAAGGCACTACGTAGAGGACGTCCCGGTACTCGGCATTAAGCGCCGAGAGCCACAGACCGATCGCAAGCGCGAACGTGAATGAAAGCAGGAAGAAAAGAGGTAAATAAATGAGGGTGCCCGTCGGGGCGATCTTGTACCACACCATCAGGGCGATCAGGATGAAGAAAGAAATGAAGAAATCAACGGAAGCAGAAAGTATGGCGCTTGCCGGAATGATCATACGCGGGAAATACACTTTGGTAATGATCGCGGTGCTGCTGACGATCGACTGGCTCGCTGACGTTATGGCGCGGGCAAAAAACTGCCAGGGCAGCAACGCGACGAAGATCAGGATGGGATAGGGCACTCCTTCGGAGGGCAGTTTCGCGAAATGTCCGAATAGGACGGAGAAAACGATCATGGTGAAAAGAGGCTGGATAATGCTCCAGGCCGCGCCGATTACCGTTTGTTTGTACCGGACAATGATGTCCCTCAGAGCAAGGAACAGGCAAAGTTCCCGGTGCCGCCAGAGTTCAGGGAAATTGACTCCGACGAACCCCTTTTTCTTGATGATCTTGTAATCTGAGAGTTCTTTCATGTGTCTTTCAGTTTCTCGAGGGAACTGATCTAAAAGCGGTCATTTTATATCAGATCGTATAGGAAACAAATCAACTTGTGTCACGCGGGAAAGATATTCGTCAAGCTTGTGCCTCTTGAGGAAACGGAAATAGTGATACTTGAGCGCAGTCCGGACTTCTCCGATGCAGTTCCGCTGGCCGTCTTTGACTGTCACCAGCGCCTGCTTCCCGCACGGGTCGATCCCCTGGAGCGAGTAAGGGATCGTTGTCCGATGGAGGATATGTTCCCGGACCTCGTCGGAGGGATACGGTGTCATCCGTTCGTAAGTCTCGGCGAAACCGATGCGCGTGACGTCCCCCCAGATCCACTCGAACATGTAGATCAGATAGGGTGGACGGTGTTCCGGTTGGTCAATCGCTAGAAAACGGAGGGTGTGGGTGTCGTGCACGAGCAACACGCTAGTCTCCTTCGCGGAGGGTATCTTCGCGAGGTTAGCGAGGAACGAAATGTTCTTCACATAATCGGAAAGCAGGCAGAGATACGTGTAATTGAGATAGAGAGCTCCGCTCACGACGACGACGCCAAGGAAATACGGCAATGCCGCCGGCACAAGGACCGCGTTCGCCGAGCCAAAGACAACGAGCGCCATCGGCAGCGCGAGGATGATGTTGTTCTTCGTTTCGAACCCCCGGACGGCAAAGCGTTGACCGACCAGAATGTAGGGCATGCTGGCGGCCAGGAGGAGGACGACTCCAACATAAAAAACGCCGCTCGCTTCCCCGCTCTGGAGGATGAGCGCCTGGGCCGAAACGACGTGGCGCAGTAATATATCCACCGCCAGCCAGGATGCGAGAATGAGCGGGACAAGCCACTTCAGACTTTGCTTGGCGACATAAGCGCACGCGTGGATATAAGTGCCCGTTACTCCCGTCATAAAAAGCTGCGTAAGGCCCACGGAAATGCGGTGCATATCGAACTTGATCAGATTGTAGTCAGAATAAAATCCGTGAGTGAAGGCGTACCGCTGTTTCAGTCCCCAATAGATGAAGGGGATAATCCAGAAATACCAGCGGCATGCGAGAAAATAGACGGTCTCTGTCAGGTTGAGCGCCTGTGCTGCCGAAGCGTGAAACAGAAGCAGCATCAGAAATCCTAGATAAAAAACCAGCAACGAGTTCATGTTGAAGCTGACGAAAAAAAGAACGATCGCGCCGGCCCGCATTCCCCACTGGCCGGCGCCCGTCGCGCTCTCCGCCAGAACCCCGAGGAGGCAGGCGCCGAGGAATGCCGTATGCATAACGCCGTATTGCATGCAGGAAGGTTCAACCATCATATTATTAGCGGGATAGAAAAGGAACAGAATGCTCACGCAAACAGACTGGATATCGGTCAAATAGCCGGACTCGCGGCACAGGCAGTAGATAAAAAAAGAGGACAAGAACATGCCAACGAACGACATGAGTTTGTAACAAAATATGGGCCGGGGCAGCATGGCCATGAATCTCAGACAGTAGTAGTACAACGGCAGTCCGATCTGACTTGTGGCGATCCGGCAGGCGTTATAATCTTTCTGACGGAACCACCCTCTCATAAGCCAGCCGTCCCAATAGACGCCGTTATCCAACAGGATCATGCCGTGGGACAGAATAGTACAGGTGAAGAGAACAGCTAAGACATTCCAAAAGGAGATTTCGATCATATGTCCAATTTTTTAACGAGTAGCACCGACGATTTAGCCTCAAATTGTTGCTCTGAATTCTTGGTATCTTATCAAATCCCCGACGCTCTCAAACTAGAAAAACGGCACCGCAAGTTGTCCTTACATATCCGTCTCGCATTCAAAAATCATTTGCTTTGCGTTGTTCATTTTTCCCCATATCCGCATAGAGCTTGACCATGGCGTCGGCGATATAACGAATTCCGTCCTTTGACGGATGACCATCTTGTGGAGACATTGGAAAAAGGGCCAACTGCTCGGTTGAAAGATGTAAATAGTCTCCCAGAAATAAAAGCCTTTGAGGGCCGATCATGGAGATCAATTCGCGCGCTAACCGCAGGTCACGGGTCGAGGGCAGCCAGCGGACGTTTTTTTCCATTTCAGGCAGCATCGGCAGATGGACAAAATAATAAGGGACCTTTGACCTGTTCAATCGATTGATCGCCGTCTTCAAACCGGGATCGTTCAGAAAAGAAAGTCTTCCTCCCTGGGACCTTGAGCGGCGGATCACCGGCTCTCCATAAACAAGTTTATTAAAGAGGAAAGACTGGGGCAGAAAAAAGCGGACGATGTTTCTTTTTAATTCCCCGCGACACACCTCTTTAAAAAACGTCTCCATAGGAGCGATCAAAGGATCTTCCCCGCCGTGCTTCATGACTTCGCCGCACCATTGCTTTGTGATACGCCTGTCAAACAGTTGGCCCAGTTGAGAGTCAAAGGCGTTTTCGTCCGCCGCCGGATCGAAAGCCACATACCAGTAGCCAAGGCTTCCCTTCGTAACGATCTTTCTCCAAAACCTCCTTCGATGAAGGTCGTCCGTTATAAAAGCGAACAGGATCATATCCGGTTTCCAGGTCTCGATCTGTCCGGCCGCGAGGTCCAGCATCTGCAAAACACCGTAGCCGTCCCGGCCGAAATTCAGCACTTGCGCATCGGGATCCAATTTTTCTTTTAAGTTTTTCGAGAACAGAGAAACCCATGTCTCGCCATTGTACGGGATCGAAGTGAACGAATCCCCGAACACGAGGATCCGCGGCCCGCGCTTCCCGGTATCTTCTTGCGCTTGCTTAAAGCCGGTGACATCTGTTTCAAACGTCCCGAATTCGTTGATCGCGTATTGAAAATCGCACAAAACGGCCTTTTTGTTCTCGATGTTGACCTGATAGATCTTTTTGGCGGCATTGTAGGAATAGCCGTAGCGCGGGTCATAGACGACATAGCTGTCGTTATAAAGATTCGCGGAGACAATCGGCGCGCTGGAAGGACGAAAAAAGACGACCCTGAGACGATAGACGGCTTCAGCCAGAAACAGCGCGAAGATCACCGAGAAAATAACCAACGCCGTTCGCCGAAGAAACTCTTTGTTCATACGCGCTCCTCACGAAACCGTTCGGGCAGGATAAGATTAACGCCTATCTAGCAGGATCATGCCGTGGGACAGCGCCGTGCAGATAAAGAGGGCTGCCAGAATACTGAAAAAAGAGAGTTCGATCATGAACCTTTCTTTATACGGGAAAGCGCGCGCAGCTTATTGCCGGACATTCACTTTCGTTTCGACACATTTTACCAAATCCCCTACGCACTTGAAAGACATGGCCTCTTTCCGCGTGAAGGTGATCTGAAACCGGTTTTCGACCGCCGCGATCAGCGTCATGTGTGAAAAAGAGTCCCAACCAGCCACGTCGTTCGCAGTCATTTCGGGCCAGATCTCGATTTCGTCGTCGTTAAAGACATTCTTAATGACCTGGACCAGGGCCTCTGTTACTTCCATAAGGTCAAGCCTCCAGTGTGGAAAGATCCCCGGCATCTTGTCCGAGGTAGCGGGCTTTGAGCGCCCGCCGCATGATCTTGCCGCTTTTGTTTTTAGGAATACCGTCAGTGAAAACGATCTCTTGAGGTGTCGCTATGGAGGACACCCTGTTGCTGACGTGAAGCCGGATCTTGAGCTCAAGGTCTTTCGACCCCACATTATTACCGCGCAGATGAACGAAGGCCACCACTTTTTCAAATAAAAGATCGTCCGGCGCGCCGATAACGCCGGATTCCGCCACTTCTCCGATCTCGAGAAGGGCGCTTTCGATCTCGAAGGGGCTGACCAGGTGGCCGGCGGTGTTGATCACATCGTCGCTGCGTCCTTTAAACCAGTAATAGCCTTCGCTGTCGCGGACCGCAGTGTCCCCTGTGAAGTAATGGTCATTGTGGAACTTTTTCTGATACGCCGTTCCGTTATGGAGATAGGAGATGAACTTTGACGGCCAGTTGCCCGCGATGCAGAGCCCCCCCCTCTCGTTGTCGGCGACAAGCTCCCCAACATCTCCTGTGATCGCGGCCTGGATCCCCTCCACAGGTTTCCCCATCGACCCGGGGCGGATGGCGAGTCCCGGACGATTGGCGATCATGATCCCGCCGGTTTCTGTCTGGAACCAGGTGTCGTAAATATCCCTGTGGAGTATCTCGCGCGACCAGGCGATGACCTCGGGATTGAGAGGTTCACCGATGCTGAAAATGTGCCGGAGGGCCTTCAGGTCATAATTTTTGAAAAGCCCTGCGTCTTCCCGTCGAAGCATACGGAGGGCGGTCGGCGCGGTGTACCAGACAGTGATAGATTCTTTTTCGAGCAGATGGAACCATGTTTTGGCGTCATAAGCGCCTCCAAAGTGGACCTGGGTAATCCCAAGGCTCCACGGCCCGATGATCCCGTAGGAGGTGCCGGTTACCCATCCCTGATCGGCGGTGCACCAGAAAATATCGAATTCGTTGAGATCAAGGATCTCTCGGGCCGTCTTATTCAGGTGTAAGACGCTTTGGTGCGCGTGGAGCACCCCCTTGGGTTTCCCCGTGGAGCCCGATGTGTAATGCAGCACGGACGGTGTGCCGGGCCCGGTGGGCTGGGCCAGGAAATCGCAAGAGACGCAGTTCATGAGAGCGGAATAGCTCAGAATATCGTCCGCGAGATGCTCCCCAATATCCGTGACGATTACAAACCTCAGTTCAGGCAGCCGGTCACGCACGCGAGTGATCTTCTTGAGAAGATTTTTCCGGGTCACGACAACTCTGGCTTCGGCATCTTGCAGCCGGTCAAGAACGGCATCGTCGCCGAAGTTCGAAAAAAGGGTCCCGACAATGACCTGAAGTTTTAACGCGCCCAGGAAGCAAAAGAACTGTTCGGGGACCTTGGGAAGAAAGGTAAAAAGAATATCCCCTGCGGAGAACCCCAGGGAGCGAAGAACATTGGCGAACTTGCTGGATTCACGGTCAAGATCATGAAAGCTGTAGTCAGTTCTTTCCTGGAGAGCGGATATCCAACGGAAGGCTGTTTTGTCGCCAAGTCCCCGCTCGCACTGGAGGCGAGTACAGATATGTCCGATGTTGTATTGGCCGCTTTCAACGATGTTCATGAAGGATCCGACGAGCGCTCGTTCGGAAATCCGCTCGTATAGGCGTTCATAAGCGCGGTCGAAAATGGACGATTCTCCACTTTTTGTTCTTTCCACATGCGAAGTATTTCATCAGCTGTAAGGCGAACGGCCGCCTCCGTCCAGTGAGAATCTGCCTTCTGCCAGTACCAGCTCTCATCGACGCCCTGAGGCAAGCCGTCCTGTTGATCGTAGGCCAGAACTTTGACACCTTCTTTTCGAAGTTCGCGGATTACCGGCATAAGACGCGAAATATTTAAATCCGGCATGATGAAGATAATGAGATCCATCCCCCGCTCACTTGCCTTTCGCTGCATCGCCTTCGCCGCATGATAGAAGTAATACCGGCTTTCTTCGGGAGTCAGGACGCGCCCGGAACCATCCAAGGGGGTTAAATTGGGCGGGCGTGGAAATGGGGCGTGATTTTCAGCGCCCTTTTGTTGTGAGGCTTCCGGAATCTTCGGCGATACGAGAGTCGTTTGGTTGCGTTCCTCTTCTTTCGGCATCTTGTCTACACTAAAAACCCTGGCGTTCCTGACTGAAAGCGCACCGGCCGATCGGGAAAATTCGATCTGGATTTTATTCTGAGTGGTCAGGCGTGGCTTCAAAAAAAGCTGGAATTTACGCCATTCGGGAACGAACTCATATTGAGCGATCACCCCACGTTTTTCCCCCTCGAACAAGAAAATCGAGGAAAAATCCCCGCTCTGCTTTTCCGTCCGCGCCTCGAAGGTGATCCACTGACCGCCTTCCCCGGGAGTCGGCAAAACAGGCGATTCAACCCGATATTTTTTGCCGGAGCCGGCAGGCCATTGACGACAGCCTGGATCGGCGACAGCGCTTTCTTTACATAAATCCCCCGCTTTAGTCCATGCATCCATGGAGAACATTAGCTCATTCCGTTTTTCGACAGGCAACGGGGCGGCATTAATGACTTGAAAATCGCGCAACATGAGGAACTGCCAATCGTCACGCTGGTCGATTTGAAATTCAAGAATGCTCCCGAGCGCGGTCGGAATTGTAATTTCGAATGTTTTCCATCTCTTGTCGACAATGATTTCACCAAGCGTGCGATAGCCTCCATTTTCAAAAATATAAATGCGATGGGGGGATACGGATATTGAATTTTTCGCCTCAAAACGCACGAGGATCTCGCCATCGGCCCGTGCGGAGATGAATCGTTCGGTATGCCAGTAGCAATTAGACCCCATTGCGCGTATTTTTAAAGCAACCTGAGGCTCTCCAGGCAGCGGTTTAACGGCTCCGGAATCAACGAACCAGGTGCTGGGTCGCCATAGAGGTCCTTGCCAGGGAGCGGCGGGGTGCTCGGATCCCTTTAAAAGAGCGCTTGCATCCCGGACTGGGGATACGAAGTCTTCAAAAAATTCCGCCTTCAGAAAACGGAACAGACTCTGTTTTAAAAATCGTGAGCGGATTCTCTCCAGGCCAGGATTACGGTTCGGGGAATAGAAGTTTGTCGTGAATTCCTGCGTTCGGTCGTCGACATCCAAGGAGCCATCTGGCATTTCCCGAAAATTAACCAGATGATCGCTGTTCGTGCTCCAGTTGCCAACCTTTGATTCGGCAATCAAACAACCCGGCCTTTTCCGTAGAATCTTCGGATCACTAAAAAAAAGCGCAAGCGTATCGTGGCCAAGCGCGTAGGAATAGACGACCTTTTCGCTCCGGTTGCTAAGAACTTCGGACAAGGTATCTTTTTGATCGAGATAGGACCCGACGATATTCGAGTCGCCATTTACGACAAAGTCATAATGCTTCTTTTTTTCTATTTCCGGTCGGTTGCGCCACCCGCTGGAATCCGTGAACCATTCCACAGGCTTTGATTCGACCCATTCGGGATTGCCCAATCTGTAGCGATCAGCATACTCTTTGGCCTTTTTTACATGTAAATTCGGGTAAAAGCCGCCGGGATAACGATAGGCCATCGACGATGCCCCCTCCCAAACGCGGAAGGTGAAAAAATCGACGGGAAGAACGAAGATATCCAATATTTCCAGCGCCAAAAAAGGCAGCAATAGCAGCAACCCGCGTGCGCAAAGGCGCCAGAAATCTCGCCATTCGTTAGGCTTAGACGACCCCGTCATTTGTGATCCTTAAAATTGAAAATAAATAAACTGTTGAGTGCCAAAGCGGCCTAGCAACAGAATGCATGCGAATGCGAAAAAATAAACGCCCCACCGATAGGCAACGTTCCTTGCGGAAAATGCGTTCTCACTGCTTTCACCATGATGATTGTAGGAGATCCCAAAATAGACCGCCGTCAGGATTAACGTATAGATGGGCATCCATGCGATCTTGAGCGAAGGTTTTATGAGCCAAAATAATCCGGACGCTTTCAGCGGGATCTTGGGATGATAGATCGGGACGCCGTCAAACAGGGCCGCGCGTAAAAATTGAAACATCTCTCCGGGAATGTGGACGATGTTCGCCCAGATCGTCATGGCAACGGAAAGGTTGTCAGCCCGGAACACGACCCAAGCCCAACACACCGCCAAAAAGGTCATGACGACGAGCATGCCCTTGCAAAGTTTGGGATGATTCGACAAAAAAGTATGAAGGACAAGCCAACGCGCCGCCGGCGTGAGAACGTACGTCAAAAGATAAAAAAGACCATGGATCGCGCCCCATATTAAAAACGTCCAGTTGGCCCCATGCCACAGCCCGCAAAGAAGGAACGTGACCAGTAACGCGAATGCTGCTCCCCTTTTCCCCCAGGCGCGCTTGCTGAAAGAGAGCGGCATGTAGAGGTAATGATAAAACCACGTGGATAACGAGATGTGCCATCGCCTCCAAAAATCCGGGATGCTTGTTGAAAAATAGGGCCGGTTAAAGTTCTCGAACAGATCGAAACCCAATACACGCGCCGTACCCCGCGCGATATCCGTGTAAGCGGAAAAGTCGAAAAAAATCTGAAACGCGAAGGCGAGCGTCGCGACCAGTGCGCTGACGCCGTTGTATTCGCTGGGTGCCGCGTAGACGGGGTTGACGATGAGCGCAAGATTATCCGCGAGGACGAGTTTTTTAAAAAAACCGAGCAGTATGAGCCTCAGGCCGGAAACGATCCGGCTGTACTCAAAACGAACCTTGTCCTTCATGTCCGGGGACAGAAAGTTCTTTCTCAGCTGGGGTATGAAGTGCGTCCCGCGCTCGATCGGACCTGAAAGAAGTACCGGAAAAAACGCCATATAGATCGAAAGGATTCCGAAATGCCTCTCCGCGGGGAGATCCTCGCGGTAAACATCCGTCAGGTAACTGATCCCCTGAAAGGTGTAAAACGAGATCCCGATGGGCAGGAGAACGTTGAGGTCCGGAAGAATGAAGCCCAGCCCAAAGTGGGCGGCGAGGGCATTCGACTGAGATTCGAAAAAATTGTAATACTTGAACATGAAGAGCAGGCCAAGGTTGAATGCGACCCCGAGGACAAAGATAGATTTTCGCTTCCCTTCATCCTTGAATTGATCGAGCTTGAGAGCGGCAATATAGTAAGAGAACGTCGACGCCAGGAGCAGCAGCGCGTAGACGGGTTTCCAGGCCATATAAAAGTAATAGCTGGCCAGAAGAAGATGGACCCAGCGTAGGCGGTTCGGGAGGAGGAAATAAAGCGCGACAATAACCGCGAAGAAGATCAGAAATTCAAACGAAGTGAAAACCATGACCGCTCATAGCAATGATGCTTTACCGTTCATTTCGGGGAGGTGAAGAACGCTGAGTGTTTGAGGACCGAGGCCAATTCCGGCCAGTGAGCGTCCCCCGACGAGTCTGCCAGGCAGGATTTCAAAAGTCCGGTCAAATGCGCCGCATCATGATCTCCCCCGCAGGAGTCGAGAGCTTTCAGACAATCGCCCGCCAGCGCTGAATCCCTGTCTCTGACCGCAGTCAGGGCCTTGAGCAGCAGGTACTGCGGAAATTGGGAGCAAAGGACCGGGAAGAGTTTTTCAAAACGGTCCAGGATCCCTCGGGCTTCCGAAGTCCTGTCCTCCAACACCGCCGCTTTGATCCGTTCAATGTAGGGGAAAAGCAGGAACGCGGTTTCTTCGTCGCGGTACTTCTCCGTCACAAAAAAACGGCAAGTCGTGGCAGTGGAGTTCACGAAACTGAAATGCTCCCGCGCCCACCCTTTGACGTCGACTTCGCTGGGAACTGCCGGGCCGTTGTCCCTGGACGGATTTTTCTTCGGGGAGGCGAGTTTCAGCCCTTTTTCCAGAAGACCCATCAGAAGCTCTAAAGTTTCACGCTCATAGATCAGCACCTGATCTTTTGTGGCGAAAGGCAGGCGTTCGGCCCTGTCGGGGATGCAATAGGCCTGGCAGGACATGGAGCTCATCTTGGTGATGAAGTACGGGATCCTGGAGAAGTTCGCGCACGCGGCGAAACCGCTGGAGGTGCCGAGGAACAGGTCGCTTTTGAGCATCATCGTAAGCTCATGCCCCAGGCCCATGCCAAAGACCCTAAGATTAAGAACATTAGGAAGTCGCAACAGCTCCAAGGGCTTTTCAGGGAGTCTGCCAAGAGAAACGAACATCACGTCCGGGTAGCGCTTTCCGGCCTCTGTCAGAAAATCATACCATTCGAGGAAATCGGAGTCCCTCTCATAGGAATATTCCCCACCGTAGCCCGCGTCAAGCTGACGCAACCGGAGATGGAATGAGACGATCTTTTTTCTTTTCAGGCGCGTTGAAATGAGTTCGTCGATGTCGGGCGCGCAACCTAACCCGGGACGCAAAAAAGGGATGCATCCTTTTCTCGACGCGTATTCATTGATACTTTCGTGGGACTGGATATATTTCGCGAAATAGTCCGTGATCTCCTTTGCGTCATAGCCCTGACATTTGCTGAATATGGTCTTTTTGATCTTAGTGGGACAGATCATTTTATAGACTCTATGCAAAACGGGGTTTTTCCGAAGGTTTAAAAATATGGAGTTCGCTATATTCTTGATCTTCCCCAACTTGAAGTGATTCAGCACCTCCATGTACTCGACGACTATTTGCGAATTGACCGGATCACCCGCTACAACCTCATTGAGATAAGCAACCATGTCTTCGCGACGGTGAAAAATATGGATATTCCCAAGGCGGGGATGCGTGCTGAAGGCGCTGTAGAGCTCACTGAAGAACAGGCTGAAATTGTCCCGGTTGATCATGTCTCTCTGGAAAATCGACACAGGATTCCGTTCGTCAAGGCAGATGCAAATGTCGACCTTTTCCCGCCCGAGATCGTCACAGTCAATGGCGGTCTGAATATTCCATGTCAAGACATCCCCAAGGGCATACGGGAAAAGCTCGAAATCGTAAATTCCTACGATGCTATCGGGAGATATCATAAAAGGTTTTCTCTTTCCTATAAGACGATCAATGCACGACCGCTGACTTTGCCGCTTCGCATATCGGCCACAGCGTCGTTGATATGATCGAACTTGTAACGATCGGTGATCAGTTCGCGCAATTTGAGGGACCCAGCACGATAAAGCTGAAGGTAGCGCGGAATATCAACCTGCGGAACGGCTTCCCCTCCATGAGAGCCGCTTAATATCTTCCCAAAATGAAGCGGCAACGAATAGATGTTAATGTTATTTCCTTTTTGGGAACGCCCACCAGGATCACGCGCCCCTGGGGCTTCGTGATCTGATACCCCATTTCAATCATGGCGGGCTGACCCGTATTATCAATGAAGACATCCACTCCCGCACTGCCAGCGATATCGAGGATCGCTTGTCGAACATCCCCCCGGCTGCTGTTAAGAACATGAGTGGCGCCCATTTGCTTGGCTAACTCCAACCTGTTGTCGTATAGATCGATGGCAATGATCGGATGCGCCAAAGTAAGCGCCGCGGCCTGGATCATATTGAGACCGATCCCTCCGGCGCCAAAGACCACCACGGATTCCTTGGCCCGGACCTTGGCGTTATTTTCGATAACTCCGAACCCGGTGATAACGGCGCAGCCAAACAGGGCCGCCACTTCAAGGTCGCTATCCGCTGGGATGGCAGTGACACGGTTCTCTGAAACAATGGCGTATTCGTTAAAAGTAGTGATCCATCCCGCATTCACCTTGCGACCCTTCCACGTAAAGTGAGGCGTCCCAGATTCGATGCCAAGCCCTTTCCGCCAGTGCAGAACAACCTTGTCAGAGGGTCTGACATGTTTTACACCGGGACCGGTTTCAAGCACCGTACCGGAAGCTTCATGACCCAGAAGATGCGGAAGGAACTTATCTTCCCCTTTTGCTCCGTCGATCTCCCCCAGTTGTGATCCGCAGATACCGCTATAGTGGACCTTGACAAGCACCTGCCCGTAATCGAGCGCCTTCGGCAGTGTGACATCGCCGATGACGAGGGGCTTCTTCAGTTCCGTTAGAATCGCGGCACGCATTTTTTCAGGGAATTTCATGACAACCTCTGTAAACAGCGTCTCAGTCTTTGACG
Organism: Candidatus Omnitrophota bacterium; assembly: GCA_043803685.1. Taxonomy (GTDB): domain Bacteria; phylum Omnitrophota; class Omnitrophia; order Omnitrophales; family Aquincolibacteriaceae; genus Aquincolibacterium. The sequence continues at coordinate 47,051 of JAZDJU010000119.1, forward strand.
AAATAGCGGACCGTGAAATCGGCGTAATGGATAAATGGCCGGATCCCAATCTCCTTAAAAAATTCTTCGCAGGCAGTCCGGCATCCTTTAAGAGACCAATCGTCGATTATGATGAAACCGCCTTTGTTGACCAGGGGGTATAGATTCCTGAGACAAACAAGCGTGCTCTCATAAAGATCGCCGTCAAGACGCAAAAGCGCAATGGGTCCCATCGTCTTCGCTGCTACCGGCACTGTATTCTGGAACCAGCCCACATGGAAAGTCGCGAGATCTTTTGGATATTTCGCGATATCAAAAAGAACCTTCTCGGCATCCGCCTGACTCGCGATAAGCGCGCCGCTCGACACCAGTTTGCCATCACATTGTTCCGCCGGTATCGCCCAATCCTTGGCCATCCAGTCGCAATAATCCTTCTCCAACTGCGGGTTCGGGATACCCTCAAAAGAATCAAAAAGGTGAAAATGGCGGTTGCCCTTGCCCCATTTTAGTGAGGCAAGCGCCATGACGGCGGTGCTGCCGCCTGAACACACTCCGGTTTCGACAAAAGCCCCTTTGATATTTCCTTCTTCGAGGTAGCGGACAACGGCGCAGATATTGAGCAGGGCGTCATAGGTGCACATGGTAAAGGCCCGCACTTTCTGGATAGCCTCTTTCATGAACGCCTCGCCGTCGTAGCCGCGCAACAAGTACTGCCAGTACTCCTGATTCCGGGGACAGTTCGTGTGAATCATGGAAGAATTAAAACTATGCTCGGCGGGAAGGTCCACGAGTCGAAGCGTCTTAACGTCCAGGCTCAATTTCTTTTGCACATCGTTAGCCACATAGGGATCGATGACAAACTTATTGATCCTGCCCTTTAGGATCGCCTGATGTCGCAGATGGTTCAACTCATTGAACCATCGAAAGCGTTTTAAAAATCTCTTCATCCTTCCGATCCCCAACATAGGAAACTCCTTGTATTGATCTTGTAGCCGCCCTCTTGGACGGGTTTTATTCGAAGTAGATAAAAGAATGGTCCCCGGAGTATCCGGTGTGCTTGAACCACCACTCCCATTCTTCTGGCGTATTGAACGCCTCGCAGGTCACCTGCCAGTACAAGAGATTGGCTTTTTCCGTTTCATTGCGGTAGGACTCCACGCAAAGATACTTATTCTTCTTCCCGACCCGCTCGATCTCCCTGAGGGCTTTGTCCAAGTTGTAGCAGGGGAGATTATGCAGGGTTGTGATCGAAAAAACAAAGTCAAAGTGATGGTCCGGGAACGGCAGGGCCGTTGCGTTGCCGACCATCAGACGGTCGCGTATCTCCGGCTTCGCGTTCGCTATGGCATAGTTTGAAATATCGATCCCCGTAATCTCAATGCCAGGAATCACTTTTGTGAAGTCGTAGAGAAGAAAACCCTTGCCGCAGCCGACATCGAGGATTTTGTCGCCAGGCTTCAGGCCATAATGCTCCACCATGGCGCGGGCCACCTTTTCCCAGCGTCCTTCCATGTAGCGGTATCCGCCGTAGCAGATGCGCCGGTCGCCGTCCCAGTAGTCGAAATCCCATTTTTTGGCGAGTTCCGCAGCTTTCGGTTTGGGATATTCGGGATCGTTGACCCTGGCCAGATAATCGCGTTGGGTCTTGTTGTGGTTGACGGAAATAAAATCAATATAAGCCATGAGCCGCTCCGTTTAAGGTTTCCATGGAACCCATAAGCCTTCTCGCTTTCACGATCTGCTCTTCCTTCGTCCGGGAAACACGGTTCCCTGCGAACCGCCTACGGTCGCTGTCGACCGGGATGAAATGATTCAGCGCGATGCAGCACCATTTTATTCGATAAAGCCGCAGCAACAAACCGATTCTTAAGAGGGTCGCATCAGGATCAGAGGTGAGACCGGCGGCCCTCTTTGCGAAGATCCCAAGATACTCCGCGGGTACCGGCAAGGCTAAATGGGAGAAAAAATCCCCCACCGTTTTGGCGGGGTCATCCCATCCGGCGTATTCAAAATCGAGAAAGTAAATTTTACCGTCATTTCCGACGAGAACATTGTGAAACCCGAAATCGGAAGGCGAAATGATCCTGTCGCATGGGGGCAGGTTTTCACCGGTCCGTAGTCCTTTTGCGGACGCTTCCGTGAGAATCGTTGCTTTTGTCTTCTCCCAAGACGGGACGAGCTCATTATTGATGAATATGTGCGCGTGCGCGTCGGTGACCGCTAAGAGGCGGTTTACGCGTTGTTCGACAAGTTGGAGATGAGCGTCGATCGAAAAACAGGCTTCTGAGGCGTTCGAAATATCGTCGACGGCCGTCTCGCGGTATGCATTGAGCGTCTTCAGAAAATCGAGCGCTCGGGCGACTGTGGAAGGCGTTACGTCCGGGAGCTCCGGCCTCCGGCCATCAATGAAGGAGTAGATCGCGAGATCGTTCTTTTCGTCCTTTGCCACAGGACGCGGCAGGCAGTCGATCCCGTTCCGGGATGCGAATGAAATGAACGAATACTCGGCCACGAGCCTGTTCCTCTTGTCTCCGGCATGCGTAAAATAATGTTTTGCAACGAACTTTTCTTTCCCGGCGTCGATGAGGTAAAGCCGGTTATTACCGCTGGTGGGGAGCCTCTCGATCTTCAGAGTGCCTGCCCCCAACAACGCGGCGATTTGCGTTTTCAGATCATCATCGTGATTAACTGTCATTGGGCCAAGAGGAATTCGGCGATCTCGCGCCATGATTTAAAGGACATCACATCGCTCCCCGAGGAAGTTCTATCGGTCCTGGCCGGAGAGAAAAGCAGCTTCCGAGTCCCCTTTGGAAAAGCCGGTTCCGCGAGGAACTCCGGAAGGTCATCAATGAAGTGAGTGCAACCGGAATCGCCGATCTGAGCCAGCTTTTCCTGTTTCGTTTCTTTCAAAAAAACATCCTTCGCAAAAAGTCCCCCAAGGCCGTGCTCCTCGAGCCATTTCCGGGCGGCCTCATGAAGATCATAGGCCTCCCCTTTGTACGGATAACGGGTCTTGTGGCTTATGATGACAACAGGGATTGATCGCAACCTTAGCTTCGCGATACATTCGAGAGCCCCTGGAAAGGCCGAAACATCAGACATACGCGCGCCGTAGACATAACCCTGCAACTCTGTCCAGACATCCTCTTTTCCGGCTTGACGCAACGAGTCCCGGACGCTTTCCTTATTCTTAGGGGTGTCGCTTGAGATCCATCCTCTTTCCAAGGCAACATGATGAAAAATATAGTCGTAGCAAACGATGGTGTTGTCGAAATCAATCCCGACGCGAAGATTTTCCGGCGACATCAAACGGCACGTTCTTTGAGGATTTTTTCTATGATCTTTTCGGTCGTAAGTCCGTACTGAACACGAGCATAGGCTTGTTTCCCCGGAATGTTCAAAAAATGATCCCCGGTGCCAAATCTGAGAAGCCTGCAACCCGACCGGTCATGATCCGTCATCCATTCCGCCACGGCACTTCCCAACCCGCCGATGAGACTGTGTTCTTCGATCGTCACGACCATTTTGAAAGTGGAGCAGACCGACTCGAGAAGCGCTGCATCCAACGGTTTCACGGTATGGAAACTCTCTACGCGAACAGACACACCTTTCTCCGAAAGCTTATCGGCTACCGAAAGCGCAAGTGACATGGCATTTCCCGTGCTCAAGAGGCATAGATCCGTCCCCTTCCGAACAGTGATCGACCTTCCGATCTTGAAATCGAAATCACTCGCGTGGACATTGGGCTCGCCCTTTTTACCAAGCCTGAGATACACCGGCCCTTTTTGTTCCATCGCGGCTCTTAGGGCAAGCCGGACTTCGATAGGATCGCATGGACAAATGATTGAAATATTCGGGAACATCCTCAAAAGACCTATGTCATCGCAGGAATGATGGGTGGGACCCAATTCCGCATAGGAAAGTCCCGCGCCTGTGCCCACGATCGTTACCGGAAGGTTGTGATAGCAGACATCGATCCGTATCTGCTCAAGACACCGGACTGTCGCAAAAGGCGTGATCGAATAGGTAACCGGACGAAGACCACTCATGGCGAGCCCGGCAGCCATGCCCGTCATGTTGGCCTCTGCCACGCCGCAGTTATAGAAACGATTTGGCGCTACGGCCTTAAAATCATCAAAGAGTTTGTTGCCAATATCCCCCGAGAGAAGAACGACTTGCGGGTTTTCCCGAGCTAATTGGGTAAGTTCTTTCGCGAAAATGTTTCTCATGAATCGAGAAGCCCCAGCTCTTTTCGGGCCGCCTGAACTTCTTCCGGCTTAGGGGTCCGGTAATGCCAGTTATTGTTATCTTCCATGAAAGAGACGCCCTTACCCTTGATCGTGTGTGCGAGGATCGCAACGGGTTTCCCGGAACCATCCGGAAGCTTCAAAAGAAGATTCGCAAGTTCCTCAATGTTGTGGCCGTCCACTTCGTACGCGCTCCAGCCAAATGCCTCCCATTTTTTCATGAACGGATCAATCGCCATAATCTCCTGGCTCCGCCCCGTTGCCTGCCATTTGTTAAAATCAATGATCGTAATGAGTTTCGCCAGCTTTTGAGCCGCTGCGAACATAGCGGCCTCCCAGACAGAACCTTCGTTGCATTCCCCGTCGCTCATAAGCACGATGGTTTTATTCGGAATATTTTTGATCCGGGAGGCAAGCGCCATGCCGACGCCGAGAGGCAACCCGTGTCCCAGAGAGCCCGTCGCGGCTTCCACGCCGGGGACTCCGTGAGCGGGAGGATGTTCCGCAAAAAGGCTTCCATCGACGCCATAATGATCCAATTCGGACAAAGGAAAAAAACCACGCATGGCAAGAAGCTGAAAAAGCGCCGGCGCCGCATGGCCCTTGCTCAACAGGAACCTGTCCCGGCCTTCGGCGTTCGGTTGATCAGGATCGACCTGGAGCACCCGCCAGTAAAGAGCCACAAGGATGTCAACGCAAGACAGACAAGACCCCAAGTGCGGGACCTTGGCCTTGCCTGAGGTTTCGATGATCCTGCCGCGTAATTCCGCGGAGATCTTACGAAGGTCTTCCATGCTTTTCCCCATGATTTAACGAATGCCAATTCCCGCGCGGCACAGTTTAAATAAAGTTATCATGATCCCCAGGATGGCGAATCCGCCATAGATAGTTATTGATCGCTTCCATGCGACATGTGGTATGGCAATCGCATGGATCGAAGTCCTTATTGCACCAGGCTAGACTCTCGGTACGTTTGGAACCATTCCATATTTCAGCAAACCCCGTCTCAAATATGTTTCCGTAGAGAAAGCGCTCGTCCCTTAGGTGTCTGAAGCAACCCCACACATTCCCCTCGGCATCGATATAACACCAGAACGGTAATGCGAGACAACGGTCAAATGAATCTTGTTTGGCATCCCATCGCTGCATGGCGGCTTGGCGGAAGATCACTTGAAAATTCTTGCGTTCTTCGGCACGAAGGGCGTTGGCCAACTCGGCGCAATTCTTGTAACTAATATCGCCATAGCGATTACTCAGGCTTTCGCAGCTCCGCGTATAAGGCTTGATCACCAAATAATCCAGCCCAATATCCCGCACTCGCCGCGCAAGAGACACCATTTCATCCTGAGTCTCCGGCACCAGCAGACACTGAACACCGACGGTGCAGGCATAACCCTCTTTGGCCCGGATCTCTACGGCCGACGCCAAATGGCGCATGACGGTATTGAAATCTTCAGCAGGCGCATTATGAATGGCGGCATAAGTTTCAGGACTCCCGGCATTACAGCTAACCTTGATCCATGAGGCAACAGGCAGGATACGCCGTGCCGTTTCAGGCTTGAAAAGTACGGCATTGGTGGAAAAAGAAACATCGATGCCTGCCGCTTTAGTCGCTTGGGCGATTTCGACCATATCCTTGTGCAGAAAAGGCTCGCCCTCCCCTGCGTACATGATGGATTTCACTCCTAAATCCCCCATCTCACGCAAGCGTTCTTTAATTAAAGGGGTAGAAAGGAATTTAGCTTTGTAGCCCCGAAAATCCATCGAGCAGAAAACGCACCGGTGGTTACAAGTACCGGAAGGAGAAATTTCCATATAGATCGGATAGATGTTCTCGCCTTTTAGCCAACGGGCTACGCGCTGAGGATGCAAATGCAATTTATGGGAGTCGATGTAGTAGTTGCTCATGAAAATATCTCTCAGATGGTATCTTTTATTTGAAAAATCACGGCTTATGAATATAGGAGCAAGACTGTCGCATCAACACGTCGAGATTATTCCTCACCCATGCGATGGTTTCGTCAAGACCCTCTTCTAAAGAAATTTTCGCTTCCCAGCCTAGCAATTTCCGCGCTTTCGAATTATCCAGAAGATAGGCGGAATCCTTGCCGGGGCGCTCATCGACGGACTCAACGCACTCATCCAAGGAGACCCCCATACGTTCAGCGATCAAACTCACAAGGTCCCGGACTGAAATATTCATTCCCGTAGAAAGGTGGAATATCTCCCCGGGGGAAGCGGAACGCATCACGCTCAGCGTACCTTCGGAAACATCCCGGATGTTTATAAAAGAACGCACCGAGTGTCCGCCCCCATGGAGCTGAAGCTTTCGTCCTGTCATGAAGAATAGAATTGCGCGCGGGATGATACGATAGAGCTGTTGTCCCGGGCCATAGACGTTGGCCGCACGCGTAAATACGACTGGGAATTGATATTGCTTAAAATAAGTCATGAGACTCATGTCCGCGGCTGCGCGAGAAACGGCATAAGGGGTGCTGGGGTTATACTGAGTGCTTTCCGGCACAAGGCCGCTGCAACTACCGTAAACTTCCGGCGTGGAGATGTGGACATACTTTTTGAGAAAGACGCAATGCCGAAGGCGCTCATGAAGCCTGACAGTCGAAACAACATTGGTCGTCATCCAATGATCCGGATTCTGCCAGCTTTCAGCCACCATGCTCTGTGCGGCAAAATTAACGACATACTGCGGTTTAAATGCGTCGAGGATCCCCAAAAGTGAATCCAACTGGAGATTAATGTCAATCGGATGGAACTTGAATCGCTGTTGCGCCTCCGCCGTAATCCAGCGATAGGGTAAAAACACCGGGGAAGGCTCTGCGGACCGGCTTACACCGACCACCTCACATCCCGATCCGAGGGCATGCGCGATAAAACTGGATCCCGAGAATGAATTACTGCCGATGACCAGAATTTTAGTCAAAAAACCCTCCTCGCATCTAAAAAATAAGTCAATATTCTCTCACAAGCAGGCTCTTACTAAAACCAGAAATTTTTCGATTTCTGAAAATCGTCTCTTCAGGCACCAGCCATCTTAAGCAAAGTCAGTAGACCGAGCACGAGCATCAGGATGCCGGCATATCTTTTGAGCGAAGCGGAGGGGGCGCTCTTGACCGTCAGGGCAGCCACGGGAACGGCGGCGGTCGCAAAAAAAATCAAGAGAAGGGTCAATTTCCAGTCGATCGCTCTGCCGGTCATGAGGTAAATGAGAAAACCCACAAGACAGGTAATGGCTTCCGCGAAAGCCGTGATCCCGACGGCATTCTTGACGTGAACACCGGAGAGCATTTGCCCACCCATGACCAGCGGTCCGTAGCCCCCGCCGGAGATCCCTTTGTTGAAGGATGCCAGAAGACTTATCCCCATGAGTTTTTTCCAGGAAAATTTCATGGGATGTTTGATCGTATAAAGGACCAGCGCGCCCATGGACGCGACGAGCAGTCCGATATAGAGCGTCAGGATCCGCTTCGGGATCTGGACCGCCAGAAAAACCGAGATCACCACCCCGATCACGCTCATCAACCCGAGAAGCGCCGCCGCCTTGAAATCCTTGGACCCGGGCCTCAGATCCACGTTGAACATTCTGTGATGGGCAACACACGCGGCAATATCGGTGACCAGTTGCGAGATCAGCACGGCGGGAACCACTTGCAAGGGATCAAACCCCATCAGGATCAGGATCGGCGCGAGCGCGG
>JAZDJU010000120.1:0-3697 GCA_043803685.1 Candidatus Omnitrophota bacterium
AATGAATTTTATATGTTTTTTCTCATTCCTTGGAAAGTCGGAGTAAATATAACTGACGTTCTCTGGAAAGACAAGACCCGAAGAGGAGAAACATGGAATTTTTTTCAAAATATACGACGTGCTTATTTACAGCGAATTAAATAATCCATTTTCTGCCCATAGCATGGCATAGCACATCTTATCTTTTCCTAGCCCCACCCCATGTACACCTCGGAGGTGTACATGGGGTATCAGCGGGATAGCCGGGCCTTTGCGGAAGCTCGTTGTCTCTGTTCCTCCTGATGCTCTTCAACAAATTTTCGGTATTTAGCGGGATCCTGTTGGCGGTCAATAAAATGATGTCAAATGCGGGCGGGGTGGTGTTGGGGGGACGGATTGGCGGGCACACGAATCCCCGTCATTTTTTTCGTGGGCGCAATTCTCAAGTCTGTATTCCGTAAAAACATTTGCCGTGCTTGTTATTTACTCGCCGCTTCGATAGGATTTTCCTTCCAGGGCAAGAAACGTCCCCTTGAGGCTCAATCGGTCCAGGATGGCCGTGGCCGTAGCCGGTTCAAAGATTTTCCCCCATTGTGAGGGCACAAGGTTTGTCGTGACGAGGGTCGGGGCGATCTCCGCGCGTTTGGAAATAATCTGAAAAATGCCGTTGGCCTCGTCCTGGGACGGGAAAACATAACCGAGCTCATCGAGACAAAGCACTTTGACCGAAGAGTAATACTGGATCAGGGCGTGGCGGTTCCTTGCATTTTTGAGTTTCCCGATGAGATCGAAACAGGTGATCGAGGTCACAGGGATTCCTTTTTGGATCGCCTCGTAACAAAGTCCCGTGGCCAGATGTGTTTTCCCCACACCCGCCGGTCCGATGAGCACAAGATTTCGGATTTCCTTGACCCAGGAGGTGTTGGCGAAGGTCATGAATTTTTCCCGCGGCAGACCGGGACTCGCCTTCCAGTCAAAGTCCGCGAGCCGCTTGATTCGTTTAATTCCGGAACGCTTGAGAAGGTATCCGATCCTGCGGACCTTTCTGGCGTTCAGTTCCTCCTCAAGGACGGGCAAGAGATGACGGAGGGTTGTTTCGTCCAGTCCCCCCGGGTTGGAAATGAATTCAAGAGCGGTCCACAGTTCTTCGATCCGGGTCATAGTCGTCAAGCCTCCTTGGTTTGTAATTCAGGTGAAGTAATCCCGTATCGCTGGGCCAGACCGGCGGCGTTTGCGTCTCTTCGGGCAGGTTCAGGAGGCTTTCCAGCGCCCTGATTCTGTGGTTTTTCATGGTGTGCAATTCCCGAAGCGCGGAAAGGACCGTTTCTCGGCCGTGGCTTTTAAAAAGCCGGAAGATCGCGTAGGCCGTGTCCGTTTTCTCCTCTTCCGCTTGGGCGCCGATAAAGATTCTCGCGTGAAGGTCCGTTTCCTCGATCAGGCGGAGGATCCTCGCCATCTTGAAATGCGGGCTTCTTTCAAGCGCTCTCTCCTCATGCAAGGGATTGCGTATCGTTTCATTTCTCTTGAAACTTCTCCGGTGGGTGGCGACATTTTTCGAATCCACATGGATCTCGACATGCTTCGTGTCCGCGAGGATTTCGCAAGGACGGCCGGCGCACCAGGACGGCGCCGAATACCGGTTGGCGTCGAATTCCACAAGAAAGGTCTTGGAGACCCCTGAGGGAATGATTCGTTTCGCGAGATAGGACCGCCCGGGGAGCATGAGCAGCCGCTCCTCGGCAAGCATCTTGAGCGGGGTCTTTTGAGTGGAGCGGTGAAGCGTCCCATTGCGTCGGATCAGGAACTCCGTGAATTTTCCGTTCAAGTCCGAAAGACCCTCAAAATCCTCGCCGTAGAGCCATGTCCGGATATCGCGGATCGGACGTTCCACTCTCCCTTTTTCATTGCCCGAGTACGGATTGCACACGTGGATGGAAAACCCGTAATGCCGGGCGAAATCCAGAAACTGGGCGTTATATTCCAGGACAGGTTTTCTCCGGAGGATCACGGTCTTGACGTTGTCGTAACGGTGCCGCCTGGCCAGCCCTTTGAAATGCTCGAAGACGGCCATGTGCGCCTCCAGAAAAAACTCAAGCGACGTCCGGGAATAGAATTTCCCCCAGGCGTAGCGCGAATAGGCCAACACATACAAAAACCCGGCAACTTTTCCGACCTTGGGATGATCGAAATAAAACCAGTCGATCTGCGCCTCTTCCCCCGGAAGGAAACTCAGGGCAAAAAACGCAGGCTTCGGTTTGCGGCGGTATTTTCCGGTGAACCGGCGCACGCTCGAATAGCTGCCGTTGAAGCCGTAGGAACGGAGCCGCTCAAAGATCTGGGTGGCTTTCAGACGCGGATATTCCGCGTACCAGGCGTCCAGAAGCCGGCGATACGGTTCGACTTTGGAAACTTCGGGAACAGGATTCGTGGGATACTTGTCGGTCAAAAGTCGCTTGAGCCGCAGGTAGCCGATCCCGAGATTCTCGAGGATCTGCCGCCCCGAGAGCTTCTCGACTTGAGCAAGGTGTAACGCTTTCTGTTTCAAAGACTCATCATCGCCGGGCATCCGGGGTCCTCCTTGGCTTTTATGGGCCGTTTTTGAATAACTCACTTGAAAGATCGTAACCGGTCCGTAATACCGGCAACCGGATCTCCTTCGGTGAGTAATTCTCCCATAGCGCCTTCGAGGACCTCCATCGAGTTTGTTTTGTCAAACCCACAAGTAACCATCTTCTGCCCTTAGTTAAGATGCACTTATCTCCTTGTCTCTTATTGAGTTGCGTCAATATCGAGTTTGTTTTGTCAAACAGCTCGCGGCGGCGAAGTACACGCATCCGGCGGCGTGTTTTCAGGAGATTTTCTTTCCGGAGAGCGGGGTCTTTCAGACGTCTTGAGCGGCTGTAGTCGGGATGGCGCTTGAACCACTGCCGCGTCAATGCGCGCTGATATTCCAGGCAATCTGGATTCCGCGCGTACCAGGCATGGATATTAACGTTCCGGCGATCTCTTTGGCAGGCTTCGGAAGAACAGTACCGTTGTTTGTCTTTCTGGCGCCGGTCGGGAAGAAACAAACAACCGCAATGCCGGCAATGGCGCCGCCTCCTTCGTCGGGATCTCATGGCGATCACCCCCTCTACGAAAAAGGGTAACAGCCAGCAAGAGACTATTTCAGAAAAATCGTGGCCACCTTACTCCCAAGGCTTTCATCCCAAACAAACCACCACCACCCTGACCATAATCGCTGTCATTTTGATGACCGCCTACAGTCCTGGGCCTATCAGGGCGCCGTTAGTTCCCAGCACGGCCTTTCGCCGTTTTCTGAGTTCAATATGATAAAAGTGGGAACTTACTGGCCTCCGGCAACGTTCATGGTTAGTGTATGGACCCTGCTGGTCTTGCCGGGCCAATGGTTCTTCCTGCCGAATTTCTTTTATTTGGCGATGATCATGCTTGGGATCTACTGCTCGATCCGCTTCCTGACCGGCAATAACATTCACAGCATGTTGGCGGCCGTTATTTTCTCCTGTTATTGGTTCGTGATGATTCAGCTGGTTGCTTTCGAATTGCAATTGGCCGCGACAGCCTGCATTGTGTGGAGTTTTTACTGGTATCTTCGATCCTGTTTTTTCACACATTTGTGGCAGAGCTTACTCGTGGGATTATTCATGGTTTTGGCTCTTTACTGCGACCGCGTTGCGCCGGGATTTTTCATATTTTC
>JAZDJU010000121.1:0-2148 GCA_043803685.1 Candidatus Omnitrophota bacterium
GTTACAGATCCACGTATTGACCGTATAGCTTAGCGCCGCGGTACTGGCAGTTGAATTGACCGTCCGTGCGGCTGAACAGGTCGGTGAAGCGACGCAAGAATATGTGAATTTGGAAGCCGAGGATGGCGTCCCCAACCCAAGGGAGGTCCAAGCCGTCGTATTCATCGGAGCCGCCGCGACGAGAAAGGTTCCCCCAGCGTCGATTTTCGCCTGTTGCGCCCGGATAATCGTGCCCAGCATTTGATTCGCTTCGGCCACAATAGCCTTTTCCGGAGCTGTCAAAAACCGCGGAATGACCAAGGCCGCCAAAACGCCGATGATCACGACCACGATCAATACCTCAATTAGCGTAAACCCCTTTTTGTTTTCCATCTTTTCCTCCTGAGTCTATTACCTTTCATGAAATAAATGAACGCCTCTTAACACGTATTCGAAAATGGGAAGCAGAATCATAGAAGCAACACGCGCTTTGAGCCTAAGCGAGAGGCGAATTGTCCAACGAATTCAATCGGGGGGGAAGGGAGGAACCCCGGTTGATCGCGTTGCATCATAAGCCCATCACTTAAATCCGAAAAAAAAGCATCCGGGACATCGTTTTTTTTCACATCACAAGTAATAATTTGCGCCGAGCGAACGGAACCGCGCGTGCGATCTGTCTTTGCAAGACAAGCCGCTTCCCCGCGAGTCGCGAAATAAATAAACGCCATCGCCAGACAACTCAACACGATAAGAACTTGTCTCTTTTTGATTTTCTTATCCTTTCTCTGTTCTAAACATCGAACACAATACCTTATTCACGCTCGCGGCAAAAAGCACCCCATGTTCGTGTACCGCCACAGGTAACGACATAAACATCAAAACTTTGACCTTAAGCAAACAACGCCTACTAAAAGGCTACATGTCAAATCAATCGCTGTCAAGCGTAAGGCCCTTCTAGCGTCACTTTCCTCAATACAATCCACATCTTGTCTCACGAAGGGTCTCTTCGCCCTTAAGATCAACCCGAATCACTTCCTACTGCCCTGCGCGTGTCGACAGCTCGACGATGGGAAGGAACATGGAAACTACAATGACTCCGATCACGCCGCCCATGAATATCAAAAGAAGGGGTTCCAAAAGTGTTGTCAAACGCGCAAGAAACGCGTCGACCTGTTCTTCATAGTAGTTCGATAACAGATCCAGAAAACGGTCGAGTTGGCCGCTTTCTTCACCGATTGTAATAAGCTGCGTCATAAAAGGAGGAAAGACCTTCCGAGCTTCAAGCTGAACACCGAGTCCTTGCCCGCCCCGCACCTGAAGAATCACCCGTTTGATACCTGCCTCAAGGAACACATTCTCCACAAGCCGCCCTGCGATCTCAAGCGCTTGAAGGATCTGCACCCCTGCCCTCAGAAGAGTCCCCAGGGACCTTGTGAAGCGGACCACGGCCACTTGCAACATGATCGCCCCAAAAAGAGGCGCCTGCAGGGCCATCTTGTCATACGACATCTTTACCGAGGGCACTCTGCTCGTGTAAACCACAGCGACCACCATCGCAACAATAGCACCAGCCACCCATGGGAAGTTAAATCTGAGAATATCGCTTATACTCACAACGATCTGGGTTAAAACCGGAAGCGGCATTTTTTGAGCTATAAAGATTGCCGAAAATTTTGGAACAATATAAAGCAGAAGGAATGTGAGGGCGGAAATCACCGCAAAGGTCAGGATCCCGGGATAAAAAAATGCGGTGATAACCTTGCTCTTGAGCCGAGCCGAGGCATCCTGGTAATGCACGATCTCCTCAAGACAATCCGGCAACTTTCCCGTTGCTTCTCCGACTTCCACAAGATTCACCCAGATCCACGGAAAAACATGAGGATAGATCCGAAGCGCGTGACTGAACGTACCGCCATCTGTGATTCTCTTCCGCATATGTTGAATCACCTTCCGGAAGTACTGGTTCGCGATACCTCTATGGATGATCTCAAGCGAGCGAAGAAGCGGGATACCGGCTTTAAGAAGCGTCGAAAGCTGCACGCCGAAAAAAATGGTTTCTCGGGTCGAAACGTGATCCGTCAATGAGGCGGAAACTTTTCCGGACTTTTTCTCGGAAGATGTAAGCCCCCTCGCAAAATTGCTCAAAAACCCTTTTTTCTTCTTGCCCTG
>JAZDJU010000122.1:0-15676 GCA_043803685.1 Candidatus Omnitrophota bacterium
CAATATGTTAAAGTCAAACGCACGTGAGCTATTTTTTAACGTCATAAGTCATTGTAAATAATGAAGTTGCAGACGCATTGAAAAATAGATAGCTTGAGGGCAGAAAGCTACTCGGCAGAACCCGTCAACAATAGGGCAAAATTAAGAGGATTTTAAAGCAGAGCGGATGGATTCAAGGAATCTACGGGATTTGAGGACTTTACCAAGTCGATAATTCAGGAAGGTCGTGATCAATGTCTTGACCTGCCCCTCGATCGTGGCACTGTGAGACATGCGAAGACAGTCGGCCAATGCGTCTTTACTATAGGAGCGCAATACCGCAAGCGCGCCCGAACCTACCCCCAAAGCGGCCGTATCCTTCGCGCGGCAGCGCTCGCAAATAATCGCCCCTTGGCGGATGGAGAAAAAACCTTTCTCGAGAGGTTGTGCGCCACATTCCAGACAGCTTTCAAGAAAAGGAAGCCATCCCATCTCCCTGAGGAGTTGCGTCACAAAAACCGTTTCCAGACGCGCGGGTGGAATCACAGGCAGAAAACGAAAACTGTCCTTCAAAAGGTCAAAGATCTTCGGGTGGGGGTCCTGAATCTCGGTCAATTCGTCCACGAGTTCACAAAAATAACTGGCATACGCGATCCCGTCCAGCTGGTCGCGAAGCGCGTGGTGACTGTCCAGGATCGAAGCGTCCGAGATCAGATGAAGGTCGGAGCGTTTCTTTTCATAGAAAATATATTCCGCGTATGTGAACGGCTCAAAGCCCGCCTGGCGAATCTCCCCTTCACGATGCACGCCTTTTACGACGCCGCGCACTTTCCCAAGGTGGGGCGTAAAAAAGGTCACAATCAGGGAACTGGAGCGAAAGGGAATTGCCTTCAGGACAAGGGCTTCGGTCTTGTGAATGCTCATACGACTATTTCTTTTTCGTCTTTACGCGCGTGAGGATCTGACTCTGTTTGCGATGCATCCTCTTGAACGCCACCCGCCCCTTGTCTTCATAGCCCATCAGATGAAGGATCCCGTGACAAAGACAATAGTGGAGCTCTTCTTCGAAGGTGTGTTCGTATTCCTTAGCTTGCGTGCGAATGGTGGGAAGACAAAGCGCGATATCTCCAAGAAAGTCGATGTCCTTGCGGCGAAGGACCTGCGGGGGAAGCAGTTCCTTGAGATGATCGGAAGATCTCTGCTCACTGAAGGCGAGTACGTCGGTGGACCATGCGTGCCGGAGATAACGACGGTTCAGCTTTCGCATTTCGGGACCGTCGACAAGGACCACGCTCAAGACCGCGTTCTTAAAACCCAGGTCCTTCAGGATGTTGGTGGCGATCTTCTTAAGCACGGTCTCAGAGACCTTGATGCGAGAGCAATCCTGTTTGAGATAAATCTCACACGTCATGAAAGACCCCCGGTAAGAACCTCAAGAACACAAGGTCGCGGAAAGCCAGCTTCAGGATTCCTCCTGAGCTTTCTTACGATCGTGCTTTTCATACGCCTTAATGATCTCCTGCACGAGCGGATGGCGTACCACATCGGTTTCGTTCAAATAGATGAACTGGATGTCCGGAATATCCGCGAGAATGTTGCGGATCTCGACAAGCCCTGATTTTTTCGCGGACGGAAGATCGATCTGGGTGATATCCCCCGTGATCACAACCTTGGAGGTCTGACCCAAACGCGTCAGGAACATCTTCATCTGACTGTGCGTGCAGTTCTGCGCTTCATCGAGAATGACATAGGAGTCATTGAGCGTCCGCCCACGCATATAAGCGATCGGCGCGATCTCTATCGCTCCCCGCTCGGTGTAACGGGCCACCTCGTCAAATTCGAGCATGTCATAGAGCGCGTCATAGAGCGGCCTGAGATAAGGATTCACTTTGGCCGCGAGGTCGCCAGGCAAGAACCCGAGATTTTCCCCGGCCTCGACGGCGGGACGCGTCAGGATGATCCGCGCCACGTACTTTTTCTTGAGAGCTTCAATGGCCGCGGCCATCGCAAGATAGGTTTTTCCCGTACCCGCCGGACCGATGGAGATCACGATATCATGCGTCTGCATAGCCTTGAGATACGCAAGCTGGTTCTCGCTTCGCGCCTGGATCACTTTCCCGCGATGGAAGAAATGGATCCCTCCGCTTTGCGGCGGCGTGACGCGCGCTTCGGTCTTGGGACTGGCTTCCGCACTGGATTTTTCAGGCAAACGACCGCCTTTACGGATCATCTCGAGCATCCGGGCGAAGAAACGACTGGCTTCTTCGACGTTCTTTTTATCGCCCATGATCTTCATCCGGTCATTGCGCGCGATGATCTTGACCCGATGGTCTTTCTCCGCCTGCCGGATGTTCTTGTCGAGATTACCGTAAAGAGCTTTCGCTTCGTCATCCGAGTTCAACTTGATCAGTTTTTGCAATGAGAACCCCTTTCTATGCCTTCGGCTTGAGTTTTACCGCAACACTAAGTTCCTTGAGCTGGTCCTCGCGCACCGTGGAGGGCGCGTCGGTCATAAGACAAGTACCCTTCTGCGTTTTGGGGAATGCGATCACTTCACGGATCGAATCCAAACCCAACAAAAGTGTCACGAAACGATCAAGCCCGATCGCCAATCCGCCATGAGGAGGAGCTCCAAACGAAAGAGCTTTCAGAAGAAATCCGAATTGCGCTTCCGCCTGTTCGGGTGTCAGATTGAGAAGACTGAAGATCTTGGACTGCACCGTCCGGTCATGGATACGAATGCTGCCTCCGCCCATTTCGGTGCCATTGCAAACAAGATCATAGGCGCGCGCGCGCACTTTGAGAGGGTCTGTGTCAAGAAATGGCACATCCTCCGGCTTAGGCGATGTGAAGGGGTGATGGCAGGCATCGCACCGCTTTTCCTCTTCATTCCAGTCAAAAAGCGGAAAGTCCACGATCCATAGAAGCTCGAACTTCCCTTCCGGGATCATTTTATATTTGTCCGCCAGAAAACAGCGAAGCGCTCCGAGCGACACGACCGCGACCTTAAACTTATCCGCGACCGCAAAAACAATGTCCCCGGGCTTGGCGCCCGCAGTCTGGATCATTTTGGCGATCCGCGCCGCGTCGAAGAACTTCTGGATCGGTGATTCGACCTGATCGGTCCCGGTCACCTTGAACCAGGCCAGCCCTTTCGGTCCGTAGGTCTTGATCCACTGAGTCAGAGCATCGAAATCCTTGCGCGAGAAGTCCACGCCCGCCGGGGGCGTGAACGCAAGCCCACGGATCTGGCCGCCGCTTGCGATCGTTTCATCAAAGATCTTGAACCCGCTTTTTTCGAAAACGGGTGTGAGGTCACACAGTTCCATCCCATAGCGAAGATCGGGCTTGTCGCACCCGTATTTCTCCATCGCTTCCTGGTAGCTCATGCGACGCAGCGGCAACTGGATGTCGATCTGCTTGGCGTGCTTGAAAACATGCCCCACCATACCTTCCACAATGCCCATGATGTCTTCTTCATCAATGAAGGACATCTCAAGATCGATCTGGGTATGCTCCGGCTGACGGTCTTTCCGGAGATCTTCGTCACGGAAACAGCGGGCCAGCTGATAATAGCGGTCGTAATTCGAGACCATGAGAAGCTGCTTGAAAAGCTGCGGCGATTGCGGCAACGCGTAAAAACTTCCGGGATTCAGGCGTGATGGCACCAGAAAATCGCGCGCGCCTTCCGGCGTGCCCTTCGTCAGGTACGGCGTCTCTACCTCGATAAAACCCTTCTTATCCAGATATTCGTGGACTAATTTGGTCACCCGGTGACGGAGCGTCAGATTCCGGATCATGTCCTTGCGACGGAGATCCAGGAACCGGTACTGAAGCCGGAGCTCTTCGCCGACATTATTTTCCTCAAGCTCAAAAGGCATCGGAAGACACGCGTTCAGGATCTCGAGTTCTTCGGCCTGAAGCTCGATCTCTCCGGTCGGGATCTTGGAATTCACAGTCCCGGCGGGACGAGCGCTCACTTTCCCCTTCACACGGATCACGAATTCCGAGCGAAGCGATTCTGCTTTCTTATGCATTTCAGGATCAGTTTGAGGATTCAGAACGATCTGGGTGATGCCCCAGCGGTCGCGCAGATCCACAAAGATCAGGTTCCCGTGATCGCGGCGGGTGTCCACCCATCCGGTCAAGGTTTCCGTTTTTCCCGTAAAACTTTTATTCAATTCCCCACACGTCACAGTTCTCAACATAAGTTCATCACCTTTTTAAAATGGCTAATCACGCGCTCAACATCGCTATCAATAAGTTGCTGTTTAAGATTTGATTCGTTGCCAATGTTCCCACCCGTAAAACTATCTATATAATTAAAAATCTTATCATTTAATTCTTGCCCCTCCTCCTTCAAAAGGTCCTTTACCATTACTTTATTATTAGTAAGTTCATTTAATCCCATAATCAGCATGAAACGCACACCTAATTTGTTTGCCCTTTTCAAGTGGGCGCTGAACGAATAAACGCCAAATGTTGTTTCAACCCGGATTCCATTCTTTCTTAAAGCAAATTTATATTCAGAATTTTTCTTCAAGACTTCGGGAGTTTCTTCAAGCGGCGCAAGGTAAACTCTTTGAGATTTTATCACCTCAAAAATCTTTGGATCCTGTGCTTCCAGAGCTGCAAGAAGTCTTTCCATCCCAATGCTAAACCCCGTACACGGCGTCGCGCTTCCGCCAAGTTCCTGGTAGAGATTGTTGTAACGCCCGCCGCCCGCCACGGCATTTTGCGCTCCTAACCCTTCGGCTGTGATCTCAAAAACTATTCCGTTATAATAATCAAGACCGCGCACTAATCGGCGATTCACTGTAAAGGGTATTTCATAAGAATTTAACTTTTTAGTAATGAGACTGAAATTATCGCTTAGAGGAGCAAAGCTTTCCCATGGCGCTTTGTTGATGACGGGCTGACATTCATGGACTTTACAATCAAAAACTCGAAGCACGTTTTTCTCAAGACGCCATTGACAGTCTTTGCAAAGCTTCGTTTTTTCTTTTGAGAAGTACTCTGAGAGAGATTCTCTGATTTTTGCGCGATCCGCCTCCTCACCAAGATCGTTCAAATTCAACTGGATATTCTTGAGGCCAACATTCTGTAAGAACCAGTAAAGAAGTGCGATGATATCATAATCAACGTGAGTGTCTTCATCAGGTGAGTGACCTTTTTCATTGATGATCTCAGCGCCGATCTGATGGAATTGTCGCTTACGGCCTGCTTGGGGCCGTTCGGCGCGGAACATAGGCCCCATGTAATAAAGCCGGAGAGATTTTGATGTCTTGAGAAGGCCTTTTTCGATCACGGCGCGAGCGACAGAAGCCGTCATCTCGGGACGCATGGTCATATCGCGTTCACCGCGGTCTTTAAAGGAGAACATTTCTTTATGGACGATATCGGAGGCCTGACCAATCGAGCGGACAAAAAGCTCGGTAGGTTCAAGAATGGGAGTGCGGATCTCTTTAAATCCGTTGGCCTCGAAAAAGATGCGTGCTTTCTCCTCGAGCCATTGCCATTTTTCGATCTCGCCGGGGAGGATATCCTCCATCCCGGGAAAACCCTGATATTTAGCTGTCATAAGTTATGAAGTGCTCTCACCTTCGTGTGTTGCATCGCCGGCGGTTATCATATCAAAAAGAAAGGGGACAGTCCCTCTAAAATTTAAAGAGACTGCCCCCTTGGGTAGCTATAAAAGGGAAAACTTATCTTGATCGCGTCCCAATTAAAAGTTTTTGCGGGATTTGTTCATGCGGGACTTACGACGCCTCTTCTCGCTGGGCTTTTCGTAATTCTTCCGCGCCTTCAGGATCTTCAAGATCCCTTCGCGTTCCATCTTCTTTTTCAGGCGCTTCAAGGCCCGTTCAAGCGGCTCGTGACTTCCAACGTCGACTTTTAACACTCGGTTTCACCCTCTCTAGTACTGCGCTCCAATCAATCTAAAGGATTCGCAGTTCTGTACCGTTCACCCCAAAAAGTTCAAAGTTAAACGGTACTCGTATGTGGATTAATGGAGGCGGTATTATACGGAAAACCAGCTTCGTGGCAAAGGAAATAACGCCTTCGGCGCGGGAAACGTAAAACGGGGCACGGCCAACAAAAGCGTTCCACGCTCCACGTTCACCGACTTTTTATGTTAGAATGCCTCATGTTTCGCCTCTACAAGGAAGCCTTTATTCGTCTTTTCTATCCTGCCGCATGCGAAGTGTGCCGCGTCGGCCTCGACCTAGAAGAAAGGATCCTCTGCCAGGATTGCGCCGAAAAACTCGATTCTCTTGCCTGGCCCATGGAAAAAACACTGGTCGAAGGATCTTTTGAATATCTCGACCACACATGGACCGTTTACGCTTACGCCTCTCCTGTAAGGGAACTTCTGCATGGCGTCAAATACGCACGCAAAGATTATTTTTTAAAGGCATTCCGCGATCGCGCCATCCGACTCGCGCAGGCCGTGACCTCCGATTTCTGGTACGACGCCATCCTTCCCATTCCGATTGATCGTTTAAAACTCATGAAGAGACATTTCAACCAGGCGGAAGTCCTCGCAAACATGATCGCCCCCTGGCTTACACCTCCCGTCAAGAGGTCCCTTTTGATCAAGCGGTACGCCAGCCCAAGCCAAACATCGTTGAGCCAGATCGAACGCGCGATCAACGTCTACGGCTCCTTCAATTTGAAAGGCGCTGGACAGATCCAGGGTCGGGCGTTCCTTCTTCTAGACGACGTCCTCACCACCGGCTCGACCGCGAATGAAGCGGCCCGCCTTTTAAAACTTCATGGCGCCAAACGAGTGGATTTCCTGGCACTCGCAAGAACCGCGACGGACGTTGAAATGCGATCCCTGACATCAGCCTCCGAAGCCACCCAGGACGAGGACGAGAAGCAGGTCACCGCCTTCTCTGTTGCAAAAACAGTTTGAGATTCATCTCAAGCGCGGATAAGATACTGTCTCAATACTTATCAATTTCAACTTGTTGAAAATGGGGCTGTCCAGACTACCTTTTTGAAAAAGAAATGAAAAGTTTGGGCTGTCCCAATGCTTATCATCCCGCCGTCATAAAGGCGGGATGGGGCTGCCTTCGTAAGTGCAACTCTAAGGAGAAACCCTTTTGAAAGTCCTGGACCGGTATCTTGTGCGGGAATTGATCTTTCCGATCCTTTTCTGCTCGCTCACACTAATTTTCCTGATCCTGGTGGCCGACCTCTTCGATAACCTCGAAGAGCTCTTAAAAAACAAGACACCCCTCTTGATCATGCTTCGTTACTACTTTTCTCTGATCCCGATCTCTTTTACCCAGACCATCGCTTGGGCTATATGGCTCGGGACCATCTTTCTTCTGGTCCAGTTAGGTCTTCATAACGAGCTTATGGCCATGAAGGCCGCCGGGCTGAAGATCCTGACCATTGTCCGTCCGATGATCTTCCTGGGGCTTTTACTGGGGATCGTCACCTTCCTCATAGCCGATCGAGTGGTGCCAAAAACTTCCCGCACTGCCAACGAGCTCCTGGAGATCTATATTGAAAAGAAGAAGTCCAATGCAGACCGGAAAGTCTTTAAGAACGTCACCTATTACTCCGGCGGCAGCGTCCTTTACTATTTCCGGAAGTTTTCCCCGAAGCTTAAAACCGTCGAAGATGCGATCATCATCTGGCTGGATCCCGTAACCCACCACACTGCACAAAAGATCTTCGCTCAAAAGGGTTCTTGGACCGGGGACCAGTGGTCCTTTGAAGGGATCACGGAATATCAAACCGACGTCCAGGGAGATGTCCTCGGGAAACCCATGATCATCCCCAAAAAAAGTTATCCGGACGTCACGATCACGCCCCGGGACCTCATTAACACGACAAGCGACAGCGCTTTTCTTTCTTACCACGAACTTCAATACACGATCGATAAGCTTAAAGAGAACGGCATTCCGGTTTACGCCGAGCAAGTTAATCTTTACAGCCGTATGGCTGCGCCCTGGAAAGGGCTCGTCATGCTGTTGATCGCCATCCCCTTCCTGGGGACCGTCCGGAACCGCAAGGCACTCGCCATGAGTGTCCTGATGTGCGCCGCCACCGTATTCGCGTTTCATGTGAGCGACGCGGTCTTTCTCGCGATGGGAAAAGCCGGGAAATTCTTTCCTTTCCTGAGCGCCTGGGGCGGGAACATCATCTTCGCAACATTCGCCCTCCTCAAGCTAGAAAAAGCGAACCACTAAATCTCAGACCTGAGACGACAGCACCTGATTTTCATTAAAAAAATGGTCGGGAATCAGTGCAGTCCAAGTCGCCATTCATGAAAAGAAATAAAGACTTGGGCAGACCAAATACCAGTACTAAGTCGAAAGCCTTTGGGATTTCAAGCTCTTTGGGATTTTGAGACGGGCCGCTAAAGCTACTGACTTAAGTCTTGGGTCTTTGTTCTTCAGTCTTACTTTTTTTGCTTCTGGATCCCAGGTAAAGATCCTTCATCGATCGTCATCCTCGAATTGTCAAAACTGGGAAGCGCGATCGTCCCTTTGGGATGTGGGACAGACGGCATTTTGGCGCCCCGGCCGAAAAGAGACGCCAAGGTAGCCTGGGCTTGCGACGCGGGAGCTTCTTGCCCATAGCCCTCAGAGTCGCTTCCCTGTTGGGCCATTACGCGAGAAGAGAACAAAGAGGAAAAAACGAGACAGCAAAAACTCAAACCGATCAGCCGCCTCAAACATCTTACATCCATAATCCTCACCTAATCACTCTTGAATCCGGAAATGCTCCGGGCCGCTCTAAACAACATTAAATCTTCGTCCCCGAAGGAATGTGAACACCCTTGGGAATGATCACGATCCCATCACGGATATAATAATGATCGCCATCCTTTTCATCGACGGCCTTGGCGTTCGTAATGCTGACGCCGTCCCCGATCGACACGTTCTTGTCGATGATACAGTTCTCGATCACGCAGTTCTTTCCGACCCCGATCCGGTAGTCCTGGGATGGATCGGGCCATTCGTAATAGTCATTTCCCATGAGAATGCTTTTTTTGATCACGGTCCCCGTCCCCACCACCGAACGCAAGCCCACGACCGAATGATGGATCTTGGCACCCGTCAAAAGACAACCCTCCGACATCATAACATGGTCTAACTCCGTACCGAGGATCTTGGAAGGCGGCAGGAACCTGGCGCGGGTGAAAATTCGTCCTTCTTGTGAAAGAAAGCTGAACGGCGGATTGGTATTCGTGAGTTCAAGGCTCGCCTCATAGAAACTCCCGATCGTCCCGATATCGCGCCAATAATCCGTGAACACGTGTCCGAAGACCTTGTAGTTCTTGATCGCCTTCGGAATGATCTCTTTACCGAAATCCTTTTCGTTCCCGGAAAGCACATCCAAAAGAACGTCCCGGTTAAAAACATAGATCCCCATCGACGCGAGATACATGGGGCCCTTGGCCTTCACGCGATGAAGATCGCAAAGGGGTTTGGGCATCGCGTACGACTCCACATCATCGTTCTTGGTGGGCTTTTCAAGAAAATCCGTGATCTGGCCGTCTTTCTTGAGTTTCATAACGCCAAACCCTTTGACAAGACGCTCCGGCACGGGCACGGTCGCGACCGTTACGTCCGCCCGTTGCATTTCATGAAATCCCAGGATCTCCCTATAGTTCATCCGGTAAAGATGATCCCCGGAGAGGATCAGAAAAACATCCGTGGCCTCCGTATGGTAGTGCGGCAGGCATTTCCGGACCGCGTCCGCGGTCCCTTGGAACCAGTCCGTGTTCTCAGTCGTTTGCTCGGCCGCGAGAAGTTCCACGCTCGTTTTGGTGAACGCCTCGTAGGGATAAGTCCGGTGGATATGCCGGTGAAGCGAGGCGGAATTAAATTGCGTCAGAACGAAGATACGCCGGAGGGCCGAATTGATGGCATTCGAGATCGGGATATCCACCAAACGGTATTTACCGCCGATCGGGACGGCGGGTTTGGAACGATAACTCGTAAGCGGGAACAATCTCTTCCCCTGTCCACCGCCGAGGATCAGGGTCGTAACGCGCCGGCTCATATCAGATTCGCTCCTAGGTTTTGGTATTGCTTCCACAGAGATTTACGAAAAGTGTCGTTCTCTTCCATTAAAACTTCAAGACGATCCCGCAACTGGGCGATCAACCCCGCGCGCGACGCATGGCATTCATGGTTCACAAAAAGATCAATGCGACGGATATGCTCGTCGATCACCGCCATGTTCCTGCGGATCTGTTTTTTGACAATACGCACCTCTTCCGGCGTGAAAGCCGAAGCGTCCCAATTCAGCGCCTTGGTTTCTTTGACAGGAAGATCATGCCCCACATGAAAAATCATACGGCATACCTCGCGATCAGGTCCGGCAATTCCCTACCGAACTCCGTTTTCATATAGACCCGTAAACAACCCGCCTTCTCGGCTTCAGGTTTTGTCGCCACTTTGGCCTGCGTCACGAATCCCACGACGGGTACACCCTTTAAATCGGCATTATGGTGCAACTCGTTGAGTACCCGAAAAGCCTCACCCTCACGTTTTTCAAAATCGAGGATCACCAGGAAAGGCTTTTCGACCAAGGCCTGCGCGATCAATCTCTCCGCATGATCAAAATTCCTTACCCCGACATGAAGCCCGGAAGCGCACTTGACGATCTGGGTGGCCGCGGCCATATCCGCCACAAGCGCATAAACGCTTCGCGCTGTCCGGATAACCCCCAACCCCATCGCCTCGCGACTCATAACGTTTCCCCGAAGCTTAACCTGTTTTCCCGGACGATTCAAGCACCCGTCCGCCTATTTTCCCGAGGATCGCGACTTTTTCTGCCGCGTCCTGCTGGAACGCTTGCGGCCCTTGAATCGCCCCCAACACCTGGATCGCCTCCTGCCATTTCTTTTCGCGGATCAACTCCAGGGCCGACTGATAGAGCGCAGAGGCTTTTTTCAAATAGGCCTCGGTTAATGGCTCGATCGTTTCTTTCTTTTCAACCAGGTCCTGTTGGAGTGGTTGGAGATCAGCCGTGGAAGAAGGACTCGGCGACATCAGGTCCATCAGCGGCCGCTGAAGATCCGCGTCGATCGTACCGAAGGATGCCGGGTAAGTCGGAGGCGCTTCCTGCGGCACTCCATTCTTGCGCAACGAATCGACCTCCCCAGCCAGCTGATCGATCGCGACGAGCGCCTCTTCCCATTTCTTTTGAACGATCAGCGCGGTAAGTTCCTGATACTTCACGCTCAAAGCTTGCTCCTTGAGTTTTTTGCCACGGTCCACAAGACTTTGATTCATAGCGCTCACTTTGGAAAGAGTATCGTTGATAAAAGGCCGAAGCATGGTAAGCGCCACAGCGCGGTGTTTTTTCAAATCCGTGGAATATAGCGGGAATGCCAGAGATCCGACCCAGAGGTTCCGGGCCGCCAGAGCGTCTCCCTTGGTGAACGCGTCCGCGGCTGCCAAATACTGGGTTTTGAACAGCTCCTCCAGTTTTTTCTTATAACTTCTCGCGAAAGGCATTTTATAGAACGCTTCCTGATCCGCGATCATCTTTTGATATTGTTCAAGCGTCCACACGGGGGACGGCAATTTCTCGATCCACCCGGTCTGGAAAGAAACGGACTTCCTTAAGATCGCCTCTTCCCCGGGGTCCGGTGTGCGCTTTTTGGGGATCGATATTTCGCGGGAAAGGATGGCTTTCTCCTGTTGCGAAAGCAACGTCTCCGGATCGGCCACCTGTTTTTCGGGCTTCCGGGAATCGTCCGGCGGTTTGATCGA
This sequence comes from Candidatus Omnitrophota bacterium, assembly GCA_043803685.1. Lineage (GTDB taxonomy): Bacteria > Omnitrophota > Omnitrophia > Omnitrophales > Aquincolibacteriaceae > Aquincolibacterium. The sequence continues at coordinate 11,730 of JAZDJU010000122.1, forward strand.
AAAGACCTTCCAGCTCTGCGCAGGAGAAGACTGGAACATCCGGTAAGCCTTATAGGCCAAGACGCCGGCCACCGCCAGGGTCGCCACGATAAGTAGCACTCGCAGAAGATACTTCAAACTGCCGGCGACAACCTTGCGGTCGGGTGCGCGCGCAGTCGTTGGAGATGACTGGAAAATGCCCTTCTTTCCGGAAAGCAAAGCGTCTTCCCTTTTGACGGAGGAGCTCCAGAAACAACCAGGGCACTCCTTGGCTTCAGGCGTTTCCAGCTCGAATTTTTTCCCGCAGTGATTGCATACAAAGCGATAGGACATAGTGGGCATTATGGCTTTTTTTAGAGGAAATTCCAGAGAATCTTAAACGGAAACGGAGACCGCGCGATGCGTCTGGACCCATTCTTCAAGGCGATCCAACGTTTTACCGCGAGAAAGTATGGGCCTTGCGCTCGAAAGATCCGGAACCTTTACTGCTGTCAGGAAGGCATGGTGCCATTCCGAAGGATCAAGGACTTGGGATGTGAAAGGGATCAAAGGAGCAAAAGAAGCTCCGAGAGAGAGCAGACTCCCAAAAATAACCGCTCCCGAGAATGCCAACCGAAAAAGGTTTGACCGGAAAGTCCCCATGGTTTCCCGCCCTCAACATGAAAAGCGCGCCACGAACCTGAACCTGATCCCAGTACGCTTTGAGTATCGGTGGAAAGAGCCAAAGACTTAAGTCATGAGCTACAAACATCCCAAATAGGGCTTATGCAGGAACCCAGGGAACAAACACTGATTCCATGAGACAAAAAAGGCGTGGAAGATATGCTGTCTTCCACGCCTTAATAAGACCGCGTTTACTTCTAAAAACCTAAGCCTTCAGAAGGGATACTTTAACGATCTTGCCGACCTTGCCGAAGTTGATATTGTTCTCGCGGGCAAGCCAACCGATAGCCTGATAAAAAAGGGCTTCGTCCGTCCCAACCTCTTTAAGGAGCCTCGCCAGGGTCATCTCCCCTTTTTGCTCCAGTGTTTTATAGATCTTGCCTGCCGTTTCCCCGATCCCGTAATACTGTTCCTGCATGTTCATTCCCTCTCTGATTTTGAAATGATATTAATGATGCTTTTCGCCTAAAAAACCTCGTGATCGACTTCCGGGAAAATATTGTTCTTACCCTCCAACTCCCTGAGCCAGCCTTCATCGAGACGGTTATTCATGATCTCTTCATAGATCCTCGTGAAATTCAGGAGGTGCTCCTTCGTGCGCTTCACGGCGTAAGGCACCACCGTGCCGGTATGCAGGATAAAGGCCCAATCGCTTGACTGCGCGAGATAAAGCTCGCGAGTCGCTTGTTTGAGCGCCCGGCCAACGGTCCCGTTCTGTCCCCTGAATTTTTCAGCCATCTCGCTCATGCGTAGTGATGCTTTATGAAGATGACGATAGATCCAGTCGTTGGAGTTGCACAACCAGGTCTCGCTGTACCCTTTCCAGCCCCAACTTGAAAAACACGGCGTGGAAACCTGATTGACAGGATATTCCTTAAAATAATCAGAGGGCGCGATCAAGCGGAACGTCTTTTGATCGAAGGCAGCCTTCCGCACAAAAAAGTTCAGGAATTCCGGTCCCTCATACCACCAGTGCCCGTAGAGCTCCGCGTCGTAGGGAGCCACGATCAGCGGCTTCCGGCCCATGAAGTCATGGAGATATTCCACCTGCTTCTCGCGATTGAACATGAAATTCGAAGCGTGACTCGCTGCCTTTTGCATGGCCCACTGGCGCACATACGGCTGTTTCGCATCGGTGCTTCCTGTGATGCGGTGGTACTTGATTCCGGTGTTGATGCGCAGACCGTCGGGAGAGATATAGGGACGGATATAATCGAAATCCAGCTCAAAACCGATGTCGCGATAGAACTCCCGGTAATCAGGATCGCCCGGATATCCTTCAATGGCCGACCAAACCTGTTTGGAAGATTCCACGTCACGCCCGAACGCAGCCACCCCGCTCGGACAAAAGATCGGCGCAAAAACCCCATACTTGGGACGGGGTGAGGCATGTAGCACGCCATGCGTATCGGTCAGAAAATAGCGGATCCCCTGCTCTTTCAAGTACTTGTCCACGCCCGGATAATAACCGCACTCGGGAAGCCAGATCCCGAGAGGGCGGCGACCGAGCACCTTTTCATAAAGATCCACCGCGGTCTTGATCTGCCCGCGAACGGTCCCCTCATTGCGGCTGATCAGGGGCAAAAAACCGTGGGTTGCGGCGCAAGTGATGATCTCGAGATGCCCGTGATCCTGGAATTTCCGGAAGGCCTGCGTGAGATCCTTGTGATAATGGTCCGCGAAAGTGTTCTTCGCGCGCGTAAATTCCCAATAATAATGGAGGGCAGTTTCGTGAAACTCGGGCTGAAAGCGCGTGCGCTCGATCTCTTTATTGGCCAACTCGATCAATTTATCCAGGTGCTTCAAGTAGCGATTCTGAAGGAGCTCATCCCGAAGCATGGACATAAGCGAAGGGGTCAGCGACATCGTCAGCCGCCAGGGAACTCGATCCCGTTCCAGACCTTCGAACATATGGATGAGAGGAATGTAGGTCTCGGTGATGGCCTCGTAAAGCCAGGCCTCTTCCATGAAGTACTCGTGTTCAGGATGACGGATGAAGGGGAGATGCGCGTGGAGAACTAAGGAAAGAAAACCTTTTTCCATCGCTAGGCGTGCTTTCCTGCCTTGAAGACAGGTGCGGGCCTTTCTGTCTTGCGGCTCACGATCGGAGTGATCACTCTTTCTTCGATGCCATCCGCGGATTCGGCATGACAGTCAAAGATGAATTTTCCGTCGGGAAGTCCGTAACGAAACGTAAAGGTGCCGTCCGGCCGGAGCTGGACGGGTCTTCCCTGCATGGTGACTTTGGCGTCCGGTTCTGTGCCACCGTAGACAATAATCTCACATTCGAGCCAAAAACGAAAACCGCGCTCTTTGATCTTGACCGGACTCGAGAGGCTAGAGACCGCGCCGGCCCCGGAACCCGAAGTGATCGCGTTCGCGAACCGTTCTTCCATGAGCTTGCGCAAGTCCGCAGAACTGGTGCCGACCTGAAACCCTCCCGAGAGAGCGTACATCTTGTCAAAATCGACCGACATCCATTGTTCATCGATGATCTCAGACATTCCGGACCTGGGAGTGGTCACATGATTGGAACGCGCGAGACAGATAAAACGGCCATCGCTATGCAGGAGACCGATCTCGACGAAATAGCTGTGGTTGGGCTGAGTATTGATGTACCAGCTCCGGACCATATTCTGGAGCACGATATCAGAAAAAGAAGGGATCTTCTTCCCTTCAGAGGTGTCATAGATGCGGAGAACAGTCACTACGCTTTCCCAACTTCCGCCTAGCGTCGCAAGATTATGTTTCTGGTGGTCTTCCTGGATCTCCCAATAAGAATAAATCCAATACGGATCGCGAACGAGAAGGTAGATCTGATTGTCGCCATAGTTGTCGGGAAGCTCACGCGACATTTCCTGACGCTGTGGAACTTCCATTTTAGGAGGAGCCACCCAAACCTCAGGGGGCAACGGAAGAATCTTCTTCTTTGAAAGGACCGAAGCAGATCGTTTGGTGACGGGGACCCGCTTAAGTTTTGTCGCGACCGATTTGGCCGCTGTTTTTTTGGAAGAGGTGGTACCTTGTGCCTTTGAGACAGGCTCTTTCTTGATCGTCCTGACTTTCTTATGACGCGCCAAGGCCATCTGTCCGGTCCTTATTTAAGTCGTTCTTACTCAGGGAAACAACAACCTACTCTTACGCGCTAGTCGATGTATAAAATAATTATAAACCAGTAGAGATAAATATAGCGCTACAAACCCTGTCAAACATTTGGTACGACCGGATGGGGAACGGCGTTAATATACCAAAAGAGAACCGATATGGCAACAAGCGAAATCAAAAAATGTAAAAAAATCTTTCCC
>JAZDJU010000123.1:0-78672 GCA_043803685.1 Candidatus Omnitrophota bacterium
GACTCACTTCTCGTCCTCTACCTTCCAAGCTTTTGTCAAAAATTAATTTAGGAAGCTTGCGCGGTAGAGGACTCGAACCTCTGACCTCTTCCATGTCAAGGAAGCGTTCTAACCAACTGAACTAACCGCGCATATATGAAAAATCGCGTCATGAACTTACCACGGAAGGGATGAATTGCGAGGATTATAGGGGAGGTCGCCCCCTAGTTCAAGGTCAAAAGCCCTAAAAAACAAATTCCTGACACCCCTCCATCCAGATAGATCCCCTTCTCCGGGAGTGGAACGATTCGAAAGATCAGGCTCGTTTGAGATAATCCTGAAGAAGTGTCCGGAATTTCCCAAGAGCCTGCCCGCGGTGAGAAACGCTGTGTTTCATCTCAGCAGAAACTTCACCGAATGTCTTGCCAAAGGGAGGATAGAAAAAAAGCGGATCATAACCAAACCCCCCGCTTCCGCTCAGTCCGCGAGCGATCTGTCCGTGCACCTGCCCTTTGACCACTCCGATCAGCTTTCCCGGTTCGGCAAGCGCAATGGAAGATTCATAATAAGCCGCGCGCCGCCCCTGCGGCACATGGTTCATCATCGCGAGCAACTTCGAATTATTCGCGTCATCACTCCTGGATTCCCCACAAAAACGCGCGGAAAAAACCCCCGGCGCCCCGTCCAGGGCCTCGCAGCAGATTCCCGAGTCCTCTCCCAAGGTCATAAGCCCCGTCTGTTCGGCATAGCCCAACGCCTTGATCCCAGCGTTTTCCTCGAAAGTCCGGCCGGTCTCTTCAACTTCCCTGATATCCGGAAAATCGCGAAGCGTCAAACACTCGACGGAAAGATCGCTCAGGATCTCCTGGATCTCTTTGAGTTTTTTCAGGTTCGCTGTGGCCAGCAAAAGCTTGGTGGTCATGCGCCAATATGTTTTTTCTGGACCCCTGAAAGTTCGTGGATCCCTTTTTTGGCGAGCTTGAGCATTTGAAGAAGTTTCGCTTCCGTGAAAGGCGCTCCCTCGGCCGTCCCCTGAACCTCCACAAGTTTCCCGGAACCGGTCATCACGACATTCATATCCACTTCGGCTTTGGAATCTTCGACATAACAAAGATCGAGTACCGGAGTCCCGCCTACCACCCCCACGCTGACCGCCGCCACAGAATCCAGGACGGGACTTTCCTTGAGTTTCCCGTCCGCGATAAGTTTCCGTACGGCATGCTCAAGCGCGATATAACACCCTGTGATCGAAGCCGTGCGCGTCCCGCCATCCCCCTGGATCACGTCCGCGTCGAGCCAGATCGTGCGTTCACCAAGCTTCTTAAGGTCCACGATCGAACGCAGACTGCGACCGATCAACCGCTGGATCTCTTGCGTGCGCCCTGACAGTTTTCCTTTCGAAGCTTCGCGCGTAATGCGCTCGTTACACGAAGCCGGGATCATACCGTATTCAGCCGTGACCCACCCTTTGCCTTCAGCCTTGCAGAAAAACGGGACCTTTTCCTCCACCGTTGCCGAGCACAGGACTTTGGTATCTCCCATCTCGATCAAACAAGACCCATGAGCATTTTTGAGATATTTCGTACGTACGGTCACTTTACGAAGTTCATTACTTTTCCTCTGATCGACCCTCATGATATTCCTCCTAGCGGATATTCAGTAATTTGTGGAGCTGGATCCCGACGCGGACGTCAGTGAGCCGTTTCGCCCCGATTCGTTGCAATTCATCCAAAAACCGCATAAGCCCAAGGTCCGGATAAGCTCTTTTCTTAACACTCAGTGGTTGTAAAAAAACCGGCGTTCTCGGCGCCACCTCCGCGACCATATGAAGATGCTCTATGTATTCGCGTTTGTTAACGTCCCGGGAGATCACAACCTTGATGTAGATCTCTTTTTTTTTCGCGAGCCTGAGAAATTTCCTGTGCTCCGCGAGAAATCCTTTTTGACCCGTGACACTCGAAAGCTTCAGGTCCATGGCGATCACATCACATCCGTCGATAACCTTCGATAGCTGCTGCCACAAAATACCGCTCGTCTCAAGAAGCACGCGATATTTTCTATTCTTAAGCGCCCGGTAAAGGGGCTTCAAAAAATCCGCATAAAGAAGCGGCTCCCCGCCCGTAAGACTTACACAGACGTGCGGCCCTGAACATCTCTCGAGTCTGGCCACTTCTCGGAGAACATCCGCGACCGACATCGTTTTTGCGGATTTACCGGCCTCATCGCAATAGGCGCAATTCATGTGGCACGCTTCGAACCGGATAAATAGATGCCGCTCACCCATCCGCGGACCTTCGCCCTGGAGTGAGGAGAATATTTCGGTGATCTGTGCCCGCTTCTCAGTCAGAGAACGTGTCATGAAGCAAGCAGCGGATCGAGGATCCCGGCTTCGCGAAAACCCTTGGCACGCAAAATGCAGGAATCACAACTGCCGCAAGGTTTTGTGCCTCCGGAATAGCAGGACCAGGTCGATTCAAATGGAACGCCAAGTTTTTGTCCCCACAGAATGATATCTTTTTTGGTAAGACGAATCAGCGGAGTCTTGATCTCCACCTTGCGACCGCTCACCCCGTCCCGGGTTCCGAGCGTCACCGCATCGCCGAACGCTTCGATGTACTCCGGACGGCAATCAGGATAACCGCTGTAATCCAGCACATTGGCCCCAAAAAAGACCGCCTGGGCCTTTTCGGCTTCGGCGCAGGATATCGCCATGGAAAGAAAGATGCTGTTCCTCCCCGGCACGTACGTGACCGGGATCTCTCCAGACATGACCTTCTCATCGCGCCCTTTGGGAAGGTCGATCCCGCCATCCAGTAACGCGCTGCCCTTCCACGGCATATCCACCTCGGACACATAGTGAGGGATCCCGAGTTTTTTCGCCACATTGCGGGCAGCCGAAATCTCCCTCAGATGCCGTTGGCCGTATTCGATCGACAAAGCGATGGGGCTGTAGTCCTCGGAACGAGCGACATAAAGACTCACCGCCGAATCCAGTCCTCCGGAAAGAAGGCAAATGGCTTTTTTCATGAGACTTTAACGAGCTTGACGATCTTCAGCTTTTCACCAAGGAAAGACTCTCCAATGCGCGTGAAATTACGAACATGGTCTGTCACAAAGATCTGAAGCGGAGCACGGCGTGCTTGCGTACAAAGAATACCCTTTTCGTGAAGCAGCGCTTTTAATCGAAGCGCAGTAGGAGCGGCGGAATCCACAAGCTTCACTCGAGGCCCCATCACCTTGGCGATCACTTTTTCGAGCAAGGGGTAGTGCGTGCACCCGAGGATCAGCGTATCCACATTTTTCTTTTTGATGGGGATCAAATATTTTCGCGCGGCTTCAAGAGCCACAGGACCGTCGAGCCAACCTTCTTCCGCGAGAGGCACAAAAAGCGGGCAGGGTTTTAAAAAATACTCCGCGTCAGGCGATCGCGCTTCGAGGCTCCGGGCATAGCTTCCACTCTCGATCGTGGCATAGGTGGCGATCACCCCGACACGGGAGTTACGCGTTTGCCGCAGGGCTTCCTCCACCGCGGGGCTGATCACATCCAGGACCGGGACCGGCAACATCTCGGAAAGATACTGGAAGGCGACACTCGAAGCGGAATTGCAGGCGATCACAAGCGCCTTGATCTTCTTTTTCAGGAGAAAGCGCGCGCAGTCGGTCGATAGCCTTCGGATCTCGTCGTTGGATTTCGTCCCATAAGGAAGGTGGGCCAGATCGCCCAAATACAGGATCTCTTCCGCGGGAAGGCGCCGACGCAATTCACGAACAACGGTCAGTCCTCCAAGGCCCGAATCAAAAACGCCGATGGGTGAGTTGGACGACTGCCGTATTGCTTTTGATTTTTTCAGGGAACTATTTCGCATATTCAGGGATGGTCGATAACGGTGAATCTTCAAGACGCCTTCAAAATGGGGTCAGAGCACCGAGACCTTTTCCATAGCTTTCCGGATGCGGCGGAGCCCCTCTTCAATTTGACTGATATCGAGGGCGTAACTGAGGCGGATCCTGTCGGGGGCTCCAAACCATTCTCCAAGATATGTAATAACCTTGAAATCATTATAGAGAACGGACAGAAACTCCCTAGCATTCTTGCATTTCGGGAGCACATAGAACGCGCCCTCCGGCTTCCAAAGGTCAAAGCCGATGTCTACCAAACCTTTGTAGATATAATCCCGGCGCTCGCGCCATATCTGCTGCTGTTTCGCGATATATTCTTTGGGAGCTCTCATCGCGGAAAGTGCCATATCCTGCCCCACCAGATTCGTGTTCATCGACGTGTGCGTCTTCATCTCGCAGATATTCTCGACGATCTTTTTGTCAGAACTCCAAAGATATCCGACCCTAACACCGCACATACAATAAGTTTTTGAGAAAGAATTGACCGTGATCACATGATCGCCCTTAATGTGATAATTTTCGCGCTCATAAATAAGATCTTTATAGACCTCGTCGGAAACGACATAAACGCCAAGTTTTTGGGTGATTCGCTCGATCTCCTTCAACGTCTCGATCGCCTCGACCCTTCCGGTCGGGTTCGATGGCGAGTTGATCAAAACGGCGCGGCAATCCTTAATCTTTCTATTAAAATCATCCAGATCGATCCGACCGTCCACAAGATCCGTAAAAACAGGAACCATGCCCGCCAACTCGATGATCGGAAGATAGGAGTAATAATACGGCCGGGGGAGCAACACCTTCTCACCTTTGGACCACCCTCTAAAAATAAGGTCAAGGGCCTCAGAGGCTCCGTTCGTGATAACGAAATTATCCGCAGTAGAACCGGGATATTCCCGGGCCAGACTTTCACGCAGCTTGACCTCCCCCTGAATGAGTCCATAACGCAAATCGCGCGTAAGATCAATACCCTGGAAAGCTTCCGGAGGAGGAGGCAAGTCCGGTTGCCCTGAGCCAAAACTAATTACGCCGTTCCCTTGTTTTCCGATAAAATCGGCGGGGCTTTTAAGTTTCAAGATTTCAGTCATATTAAAATGCTAATGATCCTTTTCCCACAAAAAGTTCCCGAACATCCTAGCCTAGCATTGCCTTACATTCTGTTCATAAAGGGCGACAAGGCTTGCCCCAATCTCAGCTGCGCTTCGATTGATTGGCATTGGGACCCCTTCGTTAAAACTGATAAGAATGGGGACTAAGATTCGTCCTCATCCTCATCATGGCCCAACCCGCCTTCTTCGTCATCAATAATACAAAGGACTTCGTCTCGCTGAACGGTATCCCCATCATCAAAACAGACTTCTGCCAGAACCCCCGTCGCCGGCGCGGTGATCATCACCACCGAATCTTCGATCGCAAGCTCCACAAGATCATCCCCTTCGGCGACCTCGTCCCCTTCTTGAAAAAGCCAGGTCTTGACCATCGCTTCATCCACATTCTTCCCCAACCCCTTGGCCAACACTTCAAACATTGCCGTCCTCTCCTTTCCCGATACCGCATCATATTTAAATTTAGGGCATGCGGTATAGCACTTGATTTTCATTTATAAAAAATAATCGGAAATCAGTGCAGTCCCAATTCTTATCGATCGAAACAAAGTTGAGATTGGGGCAGCACTGACTACCCTTGATTTAAATTAAAGTCAGTGCAGCCCAAGTCGCCATTCGTAAAAGAAATAAAGACTTGGGCAGTACTGTTAACCCCCAAATTAATAATACAGAGAACAGGATTAAATGCCCGTGCAGGTCTCGGTATTTCCACTCGTCTGAGCTTCACCGAGACCCGAGAATGTCTCCCGGGCGTGATAAGAACTCCTCACATACGCACCCGCCAAGACTTTTTCAAAACCCATGGCTCTCAGCTTCCGAGCCAGGTCCTGAAATTTCTCAGGCGAGACATACTCTTGAACTTCCAAACTTTGGAGTGTCGGTTGTAGATATTGACCTAGCGTCATCATACTCACCCCCACCGATAAGAGATGCCGGCCCGTCTCGAGGATCTCCGGGACCGTTTCCCCGAGTCCCAACATCAAACCGCTCTTCGTGATCCTCTTCGGCGCCAATCTTTTGGCGATCTCAAGCGTTTTGAGCGAGCACTGATAATTCGCCTGGGGCCTGACCACGCGCTGCAACCGTTCCACCGTCTCAAGATTATGGTTAAAAACCTCGGGGCCCGCATCCACCACACAACGAACCAACTCTTCCCGGGAATGGAAATCTGGGGTCAGGACCTCCACCCGCGATTCGGGAATCTCTCGTTTGACAGCCCTCACGGTACAGGCATAATGCCCGGCGCCTTCATCCTCGAGATCGTCCCGGGTCACCGACGTCACCACGACATAACGCAATCCCAATTCCTTCGCTGCGAATGCCACACGCTCTGGTTCATCACTGCGAAGGTTTTCGCCCGAACCATTCGGCACGGCGCAAAAACCGCACCGCCGGGTGCATGTACCGCCCAGGATCATAAAAGTCGCCGTGTCCTCGGCATGACATTCATGACTGTTCGGACACATGGCGGCGCGACACACGGTGTTCAACTTGTATTTGTCCAAAATGGCATGGGTCTTCTGCGAAGAATTCTCGGGCAGCGAACGCCGCAACCAATCCGGAAAACGCCTCAAGGATCGCACAGGACCTCTTCTGGAAATATCTTTTTTCGGAAGACCGTTCAATAATAAAGACGCGTGTTTCTATCAGAAAGCATTGGGAGTGTCAAGCTTCAAACATTGACTCCAAGCCTCCCCCAAAAAAGGCGTAAGTCATTATCAAGACAAACCTTACTTTAAATACGGCGCAAGTAGTTTTTTAGGGATACCGATGTCCGCGACTTCGATTTCTCCCGCGCACTGAGGTCCCTCGCCGACAAAAAGTCCAGTCTTGGGCAAAGCTAGCGTGACCGTCATTGTCGCCCGCACAGCAACTCCATGGACCTGTCCGGTATCCGCATCCAGTCCGGAAGGAACATCGATGCTCACGACTGGCCGCCGGCTACCATTGATCGCGAGAATAGCCCTCAAAAAAGAACCACTTACGGCACGATGGATCCCAATGCCAAAAATAGCATCGACCACCAACTCCGTTTTATTAAGTTGATCGGAAAGTTCCTCATCAGAAACCTCCCCTAGCTGAGCCCAGGGAATGCCCATTTTTTTGAGGATGGAGAAATTCAGGAGAGAGTCCGTAGGAAGTCCCGCAGGGTTCTCCATAAGAACCACATACACGGAATAGCCGCGATTGAAAAGGTGTCTCGCCACGACGAACCCGTCGCCGCCGTTATTCCCTTTTCCTGAAAAGATCAGAACCCTGCAGGGTTTATATTTCAGCGAAATGATATCGCTGACGCTCCGTCCGGCGTTTTCCATAAGGAGGAGACTCGGCATGCCACAATCACGGAATGCGGAGTGTTCGATCTTCCGCATCTCTTCAGTCCCGATATTCATAGCGGATAGAAGCAAGAAGGAATCGCGCTACTGCGATGCACGAACATTCGCGGACGCCCCTTCCTTCGCTGTCGATTTACAAAGAAGCTTAGTCCCAATTCTTATCAATTTTAACAAAGGGGTCCCAATACCAATCAATCGAAGCACCGCTGAGATTGGGGCAAGACTTGTCGCCCTTTAAGAACAGAATGTAAGACAAGGCTAGTCCATATCGAAGGTTGGGGAATCTGGACCTCGGGTCAGCGGAGATTTCAGATTGGATTTTTTCTCGCTATCAAGCACCACAGCCTCGCTCCCGAGAAATAGTATCAATTTCTGAAGACCTTGCCGAACAGTATCGATCCCGCGGATCCACTCGCCGAGCTCTCGTGCCGCAGCAGCATTTTTCCGGTCCACACGACTCCGGTAGCGGCGATGCTCTTCCTCATACTTGGCCAACCGGACCTCTTGATCGACAAGCTTCGCGTCATATTCCTGCCGGATCGTCGCTCGTTCGCGAGCAAGTTGCGCGTGCTCCTGGCGCATCGATTCGTACCCTTGCGCTTTTTCGGCAAGCTCCATGATCTGCTTTTCGAATTGAGCGAGCGCGTTGTCACGGAATTTCAGGGACTCCGTCATCTCCCTAAGATCCCCTTCCAAAGCCTCGACCTTTCTGGAAAGTTCTTCCTCGCGGTTCCGGAGAGTCGAGATCTCACGTTGAGTTTCCGACACCACTCGCTCCGACTTCTGGGAAATATCGTCTTTTTGTTGGATCAATTGTTCGACTGCGGAAGATTTATGCGTCAGATTCGTCTCAAGCTCGCGCACCTTCTCGTGCAAAGCAGCGGCTTTGGACTTCCACTCATCACCTTCCCGAACCAAAGCTTCGTGCCGCTGGAGCTCTTTTTGAAGATCTTCATAGGCCTTGGCGCCTTCGCCGCTCTTTTTTCTTTCAGCCTCGACCTGTTGAGCCATTTGCTCAACGGTGGTGGCCTTTTGCATCAGATTCGTCTCAAGCTCGCGCACCTTCTCGTCCAAAGAAGCAGCCTTTGCGCGCCACTCATCACCTTCCCGCATCAAGGCTTCGCGCCGATCAGCCTCTTTCTGAAGTTCTTCAGCGGCCTTCTTGGCAGTCTCTTCGCTCTTTTTCTTTTCCTCCTCGATCTGTTGCATCATTTGCTCGACCGTAGAGGCTTTTTGGACTAAATGAGTTTCAAGCTCATTCACTTTTCCGCCCAAAGATTCCGCCCTCGAACGCCATTCATCCCCATCCCGCGTCAGAGCCTCGTGCTTCTCGGCCCCCTTTTGAAGACTTTCTTGTGCGAGTCTAGCAATCTCATCGTTCCTCTTCTTTTCCTCTTCGAGCTTCTTCTGATACTCATCCTTCACCCGTATTTCCTCTTCGAGCTTCTTTTGATACTCATCCTTCGCCCGCTTTTCCTCTTCGAGCTTCTTCTGATATTCATCCTTCGCCCGCATTTCCTCTTCGAGCTTCTTCTGATATTCATGCTTCGTCTTCATTTCCTCTTCGAGCTTCAGCTGAAATTCATTTTTCGTCTTCTCAGCTGCTTCAGTGTGCTGCACGTGCAGCTCCTGTTTCTCTTCATGGAATTTCCTCAGCTTTTCATTCAATTCTTTTGCGCGCCGCTCCCACTCCGTATCCACTTCAACCGCGGGAGCATCCGCCGGCTTTTCTTCGAAGAGCGGTTGCAAAGGAATGATCGCGGCAGGTTCCTCGACGGGCTTGGCCGGAAAAGGTTCTGCCTGCGGAATGATCGCCGGGGTCTCTTCCGGGGATCCCAAAAAAGGCGCCTGGATATTAGGCAAAACGGGAGGAACATCTTTATCGAGAACAACCGCTTTCGGGACCTCGGGGACTCTGGATTCTTCAGACTTCGGCGTCTCACGAACTTTAGGCTCTTCCGGTTTCGTCTCATGGCTGACGGTTTTCTTTCCTGGGAACTGGAATATGCCTCCCTTCGTCTTCTCCTTCTTATCCTGAGCAGGCGCTTCCGAAGGTCCTGTTTCATTTTTCATAAAAAAGGAAAGATCCGGGGTCTGCGGCCAAACGATCTGAAAGCAATTCTTCTTGATCATGTCATGGTTCGTGGTTTCCGCGACGGCTCCGAGGGTTTGGAAAAATTTCTTGATACGCGCGGCAAGTCCGAAAGAGAGATTGTCCACAAGGATAAGCGGCATGTTTGACAGGATCTGCTCGGCATCGCGCTTCTCGACCTCAAAGATCTCCTCAAGGCGTTTGACGATCTCTCGCTTGTTCTTGGAAGGAACCGACTGGAGCACCACGCCCCAATCTTCGGAGGCGTGGGTGGATCTAGAATCGTTCATGGCCATAGCCTTTGCCTTTCCTTTCGAGTTAACATTCCGGCATTGATGATCTAAAACCCCAGAAAACTTGGCACTTCCTTCATCGACTTTAAGAGAAAGACTTAAGCAACCCCAGTTCTCAAATTAAAAAGATTAACGGTTAACCAGGTTAGCCCAAGTCGCCAATTATCAAAAGAAATAAAGACTTGGGCAAGCACTTGATTTATCATCCAAAAATTATAAGGAAATCAGTGCAGTCCAAGTCACCCTTCATAAAACAAAATAAAGACTTGGGCAAGCCAAACCAATTTCGGGTATTATACCCCGACCTGAAAATTTTTCTACCAAGACCTTTACATTTATCTCAAAAACATTTCTATGATCAAACTTGGAAAATTCACGCTCAAAACTCCCGTATTCCAGTCCCCCATGGCAGATTGCACGAATATCGCCTTCCGCCTGATCGCGCGAGAACTCGGTCTCGAATTGGCATTCACGGAAATGATCTCAGCGGAAGCCCTCGCGCGCGAGAACAAACGAACGCTTCCTCTCGTCCGCCGGATCCCGGGAGACTCCCCTCTCGGCGCGCAACTCGTCGGTCACGATCCGAATTCCATGGGAAAAGCCGCTGCTATGATCGAAGCGATGGGTTTTGAGGTCCTCGATCTGAACTTTGGATGTCCTGTGCGCAAGATCACAAGCCCAGGCGCCGGCTCCGCACTTCTCCAAAAACCCGATCTTGCCTTGAAAATATTTCAAAGTGTCATGGCGAACGTCAAAAGGATCCCGGTCACCGTCAAAATGCGCGCAGGATTCACCGACCCGAGCGGCAAGGAAGCTCTACTCATAGCTCGTCTCGCGGAAGAGCAGGGTCTTTCCGCCGTCACAGTCCACGGACGAACACGCGCCCAGGGCTATTCCGGTAAAGCCGACTGGAGTGTGATCAGCCTTGTCAAAAAAAGCCTCGCGATCCCAGTGTTCGGCAATGGAGATATTTTCGCCCCCGAAGACGCGAAGCGTATGATGGAAATGACGGGGTGTGATGGAATCGCCATTGGCCGCGGGGCCCTCGGAAATCCGTGGCTCTACGCCGACATCCTCGCTCTTCTCGCGGGCCACACGCCGCAGCCGCCTTCGCTCGAGGAAAAAAAAAGGATCGCGCTTAAACACATCTCTCTTGAAATCCAATTTGAAGGAGAGAGACTGGGGGTGCTTCAGTCCAGGAAGATCGCCGCGTGGTATTTTAAAGGCTGTCCCAATGTCGCCCAACTCCGCAACAAGACCAACCAAGCTACCTCTCTGGCGGAAATGACCGCCCTGATTCTCGATTATAAATAACGGATAATCAGGGCGGCACTGATTACCTTCATTCTTGAAAGAGAATCAAGTGCCGCTGCGTTAAAATTGATGGGTATTGGAACCGCCCTCGTCTCAAATTTTATTTTCTAAATGGTTGACGAGGACAGCCCCAACTTCAACTTCGTTGAAGTTGATTGGTATTGGGATTGCGTTCATCGAAAGTTTTGCTTCCTGAAGAACGGCCGGAGAAAACAAGAACTGCTACATATGCCGTCGGACCCAGTCCGAGGAACGCTCGGCTGAGGAACGGTAGACGATCGAGGCGATGATCTTCTTCAGAGTCTGGTGCAGTATTTTAACGAGAAGCGAGTCCGGCCTGAAATCCGCCGGCGCAAAATGCTCCGCGCGATGTTCCGCGACCATCGCTTTTACGTCCTGAGGCACGCGCCTCGCGGGATCGTAAACCGCAATGGCATTCCCTCCCGCCTTCTGGGTCACGGTCATGGAAGGCACGTCCGTGATCCCGTCCCCGATATAGATCATATTCCGGAACGGAATGCGCCTTTCGGCCTCCGGCATATGCTCGTTAATGCTTTCGCTCAGCTTGAGCTTGCCCTTGTTGATGCGAAAAAGAAACTGAGTCTTATTCGTATCGTTGATGACAAGCTTCGGAAAAACGGGCCGGCCTTTTTGAAAATCATATTCGCAGGCGTAAACCTTCTTGAAATACTTCCCGATGGAGACGCCGTCGAGGAGCTCCTTCAATCCACTGGAAATGATGTAGTGCTCAAGAGTGATCCCCGCTTCGCGAACTTCCGGAAGGGACTGCATGAACGCGTTCAGCTGATCGAAGTACCCCTCGTCTACTCCGGGATAATAAGGAACCCGAGTCGCCAACTCCTTAAGCTTGCGCTGAGTCAGGGGACGTCGTTTAAAGACCGGGCCATCGATCAGAAGCTTGAGGTAAGCCAGCGTTTTTTCGTAGCCACGACGCGTCACTAGCAACTGAGATCTTGCCCAAAATTTCTTTTTATCGATCCCGTAGGACTTGAAGATCGTCTGTTCTTGCATATTGCCGGGTGAAAGCGTCCCGTCAAAATCATAGACAAGGGCGATGATGTTCTGCGCGGATTTTTTAGATTCTTTCTGCATAAAAGAATTTCTTTTCTAAAGTTGATAGCTCCAGAAATGCTGGGAAGCGAAACATCGCCTTCTGGATATTCAGCCTCACGTTCCCGCCGATCATTCGCTCTCTTGGCATCTTGGAGCGCTACTTAAAATACCGCTCCCGGTAGAACTTGAGCTCCGCGATCGATTCCCGGATATCGGACAGGGCCCGGTGTGACTTCCCTTTGGGCGGCTCCTTGTCCTTCGGATACCAACGCGCAATAAGCGCCTTGAGAGAACTCACATCCACGTGCCGGTAATGAAGATACTCGTCGATCTTCGGCATATACTTCAGGAGGAACCTCCGGTCGTGGTGCACCGAGTTGCCGCAAAGCGGTGCCTTCTTGGGCTTGCAATATTCCTGGATGATCTCCAGGGTCAACTGCTCGGCCTTTTTGACCGTCATGGTCGACGCCTTGACCGCATCGATAAGACCTGACTTGGCGTGATGCTCCTGGTTCCACGCGTCCATCCCCTTGAGGATATTCGAAGGCTGATGGATCACAAGATCTGGCCCCTCCGCCAGAATGTTGAGATTCCCGTCCGTAATGATCGTAGCAATCTCGAGGACCTTTTCCTTTTCAGGGTCCAATCCGGTCATTTCCATGTCGATCCAGACCATGTTATAGCGATGGATCTTTGGCGTCATTGGCTGGCCTTCTTTCTGGTATCCGCGGCGCGGAAATTTTCGTTGGCATAAAAAAATTCGTCGAATTTCGCTTCAAAAGCGACCTTGAGAGCTTCAGTGGCATGCATCATAAAATGGAACCCCGCGTTGAGCGCCCCGGCATTGTCTTCTCCGGGTTTCACAATGGCCTCAAGTCCCAGCTTGTGAAAAAGATGTACCAGAACGCCCAAGACCGGCGACTGCTCCTTATCCGCGTTGGAAGCATAAAGACTTTCGCTAAAACGCGTCGCTTCATCAAGGGACTTCGGCGACCCGAAGAGTCCCATGACTTCCTTGAAATAGAGGTTCTTCAGCTCCTTATCTTCGATCCGGTGATGCGCGCAACATCCCACCCAATAGACACACCCCAAAGCGAGCTTGGCAGGCACGTACTCCCGGCAAAAGGTCCCGAACGCGGAACTCTTGAGTCGAGGCTCCAGAGCGCAGAATTCACGGTAAATAAGATCGTGGCCTTCGCTCTCCAAAACAAGATCGATCAACGCTTTCGCGCACTGTTGCAGCGACTGTTTCTCAATACTCACGACGCGGATCCTCCAAGACTAGACGCGGGGTTATCCTATCAAGCCACACTCGGACTTGCAAGGTACTAAACGTGAAACATGATATTACGAATGATCGAATCTTAAACGTGAGTGAAAGCCCTCAAGCTCGTAGGCCATGGACAGCCGGTGGGATCCTCGTACGCTTATTTAATTCTTCTATAAACATCCACACGCCAATGAACGTCCACAGGAACCTGGGCTATTTTGACAAAACGCGCCCGATATAGATCAAAACCGACGATCCACTGCTGAGACAAATAATTCACATGCCATGGGTAAGACATTCTTTCATCATCATCTTTCTTCATATCAAGCACAAAGTCATACTGCAAAACCGCTGCTGGAAATGCATTTTTATTTTCAAGAGCGAGAATGGCATCATCCCAGGCCATAGGAGACACTACATAAAAAGGCAACTCTTTTAGCGTAAATTGCAATCCCAATTCATCGTGTATCGTGCCTTGATTAAACAACGCAACAACCCTCCCGACAGGGCGTCCGGAAAAGGGACCCTTTTCTTTTCTAAACACCTCCGTCAAAGCTGCTGCAACAGGAACCTGGCTATCTCGCTGAGGCGCTAAGACACCTCGTTCGCACAAATGTAGATCCCGACGCGGCCAAAAACCAAAGTAATACGTCGCATATTGTGCCAGTGCCAAACAAACTAGCAAAGCCGTCATGATTCCCCGGTAAACCTGCCCCTTCAAACTTCTCAATTCATACGCCAATATCAAAGCAAAAGCAGGAGCAACAGGCATCACAAAGCGCAAGGTTTTGTTATTGGAAAAAGAAAAAAGCAGGAACGGCACGAACCACCAGCATAAAACGAACAAATTCCTCTTCTGCCAATAAATAAAATATCGGACAAAAAAGGGAACGCTAAAAATCGCAACGACAGGTCCGATCAAGTGCGGAAATTCCACCCAATAATGCCATAACCCCTTAGAAGATCTAATCGCCGTTTTAATCGTATATATGGCGTATGCATGAAAATTCTCTGGGCGCAAATACACCATAGAAACCAACGGAAAAAAGCATGCCAACATCACGAAGGAATTAACAATCACTCGATGTTTGCACGGGCTATTCCGAAAAGATTGAAACAGATAATAGACCAGCGGCGCAGCCATAAAAAAAATGGCTGTTTCTTTGATTAACTCCGCCAAAGCGAAAAACACTCCGCACAACGCGCTGTAGGCGACAGAAGAAAACTGCCTTGTTTTAAGCAGCAAAAAAAATCCGAGACTCACCATGCTCATCAAGGGAAAATCCAGCATAGCAATCCTGGAATGACCGACTACTAACGGGAATATTGAGGTCAGAAAAGCAGCTAACAGAGCTGTTGTGTCATCATAAAGAACTCTACCAATGCCATAGACGCTGAAAAGCAAAATAAACAGAAATATCGCGTTTGTTAGAAGTATCGTTAAGATCACATCCTCTTTCCCGACCCACTGCCAAATCTTCCAGGAAACAGCCTCAACAGCTTCATACAATCGCGGATGCGCCTGCCCCCAATCCAGCTCAAGAAGTTTATCAATGAAAACATCTATCCGCCCCATGGCTTTGAACAAATTGTAACCGGTAGCGATCCGACCGCTCTCATCATAGGCGTGAGCGATCTGGCTTTTTTGTAAAACATAGAAATTCATCCCAAGATGAAAACAAAAGATCACCGAGAGAATAAGATAGCTCCTGAATTTTAAGGACAAGCACACCTCCTTGAATCGATCCCTGCCACAGCGAAGCCTCCTGGGTTGTATGCTTTTTTTTGCGAGCCCTATAATTCAATAAGTTAGGAATAACATCGACAGCACTTATGAACCATTAAGCACATTACGAGGACGGCCGCGACCGCGACAATCTCCACACAAATTACTTCGCTTGCGCTAGACAGAACCCAATAGATGACTACTAAATGAAAAAAGAAAATCCCTGACAACATCAAGAAAATATTTCTTTCGACTCATTAATAAATGATTACTCATTGTTTTAGCGAGCTAAACCTTTCTGAAAATCAACCCTATCAATTAGTCCGTTTTTGGAGCTGGGATCCAACCCTGAGGTCCTCGACCTTCTGATTTAAAGTGTGAGTAAAAGCCTTCAAGCGCATGGGGTGTCGCAAGGAAGCTGGGATGATAAACACTTATTTGATTTTTCTATACACATCAACACGCCTATGGGCGTCCACGGGAACCTGGGCTATCCTGACAAAACTCGGCCGATGCAGATCAAAACCAGCGATCCACTGTTGAGACAAATCATTCACCGGCCACGCATAGGACATTCTTTCATCATCACCATTCTTCATATCAAGCACATAGTCATAGTGCAAAATCCTTAACGGAAATGCGTTTTTATTTTCTTCAGCGAGAATAGCGTCATCCCAAGCCAAAGGAGACTCTACAAAAAAAGGCAACACATTAAACCTAAACTTCAATCCCAATTCATCCTGTATCGTGTTATTAAACAACGCAACAACCCTCCCAACATCGCGCATGGAAAAAGGACCCGTTTCTCTTCTAAAAACCTCCGTTAATGCGGCCGCGACAGACACATTGCTATCTCGCTGGGGCGCCAAGATACCCCGTTCAAACACAGGCAGATCCCGACGCGAACAGAACCCCAAGTAATACGTCGCATATTGTACCAGCGCCAAACAAACCAACGATACCGTCATGATTCGCCGGTAAACCTGCCCCTTCAAACTTCTCAACTCATATGCCAATATCAAAGCAAAAGCAGGAGCAACAGGCATCACAAAGCGCAAGGTCTTGTTGCTGGAAAAAGAAAAAAACAGTAACGGCGCAACCAACCAAGATAAAACGAAAAAATTCACCTGCCGGTAACAAGCAAAATATCGAGTCAAAAAGGGAACGCTAAAAACAGCCACAACAGGTCCGATCAAGTGCGGAAATTTTACGAAATAATAAAAAATCCCCGGGGAATTTCTCATTCCCGTCTTGATCGCATATGTGGCATATGCATGAAAATTTTCGGGGCGCAGATACACCACAGAAACCAACAGAAAAAAGCATGTCAACATCACGAAGGAATTAACAATCACTCGATGTTTGCATGGGCTATTCCGAAAAGATTGAAACAGATAACAGGCCACCGGCGCTGCAAGAAAAAAAATGGCTGTTTCTTTGGTGAGTTCCGCCAAGGCGAAAAACACCCCGCACAACGCGCTATATAAAACAGAAGAAAACTGCCTTGTTTTAAGCAAAAAAAGCAATCCGAGACTCACCATACTCATCAAGGGAAAATCCAGCATAGCTATTCTGGAATGACCGACTACTAACGGGAATATTGATGTCAGAAAAGCGGCTAACAGAGCGGTTGTGTCATCATAAAGAACTCTACCAATGCCATAGACGCTGAAAAGCAAAATGAACAGAAATATCGTGTTTGTTAGAAGTATCGTTAAGATCACATCCTCTTTCCCGACCCACTGCCAGACCTTCCAGGAAACGGCCTCAACAGCTTCACGCAGTCGTGGATGCGCCTGCCCCTTATCCAATCCAAGCAATGTTGGAACAAATAGATCGTTTTGTCCGATTTCTTTGAACAACCTATATCCCATGGCTATCCTGGCGCTTTCATCATAGGCGTGAGCGATCTGGCTTTGTTGTAAAACATAAAAATTCATCCCGAGATGAAAACAAAAAATCACCGAAAGGATCAAATAACTCCGGAATTTTAAGAACAAGCACACCTCCTTGAATCGATCCCTGCCTCAGCGAAGCCTCTTGGGTTGTATGCCGCTTTTGGGGAGACCTTGTAATCAATAAGTTAGAAATAACATCGACAGCATTGATGAACCATTAAGCACATTACGAGGACGGCCGCGACCGCGACAATCTCCGCACAGATTGCTTCGTTTCGCCTGTCGTTAATTCGTCAGAGCTTTTGCCGTTTTTATGATATAAAGGACATTCTTATGGCCCGTCGCAAATTCTTTAAATTCAAACTAACGAATAAGCAGAAAAGAAGGCTCGTGTCTTTTCTGGCCGTGGGGCTTTGCGCGTGGATCGGCTATTGGCTTTTCTTTCATCCCACCCGCCAGGCCGAACACAAACCTTCTCAAAAGGTCTCTCATCGCCACGCCAGCCGCCCCAAGATCGTTTTCGTGATCGATGACGTCGGCAATCACAACCGTTGCGACGCCCAGATCAAAGCGCTAGGCGACAAAATCACTTACGCCATTTTGCCATTACTGCCCTACTCCCGTTACTACGGGAATCTGAGCCAACGGACAGGCGCGGAAGTCATCCTCCATCTCCCCCTCGACACGATGCAGGACAAGGTCCCGGGACGCGGTCTTATTGTTGATACCATGAGCCCCGAAGACATCCTCGACATGCTTTCCCGCGACCTCGACTCGGTGCCCCATCACGTCGGCGTGAACAACCACATGGGTTCACGCGGCACCGCGAGCCGGGAGATGATGACCATTATCTTGAAGGAATTAAAACGTCGGGGACTTTTCTTTCTGGACAGCTACACGACTTCGGAATCCGTGGTCCCTTCGGTGGGACGAGCCATTGGACTTCCGATCCTGGCGCGTGGTGTTTTTCTGGACAACGAAGATTCAAAACCTGCCATCCTCACTCAACTCAACCAACTGAGAAACGTCGCGCGCGAGAAAGGTAACGCCATCGCCATCGGCCATTACCGCGCGAATACGCTTGAAGTCCTGGCCAAAGAGATCCCCCGTTTTGAAAAAGAGGGTTTTGAGATCATCACGCTGAAGAAAATGCTGAAAGTTCAGCAGGACTGAACCACTTTAGCGCGGAAAGTTTCGTGGTGCAGGCCGGTCAATTCCAACCGGACGAATTGTCCCGCGTAGTCCTTACCCGCTTCAAAGATCACCCGCCGGTCCTGGTCCAGACGTCCCACCTGCTCCTTGGGATTATCGCCAATACGCCCTTCCACAAAAACCGTGCGCTCTTTGCCGAGCATCGCACGGCTGTTCTCATCCGTGATCTTTTTCTGGACCGCCAGAAGCTCCTGATTTCTGAGGGACTTGATACCCGCGGGCACGTCATCCGGAAGTTGGGCCGCCGGAGTTCCGGGCCGCACGGAGTACTTGTAGATAAAAGCACCGTCGAACCGTATCTCCTCAAGCGCTCGCCGTGTCGCGAGGTGATCGTCTTCCGTCTCTCCCGAGAAACCGACAATGATGTCGGTCGTGATCGAGATCTCGGGCACAAGTTCCCGGAGCCGGTCGATCTTCGCCTTGAAATCCGCGTAAGTGTGGAGCCTTTTCATCCGTTTGAGCATACGGTCGGAGCCCGACTGCAAGGGCAAATGAAAACGCCGGCCGATCTTGGGATTCTTCGCGACCACCTGAAAAAGCTCCTCCGTCGCGTCCTGCGGGTGCGACGTCGTGAACGAGAGACGCTCCAGCCCCTCTATTCCACAGAGAGTCTCTAATAACTTGGGAAAAACACTTTCAGTTTGGAGTTCGGAGTTTGGAGTTCGGAGAACCCCTTTTTTTGTCTCCAGACTCCCAACTCCCGGCTCCGAACTTACGTAGCTATTCACATTCTGTCCCAGGAGCGTGATCCACTTGACACCGTCCGCGACAAGGCGCTCAGCCTCTCGATAGACCTTCTTGGCCGGCATCGAAACTTCGCTTCCCCGCGTCAGAGGCACAATGCAGAACGTGCAGGCTTTGTTACAACCGGTCATGATGGGAAGCCAGGCGTGGAAACCGCTCGCGCGTTTGGTGTATTCACTATACTCGATCGAGATACCGTCTTGCTTGATACGGGCGATCCTCGTAGCGGGTTTTCCCTGGACCCGCACGCTGTCGTCCTCGCGCAAGGATGCAAGGGTAGCCTGCTTGCGGGTCTCGTACACCTGACGGATCATTTCCGGAAGTTCCTTCACGTGGCGCGTCCCGACCATCAAATCCAGGTACGGGAACCTCTTGAAAAGTTTTTCCCGGTGTTCCTCGACCATGCAACCCATGAGACCGATGACAAGCTCCGGCCGCTCCTTCTTTTCGACACCCAGCATTCCGAGCCGTCCCCAAACGCGCTCCTCGGCGTGGTCCCGCACCGAGCAGGTGTTCATAAGGACAATATCGGGTCGTAGCGGTTTGTCCAAAACCTCACGACCCGTACTTGGCTCACTGAGAGACAAGCGCGGCTGTAGAGATCCATCCGACACCTCACATCCGGGGCCGGGCTCGTTGGCCAACACATTCGCCGGCCGTTTTTTGGTCCAGACGTCCGTGTCGTCGTTGTCGAGGATTACCTCAAACCCAGCCTTTTCCAGTATCCCCGCCGCCACCTGAGAGTCGTAGGTGTTCATCTGACATCCGAAGGTCTTCAATAATATTTTCTTCACTTTGATCCAGGATGTTTTCAGTCCTGGCCTCATCTAAAAAGTCGCTACCGTTCCCTTTTAAAGACATTCGAAAAGGTCGTAGAGTTTTTTTCTGACCATCCTCAGCGACCGCTCTTATATTCCCTAAAATGCCGATACGGCGCAACCAGAAACCGGTAAAGTTGAACGAGCCACGTCCAAGATATAAATTTCATCTTCAAGAAAAAAATAACGAACCTTAAACGCACGCCAAATCCAATATCTTTCTTGAAGAAAGGCAGCATTTCGACGTATTGTAAATTATTGTTATTCGCCTCGATCAACAGACGGACAAGATGTTCTTTTTTACGAAGACGATAATCATCAACATCAAACACTTCTCGATATTTTTCCAAACACCCCAAAAGGTCTAGCGACAAAAGAGTTCGTGAACATTTTTCGCAACGCCCACAATTTTTTGAGGACTTATAACACACGTTCAAATACCGATACGATGGCGCGTACTCAACAATTTCCCGGGTCTTTTCAAGCCTCGTGAGCGCTGCGCCTTCTGAATAGATCTTTAGGGTAGTTGTGGAGAACGTATCAAGCAACAAAAGATCATAGTAAGATGTGTCCTTATTTTCATTCTCTTCGAGTGAGAATTCTAAAAATGTATGACACGACGCGTAAAAATACGTGCGCCACAACTTCTGAAGCGCGTAAACGGCAAAGCACTGCGCGTAGGTGTTTCTGAAGAGATGCCTTTGGGGGAAAATATCCGCGAAGTTTGAATCTGATACGACCAAATTGTACCCAGCCTCCTGGCAAAAACGCTCTATTCTTTTCCTGTGCTCCAAGAAAAAATCCTTTGGATCAGGCACGGGGTGCGGTGCGAGATGAGGCATGATGTGGTGAGAACCCATATTAGTAAATGCGAGATGGGTTAAATTCAGATTTTCATAAGGTGATCTTGTCTGGCGTACGACAACATGAAGACTGTCGATGCCGCACGAAATACCCGCACCCACCGCGCCGGCATTTTGAATTTTTTCGGGATTCGCTTCTGCAATGATCTTCGACGCATACAAAACATGACTTCCCTTGACGACAGAAGGGATCAAATAAGTTCTGATTTGATAGAGCAACTCTTCGCTTACAGGGGCTTCGCACGCGATATCATGTTTTTCGCGCATCGCCCAGCTAAGTAGCCCTATGAGAAATCCGTCTGAGCGTTCATAGCAAAGATAGGGACCGAACCTTTCTTCAACCTCGAACCAAACGGTCCGAACATTGTTCTCCACAACAATATCCGCCAAAAGCCTCGCCCTACCGTTTTGAACGGTAACAACAGGACGCTTAATCGTTATCATGTTTATGATCTCCCTGATCGCGCGCGCTACTCATCATGCGCCCTAGCCGCCATCGCGCAGCCCAAAGTCATCCCTAGTATTTTCATCACTTTGATCCAGGACTTTTGCAGCACTGACCTCCTAGAAACATTGAGAAAAAGTCCGGACATCCGAATATCATAAATACAATTTTTTGTCTCATGGGAATTTTCTCAATCCCTGATTTAGGTTGGAAGGTATTATTTCATACACTATGGTCAGCCAAACAATCTGAGGACAAAGTGACCGTTCTCACCCTCGCGACAACCGCTCTGCTTAACTTAAGGGGTGACCGAGACCATCGGGCACTATGAAGGAGGCAGGTTCTTTTTCAGCTCTTCCAGAAAAACAGGGTCTACGATAGCGCCAAGCTCCTGGGCTTTCTGGACTTCAGCCCATGCCCGGTCATACTCTTTGCGAGCGGCACAAACCTTGGCACGTACTGCGTATGCATCCCCAAAAACCGGATCGATCTGAAAGGCGCGGTCGCAGTCAATCTCGGCCCGGGCGATATCACCCTTTTTCAGATAACATGTAGCTCGTTGGATTAATGCCCATTTCAATGGCGACTTGGCCTGTGCCAACGCAATGACCTTCGAAAAATCGCTGATCGCGCTATCGTAGTCCCCCTTGGCATTATAAGCTGCTCCTCGTTCACTATAAGCACCAGACGAATGAGGATTGAACGCTATAGCCTTCTCGCAATCAACGATCGTCTCATCAGGCCGACCCAGTTTTCGCAAAACTCTTGCACGCAGAACCCAACCAGACGCACTAGAAGGCGCAAGCCTTACCGCCTCATTAGCATCCTTCAGGGCCTCCAAATACACCGCCTTTGGGTCTTCGTTTTTCGTGCCCCCCATCAACCGAGCCCTGCCTCTCCCATCATACGCATTTGTATTTTGGGGATCATATCGGATCGCGTCGTCAAAAAATTTGATAGCTCTGTCAGATTCACCCTTTAAGAGGGCTGTATTTCCTAACATGCAACATGCGTCCGTCGACGTGCACACATTGCTTGTTTGGCCATCCACACTCGCTTGCTCCGCTTGTTTTTGGGCCGGAATGGGGTTCGAGAGCTCCGCTTTAACAATTCTTACGATTTCGCCGGCAGGATGCACCTTCAACACACCGTTAGTATACAAAACAACATAGTCTAGAGTTTTTTCAACAATTCGACCTTCCTCTTCCTGACCCGATTTCAAAAAGACCTTATCGGCGGAGCATTCCAAGGGCCGCGCAAAAAAACACAGCAACACCACCGCCGCAATCTTCCCAAATCTCCTGTTGAAGATCATTGGAACCTCCTTGATTTCTTCTGCCATGATTGACTCCCCTGCGCTATCAACCAGCATTCCGCCCTGTTTTCTTTGACAACAGCTCAAATTCTGCTTATCATCGATTCGTCCAAAAGATCACGAACACCATACACTTAAAGGATCCAATATTTCATCGCATCATTATCAGAATGCTCAGCCTCATTGTCAATCTTTATACACGCAACCGATGAAATAGCACCCAACAGGCTTTTTCAAATGCTTCCACCTCGACACAATACGAAATATCGATCTTGTTCCCGCATTGCTTGCGGTTTTTCGCTCCCGCCCCAATTAACGCGCTACATAAAGCGCGGAGTATCAACCGAAAAACAACCCCCGAAGCTCATCGCAAAAACATTCTTCAAGGTTTTAGCGTAATGGCTTTCTTCATAAAAACTCACCTCACTTTAGCCGGGGTGGGATGATGCGCTTTGTTTTAGGTATCGCTGCCTACCAGTTCGATCCCGCCGCCTCGCTCGTGTGCAACGGAGAACTTGTGGCCGTATGCGAAGAAGAAAAACAGCTTCAAGACAGGCGAGCGCAGGCGTTCCCTGCTCGCTCCATTCGCGCATGTCTTGCAATGCGCGGTCTTTCACCACATGACATCGATGCGTTCGTCATCAATCACGATCCGCGCACGACCTTCAGCACATTCTATATCATGGATTCGTATGTGGCCTTTCAATAAACATTCAAGCACGTTCCTCTCCAACGCCACAGGCAACCTCCTTTCATCGATCCTTGCCAAAGCCCTGATCCTGGCGGCTCTTTTCGTATCAGCCAGGGTCCTCGGTCCCGCCCAATATGGCGTATGGGCCATGTGTTCGCTCATCATCTATTGGAGTGTTTTTATCAACCTTGGGACCCATGCGATCATGCTGCAGGAGATCGCCGCGCATCCTGGAGACACAGACCGGCACTATGCTGAAGGAGTAAGAAACAAAACCCTCACGCTAACGCTCCTACTCATTGGAATCAGCATCGCGGCTTTGTACGCGATCTTGCTAACATCCGCTGGCGCACGCAGCCCCGGAGTGCGCTTGAACGTACACGGCGTTGCGGCCATTATCGTTCTCCTGCAACTCTTTCTCTATCTCCTCAGTTACTGGTCGGGGATGCACCTCTTTAGGGCTGTCAGCGCCTTACGCTCGCTCTACGCGGGGATCACATGCGCTTGCATTTTGGTCATGGTTTTTTCCTGGGGGATCCAGGCACTGATATGGGGAACCTTGTGCGGATACCTGTACGCCATCGTATCTGTTTTTCTGAGATACCCGTTCAAAGTACGACTGGAGATCGATATCGCGTTCTTTAAATGGATACTCAAAGCAGGATTTCCTTTCCTGTGCATCGGGATCGCACGCGTATCCCTGCATACTATGGACCGCGCTTTCGTATACACCCACATGGGCATGCGGGCCATGGGATGGTACAGCCTTGCCTACGCCGTTTCCGACCTATTATTGATCATCTCCTTCGCGGTCACGCAGGTCCTTTACGCTAAAATGGTGACGGAATATCGCGCGAAAAAGAACGCGGAACAGGTCCAACAATTATTCTTTTCATCGATCGATCTTTGCTTCTCCGGGATGACCCTTTTATTCGTATGGGTCTGGTACTTTGCACCGATCCTGCTTCCCCGTCTCCTGCCACAGTATGTCGAAGGGTTGCTCCCCTCCATCCTGCTCAGCCAGGCGGCTATTTTTCTCTCTCTCACGGTGCTCTGCGGGAATTTTCTTCTCGCCATAGGCCATCCCCGCCGGTACCTTGCGGTTCTGATCCTGGGATGCCTGCTCAAAGTAGCGCTTGTGGAATCCGTGCTTCGCCACGGAGGCGGGCTGACCGAAGTTGCCATTGTCAATCTTGCGGTGTATGCGATCTTATTCCTGGCAGCATGGCACCTATGCGGCATGAACAAGGGAAGCGTTCAAGGCAGACTGAGGACCCATGTTCTCTTTCCTTTCGGATTGTGCCTCGCAACCGCAGGCCTTTACCTTCTCGACTATCTCCCCTGCTGTATCGCCGTAACGAAAATTTGCTGCATGATACTGTTTTCTTCGGTATTGTTGTGGCGGGTGCGCGCCGGATTGAAAAAAGTGAACCTGAAAGCGAATGAAAGTTACGCCTATGAAACGTGTACTGATACTTGATGGAGAACACAGGATCGCCCTTGCGCTGGCAAAGGCGTTTCATCGACGAGGATATGGCGTTGATCTGGCAAGCACCAAGCCTCTTCCTCGAGGTTTTTTCTCCCGGTATTGCCACCGGAAAATACGCTACCGCCCGGATGATCTTTCCTCGTTAATTCTCGCCATCCATGAGCAGCCTTATAGCCTCATCGTGCCGGTACTCGATGCCAGTTACTCCGTTGCTTACGAGCTGATCGACCGGGGGATCCAAGGCATGATGCCGTTACCGCCAAAAACTCTGTTCGATGCGATGCAGGATAAGGCTTCAGCTCTCTCCATGTTGCAGGCCTACGGTCAGGCCATCCCTGCCACATACCGGATCGAAGAATTTATGGCGCTGCGCAATAACCACGGGATCAAAAACGAGTCACAACGTTTTCTGATCAAGCCTAGGATATCGAGTTCCGCCAGAGGGATCGTCGTTTTCGAGGGAACCCTGGGGTTCGACGCGGCCTACGAGCAATACCAGAAACAGACTCAGGACCTCTCCGGGAAGTTTGACGGATGCGTTCTCCGGGATCCCATTGTGCAGGAATATGTGGATGGAGAAAATTTTTCGCTCAACATGATCTTTCGAAATGGAAAACTGTATTTCCGGCAGCTCGTTCATCATATGCGCTATTATCCCAACACATTCGGCTCCCCCATTCGTAGCCGCACGTTCTCAGACAACTCCTCCCTGTTAGAAAGCCTTGCCCGTTTTTTTGAAACGATCGGGTGGCACGGAGTGGTCCATTGCGATCTTATCCGCACGCACCACGAGGGAGAATATCGAGTCAATGAAGTCAATCCGCGCTTCTGGGGAACGATGAGCAATACCCTCCAAAGCGGCGCGGATATCGTCACCGCGTTGGAGGCCTTATCACAAGACACCGTATCGCCGCCCATGATCTCTCCAACGGATTATGGCTACGAGTACCGGCATCTGTTCTTCGGAGAGATCGCTTATCTGTATCGATCAAAACATAAATGCGCCGCCTTCAGGGAATTAGTCACACGGCCGGGTGATAGAAAAATATTCTGGGGATTCGACCCCACGGACCCCGGCCCCTTAGCCGCGCAACTCATCAACCTGTTCACGCACAAAGAAGTGATCTAGCTCATGAAGGGATGGTATTTTGATGCGAAATAATCGTTTGGCGAACATGGCTCGTTTCCTATGGAAAGAGGCCCTCCAGACCCTAACAAAACATTGGTCTGCGACTGCGGCACGTGCGTTCAGCAGGCAACGCCTTCAACTCAAACATGCGGTAGCAGCCTCTTACACGACCCCCTATTTCGACTACACGCGCATGAACGCGTTATTTTTCAAGGAATTCAGAGAAAAATTTGACGAGATCCTTTCATTGTCGAGCGATGAAGCTCTTGATCGTTATCTTTCCGGCGTGGATGAGGCCTTCCGCGCGTATTGCAAAAGCGGCTTTGCCCTCGGCACTTCTTCCTGCACCGCGGCGCTCAGCTTCTCGCTCCGGGCACTCGGCGTAGGCCCCGGCGATGAAGTCGTCACGGTACCCAACTCTTACTGCGCGACGGCGCTGGCCATTCTTGACGTGGGAGCCAAACCCGTATTTGCGGATGTGACGGATGATTTCCTTATCGACTGCGGCGAGATCGAGCGCCATATCACCCCAAGAACAAAGGCGATCCTGCCGGTCCATCTGTACGGCCATCCCTGCGATATGGAACAGATCACTACGATCGCACACCGACACCGTCTCAAGGTTGTTGAAGACGGCGCCCAGGCGCTCGGAGCATCCTTCCGAGGAAGGAAGATAGGCGCCTGGGGGGACACGGGATGTTTTAGTCTGCATTCTTCGAAGCTGGTAAGTGGCTACGGCAACGGAGGCATGCTGGTGACCCATGACCGGCGCGTATGGGACATGGCGAAAAATTTCCAGACCCCTTGCACGAACAATGAAAGCGTGCTGGATTCTCACCGTACCCCCGACCAGCTCAATCCGTTCGTCGCCGCGTTCGCGAGGGTGAAACTGAATCATCTGGATGCATTGATCGCCCGCCGAGGACAGATCACCGCACTTTACAACAGAGAATTAGAAAGCATCGCGAACATCAAACTCCCGAGGATCGCAGCGGATGGTGTAAGCGCTTTCAGAAACTATACCGTGCGATGTGAACACCGGGACGCATTGCAACAGGCTTTGGCCAAGGAGGGCATCGAAGCAAAGATCTTCTATCAGATCCCGCTTCACCTGATGAGCATTTTCCGAACGCTCGGTTACCGCAAGGGAGACTTCCCCGTTTGCGAACGCTTACAGGGATCGATCTTGTCGTTGCCGAATGCGCCTTACCTTTCAGACGATGAAGTCATCCACATTGCGCGGCAGGTCAAGGCCTTCTACAACCATCACTAAAAAAACCCGGATAATACCGACCGTTATAACGCCTGGGACGGAACCGTCTCACAGCCACACACCAGAGGGATCTTGCCCTGAGGCGTGGAGATAACATACCGGGGCATTCCGAGTCCCGTCATCGAAGACCCAATCGTTCTCATGATCGCCTTTCCCGAAGCCACAGACGCCTGAAAATGGACTCCCCCTTTGACCCCATGGCCCTGAAACAAATAGTAAGGCCGGATCCGTGCCTTTAAAAGATCGCGGATCAAGGATTTCATCACGGAGGCGCTATCATTCACCCCCTTCAATAGAACGCTCTGGTTATTCAGGGGAAATCCTCCCTCCAGAAGCAACACGATCGCCCGACGCACCTCGGGTGTCAATTCGGAGGGATGGTTGAAATGCGTATTGATCCAGACCGGATGGTACCGCTTCATCATACGTACTAGCGCCGGAGTGATCCTCTGGGGAAGAGTCGAAAGAACCCGGGTGCCGATGCGGATCATTTCCACATGCCGGATACGGCGTAACGCGCGCAAGATCTTTTCGATGAACGCATCGTCTTCCATCAAGGGATCCCCTCCCGTCAAAAGGACGTCACGGATATTCTTGTGGCGGACGATATAGTCGATCGCGCGGGAAAATGTCGATCGGTCGATGCGATGGTCACGGCGCGTCACGGAGTGCTTTCGAAAGCAAAACCTGCACATACTGGCGCACCGGCCGGTCAACAAAAAGGCAACCCGGTCCGGATAGATCCGGCATAAGGACTCGGCCGGCATATGTGCCCGCTCGTTCTTGGGATCACAAACGCCTTCCTGGTTTCGAATTTCCTCTAGAGACGGCAGGAATTGCCTGCGAAACGCAGAGGCATGACCCTTTTCAGCGATGAGACGCGCGCAATAAGGCGTGATCTTCATCCGGTAAAACCGGGTTACCGCATCGATCGACTTCTGTTGCGCTTTCGTCAGAGGGATCCACGCGGCAAGAGAGGCGCTGTCGCAGAGAGAGTGGGCCACCTGCCATCGCCAATCTTTCCATAGCCGCCGCGGGATCCTTTTCACGATCTCACATCTCCTTTTTTCAAAAACTTTCGCCTTCAAGATTTTATTCGAAATTCTATTATAAAAAATAGTTCCAGAAAGAAAAACAGCCGCGCCTCGGCATAGGGCACTCCCCGCTTTCCTTCACACGCTCAGCCAGAACTTTCTCGAGTTTCTTCCCCCCAAGTTCATCCACGCGGCACCGACAAGGTACGTACCGGCAACTGGCGATAAAACCTTCCGGTGAGATCATCGCAAAGTTGCCCGGTGCGGGACAGCAAAAAGACGGGGGCTGCTGAGAACGCGTAGCACGGACCATTCGATGAATATACAGCTTATCGAAAAAAGAAATATATCTGCTCCGGCCGTGTTTTCCGATGAAATCGGTCAACCCTTTCGCCAGACTCTCTTTCTGTGACGACGTATAATCCAAGAGAAATGAAGGGCTCGTAAATTTATAAGCAAGAGAAGAAGGGACGGGATTCGTATATGAAACCGCATGCTCCAGGAATTTGATATGAAACCGGCACCCATGGGCCACCGCAAACGCAAAAGCATTCTCCAACTCCTCGGCGTCAAAATACCCAATGACCGTTTTTAGGGCCCGCGGCACCGATGGAAATTCTCCGGCAAGCATTTCCAGGGTGCGTTCGATCCCTTCCCGATGCTCCGACGAGGCGCCACTTGCCAAAGCGCCATTAAGGCTTACGCTGATCGAAATTTGTTTACATGGACCCCACAGGCGCAGCAAGTCGCGAATCTTTTCTGTCTGCGTGCCATTGGTAGTGATGATCAGCTTGCTTGTGGGATAGCGTGCATGCAAGAACTCAAGAATACTGTGAAGCTCCGGCGCTAAAAATGGCTCTCCCCCTGTTATCTGCACGCTTGTCGGCGCCTGAAGGACCTCATCACACACGCGGCTCACTGTTTCCTTCGAAAGCCATGTCTCCTGGGACATGCGCCAAAGATCGCAATACGAACAGGAAAGATTACACTTATAACCCACCATAAAGCAAAGATGCCTTATGCGAGGGAAGCGTTTTATAAACATTCGCCGCCCCCCCATGGCACTATCGACCGCAAAAGAGGAAAGATCCAAAAAACGATCAGCCCGCGACATTTTCTATATCCGTTTTGTCCTTAGTTTCATATAGCTCCAGCAACACACCATCGATCCACCGGGAATCGACTAGAACGGCATTTTCTTTCATCCACCGTTGCACTTCGAGCGTATTATTCCCGAAGTGCGGACGTCTCCCCCAATAAGAATGGACCAACCATATCCGGCGCGCCGCAATAAGTGAAAAAAGATCATCGTCCAAGAATAAAGGAACTATAGGAGTGCCTTTTCTCTTCGGCCCGTGAAGCTGCGGCACCTTCCCGCCCCGGGTGTCACCGGACAAAGAAGCGAGCGCATCCTTCTCGGCATCCGTCAAAGTCACCCCAAGGTATGGCTTCAGGATTTCAGCCTCTTTCAAAAAAGGCATGCGTTTGTTTCGCAGGAATCTTTCCGACAACGCACCGTAACGCAAGAAAACGGTCCTCATCTCTCGAAGATTGTGCCAAAACATATTCAGAACCCTCATTTTCTCAAAATCATCCCTGAGAAGCACGCGGAGCGAATAAACATGATAGTGAGGAATGTCCCATCGCATCAGGGAAAGATAATGAGCCAGCACATATTCCATGTCCGTATTCGAATAGAGGAGCGCATCCCCCGGCATCGCACGCGCGCGAACATAGCGCAAGAGAGGTTGGCTGGGATATTTATAAAAAACCCCTCGATGATATAGATGGGATTGATAGGCCTCCTCATAATTCGAAGGCCCGCGATAATAGATCACGAGCGACTGCGCAATAAGAATAATCAGCCCCACTGCCGCAAGCCGCGCGACGAGATGCTTTTTCAAGTTAAAAAATGCGGCCGCGACAAGGAGATACCACACCCCAGAAACAATCATAAGTTTCCTTCCAAGGAATGCGGGGAAAAAAAGATACGAAAAAAGAAGCATCCCGGCAAGAGGCGCGAGCACAATTAAAAAAAGAGACATCTGTTTCCTTTGTACAAGCAGAGGCACGCACAATCCCGCAACAACAAACATAGCCGCTATGGCCCATTGATTGCCTGACTGAGTAAAAAAATACCCCGTCAAAAGACTCGCGATCCCTCCATAAACTGCGTTCATATCCGGCTTTGGGATCCAACCAACGGAAGACAGGTCTTTTGACAGGACTCCGGCACCCCACAGGCACAACCCTGCGGCAGCTACCGTGATCACGCTCAGACACGCAAGACGACCGGGCAACGAAAAACGTCGATAGAGACACCCCACAAGGTACGCCGCCAGCGGGACGGTCACACATAAAGACAGATAATCGATCCCGGCTGCCAGCACAGCCGCTAATAAAAAAGTCACGGCAAATCGTATTTGCCGGTGAGCACGCCAGGAAAAGAATAAATAGAGGGCGGCAAGTACTGCGCAGGAACTCATTGCATAGACGGTTGCATCCTGAGAGTACCACACGTGCATGGGAGATACCGCAAACAACCAAGCCGCACCCCAAGTGATTTTTTTTTCGGGAAACAACAATCTCCCCAGCTTATAAAGAATCCCAAGCGCAGCGACATCAAATAACACGGAGGGCAACCGCAAAGAAAACACGGAGACACCAAAACACGACGTCCAAAAATTCATGAAGCCGTAATAAAGATACGGAAACCCTGGCACCCCTGGAAGATCCCTTTGGATCACTCGACATGTGATGGCCT
Organism: Candidatus Omnitrophota bacterium; assembly: GCA_043803685.1. Taxonomy (GTDB): domain Bacteria; phylum Omnitrophota; class Omnitrophia; order Omnitrophales; family Aquincolibacteriaceae; genus Aquincolibacterium. Next base: position 30,763 of record JAZDJU010000123.1, read on the forward strand.
CGTCAAACCATAGATCAAGCCGCGTCAAATGAAAGAAACGCAAAAAAAGGGCAATGCCCACGATCACTAAAAAATGAACATCCCATACGCCTTTTCGTGACATACCCGCATCGCCCCCGTAAACCATAGATTTGATCGTGCTCATATTAGAATCGCGGCGGTTACCAACGCTCCAAAAACTCTCGTCGCCTTCTTATCACCATGAATGCATTCAACGTTTTTACTCTGAAAACTTTCTTTTTTTGTCCCACTATGCGGAACAGCCCCGCGGGAATGAGGATGATAGGCTATCGCGCTCGCAAGATGAAAGAAAAATCGTCCCCAACCCCCTGAGTCAGAAGAAATCGAATGGAACCTCGCGCTTTCCCCAAGGAAATACACGAGATCAAACTCGAACAAAGCGCGCGGGCAGGCGCTACTTACGATGCCTATGTTTTTCATATGGAGCTGTCCACAATATGCACAAAATTGAACTTACCTTTTTCCTTTCTGGCAATTCCTTCAACCATCCGGATACTCCACTTCACCCGGTTGGCAAAAAGCCCCGAGAGTCGTTTCTGAAGCCGCGACATATCGACAGCCCCCCCCGAAACAATTTCAAGAACGATTTCTTTCCGAGGATAGTACACGTATCGGCTCTCTTTGATTCCCTTGAGATTCCTCAGCACCCAAGAAAGAACTCTAAAATCATAGGTTGAACCGTCTTCAAGCCTGATCAATGCCCCAGACCTGCCTGTGATATTCTCGACCAGAGTATCCGTCCTGCCACAGGGACATGGCTTCTGCGACAGCGAAGCAATGTCTCCTGTGTCGTAGCGTATCAATGGCATCGTTTGATTGATCAGAGTCGTAGTGATCAGCTTAACCTGGGATGTTTCCGGACCCTCAACGGGAAGCAATTCTACGATACTACTGTTTGAATCAATATGAAACCCCTCATGGAAAGGACAATCAACCCCCCACACAGTCGCCTCGTTCATGCCGTAGAAATTAAATACCGGACATCCAAAAGTCTCAGACAACGAACGCCGGTCATTTTGGGAAAGATATTCATACCCTGTAATGACCGCACGCAACGATGAAAGGCGGGCTTTTCGCGCCCGCAATTCCAGGGCAATTAATTTTAAAAATGAGGGCATCCCTCTCACAAAACCATATCGTTTCTGCTCAAGGAGGAAATGAGCGATCTCCTGAACGGATCGCGTATCGAAACGCAGTGTATTAAAATAAAGGCATCCACGGCGCCGTTCCATCAGCAGCGTGCGCTTCAACGCCTTCGCAATAACAATATGAGGATCCCGGGGATCGACCCCCGCGAGACGGTATTGTCTTCGGACAAGAGCTCCTTGGGCGGCGATCTCTCCTGCGCTGAAATAGACGTTCAAAGGAGTCCCTGTCGAACCGGAGGTAGACCGCGCGGTGAGCTTTTCGCGTTTCACACCATCCGTGAGGAATAATTCCGGATGGCGCTGGACCGTTTCCCTCTGCAAAATGGGGATCTTGCCGAGATCCGAAAGCGAACGGATCGTCCCGGCATCAAAGTTGATCTGCCGGAACAGCGAACGGTAATAAGGAACATAGCGCTGGGCGTGGAGAGCGATACGCTTGAAACGGATCAGTTGATTTTGCTGTTTGAGATCCCAAGGCGTGTGATCGGACCGTTCGATCTCCAAGCAAAAATTAATGTATTTGAGCGGAGGAAAAACGTGCTCAAAGGAACTCCGTAAGGCTTCCGGCAGAAGAGAAAATAAACGATCAGCGATTTTCATCGCTTTCGCATCCGTCTCAAACCAAGAATGCATCCCTTTTCCGGCCCTCAACTTGACTTCTATTATTGCGGCGATTAGTATAGCACACTCTCGACAAAGCAACGAACCCTGCTAAGCGAAACGAATGAAGATCATCTTTGTCGCCCGTTCCCATTTTTACCAGCAACTCGGCATCATGTACCTCTCCTCCATCATTGACACTCTGCCCATCCAAAAGAAACTTTGTCTTGCCCGAATGGATGATGTACTGAGCGAGATCGATTCAGCTCAGGGGAAAGTAGTTCTGGCATACTCCGTAATGTCCTATGACTCCCAGTTCTATATCGATTTCAACCGGGCTCTCAAACGTATACGACCGGAAATATTCAGTATTATGGGTGGCCCCCATCCGACTTTTCACCCTCAATGCCTTGAAGAAGAGGGCATCGATGCCATCTGCCTCGGCGAAGGAGAATGGGCATTTCTGGAACTATGCGAAAAGCTTCTGGCCGGAGAAGACTATACGAGCGTGAGAAACTTTTGGTTTAAACGCAATGCCTCCATGATTCGCAACTCCGTCCGCCCCCTGGATCCTGACATTTCAAAGATCCCCTTCCCCGATCAAAACATGTTCTTTTCCATGGGAGTCGAACACCTCACACTTCCAGTCTTCGCAAGCCGCGGATGCCCTTTCTCTTGTTCGTTCTGCTTCAATCACCAGGCCAAAGAACTCTATCGCGATAAAGGCCCTTATCTCCGTTTCAGAGACCCTCAAAATGTGATCGATGAAATACAGACGGCTGAGCGAAAACTCACTTTAAAGATCAGACGCGTCTTCTTCATGGACAGCACTTTTATCTATAATAAACCATGGCTACATGACCTGTGCGCTCTTTACAAGAAAGAAATCAAAATACCCTTCAGCTGTACTGCGCGCGCAGATCTCGTCGATGAAGAAACCATCGCGCTCTTGAAAGATTCCGGCTGTTGCCGGGTAGGTTTCGGCGCGGAAGTCGGGAACGAGGCCTATCGCATGAAGACACTGAAAAAAAACATCACCAACGACCAACTCTTGCGGACCGCCGCTCTATTGAGAAAACACAAACTTAAATTCAAAGTCTTTAACATGCTTGGACTGCCTCATCGCAGCCTTGCGAATGATATCGAAACGTTGAAATTCAACTGGCGTCTCGCGCCAGACTGCGCCCACGCATCACTCTTCACCCCCCTGCCGGGCACTCTTTTCCACGAAGAACTGGTATCCAATAATCTCCTAACCAAACAGTTCGGCGAAGAAAACAACTTTTCACTTCTCAAGAAAGAGTCGAATATTAAATTCGAAGGAAAAGCGGAGAAACGCCAGATCGAGAATTTCTATAAATTCTTCACCTTCTGCGCGCGCTTTCCGATCTTTTATCCCCTGGTGCGTCTTTTGATCACACTTCCTTTCGACAACGTCTATCATGCTTTCCACCGTTGCTTCTTTTATTTCTTCAACGCCTGTATTTTTGAGAACCCAACGGATATTTTTCGCGTGGTCCTTAAACATAACCCGCTTAAGCTCATTAGAATCTTCTTTTCACAAGCCAAGGAATATTAATGGTGACCAGCGCACCCCCTGTCTTTTCCGTAGTTCTCTCGACTCGCAACAGGCCGAATCAACTTACAACCTGCCTTTGGGCCCTCATCGCCCAAGATTTCCCTGCTGATGCATTTGAGATCATCGTCGTGAACGATGATTCAAACGACGCCACGCCATCCGTTCTGTCCGGTCTAAAAACCGCATCCGGCAGAGCCATCACTGTCATAACCAATCCTCACAGGCAAGGCCATGCAGCATCCCGAAATAAAGGGTTCTCTAAAGCCCGAGGCGAGTTCATCGCATCCACCGATGATGATTGTGTAGCCCCCCGCACCTGGCTTAAGGCGCTTCATAACCATTTCATCCAAGACGGTTCACTCGCCGCGGTAGGCGGAAGCGTGATGACCCCATCATCGAACAGATACAGCCAGGCAGAATATCTACTGAACTTTTCATCATGGTTCCCCCAGGGAAGAATCCGTTTCGTCACGAACATCCCGACCTGCAACATTGCCTACCGACGCAAAGCCATCACAGACCACCGCTTTGATGAAGACTCTATCGATATCGGCTACCGGGACTCCCTTTTCAATTACCGGCTCCACAGCGAAGGGAAAAAAATCCTCTTTGATCCGCGCATCTGCATGACACACAATGGCGTCACGTCAGCGCGCGCTTTTTTTAGAAAGCAAAAACGGTTTGGAAAAGGTTTCGCGTCAAGAGGCCACTCGGTGCATGGAAGATCGGGGAAAACACTGCTCCAGTACCCACGCCTTCACTATCTTCATCTTTTGTTCGTCTTTCTTCGCTGCATTCACAACCGATTCAATTTCTACAATTTCTGGTCCGTCGCTAATCTGTTATATGCGGGAGAGCGATTCCGGGTAAGAACGATCCTGGCCTCAAAACATTCACGGACCAAGTGCGCCCCATGATCGGCCAGCTTCCCTCGCACAAGAATTACTACCTCAAGAGGTTTTTCCATCGCCCGGTCGTTCCACACCACATCATTTTCGATATCACCGAACATTGCAATTTAAAATGCGCGCATTGCGCCGACCGCACTTTTCAAACCACCGAATCCGAATTGTCCACCTCTGAGGTCTGCGCTTGTTTCGATTCTCTTCTGAGCCTCGGAAAGGAACGGCTACCCTATATCGCTCTCAACGGAGGAGAACCGTTCCTGAAAAAAGGGCTGGATGAAGTGATCTCTTTTCTGGAAGGCCATAGCTTCCCCTGGGGGATCATCACGAACGGAACTTGTGAGGCTCCCGCGGTCATGCAGAAGATCACCTCGAGCCGTCATTTGAGAATGTTCCGCGTCTCCCTGGACGGCCTCGAAAAGAACCACAACGCGCTTCGTGGTTCTCCGGACTGTTTTGAAAAAACGATTGCGTTCATCAAACAAACACGCGAAAGCAATCTCAAAATACGCTTGGTTTTCACGGTGACCGCCCTCAACATAGACGACATTCTTCCCACAGCTCGCTTGGCCGCCCGTCTGGGTTGCCATGAAATTCATTTCTCGCTCATTGCATTCAGCCGATCACCGGAAAAATTGGCCCATGAAACAGAATTGCAAAATCTTTTTCAGAAAAAAGAGCGGAACTGCAGGATCTCCCTCAAAAACGAGCGCTTACTAACGCCGGATACAAGCAAACTTTGGAATGCTCTCAACCATGCGAAAAAAATCAGGTCTATTAAGGTCATCGTGACGCCCGATCTTTCAGCCTCTAAACTCTCTGATTATTTCAGTTCGCAAGGGATCCGACGAAACGACAAGTGCGTCTTCCCATGGTTTGGAATGCGCATCGACGCGGCGGGCAATGTCTACCCTTGCCGTTCGATCAACATCATCCTCGGCAATGTTCGCACAACGCCACTTATAGACCTATTCAACGGAACCGCCTTCGAAGAGTTCCGGTCCCGTTTTGACGGCCAAACCCTTTCCATATGTCAGCGCTGTTCTTACCGTAACGGCAGGCTTAACTGGAGAACCCTTCTCACAAGACTACGCGACGGTTACCACTAATTTTTTTATGACATTGACCATTATCATTATCTACTACCACCAGACGGAATTACTTAAGCGCTGCCTTCTCAGCATTGCGAGATCCTGCCTTCCCGAGAGCTACGAGATCCTCCTTGTGGTCAACCGCGCCGACCCCCTTCTTGAGCAATTCATTAAAAGCACCGGACTTCAGATCCGGACGGTCCAAGGGGAAAAACAACGGCCTGGGGCATTGCGTAACCAGGCATTACGACTCGCTTCAGGCAAGATCATTTATTTTTTGGATGACGATGTGATCGTGGAGCGAAATACACTGGTCAACCTCTGCGAAGGCTTTGCGCGGCATCAAGATTGCAACGTGATCGGTGGCCCCAACCTTACCCCGGACGCAAGTACGTTATTTCAGAAATGCTCGGGGGAGGTACTCGCGTCTTTTTTCGGCTCCGCGGGCGTATCCGCGAGGTATCGCCTCCCACGCCAAGAGAGCCCCGCGGATGATCGACATTTGATCTTATGCAATCTCGCCATACGACGCGACGCGCTGCAGAAAGAAAATTTTGAATTCAATGAATCGGTCGTATCGAACGAAGAGAATCTGCTTCTCCAGCAACTCGCGCGGACTGGCCACCGGATGCTCCTGATGCCTTCCGTTGCCGTATATCACGAACGCAGAAAAACATGGTCTGGATTTGCGGCACAGATATTCAAGTACGGGACGGGTCGAGGACAAATGACACGACTTATGCCGAGAACCTTATCCTTGACGCATCTCCTTCCGGCCTTCTTCTTGGGATATCTGCTCCTGGTTGTTTTACTTCACCGCCCGGAATTTTTTATTCCCCTTGCCGTATATACCTCGCTAGCCTTAGTCGTTTCGCTCAGGATCGCTTTAAAAAACAGGAATGCGCTTTTTTTTCCTTCATCAATGATCTTATTCCCCACATGCCATATCGCGTACGCAACCGGCTTCTTGAAGGGAATTCTAGAAAAACAGAGAGGCAGAAACACTTCAGGATCGTCCCAAAAAAACTCCCAGGTGCGTCCTGCGGAAGCGAAGCCATAAACAATTCCCACTCTCCCCAACATCCATACCCCTTAAGGCATCGCGGACGTTCTCATCTGAAAGCCGAATGTTTTCAGCAACGTCTTTTTCATGTCACCTTTAATCGCTATTGGCTGAAGGCTTCTTTTAATAGAGTCTTGGCGATATTCTCAGCCAATAGGCGGTTCCCCTTCTCAGTGCAGTGGCCAAAATCGCCGAACATTTTGTCGATAAAATATTCTCTGTAACTATCCCGGCTCACTCCCGCCTTAAACGTTTTTCCGTTATCCACAAAAAGGATCCCCCGCTTCCCCTTAAATATCTCTCGAAGCGGGGCGCTGTCACGCATGGGGTACGAAACGCAAACGAATCGTATTTTCTTTTCGCTTAAAATTTCCTCCATTTTGATATAGTTTTTCGCGGTCACATTCCCAAAGCACTCCCTTGCGACCTCTACCGCTTTTTCACTCTGCCCCTTTTTCTCAAGCCATCGGATTAAATCCTGCTGGATCCTGTCGTTTTCGGGGTACTTCATTTGAAATTCATTGAACAACGCCTCAGCCGCCTGAAACTTGCCTTGTTTTATATAGGTTCGCCCGAGTTCCCTGTAGGCAACATATTTCTCATCCATCAGATCCAGAGCCTTCTTAAAACACTCTTCGGCTAAAGCGTCCTTATTGACCTGATCTCGATAATAGAAACCTCGGAAAAAATGATACTCTGCATTATAAGGATCCAGCTCGATAGCTTTTTTAAAAGACTCTTCGGCCTGGGGATACTTGTGTTCTCCTTGTTCCCGGCTGGCATCGGCTAACCCAAAATAAGCGTTTGCTTCGCCGGGATGGATCTGGATCGCTTGCTTGAAAGATTCTTCAGCTTGCGGAAAAGCCCCCTGTTTCTGATGCAGCCAACCCAGTTTAAGCCAGGCATACCCATTATCAGCATTGTTAGATAACGCCTTCTTGAAACTTTTTTCAGCAAGAGCATAGTGACCTTGATCCTGATAATTCAACCCCTCCTTCACCAGAGGATCCTCTTCACACGAAGGAACGGAAGCTCCTTGTCGCGCATTCTTTTCCTCCTCGTGACCCCGTTGTGTCCGGAGTTCCTCTGCCGCCGGCGATACGCGCTGAGCCTCACGGATCTTTTCCGGCATCGCCTTGGCCGGTCGGATCGTTTCCATTTTTTTTATAACCCGGCACCCCATAAGCTTCAGAAAGTTATAGACTCTGAAATGCGTCCAAAAAAATTCGGGCCCGGACGACGGCCTTACCTTATAGCTGAAAAAACCGCAATCGTTAATGCCCATCATCGCAATAACCATATCGGGTTTATAGACTTCTATGTTTTTTTCAAGGTTCGCCACGATATCGGACGTTCCGGTCCCGACAACACCTTTATTGATAACGCTGAATCGCAACCCCACAGAAGCCTGATTCAATATCTCTTCAAGAAAAACGGGGTACGGTGTTTTAACTCGAAAGTAAGCCGTCGTGGACTCTCCGAGGCACAGGATCCTGTACACACCCTTTTGTTTCATGGAAAGATGATTTCGGCGCTCCTGAAAGGCTCCGTACACTGCGCCGCCGACGCGTAAGCCCGCTTCGAGGATCAGCAGTGTCATCACTGCCGACAAGATCAGAAGCGACACTTTTTGCCCCCAAGAGACCCAGGGGCCTGTTCGTTTATTGATCATCATGTAGGAATTCGATCCCTTCCGCGTTCATGTCACTTTTAGGCCTATCCGGCTATCAAATTCAGCATTCCTTGCGAGCCGCGAAGACGACGCCCTACCTGTCGAAAGGCAGCAATCTGTTTTGAAGCGAGAGATTGCCGCGCCCCACAAAACGGGGCTCGCAAAGACGCTCGAGGATTTGCTATCAGGATAGGCTCTAAGCCGAGCTCTATAAATTTCAGTCTGCCATGCAAATATCACTTCAAATCAAAGTCGGGATGACATTTCTTTTGGATCCAATCAGAGTTTAACTTTCTTTCAAGTATCCGATCGAACATGTATTCGAAAATTAAAACCCGGTCGAATTGAGATTTATCAAGCATCGAATTAACCACCGCAAATTTATTTAATTCCTCAATGTTAGGAAGCCCCATGGCTTGAGACATTTCATGCCCGCTAACAATCATTAACCAAACTTCACCGAATTGAGCGCGATCAAACGAGGTCACGATCTTTGATCCAATCGCCGCCTTCAGTTCTTCTTCCGTAAGCCCCACGCCCGCTGCGCTATGGTTCCAATTCCATTCGATATAGTTGCAGCTCGTTTTCGAAGCAATTATTTTTGAAACATATTTTGTTAAAAGCTTACTTTTAAAACTGCCTGAGTATTCTTTAAATTCGCGGGCCAATTCACCTCCTTTATCGGCTAAAAATGACATCATGTCTGTCCCGAACTGGACATGATCTTTTTTACCTGGGAGATCCAACCCTTTAAAACAAATGACGCAGGAAACACAATTTAAGACTGGATGAGCCTTTCTTATTTCGCGAATTTCTCTTAACAGGCCATCCCATGTTTCTTCAATTGCACGCCGTGGCTTCCCCGAAGAGCCTGTTACGCTTGAATGAAACTCCGTCAATTCAATCGCGATTTTAGAAGCCGATGAATCTTGCGAGACCAAAACTACGTCGGGAGGATCATCGCCCTTAGTAACCATAAGATTAGAAACGCCTAGCAGATTAAGATATTGGGTTACATAAAATCGTTCACGCTCTTCGTGTGTCGTTTTCATATTAATTAGTTTGTATCAGGAAAAGATCGCCTCGTTATTTTATCAAACAACTGTTTCATTATTCTATTTAGCATATCCTATTCGTTAACCCGAACAGCACTTGTACCTCATGTACAAGTACGGCAGAGTCAGAGCCATAAGGTCAGCTCTGCACTCTGGCCGCAAGTCCTTCGTCGAGCAAGGATTGGTTTACATAAACAAAATCAGACTGCGGACTGCTGACTTCAGACTGGCTGTGGTCTGCGGTCTGAGGTCTACAGTCTATAAAGACATCGGCGAGATAGCGGTCGTACTTGTCGGACTTGACGGTACGGACAAGAACCGGAGAAGCAGAGAGGCCAGAGGCAAGGTACAGAGATTTTTCTTGTTTCTCTGCTTCTGTGCTTCTTAGCATCTTCTCAAGAAACGCCTTAGCCTCTTTCCCCTCGGCGCTTTGGATCTCCGGAGCGTCCAGCCCGCGCAGGCGTAATTTCTGGACGATCGTGAATCCGAATCCGAGCGGGATCGAGACCTTGAGCGTATCGCCGTCGATCACTTGCACAACATCGGCCCGATAAGTGTAAAGCACTTCCACGCCCAGCTTGGATTTTTTCAGCTTTCCTTTTTCTAGCATCACAATATCGCCTTCCCGGAATTTGTATTTTTTATCCGGCCTGAAATAGCAGGAAAATCCGAGGTCCAGTACGAGCTCGCCCTTGTGCTCCCCGACCGTGGCTTTGAGAACGCGGTACGTCCCCGGAATTCCCGGCTTGGCTTCAAGCGGAGCCTCGACCGGAAGACCGGCGGCATCTCCGGCTTTCAGTTTTTTGATCTCCTGACGCATTTCCTTGACCGTCCACTTCTCTTTGGCCGCACGCTCCGTAAGGACGTTCCGCGCCTCAGCTTCATTGACACCCAGAAGATCCCGGTACTGCGCCCAACTCAATTCGCCCGATGTCGGTCGAATCGGATAGGCCCGCGCGAATTGGAGCGTGTACCGGAGTTCCGTCACGCTGGAACCGAGGTCCGCCGCCAACCTTTCTAAAACCTGTTCCCCGTAATCCGCACGCTCTTTGAATTGAAGCACATGTTCGTCGATCAACTTGCCGGTCTCCCACGCCTCGCGGACCTTCTCCTGACGCACGGCCTGCTCGACCCGTTCCCGGCTTTCGGTCCGGACCTCGCGGATCGCGTGCACCAATTGATCATAAGTTCCAACTTGGGCGGGAGCCGCGGTAGCCAGGGTGGAAAGCTGAAGGAATAAAAAAGCGGCAAACGTGAAGGGCCTGACTGCGTGGCGGATCAGCATAAAAGAGTCTCCGGATTTTCGCCGCTCGTGAAAGTATTTATACTCATTCCCGGACATGAAAGGAAGGGAAAAGCGATTGGAGCGTTGAACGAAGATTGGCAGAAATACCGGCTCCGGGAACGGCGCTTTCGCGGAGTTCCTTGTCGGGACAATGGCCGGAGCGAAAAGACTGGATCACATAATTTTTGACGCCGAGGGCCGAAAGCTCGCCTGCCATTTCCAGAATATCAGGCTCCGAAAGAAGTTCGGGATGAAAGGTGGTACGAAATTCACAGGCCACACCGCTCGCGAGCAACTGAGCCACGCTCCGGCGAGCAACTTCCCCGCTCTGTGGGATCCGCGTCACTTTTTCGTAGAGCCGGAACGGGGCCTTGATATCGAAACCGACCCAACTGCAAAGCGGCAGAACTTCCGCGAGACGTCCGGGAAACATACCGCCGCTATGAAGGCCGATCTCAAAACCCATGTCCCTGACCGCTTTCATCCAGACCGGCAAACGTTCGTGAACGGTCGGCTCCCCGCCGGAGAACACGATCCCGTCAAGCTGGCCCTTCCGGGAATCAAGGAATTGAAGGATCTTTTCTTGGGAGATGAGCTGCCCCGCCGGGGGCATAGACCAGAACTCGGCATTGTAGCAATAGCGGCATCGCCACGGACATCCCTGAAGATAAAAAACCCCGGCCAGACGGCCGGGGAAATCTATCGTCGTAAAGGGCGTGATGCCCGCGACGCAAATATCACTTAAACTTCCTTGATCAGCAGCAACCACACCCGGCTTCTTTGGGTTCGGCGAAGTTTTTCCGTTCATAGAATTCGCCTTTTTTCCCGACGTTAAAGCCTGCAACCGGGCGGTGGTATCCCATCACACGTGTCCAAACCTCGCAGCGCGTGCGTTCTTCGTCTTTCAATACGACTTGGTCCTGGGTCATAAGTGCCTCCTCTTGTATTAGACTTTCGCTTCGGTAGCCGCCGCGGCAGACTCGGTTCCCGCGGCGTCCTGACTCTGAAGTATTTTCTGGTTAATAAGTTCCTGATCACACTTGGTACAAAATTCGTGCTCGCCGGCAAGATAACCGTGCGTCGGACAGATCGAGAAGGTCGGCGTGATCGTGATGTAAGGGATCCGGTAACCCTCGAGCGCCCGTTTGACGAGTCGTTTGCACGCTTCCGCGCTGGACATACGTTCTCCCATGTAAAGATGAAGCACGGTCCCTCCGGTATAGCGGCGTTGCAACGCTTCCTGGCGGCCCAACGCCTCGAACGGATCGTCCGTAAACGTCGCAGGCAACTGGGAGGAATTCGTGTAATAAGGCCGCTCGTCCGTACCCGCGTGGAGAATATCGGGAAAACGTTTGATGTCCTCTCTCGCGAAACGGTAAGTGGCACCCTCCGCAGGCGTCGCCTCAAGATTATAGAGATGGCCCGTTTCCTCCTGGATCTCCACGATACGCTTCCGGATATGGTCGAGCGTCCGGAGAGCAAGATCAAAACCCGCCTCGGTCGTGATGTTCTCTTTTCCGTTCGTGAAGTTACGAATACATTCGTTGATCCCGTTGACGCCGATCGTCGAGAAGTGACTTCGCAGAGTCCCGAGATAGCGTTTGGTGTACGGAAAAAGTCCGGCATCCATATGCCGCTGAATGATCTTCCGTTTAAGTTCGAGGCTTGTCTTCGCGATCTGAAGGAGAGTGTCGATCCGGTTAAAGAACGCCGACTCGTCCCCTTTCGAGAGATAACCGATCCTGGCGCAATTCAGAGTTACGACACCGAGTGACCCCGTCTGTTCGGCGGAGCCGAAAAGCCCGTTCCCGCGCTTGAGAAGCTCGCGCAGATCGAGTTGCAGACGACAGCACATCGAACGAATCTGGTTGGGTTTCAGGTCGGAATTGAGGAAGTTCTGGAAATACGGAAGTCCGTACTTGGCGGTCATCTCGAAAAGCGGCACGCAGTTCGGATGGTCCCAGTTGAAATCCGGCGTGATATTGTAGGTCGGGATCGGAAACGTAAAGACGCGGCCTTTGGCGTCGCCTCTCATCATGACTTCGATGTAAGCTTTATTGATCATCGCCATTTCCTCGCCGAGGTCGCCGTAGACAAAATCAACTTCCTTACCGCCGATCACCGGATGCTCGTTCTTGAGATCGTCAGGACAGACCCAGTCGAAAGTCACGTTCGTGAAAGGCGTCTGCGTCCCCCACCGGGACGGAACATTCAAGTTATAGATGAACTCCTGAATGCTCTGCTTCACTTCTTCATAAGGAAGCTTGTCGACGCGGATGAAAGGAGCCAGATAGGTGTCGAAGGAAGAGAACGCCTGAGCGCCCGCCCATTCGTTCTGAAGCGTGCCGAGAAAATTAACCATCTGCCCGACCGCGGAGCTCAGATGTTTTGGCGGCGCGGATTCCACTTTGTCCGGAACTCCGTTAAAACCTTCGCGAATGAGCGTCTTCAGGGACCAACCGGCGCAATAGCCGGAAAGCATATCGAGATCGTGGATGTGGATGTCGCCATGCCGGTGGGCATTGGACACTTCCTCGGGATAAACATGAGAAAGCCAGTAGTTGGCGATGACCTTCCCGGAAATGTTGAGGATCATACCGCCAAGGGAATAGCCCTGATTCGCGTTCGCGTTCACGCGCCAGTCCAGCTTGTAAAGGTATTCGTTGACCGAGGAAGTGACGTCCACCACGGTCTTCTTGTCCCGGCGTAATTTCTTATGTTGTTCGCGGTAGACGATGTAGGAGCGGGCGGTCTTGAGATGGTTGGAGGAGATGAGCACCTGCTCGACAATGTCCTGGATCTTTTCGATGTCGAGGAAACCTGGAGAGTAGCGGTTATCAATAACTTTTATAACTTCCAAAGTTAGAATTTGAGCTTCCGCGCCATCATATTCCCCTGTCGCCTGCCCCGCCTTCACGATCGCGTTGTAGATCTTAGTGCCATCGAAAGGAACGATGGAACCATCACGCTTGCGGATGCTAGTGATCTTCTTTGAAAGGAATTGATCGGCCATAGAGTCTCCCTTTATTTGCTTTTCATATATCGGCACTCTGTCAACATATTGTAGTCTTTTTTCATCACGCCCCCCACCTGTAGTGCGATAGGCGGTCAGAAGGCTGAAAAAGATTGGCCATTTGATTTAAGATCGGGTCAGAAACAACTTCTCGCGTGCGGCGCAAAAAAAATTCAGCGCCCAAAAAGATCCTCCGCTTTCACTCATGAAGGCAATGTTTTTCAAAACAAAGCGGATCACCGTCGCAAAAAAAACAGCGATCACGACAGCACGGATAATATTCGCATCACAAAAAAGTTTCAAGAAATAATTATGGTTTTTTTCCGGAGAACTTTGAGGCGGGAATATTTTTTCTAAAAAAGTGCTTGAAAATCCAGGATCTCTGTGAAAAAAAACGGGTCAGCAGGTCCCGGACGCTTTATCACGGATCATTTCGATCAAAAGTTTTGCGATCTCCCCGATCGGAACGCGCTCCGTATTCCAAACCATATCGTAAAGAAGCGGGTCGCGGATGTCCTTATGAAAAAAAGTTTTTACGAGCTCGGCCTTCGCCTTATCTTTTTCATCGATCGTTTCACGCGCCGCTTTTTCAGACAGGCCGAACGCGCTCATCATCCGTTTCACCCGCGATTCCATCGGCGCCTCGAGCCGGACATGGATGCCAAGAGGGAGATCGCGTGTTAAAAAGGAGCATCCCCGTCCCACCAGGATCACTTTTCCGTGAATGGCAAAAGTCCGCATCAACTGGAACATCTTTTTAACCACAAGGTCCTGCGATGCGGTCCCGTGAATAAACTGGGTCAGAATGTCCTCCGCGTGGGAATGATATTCGGTCCGACGGAGAGACTCGACCAGGTCCTTGAGCTTGGGGTCCTGGGCGATCGTGTGGCAGAGCTCCTGATCGCAAAACTGCCAGTCCCGGAATAGAGGCTCCCCGTGAAGGGCTTGTATCTTTTCGGAAAGAAGCGTGGCGAGTACCTGCCCGCCAGCTCCGGCCTGCCGGGAAATAGCGACGAAAGGAAAGCGACCTTTTTGAGGATCGATCTCAGGACCGTTCTTTTCGTGGTAATGAAGACTGTCGATGAATGACGCCAGTTTTTGGATCTCGGTCATAAGTCCTCCTGAATTCATGTCATCCCCGAATGCTTTACTCGGCACTGGCTCTCATTAAAACTTTTATTGAAAGCGAGTGCCGCACTAAACTTCCTATATGCTTCATAGGTTGTTCAGTGCGGGGACCCAGCATACCGCTCTTTATGGATCCCCGCTTCGAACTTACGGGGATGACGCCCTTAAAGAAACACGGGCGTCACTTCAAAATAATACGCGCGTCGATGACGCCGGCGCCCTTCCCCTCACCATAGACCATGAGCGGGTTAATATCGATCTCGTCAATCTCCGGATGGTCACAAGAAAGCTGGGACAAGCGCTTTAGACAATCGGCGATCGCCTCCAGATCCGCGGGAGGTTCGCCTCGCACGCCTTCGAGCAGCTTGAACGCGCGGATGTTCCTCAACATATCGTGAGCGCTCAGTTCCCGGATCGGCGCCACGCGGAATGTCACGTCCTTCAGCGCTTCAACATAAATACCACCCAGACCGAACATCAGGATCGGCCCGAAATGAGGATCGCGTTTCATACCGAGAATAACTTCTCGTCCCTTGGGCGCCATGCGTTGCATGAACACGCCGTCGATCTTGGCCTTGAGCCGTTCGCCCACCGCCATAATGTCCCGGAAAGCGTGCTGAACATCATCCGCGGAATTCAAGTTGAGACGGACACCGCCCACGTCGACCTTGTGGATGATCTGCTGAGAAACAACTTTCATGACGACCGGAAATCCGATCTTTACGGCCTGCTCCCAGGCGTCTTCAGCAGTCCGGACAAATGCCCACGGGATTACCGGAAACTCGTAAGCGCTGAAGATCTCCATCGATTGATGAATGGGAAGAAATTTCTGATTGTCTTTCAAGGCTTTTTCAATGACCGCGTCCGCGGATTGACGATCCACCTGGTAATGCTTCACCCCGGTCCGGGAACGACCTAGCCACTGTTGGTACTTGTTCATGGCCGCCAACGTGCGCGCCGAATCTTCCGGGAAAGAACATTGAGGGATCATGTTCTCTTTAAGGACTTTGACTCCGGCCTCGACGTCGGCGTGTCCCATAAAACAAGCCACGATCGTCTTATGAGACTCCTTGTCTACGTCGACGATCACCTTGGCCGTCGCTTCGGCCTCGGTCATCGCCTGGGGCGTCAAAAGCACCATCACGCCATCCACGTTCGGCTCCGCGATCACAGAGCGGAGCGCGTGCTCGTAGCGATCGTGCTGGGCATCCCCGATCACATCGACTGGATTTGAAAAATTCGAGGTGGGAGGAAGTTTTTCCTTAAGCTTCGCCACCGTCGCGGGGCTCATCTCCGCCATCTGAAGCCCGAACTTCACGCACGCGTCCGTCGCCATGATCCCAGGACCGCCCGCGTTCGTCACGATCGCCACGCGGTTCCCCTTCATCAAGGGTTGGTTCGCGAACACGATCGCAAGATTGAACATTTCCTGGGCCGATTCCATACGCATCACGCCCGACTGGGCAAATACCGCATCGTAAACTTCATCGGCGCCCATAAGAGACCCCGTGTGGGAACTCGCGGCTTTGGCGCCTTGCGCCGTGCGACCGGACTTGATCACGAGGATCGGCTTGGGTTTGGCAATGTCCCCAGTGATCTCCCGGGCGAGTTCGATGAACTCCTGCCCTTTTCCGATATCCTCAAGATACATCATGATCACGTCGGTATTCGGGTCGTCTTTCAGGTACTGAAGGATCTCAAGCTCCGTCACGTCCACCTTGTTGCCAAGGCTGATAAGTTTGGAAAGACCGATATTCTCACCGCGCGCGTAATCCAGAAGCGCCGTCGCGAGAGCACCGCTCTGCGAAATAAATGCGATATTCCCATTCTTTGGAATGTTCCCGGAAAAGCTCGCGTTCAGGCAAAGGCTCGGATCATTATTGATAAGCCCGAGGCAATTGGGCCCCAGCATGGCAATGCCGTACTTATCCGCGATACTCTTGATCGCCTTTTCAAGCTTGACCCCTTCGCCCCCGATCTCACGAAATCCGGCCGAGATCACGATCGCGGCCTTGGCGCCTTTCAGAGCGCAGGCCTCGAGTTCCGCGGGCACCGCGGCTCCAGGGATGATAAAAATGGCGAGATCCACGTTCTCCGGAAGATCCCCAGCGTTCGGCACACACTTCACGCCAAGCACGTCTGTGGCCTTGGGGTTGACGGGAAACACTTTTCCTTTATACCCGCCCTCCACGAGGTTCTTCATGATTGCGTACCCCACAGCCTCAGGACGCCGGGAGGCCCCGACCACCGCGATCGCCTTGGGTTCGAAAAGGGCCTTGAGATCTTTTTTCCTGGACGCTTCCACGGTTTCTAGGCTCATGGTCATATCCTCCTTACGCCGCTACCGGGTTCGGAGCATCCGTCCCGGGCTTCGATTGGGCCAAATACTCGAAGCGTTTCCACCGCGCCGTAACTTCCTTTTGCGCGATCGCGTAAAGCCGCTTGGCCTCTTCAGGGTTGCTCTTCATGATCATCTTGAACCGGTTCTCCAGCATCAAATACTGCTCGAGCGGGATCGTCGGAGCCTTCGAATCGATCATGAGCGGGTTCTCCCCCTTCTCAAGACGCCGGGGATCAAAGCGATAAAGGATCCACTGCCCGGATGCCACAGCGGCTTTCTGGTCCTGCAGCCCGTTGATCATGTTGATGCCATGCGCGATGCAATGACTATAGTCGATAATGAGCGACGGCCCGTCATAGGACTCGGCCTCCTGGATCGCCTTGAGAGTCTGCTGATCATTGGCCCCCATGGCAATGGTCGCCACATAAATGTTCCCGTACGTCATGGCGATCATCCCGAGATCTTTCTTGCCGCCAGGTTTTCCACCCATCGCGAACTTCGCGGTAGCACCGCGCGGTGTCGACTTCGACGCCTGTCCGCCCGTATTGGAATAAACCTCTGTATCGAGCACGAAAACATTTACATTTTTGCCCGATGCAAGCACATGGTCCAGGCCGCCATACCCGATGTCATAGGCCCATCCGTCACCGCCAAAGATCCAGACGCTCTTTTTGACAAGCGTATCCGCCAGGCTCAAGAGCTGGGCCGCATCGGCGTCCCCGCTAAGCCCCGCCAGTTTCTTCTTAAGCGCCGCCACGCGTTCCCGCTGATCATAGATCTCAGCCTCGGTCTGCTGCGCGGCGCCGAGGATCGGCTGAACGAGATCCGCTCCGAGCTTGTCCTGAAGCTTCACGAGAAGTTCGGAAGCATATTCCTTTTGTTTGTCGATCGCCATCCGGAATCCGAAGCCGAATTCCGCGTTGTCCTCGAAAAGCGAGTTCGACCACGCCGGCCCGCGTCCGTTGGCATCCTTGGCCCAAGGCGTCGTCGGCAGATTGCCTCCATAGATGGAAGAACAACCTGTCGCGTTCGCGATCACGGCACGATCGCCGAAAAGCTGTGAGACGATCTTGATGTACGGTGTTTCCCCGCACCCCCCGCAAGCGCCCGAAAACTCAAAGAGCGGACGCATGGCTTGCTGCTGATTGATCATGCCGGTCTTCAGTTTCCGGCGATCATATTCGGGGATATCGAGAAAGAATTCCCATTTGGGAACTTCAACGCAACGAAGCGGGATCTGAGGCGCCATGTTGATGGCTTTTTTCTTGGGATCCGTCTTGCTCTTGGCCGGACAGGTATCCACGCAAAGCCCGCAACCCGTGCAATCCTCGGGAGCGACCTGGATCGTAAACTTCTGGCCCTTGAAATCCGGCATCTTCGCGTCCGCGGACTTAAATCCTTCCGGGGCTTTCTCAAGATATTTCGGATCATAGACTTTCATACGAATGACGGCGTGCGGACACACAAAGTTACACTTGCCGCACTGGATGCATATGTCCTGCTCCCATACGGGGATCTCAAGCGCGATATTACGCTTTTCATATTGTGTCGTCGCGGTCGGGAACGTGCCGTCCACCGGCATCGCGCTCACGGGGATCGAATCGCCGCGGCCTTCGATGATCGCGCCCAGAACAGTCTTCACGAACGCCGGGGCGTTTGCCGTCACAGGGGCCAATCTCTTGAGTTTGCTATCCACAACCGCGGGAACCTTGACCTCATGGAGATGCGCAAGCGTCGTGTCCACAGCTTGAAGGTTCTGCTGAACCACATCCTCGCCCTTCTTGCCATAGGTCTTCTTGATGGATTTCTTGATCTCGTCGATCGCCTGCTCACGCGGCAACACGCCGGAGATCGCGAAAAAGCAGACCTGCATGATCGTATTGATCCTCATGCCCATACCACTTTCCGCGGCAACCTTGTAGGCATCGATCACATGGAACTTCAGTTTCTTTTCAAGGATCTGTTTCTGAACTTCGATCGGCAGGTTCGGCCAAACTTCCTCGGAGCTCCAGGGAGCGTTCAAAAGGAACGTGCCTCCGGGCACGATGTTACGAAGCATGTCGTACTTTTCAAGAAAAACGGTCTGGTGACACGCCACAAAATGCGCCTTACTAATAAGGTAGGGCGAATGGATGGGCTCAGGGCCGAAACGAAGATGCGACACCGTGATCGCGCCGGATTTCTTGGAGTCATAGACAAAATACCCCTGGGCGTAATTCTCCGTGTTCTCGCCGATGATCTTGATGGAATTCTTGTTCGCGCCCACCGTTCCGTCCGCGCCTAACCCATAGAAAAGAGCGCGCACGACCTTGTCGGATTCAATGGAATACTCAGGATCAAAAGGAAGGCTTGCCTGAGTGACATCGTCATTAATACCGACCGTAAAACCGTGTTTGGTCTTACCCGAGGCGAAGAAATCAAAGATCCCCTTCACCATCGCCGGCGTGAATTCCTTGGAGGAAAGACCGTAGCGACCCCCGTAAATCTTGGGCGCCTGCGTGAACTTCGACCAGCCGTTCTGAGAAGCTTCCTGGAGTGCGGCCACGCAATCGAGATAAAGCGGCTCGCCGATCGCTCCCGGCTCTTTGGTACGGTCAAGCACGATCAGATTTTTTGTGGTTTGCGGCAAGAGACTTACGAAACGTTTCACATCGAACGGACGATAAAGAGAAACTTTGAGACAGCCGACCTTCGCGCCTTTGGCGGTGAGGGCCTTCACGGTCTCCGCGGCCACTTCCACGCCGGACCCCATGATCACGATGACCTGCTCCGCGTCCTTGGCGCCAAGGTACTCGAAAAGCTGATACTTCCGTCCGGTGATACTTGCGAACTTGTCCATCGCCTGCTGAACCATGTCCGGGCACGCGGTGTAGAACTTGTTGACCGTTTCACGGCCCTGGAAATAAACGTCCGGATTCTGCGCGGTGCCGCGAAGCACGGGACTGTCCGGCGAAAGCGCGCGGGCACGATGCTCCATCACTTTGGCCATGTTGATCATGCCTCGAATATTGTCCTCAGATAGAAGGCTGATCTTCTGAACTTCGTGCGAAGTACGGAAACCGTCAAAGAAATGAAGAAAAGGAATGCGGGACTCCAGGCTTGCGGCCTGAGCGATGAGCGCGAAATCCATCGCCTCCTGAACCGAATTGGAAGCCAGCATCGCGTAACCGGTCTGGCGTACCGACATGACGTCCGAGTGATCACCGAAGATCGAAAGCGCCTGGTAAGCGAGTGAGCGAGCGGAAACGTGCATGACCATGGAGGTAAGTTCCCCCGCGATCTTGTACATATTCGGGATCATGAGAAGAAGTCCCTGCGACGCCGTAAAGGTCGTCGTCAAAGCGCCGCGCTGAAGCGCGCCGTGCACCGCGCCGGCAGCTCCGCCTTCGCTCTGCATTTCGGCCACGGACGGAACCGTTCCCCAAATATTCTTTTTACCCTGGGATGCCCATTCATCGGCCCATTCCCCCATGTTGGAGGATGGCGTGATGGGATAAATGGCGATACACTCGTTGACGCGGTACGCGACATAAGCGACCGCCTCGCCGGCGTCCATGGTAACGAATTTTTTGCTGACGGATTTCGCTTCGGATTTTTCCAGGGTCTGTTCAGGCATGTGATGATCCTTTGGTTTCGAGGTTTAGGATGTCATTTTTAAGATATCAAAAAATCGCGTCCACGCAAAACACACGAATCGCTTACAGCTTCCGACTTACCGTCCTCCGGATATTCCAAAAATGAGGCCTGGAACGAGGGACTTTGAAAGGCTTTCTATGTCGTTCGGGGGCACGCTGACGGGCCTTTCACCAAATTCACGACTCGTGTGGGGCATTGTATGATTTTACGGAGTTATTTTCAAGGGAAAAGGCGCGGAACGAGAAACGTGGAACGTAAAAGTCTTTTTCTTTTTATTTTCGCGTTCAGCGTGCCCCGTTACCCGCCTTTCAGACTCGTTCAATCCTTGCATTAAAAGACCGTATTGATTAGTATCCGTTCATGTCCCACGACACGATCAGCCTTCTTCAATTCATGGTCTGCAAGGATTTCGAGCCCGGCGAACAGGACTGCTATACCGCCAACCTCGTCCGGAGCAATCTTCACGTGCCTTCCTTCCCCTACCATTTCGACCAGCTGTACGCGGT
This sequence comes from Candidatus Omnitrophota bacterium, assembly GCA_043803685.1. GTDB lineage: Bacteria > Omnitrophota > Omnitrophia > Omnitrophales > Aquincolibacteriaceae > Aquincolibacterium. The sequence goes on from JAZDJU010000123.1 coordinate 51,806, forward strand.
CACCTGCTGGCGCAAAGACAAGATGTTCCACAAGGAAGTGATCGAGTATGCCACCGAGGACGGACAGGTCCTCAAAACACCCCCCATGGACATTGAGCCCGTCACCTCAAGCGTACTCTTCCGTTGGCACAAACATGCTTTTCCGGCAGACCTTGAGATCCAGAAAGACGGCCTGCTTCACATTCGTGTCATCCTGGATTGGAAAGTCCATTTCGAGTCGTATCTCATGATCGAGAAGCGACCCTAGTGACTGGCATGATACTTGCAATTGGTCATTGCGGACAAGATGTCCCTACGCTCCTTCGCAATGACAAACTAAGGACTCAAACATGACCCATCACGACTGGTTGCCACAATTCTGGATGACACTCCCCTTCATAGGGCTTCTTCTTTCGATCGCACTCCTCCCGCTCACTGCGCCCAAATTCTGGCACTCGCTCAAAAATCAAACCCTTGTGGCGCTCTTCTTTTCTCTACCGGTCGTTTATTTATGCCTTGTTCACAACCCCCATCTGCTTTTTACCGGCTTGGAACATTACCTTTCGTTCGTGATCCTGCTGGGCTCCCTCTTCATCGTCTCGGGGGGCGTTTGTATCACCGGCGATCTGGTCAGCACGCCACTCGCCAATACTCTGATGCTCGCAACAGGCGCCGTCCTCGCGAACTTCATCGGCACGACCGGAGCTAGCATGGTTTTGATCCGGCCACTTCTTTTTGCGAACAATTACCGCAAACACCATATTCATATCCCGATCTTTTTTATCATGATCGTCAGCAACATCGGCGGTCTGCTTACGCCTCTCGGGGACCCCCCTTTGTTCCTGGGATTCTTATTGGGCGTCCCTTTTTTCTGGACCTTAAGCCTTTTCCCGTTCTGGGTTCTTGCGGTCGGGATCCTTCTTGCTGTATTTTTCGTGATCGATTATCGGGCCTTCGACCATGAGACAAAAAAACTGCAACGTGAAGCCCGCTCGGATAAACCGGTCCACATCAAAGGACTCCGGAATGTGGCCTGCTTAGGGATCATCATCGCTTCAACGCTCTGGGCCCCGCAACCTTACCGGGAAATATGGATGGTGGCGGCCGCGCTCATCTCTCTTAAGATAACACCCAAGACCTACCATCAGGCCAATGGCTTCACCTTTGACCCGATCACAGAAGTAGCCGTTTTATTCCTCGCCATCTTCATTACCATGGAACCCGCGCTCGAGATCCTTTATTTGCGGGGAGCGGAGCTTGGCATCACACAGCCGTGGCAATTTTTTTGGGCCACCGGCGGATTCTCTTCCTTTTTGGATAATGCACCGACCTATTTGACGTTCATTTCCTTGGGACAAGGTCTGAAATTAGCGGGCCCCCATCTCAATCTACCGGAAAACATTCTCACGGCCATAAGCGTGGGAGCCGTGTTCTTTGGCGCTATGACCTACATTGGAAACGCACCCAACTTTATGGTGCGCTCGATCGCCCAACATCGCGGTTGGAAAATGCCGAGTTTCTTTGGGTATATGCTTTGGTCGGGGCTCATTTTATTACCCCTCTTTGGTTTGATCACTTTTGTTTTTTTTCGGTGACCTAAAATCTACTTTCCACGCCAGACGACAGACCACAGACTGTAGACCAGAGTAAAAACAAAAACTTAAACGAGGATTTCGCCTCTGGGTTTTTGAACTGCAGGCTTTAGTCTTAGGTCTGCAGTCTACGCTGCTACTGCCCGTAAATCTCCCGCCGGTGGCCAATACGAAGAATGGTGAGTACCGTTCCGTGGATCTTGTAAATAACACGCCAGTCCCCGACCCGAAGTTTCCAATAACCTTTCAAGGTATGCCGAAGAGGCGCTCCGAACTCATGAGGGAAAAAGGCTAGCTTTTGCTCGATGGCCCTGCGGATCCTGTGTTTCTCCGTAGCGCCGATCCTGGGCAGGTCATTCCGGACAACGTCGGGATGGTAGAAGATCTCGAACCGTGGCTCCATAGGCAGGATACTTACGAACCCCAAACGTCCCGGTGACGGACCGGCTTCTTTTTAGAAAGAGACTTCTCCCGTTCCGCCGCACTCTTGGCCCAATACGTATCTTCATGAATAACCAATGCCTCACGCAGAAGATCGCGGGCAACGAGCGACATGGACAAGCCTTCCTTTTTGGACATTTTATAAAGAGTTTCGTAGATCGAAGGCTCTAGGACAACATTAAGCCGCGGTTGTTTTGTAGACATGAGGGGCTCTCCTTTTTCTAAGCGAAGTGTATCACAAGTGATGAACCCTGGCAAGCCTCTCCCTCAAACTAAAAGCCAGAGGCTGCAGAACCCGGGGAACGGTTAACGGGAAACGGTGAAAGCAAATCTTTTACGTTACCCGCTCCACGTTCCCCGGCCGATCAAAGAACGGCGTTACGCTGCCTTCTCCACCGCCCGGCTAGCGGCGAATTCCTGAGTAAGCATTTCCATATCCATGGTAAGGACCCCGTTTTTCGCCGAAAGAGCCAAGAGGTCGATGCCTTTTTCTTTTAATTTCGAGATCAGCATCGAGGGATCCACCTTCATGAGTTCCTGATCCATCGGTGATGCCGCGGCATAGATTCTGTTGATCAGAGCTACCGCTGCACAAACAAGCTTCTTCAGCTCAGGATTATCTTTACTCTTAAAATCCGCCAGGATCGACAGAATGCCATGAGGCTCGACGCCGAGCTCTCTCGTAAAAAACGCCATGAACGGCTCACTCTCACTCGCCTTGACGACATCTCTCACGAGAACATTCGCAGGCTTCCGCTCGCTTATTCTGATTTTCATGACAACATTGGAAACATCATCCCAACCTCTTCCCACCGGATTATTTTTGTCGTAGAGAACGACCAAACGCGGAATTTTTTCCATCTTCCTCAAAGCATCAAGCTCGAGATTCGAATCCGGCCCCTGTTCAACGATCATCGAAACACCGGAGCCGGGCATTTTGCTGATCAAATCATCAATGAAGCTTGTGAACCCCTGGGTTTTCTTGATATCAATTTTTCTAACCTCCGACCGTCTAACATCCCCAGACTTCATCAATGCCGGCGATGCCTCTGCTCCGCCTATCAGTGCCTTCATCGATATCTCAGCCGCGATTGCGTCCGTCATACCATACGGCTCAAAAAGTTTCACAAGAAGTTGCGTCAATCCTGTCGAAACAAATTCCGTAAGCGCGGCGACGTCCTTGTAGCCTTGCAGCTGCGCCATCAGCGCAGTCTCTTGATCGCCAAACTTCGTTTTCTCGCTATCGATCCCCGCCTGTCCTTGTCTCAGCAGCAACGCCTGAACCGCGTCAGGATTACTGTCCTGCGTCATTTGAGTAATTTGAACTGCCGGCGTCCCCGTAAGCACTTCCAACGGATTCTGATCGATCCGCACCTCAGAACGGCGAGACCCAAAAAAATCACGGAGATGCTCGAACTTTGGATCGAGAGGGTCATCTAATATATCGATCGCAAATTTATGTATATTGGGGTTATTCTTAAGTTCATGTATGCTTGGCTTAACTGTGAGCATTCCTGCCTCCACACGCGGCTCAAGAAATTCGACATAGAAGCGTCTGGCATCAGCGGGAAAACTCAAAGAGATCTGCTTCATGTCTTTCATGAACATATCGCTCAACGCAGCGTCAAAGGTGATCGTTCCATTCCCTCGTATTTTATCCCTGGCGCTTATGAGTAGAGTCACTTTAGCAAGAGCGATATTAGCAACCACAACCCCTCCGATAGCACCCAGAGGCTTAGGCTTCATAAGCACATACACGAGCGTATTCTGATCCTGAAGCGTTTTCTCCCACCGAGATCTACCTTCCGCATTGCTATCGTCAGAAAAGCCTCTTGATAGCTCAAGATTGAAAAGTCTCGCCGCCAGGGACTTGAGCTGATCCGGATTTTCTTCCAGCGATTTCCTCGCGTTGACGACTGTCCCAAGAATTTCATGTTCCGAAATGATGGCCTCCGACCTCGCCTCAGCACGCTCTGGGGTGGAGGTCGCCGGCGACTGAGGAATGCCCACAGCAACAGGACCCAAACCCGCCTCAGAACGCTGAGCACCCCAAAACTTGCGGAGACCAACAAACTTCGAATCAAGTGGGTTCGCAAGCAATTTGATTTCGATGTCAGGTCGTGGGTCCTCCAAGCCCTTACGCGCAGATGAAATAATCTTAAGAACCTCCATTTCTTGACGGGGGTTCAAGAACCCCTTCTCTTCGTCGGTATAGAATCCCTCTGAAAGTCCTGTAAAGTTCCACGAAATTAGCATTTTTTGTTTTTTAGACATTTCACTCAAAAAGGTATCGAGAAGGAATGATCCCCTTCCCCGGACTTTATCTGGCGAGCTCATGAGTCGGGCAAGGCGCACAGTTTCACCTTCCAGATAACCACGAACCACCCCAGCAATGTCCTCTGAAGGATCAAAAAGCACGTACACATAATGGCTGGGATCGCGCAAGCTTGCCTCCAATTCGCGCACGCTTCTTTCAAACTCCTCTACATCCATTTTAGAAATATAACTTTCCGTTTCAACTTCACGAATCCTTCTTGCTAATTGTTCGAATTTTGAGGGGTCAAAACGCTTCGCATCAACCGTTTTGCCAAGACCAGGGTATTCCGCAATAACAGCTTCTTTCGGGATCTCGAACCGGGCTTCCGAGCGCTGAGTGCCCCCAGACTCGCCAAGGGGATTCTTTAGCAAATTAACTTCGTAAGAACGGCCCTCGTGCTTGAACGTCAATAGCCCCTTCTCCTGGCGCGCATTCAAAATATCCAGTTCGCGATCATCCGATGAATACCACCCGATCCTTTCGACGCCCTCTTTGCTCATCAGATTCAAAAATAGCTCCATAAAGGGTGCCAGGGTTCCATTATCGAGACTTAAGAGCGAATCCAGCCACATCTCTTTTTTTCCTTTCAACACGGGACCGCGAGGCACGGCAGCTCCTGAAATTTCCCCGTTCTTGTCGACAAATACCCACATGGCCTGATCGGGGTCTTCCAGCATCGCCTCCCAAAACCCTGTATCCATTTCCCATTTTCCCAGCACAAAGCTCGGACGATCGAGATAATAAAGCCTTGAAGCCAACGGCTTGAGTTGATCCGGGGCGAGCTTCAGCCATTCTCTCGCATCCACTATTTTCCCAAGGGGATACTCCGCAACCACGGGGACATTGGACGGGAGGTCAAACTTCGTATCATGCCTGCGTAATGCGTAAAGAGGAGCGAACTCGGGAGCCAAGGGATCTTTGAGCAGGGTCACGTTGTAAACAGAGCCGGCAGTTCCGGTATACGTCAAGATCCCGTTCTCCTGAAGAGGTTTCAATACACTTTCATAGAAATTTCCGTCTGAAGTGTCTCGCCACAAAATTCCCATGATCCCTTTCTTGAACATCTCGCTAAAAAATGCGCCCAAAACCATTCTTCCCTTCCCCCGGATCCCGTCATCAAGACTCGCCAGCCGACCCAGCGACGCTTTTTTTCCGCCTTCGAGATCAACCTCAGCAACCGCGGATATATCCCCGTGGTCATTAACGAAAAAGAAGAAATCTTTGCGACTGTCTTGCAGTTCCTTCTCCAAAGGCTTGAGCTGATCCGGTGCGAGGGCTAGCCAATCCCGGGCGTTCACGACTTCCCCGAAACCCTCAGCCTTAGCGACCACTCGCACACCCTTGGGAAGTTGTAGCCGGACCTCGGAACGACCTTCAACATATCTCACGGGACGCCTTCCGGTTGTGACCATTCTAGGGAATTCAGGTAATGGATAAAGCGGTCTGAGTAACAGAAGGGGATCGATTGCTTGCAGATCTCTCACACCAAAACCCGTATACAACTCGCCGTTGACCTTATGAACCTCCAAGTGCAAATGATCATAAGTCCGTCCATATTGCTTCTCAACCTTCGGCGATAACGGGTACTCTCTTCTAACGGCTTCTTTTTTATGCCAGGCATTGACTCTTCCGAGCCTTTCTCCCTTTTTGACCCCCAAATCGCTTTTAGAATCAAACCAGGTATGTTTTAAAATATGTTCGGGAATGCTATCTCTCTGCAAATGTACATATTGCCAGAGCAGATCAGAAGCAGGAGAATAGACCCAAACATCCGCGAACGAGGCCGCAGCCGAGTCACCTCTACCATCGAACCTTTGCACATAGACGACAAAGCCATCCTCAACAGGGTATACAGAAGTGCCAGGTTCGGCTTGAAGATCGATGCCATCATGTTTTTCGTCTCGATCTGTTGTTGGCCAGTTGGTCGTTCCAAAAAAATTAGCGATGTGTCTTGTCGCCACCGACATATCCACAGGCCATTCAAACGAGTGAGAAAGTGGCTTCAAACTATCAGGCAAGCTTCCCATCCTGACGTGCCGGAGATAAGCTTCGCGCTCAACCCCCAAAGGATCCACATCGTTTTGTCGCAAAGGCTGGAAGTTTCTCATCTCCGAGCGCTTGTACCCCACAAAGTCGCGGAGATCATCAAATTCGGAAGCAAGCGGACTCTTAAACAAACGAACCTTGTATTTAAAACCATCCTTCTCAAATGTCAAAATACCTCTTGCTTCGCGATCCGCTAAAAATTTATCGTAGAATGCTTCCGAACCAGACGATGCTGTCCATTCAAATTCCGTCTCGAGTCCGCCATACATCCGGTCCAGAAAAGCATCCAGCAGAAGCGTCCCTCTTCCACGCACTCCGTCGTCGAAGCTCATAAGTCGATCCAGGCCTATAGTATTCCCCTCCAGCGGCCGAAAGTGACCGCTCACAGCACCGACAAGATTCCCTGAACGATCTCTCAGGACATAGATATATTGTTCAGGATCCCCAAGCTTGCTTTTCCAAAAAGCAATATCCGTCTGCCATGTTTGGGCCAAGGAGCGTAATAGCTCCCATTCCATCTCGTAGAGCCCTTTTGCCAAAGTCTCTATTTCTTCCTGACCTGGATCCCCCCCATGGAAATCCTTCACGTCCAGAACTTCGCCAACACCAATGTCCGGCACGATCACGCGAAAACCTTCAGGGATCTCGAATCGCGCCTCGGAGCGTTTTGTCCCTACAAATTTTCGGAGATCATCGAATTCAGGATCAAGTGGATTTTTCAACAATGTGATCTTGTACGAATCGCCATCCAGTTTAAATTGAAGAATTCCCTTCGAACTTCTGGCATTCAGAAAATGATCATAGAAATCCTTGGCATCACTGAGGGAGTGCCATTCAATCTTTTTGAGATCCCGCTTGAACATTTCGCTCAAAAAAACATCCAGAAGATACGTCCCCTTCCCCTTCATTCCGTCCTCAACGCTGATGATCTGCACCAGCTGCGCGCCACCTACGTGAGGCAGGGGAGAAATACTCAAGGCAACACCAACAACATCCCCAGCCCGTACAAGCAGTTGCACATGCTGCAACGAATCTCCGAGTGTTTCCTTCCATTCACGTACGCCGTCCTCCGTTTTCTCCCAAGAGAAATGCTTCACTTCGAACGCATCAAGGAACTTGGCCAAGGGCTCGAGTTGGGTCGGATCAGCCTTAAGCACATCCCTCGCATCCACCACTTCCCCAACGCCAATATCCGGTGCGATAGCCTTAACACCCTCAGGGATCTCGTATCTAACTTCCGAGCGCTTCGACCCAACAAACTTGCGGAGATCATCGAATTCTGGAGCGAGCGGATCCGCAAGCAATTTGATCTCGACATCGGCTTCAGGCGTTACGCTGCGAGACGGATCATGCTTTAATCGTTCCAGCATCCCGGCGTCCTGCCGAGGCTTTAAATATCCTTTTTCTTCGTTAAGATAGAAATTCTCTGAGAATCGGCTAACATTCCATCTGAATATCGTGACGCCGAGGCGGGACATCTGACTTAGAAAAACATCCAAAAGAAAAGTGCCTTTCCCTTGGACGTTGTCATTAACGCTCATGAGCCGGTCCAACCAGACACCTTCCTCACCCTTCAAAGTGAACTTGCTCCCTCTGACGGCCGCCCCAACGATCTCTCCGGAAAGATCTCGAAGGATGAACACAGACTCAGGATCTTCCAGGATATCCAGCCATTCCAACACACTCGGGACTTTCTGTCCTTCCTGGATGTAGCAGCGACTAGAGAGCTCATAGAGCCTTTTCGCCAAGAGTCCTGCATCCAACCCAAGCTGATTTGCATTGAACACTTCCCCGACAAGAGCATGCTCCGCGATTGCAGGAACACCTTCGGGGATCTCGATACGAACTCCAGCTTTCTTTGGAGACGGCTTCGCCGACGGAACCGGGCGCCCTTCCGCAGACTTCTTCTCACTCCAGCGGAGAGCGACTTCGCGCAGGGCGAGCGAAAAACTGTTTAACTCTAACTGTATCGCGGGCCAATCAGGCAGAGACTGAAGACTCTTCAAATACCACCCAGAGGGACGCGCATAACCAATGTAGTGGCTCAATTCCCCATTTAAGTGGTCCACGAATCCCTGAAAGAATTGTTTTCCGGTCAGATTTAGCAACGCAAGATCGTTGATCGGAACAACACGACCCAATCCTGGGATTTCAAATAAGAAAAGGCCTTTGATCTCATCCCCGAGTTCTGCCAAACTCATCTTTGAAAGCTTTTCAGCCTGGGCCTCGTCTTTTTCAGAGATACTCCATATTCGCGGGTCCTGCAGGGGCTCACCTAAGCTGTCCTTACTGGCCCGCTCAAAAACCACGTCGAAACTCTCGCCACGGCTAACTATTTCCCCACCACCTCGCACTTCAGAACGGCTTGCCCCCATGGCAACCTCCGAAGTGACGGAACGGGAAGGAATGAGATAGGCTTCTGCCTTATCGGCCGAATCAAGATAGTAGGGCTCCTCGCCCCAGGTTCCCCCGAGCTTTTTCTTCGCAAAGGGCACCTTCCGCCCCCCCAGTTTTCCGATCACCACTTGTTCGATAAAATCATCGTTGGAAACATATTTCCCATGCCCCGGTATTCCAAGATAAAGGTCTTTCGCAGAGATCTTCTGCTGAACATACCCCGCGTAATTGATCGTCTGCTCCCCGATCCAGAACATCAGCGCCTGACTGCGCTCATACGCGGCATGGATCTCCAGATTCTGGATCACGAGACTCCCGTCCTCGTCCAGATAGAGCCACGCCGCCGCCATCGTCTCGCCCGTCTTGTCATCCACTACTTCCATCACACTCATCCCCTCATCCACCAACCGCTCCACCATCGCGTGCGGGAATTGCCCCGACCCCATTCCGAGGCAGCAAGTGACCTTATCCCCGATGAATAAGTCCTGACCCGGCTGGCGGCCATAAAGACGAAATTGAAAATACGTGCGCATCGCCAGGATCTTCTGGTTCTCACGATCCAGGAGCCTCAGCTTGAGCGTCACAAGCTTTTCATAAAAATGCGTAGCCGCTTCAAGGGCTTTTCGGTCTTGAGGCCCTTGAAGTTTTTGGATCATATTTCGAACCGCGCTTAAAAGCGTCCCGGGATTTTCATCAGCTCCCAGAAGTTTTACGTTCGTCAGGATCTTCACCGCATCGTTTTTCTTGGGACCTTCCTGACTCACCTGAAACTCGACTTTGCCTTCCTTCTCCGCAACCTTCAATCCTGCTTTTCCAAGGATCCCGACCCAACCCGCGGACGCGTTGTTTGCCGCCGCGTAAGTTTTTCCCGCGTCTTCCAATACCTGATCCACATCCGCATCCGGACTCCACGCCCGGTCCTGCCCCTGCCCGGAATAAAGCAACTCTCGCGGCTCGACTTTGGAGTTCTTGCCAAGCCAGGCGTCCATATCGTCCCCGTTTTGCTTCCCCAGGTCCCGGACACGCTTATTGTGCAACGCCAATGGCCGTCCAATCGCGTCCGTCTGGTCCGTGTTTTCAATAAAATCCATGAACCGTCCCCCAAAAAAAGAGGTCAGTGTGGCGCGCATCAGACCGCCTCGCTCCTCGGCTCCTTGTTCCCCAGATTCTATCGTCTTCAGCCCTTTCACAAGCAGATGCGCCCGGTTCCAGTCCAGAAGAGCATGCACCTGTTCCGGCAATCCGTTCCCGCTGATTTCGATCCCAAGATCTTGGGCCAGAAACAAGACGAGTTGGCGTTTCAAGTTTTTCGCAAGCGGAGTGGGTGGCAGGGCTTTCATTCCCGCGAACTGCAACTCTTCTTCCAGCGCTCGTTCGCGGCCCATGGCTCCGAAGATCGAAGCGACGTTCATCAACTCCAAGAGTCCGGTCACGTCTGGGGAGTACTTTTGACCACTTCGATCCTTCAGGCGTTCCTGATAATTCAGAAGGGCCTTCGCCAACCGTGGATTCTCCAAGACCCCCTGTTTGTCGGTGATCCATTTCCGGAGCATGTTCGCGCTAAAGATCTTCTGACTACGGATAAGCCCTTCCAAATTCTTCATGGCTCCCGGCACCAGCACTTCCACTGCCACAGTCATGGAAAGCATCCGTGATATCTCGCCTTCCACAAGCCTTCGATTTAAGGATAACTCGGAATTTCTCTCCGCGAGCACAACCCCGAGAGAGTCCCTTCCCTGGTCCAGGGCATCAAGCCAGGGTTTATCCTGACCGAATAGAATTTCACCCAATGCGCGATTATCAATCGCATAGGTTAGGTGATATTTCCTGACCCACTGCCGCGATCGTTGCAATGCATCCTCCAGATCCCCCTCCGGCATGGATTGCTTCACAAAGGACAATAAACCGGAACTTTCAGCGACCAGAAGCTTTCCGGCCGCATCTTCTAATCCATTCTCCCTAAGCGTTTGAAACCACTTGTTCGCCATCAAAACTGACGCCGCGTCCTTCTCCATCAATCCGGACGATACGGCCGCGATTACAAGCTCACTGGCCTGGCTTTCAAACCCGTTTTTTTTCAGGGTCGCTTGAAAACATTCGTCCACCCTGGCGATCGACGCCTCACCCTTCTCCATCAATCCGAACCTTACGGCCTCGACCACAAGCGGACCTGCCCAGTACTCCAACCCATTCTTCTTGAGCGTTTGAAACCATTCGTCGACCTTCGCGATCGACGCAACGTTCTTCTCCAGCAACCCGGACTTTACGGCCTCGACCACAAGCTCACCGGACAGTTTCCCCAATCCCTTCTCCATGAGCACCTTAAACCATTCATCAACTTTGCCAATCGACGCCACGCCGCGTCCCATCACCCCGGACTTTACAGCTTCGATCGCAAGGTGACCGGCTAAGTCAGCACGCCCCATCGTTATGTGCATTTGAAACCATTGGTCCAATTCGGCGAGCGATGCCTTGCTTTCCTCCATCAATCCGGACTTGACGGCCTCGAGCAAAAGCAGACCGGCCACATCCCACCTCTGCGCATCCTTGAGCAACTGGAGACATTCGTTCAGCCGGGTGATCGCTACGCTCTCCTCCATCAACCCGGATTTTACGGCCGCAATCACAAGCAGACCGGCAAAGTCCACCCACCTTGCCTCTTTTAGCGCGTAAAACCATTCGTCCACTTTGGCGATCGAAGCCGCGTTCTTCTCCACCAGTCCGGACCTTAGGAACGCAATCATAAGCTCACCGGCCGAATACCTTCTCGCACTCTTTATTAACACGTAAAAATGTTTGTCCAACCAAGTGATCGCTGCGCTCTTCTCCATCAACCCGGCCTCAGTGGCCGCGAGCACAAGCTGACCGGCCCATTCTTCCAACCTCACTCTCATTAGCGCTTGAACCCATTCGTTCACCTTGGCGATCGACACGGGGTTCGTCTCAATAAACCCGGCCTTTACGATCCCGGTCACAAAGTCCCCCGAAAAATACGACCGAGGCTCAGCAACGAGCACGCGGAACAACTCATCCACCTTAGCGATCGACGCCGAATTCTTCTTCATCAATCCGGACTTGATTGCCTCGAGCATCACCTGCCCGGCCTGTCCCGCTTTGTTGTCGTCAGTAAGCAATCGTTCAATCAAGGTCATGACCTGTTCCCTTTTCATGATCAGTTGCTTGGCTTCCGTGCGAACAGCGTCAGGGAACAACGCCACCAGTTGCTTCCCGTCCTCCACATCCGGCAAAGAATCTCCATCAGCTCGCATTTCAGAACGTTGATCTTCGGACCTGGTTGAAGAGTCAGGACTCGAGCCCACTTCCGGGGGGCGGGGTTCTTTGCCGCGGGGCGGAACAGCGGCCTTCCCAAACAGCGATTTCCACACCCCGATTCTCACACCAACAAGAAAGAGCCCTAAGGCTAAGACCACGCCTCCTAAAGTCATCCATGACGATGCCGGAACGATCTCCGCGGGCTTTGGCTCTGAAACATCCTCGGACGCCACTTCTGCTACGATCTCTTCTTCGATTATCCCTTCGCCCTCATTCTCATCAACAATCGCCATGTCCTCACTGGAGTCTCTCCAACTCGTTGAAATGGCCTTATAGGTTTCTTCTAAATTTCCCAAAGCCTTACCCGTGTACTTCGGGACCCCTATGTAATGGCTAGCATAAAGCGTCGAAAGATCCTTGTTATTTGTATTCTTAGCATCCTTGTCAGGATCATACACAAAGTCAGAAAGAGTTTTATTGGGAGGCACACCTTGTAATAGCTTCACCATCGCCACGAACTGAAACAATGAAAAAGCTTTGGAGGAATGACCGGAACGCATGAGTAAATAAACCAGATTTCTCTGCAAGGTAGGCTTGTTCTGCGGTTTTTTGTAAAAGGCCTTAAGATCCGGGAGAAGCTCCATCAACTCTTCGGATGAAGAAAACCCGAAGCACCCCGCCACAAAAGCCAGCTCTTTTTGGAGAGTCGCATGATCAGGATCACCCGGCTGAACCTCACGCGTTAAATAATTCAGCAGGAAATTCGCCATCGTTCGATAGTTGACCTGACCAAACCCCAATCCACCGACGAACGCCGGTTTTCCTTTTGAATTGCGCTGGATCATGGATCGAAATTCGCTTTCGATCATAAAAAGATGCATCAAAATATTATGCAAAGCATCCTGATCTTTCGCGGAGAGATCGTCTCGAACATCACGGATCATCCTGACTAACTCCTCTGAAACCACTTCCTTGATTTTTTCCGGCCCAAGCTCCCCAAGCTCCTTTTCGATCTCTTTTGCCTGCTCTACGATCATCCGGGAAGAAACGCGTTTGCGGGTCAAAGATTCCTTTACCTGCTCCGGGCGCTGCCCCGAAGACACTATCAGCGAATCACTCTGTTCGGTGGTCGCGGACATCGCAAGCGACGTTACAGAATCGTACAAATTCCACGCCCCGGACAAACACAACGTTACAAGCGCGACCCTCACCCATTGCCGCCATATCCCTAAATTTGGCTGATCATGCCCCATTTGACGCATTTCAGAACGACGCGCTGCCTCTTCGGTTTCTGAACCGTCTTGAACTTCGGAACGTAGCATCTCGGAATAGGTTACGAATGTGCCGTTCAATTCTTCCTTCAACGTCGCTAGCGCTGTTTTTTCCTGCGATTCGCGATACCGCTTGAGAAGCATTTTTGCCTTTTCGGGGTTAAAGGTCACGACCACGCTATGGGTTCCCCAATCGACATCCACGATCTCCTCAAGTTCCGCTTTCTTTTTGACATTCACGGCTTTGATCGCATCACGGAACCATTCATACTCTAAAAAGCTCATCACATCCTGCGCGTTCAAGAGAGAATCAAAGGGCGAATCTGTCTCCCCATTGAGCAATTTCAGTTTTTCATTTTCGATCCGTGTGAGCATGATCATAGGCGGCGTCTGATAGGTAACACCGCGCCCCGCCAGAGTATCCTTAAGCGCCAGTGCCATGACGTCCAGCTCCGTGGTCGAAACCGGTGGCCCGCGATTTGCCAGAGCCTCTTTCGTAAAAGCGATCCATATCTTGTCCGGAGCCTCACGGAAAGGAATGATCCCCTGCTCCCAAGCCTCCCTGGTAGACTCTGTGGGTTTGATCCCAAAAGCTTCCCGGGTGAGCTTTCCCAAACTTTTGATCACCTGATCGCCTCCGCTATCGCCGACCAGGCTTTTGAGTCGATGAAACGCCCGGGTTCTGGGCCTCCGCCCCCCCTCATCCTCCCCGTAACTCGGCACGCTCACCTCTTCGATCACTTCGATCTCCTTTTCCGGCGGCATTCCGCTGCGGCCCGCCGTGAGCGCTGTTCGCCCTGCGGTTTCATTCAATACTTCTGTGAGCGGATCCTGATCTCCCCAACTTTCGATTTTGGGAGAATTTCTTCGTGCAAGGATTTTCTGAAACTTCTTTTCGATCTTTTCGGCAGTGACCGGTTGCTTAACATAGGTGTTGCGATTTTGGGAGATCGCCAAAGACGGAAGCACAACAGCGCGGTTCCGCCCGGTGTCTTTGGCAAATGAAAGGGCGTCATTCGCAAGCCGCGACGCCCAGAACGCAAAAAGCTCCACGCGGTCATGACGTATAAATTCCTTCTCTTGGGAAATACCTTGCGAATCCCGGACTTTCCGTTTCTCGATCCAATAGGAACGTCCTGCCTCCGCCCCCAATTTCTCGCTCATCATGGCGATCAAATATTCCAGGGCATTGTCCGCCGAAACACTGCCGATCGAGATGCTGAAGAAACCTCGCGCCGTGGTTTCAAATTCGACAATTCCATACTCATTTCCCTCAAGACCCAACCTCCAGCCCAAATGCTTTAGGAACTCCGGAACTCTTTGTCCACCCAATCGTCGGCGATCGACAAGGATATTGACGCCATGCCCAAAGTTCATGGCAGCAAGCATCTGATCTTCGTTTTTAAGGTAATCGACTTGATGAGGCTCAAGATACCGGTTGATCCGGACAACCAGATAGCGATCCCTGAAGGCTTGTGTAAGCTCATGCACAACACTATCGAGATTTCTTGGATCAAATCCCTTCCTCGCAAGAAACGTGATCTCATCTCCGCCGGCTCCTCGATAGATCTTTAGCGCATATTTTTCGAGGATCGTCTTCCCCTCGTGCTCTCCTCGCTCCCTGAACCACTCCTTCCAGAATTCAAGGAATGGAGATCCCTTGGGCGGAAAACGAAGATCCAGCGACTTCGCTTCTCCGATCACCCCGACAAGGGGCTTTCCGGATACAAGGTTCAGGGCACCACCCTTGTCAATATCGCCAACAATACTGTGCAGCTTGGACAGCTCAGAGACGGGACACATCTTTAAATCATTGATGAAATCGGTCTGACTAGCAAACTGCGTTCCCAATTGATCCAATTTGATTTCAGAAACTGAAGAAGCCTCTTCAGAACGCATTTCGGACCGACGTGCTGCCGATTCTTTTCCCGAGTCGTCTCGAACTTCCGAGCGACGTTTGGGATCGCCCTTCTTGACGGGGGATACTCTCTGATTTTCAAGGCCCGTGTACCCTTTCCGCGAAAAACCTATGGCCTCGCTCAAGCTCCGTATCGCACGGCTCACAAAATTCGTCTCCGCTGAAGCTCTTCTCCTTTTTGTGGAAAGCTCAGTTCTTAACACAATAGCACCGGCGATGAGCGGCCCCACAAAGAACAACCACATAACCGAGAATCCCGTCTTGGTGGAAGGATCAGACGCTTCGACCTTCGCTGGCGCCGTAGCCGCTTCTTGCTGGGGAATTTTCCCTTTTACAACTACCTTCTTCTGAGCTTTCAGCACAACCTTTTCCGTTGCTGGCGCTGGCTCGACTTGGGGTGACGAAGCTACCTCAGCCGGAGATTTTCCCTCTTCTCCTCTGCCACTCTCAGACACAACAGGTTTCCGAAGCTCTTCAACATCCCGCTCCGCTAAAAGCAATCGCCGCACCGGCGTCTCGTGCTTCGATCCGCGATAGAGTTTATAAAAGTTGAACGGGGAATCACGAAATTGAGAGAATTTCGTTTCCCCCTCCGCAGATTTTCTTCTTCCGGATTCGAGGTCGATCCGAAGCCGGTCCATTTTGATTAAAACCATCATCAGCGAAATATCGTTATCAAGCATGAGGCGAGCCAGCGCCAGACGAAGCATTTCGGGGTCCGCTTTTTGAGAAACACTAATGAGCTGATCAAGGGTAATATTCACAGAATCTCTAAGACACCGATCCACAAAGGCTTTTTCTGCCTCATGGATATTGTTAAGAAAATGATCTTTTTTGAAATCGTACTTCAGATAATGAAATAGCGTCTCTTTGAATGTCTCAACCTCCACTTGCCCGAACCCGAGCCCCACAATAACCTTACCGCTTTTGGTCCTTTGGACCACATTCTCGAATCCCGATTCGATCTGCATGATGTACATGGCCAGATTGTGCATGGCCTTCCGCTCATTCTCTGGAAGCTCCGCATAGACCTTGTCAATGATCCTCGACAGATCCGCCGAAACTCTTTTCATGGTCACTTCTTTTCCCTCGCGATCCAGCTGAGCTTCCCTCTTCTCGGCCTTTTCAAGAACAGCGCCCCGATCAAGAACCTTCAGCAAAAAAGTCCTTACATCCTTAGGCAGAGACGCCATCATCTCGATTTTTACCGAGCCCTTCGTAGCAGCGCCCATCGCGCCTGCATTGGCCGCATCAATCGAAACAAGCGATGCCGAAACAAGCAGCATGCCCGCCGCGATGAGCGCCCGAACCTTCGCCCCCATCCGCACCTCGGAACGACCGGCTGTTTCCGCTACCGCAACGGATTCTTCAATGCGGGTTTCTGGACGTAATGCCTGCGGAGTTTGGTAGAGGCTCAGGGATTCTTTTGCAACATCCCGCCCAAAGGGATCGGGATCATTCAGCTGTTCGGAGCGAAAAACTCCGGATTGAATAATCGCCTCTATTACTTTCAACGGATTCAGGAACTTTGTAAATGCCTGTTGAGTGTTGACATCTTGCTCTACACGACCATCCGTAACACCCAAACCGTGTCCCACGAACCATTCAGTATTGTGGAAATACAACGCAGCAAGAAACGCACGCTCAAAACCATGCATTTCAGAAACAGTCGGAAGATACTTTGCTGATTCCGTCTTCAGTGCGGATCCCCATGTTTCTCCTTCTCGATCAATCGAATCCGGTTTTACCAATCTCTCTCCATTCAACGCCTTTCTCCTTTGATCTTCCACAAACTGAATCATATGTTCCCAAAACGCAGCTGCCGCCTCCACAGCATATCCGGGATCGGTTAAACGCCATGCGACCTCGGCATCGGACATATTGCCGGCATTCTTCCATCCCGTCGCTCTTCGTATCCACGCATCACGCATTCGAAAAGGACCCGACGTCGAATTCAGACCCAGCGCCATTCCGAAAAATGCGGCTATCTTCGCTGGAAATCTTTGCCGTCCTGCCCAGCCAGACAGCTGCCACTTGGGAAGCCAATCTGCTCGTTTGCCTGCAATGCTCATCGCTTCTCGAAGGGTATATTTTCTCTCGAAGGCGCTCGCCAGAATGAGGCTGTAAACGAGAAGTTCCTTGGGTATCCCGTGGGCCTTTGCGCTTTTCACGACAGAGCCCAGGATCTCAGGCGACAATTTCCTGATTTCATCCATCATCGGCCGAAACTTTCCATCGAACTTCCCTGTCTTTGCTTGACGGACATCCTCTAACATCCTTTCAAAATCTCCGAGACTGTAAAAAACTTCGCGAAAGCGCCTGTAAACAACGTATTGATTTTCGATTTCATTGTTCGCTTTTTCCATTTCCTCCTTAACTTCCGGACGCGGAGAATATATTTTTTGGCACCTATGATAAAATTCCCATTTATTCAACCTTGGAATATCGATGTCGGGAAAATATTTCCTGGCCAACAGGGTCTCAGCCTCAGAAAGTTGAACGTTTTTTCCCATGATCCCGTCAATAATTCCACTGACCTGCCCCTTGACTTTCTTCGCATCCTCTTCTTCGCCGGATTCCGTCATACTTAAAACAATCCGGAGCGCTTGATATATAATCGGATAAATCGAGTACAACTCTTTCTCTTCATATCGCGTGTTGCCGCTCATATCCAGGCCCTTCACCATGTTCAATAATTCTTCCCTGACAGCCGCCAGTTGCGACTCTTTTTGATCGTTCTTCTCCAACCCGTAAGACTCTTCTATTTCCTCGATCTTCTTTCTAGCTTCACGAATCGTCTTTTCCAATTTTCGAATGAGTTCGGAATCCCGCTGAGGATTGAAACCGTACAGGCCGTAGGCCATCGCCATTTCGCCATCGACCCCAAGAATATCTTTCATGTTGTATTGAAACTGATCCTCAACCCGCTTCGCAACAAACGCCATGCCAATTGAACCCGATACCGCTGCACACCCTGCGAATATTGCAGCGCGTTTCAAAAATATTCTCCTCGAAGAATCGAAAGGACCATTCGCGACTATTCCTTTTACGACAGCCTTAATCCACCCGCCAAAGGCCTTAGCCCTCGAGACATCGTCCGGCAAACGCACCTCCGAACGAGTCATGGGACGTTGAGCCGCTCCAACTTCCGGCGCCGCTTCACTTTTAATCATCTGCAGAGCGGCGGCATAGATAAAGCTCATATCGTCCTGTGGGAATCCATATTTTTCTATGCTCCGCGGCATGTGTGGCCTGATAAAATCCTTCACATCCTTCCAACTGCCCCAGGCCGATTCGGAGCCCAGATATTCAAGCAAATAATAAAGGACCGGGTTGGTTTCTGCCGCCTGCCCCGTTCCCGTGATTGCCATGGGGGCATTCTGAGGATTGGCCATGATAAGGGTATCCACATTATCGATCGAGCGGCAATGACTGACAAGACGCATGCCTCCCACAACGCCTGGATAGTCCGTATTCCCTTTTTCACCCGCATGCCCTCGGCTGATCGTGATCGGAAAAGGGCTTTTCTTGATATTCTCAAGGTCCGAAAATAAATAAATTTCCACCCTCCGGCCTGTTGCCGGGAACTTTTTCACCAGCACTCCTCTCGCCCCCAGCTTTTTCAATGTCGCCGGATATTCCCCTGTTCCAGAAAGGTCCTCATAGCCGGAGAAATTCATGTAAAAACTGTTCACTTTCTTGCCATCCATGAAAATGCCAGGGAACTGCTGATAGTGTGCCGCTTCACCGTCCTTACTCGTTGACCAGTAAAGCCCGACCCTCAGGCTGCCGTCAGGCCCAAGCCAATCCCGTTGAGGCCCCCGCCAGACCGGATTGAGTGGCGGCAAAACAACATCTCGAACGACATCTGCGATCCTCGGATCTAATCCCTTGAGCAGACCATAATCCACCATGAGTCTCACCAGCAATTTCAACTGTTTGCTATCTTTCAGGTACTGTTCGACCTGCCTGAAAAAGGCATTTTTAAAATCGGCGTTTTTAAAATCAGACACAGCCGTGACCACCTTAGCGAACAAGGCCGGCTTCTTCAGAAAAGCCTGCACATTTTCTTGCAAAAACACCTGATCTGCGAGCTGGGCCGGACTGTAAGCCAAGCCGTTCAACTCGCCCTCCAGCTTGCCGAAGATCGTCAACACAAATAAATAATTAGCTAAAAAACTCCTTCCAAACCGTTCACGGCTGAATCGGAAGACATCGGCAGCACCGTACTTGCGTATCAGATCATTCCGAAAGGCAGCCTGCAAAAGAGGAAAGCTGTGACTTGTCACCTCCTGGCTGAGAGCTAAAATGGGATAGAGCGCCTCCGGACTACTGCGCAACCGGCTTGCGTACTTCGCCAGATACGCTTCGCCTCTGTTGAGATCCCGTTCAACTTCCAAATTCAGCACACGCAATATAAAAGAATCGATTTCGTAAACGCCGCTTCTGAGAACATTCTCCCATTTTGCGACGCTATCTCCGGAAGACGCGCCCAGCCGCTGACTGGCGATCTCGAAAAACCGGTAACCCGACATTTTAAAGAAATTTTCTGTGATCGTTCTGGCTATGGATGGCCTCTCTATGGATGGACTCTCCTGTTCAACGCGGGATGAGAACCATGCCAACGTGTCAAGCGATGGATGTTCTGCCAATGCAGGAATGATGTCGTAAAGGATCAAATCTGTGTCGCCGGCTTTCTTGGCCGAATCGTGCCACTCCATTAATCGGTCCCTGGCAGATCCAGTCCCAAGATTCCTGAGCCCTTGAACGACAAAATGCATCACGGTGCTTGTCTCATAGGGATCTCGACTCCATTCCAACAACCGTTCTTCGGCTTTATGGGAACCAAGGTCCGCAAGTCCATAAGCGGCCAGCTTTCTCACGTCCGGGCGAGGATCACGGCTTAATTCCATCAACCGTATCTCTGCTTCCGGTGTTTTTGTCTTGCCCAGCATTCGGGCAAATTCGCCCAGGACTTCAGGAGAACTCTCGCTATGACTCCATTCTATAAGCCTGGCAACAGCCTTGGCTGTTCTTTGCTGGACCAACCCATCAATGAGAGCTTTTTTCATATCAGGCGTTAATTTTTCATCATAACTCATTGTTAAAAGCCTTGCTTCCGCAGTAGGGCTCACGAATCCACCCAGTGCTCGGATCGGTAAGAGGAGCGCTGCGCCTCGCTTTTCCTGGGTCCATTGGATCAGCACCCGTTCCGCCTGAGCGGTTCCCGCTTTGGCAAGCGCAGAGGGTAATTCGTACATAAAGTTCGGATTCGTGATCTTTCTGCACATTTCCAGCAAGAGATCATGGGCAGCCGGATTCTTCCTGGCCAATATTCCTATAGCTGGGGCAACAATGGAGTGAGGTATGTTTTGATAAGCAAAATTTCTCTCATCCCGGGCGCCTGTCATGACCTCTTCCACAATACTTGGAGGTATCACCTTGGCGTTCTCCAAAGCCTTCGAGAAAGCTTCCATGGTGGAGTAGTTTAAATTCCATTCTGTCTTTATGATCTCCCTCAGGTACAGAAGGATCGCTTCCGTTGGATTCTCGGCTATGGCGTCGTAGATCGCGCGAAGAATTACTTCGTCAGGAACACTTGCGGCCAAGGCTTTCGCTTCCTCAAAATTGACCCATCCGTGCCGGATCAAGATCTTGACAGCCTGAGCCCTGGTCCAGACAAAGTGGGACTCCCTGAACACCTTTTGAAGGAACACCTGCACCTCTGTCCCGGAGACGCTCTTCTCACGAAGGCGTTTGTTCAAGCTTTCAAAATAAACCTCGGCTTCTTTCCTGCTCAAACCTTCAAGACGATCGAGCTCAAATTCGTTCGGTCCCAATGAACCGCCCGTTTGGGCTAAGACTGCCCTGGCGGGAGCAAAAACTCCCATCAGGGTGCCCCCCACAATCGACGCGAGCGTAAGGCCTAGAAAGGTTCTCCTGTTCATCTCCATGGCCGGATGGGTGTCGGCGGACATACCGGCCAGATTTCCAGCCGAAGCCGGGAACGCCGCAGGATCTTTTTTGGTGGGGACTTCCAAAACAGGCTCTTCGTCCCGCACTTCGGAGCGTTGGATCGGACTGGACATTTCAGCAGTGGGAGCGACCGGAGCAACAACAGGTACCGCTGTCGGCGGTGCCGTCACGGCCGCCGGTGATTCCATACCAGGCAACACAGGAGGTGTCATCACGCGAATGTTGGGATCCAGACTCTGAATGAGAGCGACAAAGGACGGCTTTGATTGACTCGCGCGGTCGAGCAGAGATGAGACGCTTTGGGCATTGAGGTCTTTCCTGGAAATGAGCTGCTTGAGGCCGTCGGTAAAAATATCGAGCTGGAATTCAAAGGTCTTCCAGATGCGCTCGAATGAATCTTTCTTAAACTTCTCGAGTTCCTTGCGGACAACGTCGAGGATCTCTTCCTTGGTGCGTAACGGGGTCAGACCCCCTGCAGCATTTAAGGGGTCTGACCCCATTTTTTGAAGAACTTCATCGATGTAAGGCAGGTACTTCCCGACATCGGCGATCCTTCCCTGCGCGGCGAATTCACGGACCACGTTGTCGCGCCAAACCTTCAGGGTCATGACCCTATCCTGGATCGGCAGAGCCTCAACCATTTTTCTTGCCGCATCGCGCATCAAAGCATCAAAATAGGTGGTCTTTAAGCCCTCTTTGAATGAGACATCGCCTTTCATGACCTTGGCATAGTTTTCCTGGCCCGCAAGCGAAGCGATCTTCGGCGCCACTACGGCATAAGCGACGCCTTTTTCCTTGAGAAGACGTTCGAGGCCCTGGGTATGAAATCCTCCGGCGACAACCGCAACAGTTCGGGGTCCCGAGTTCGGAGTTCGGGAGGGTTCTTTGTTTATTAAGAGCATGATATTTTTGAAGAAGGCCTGGTCACGTTCGAGAGCCACCTTGTAGAATTCCAACGCGGAGGCAAGGTCCCGCTTGAACTCAGGGTCTGCGATAAGACCCAGATAAGAGTCCGGCTCTTTCTGATAGCTCGCGAAATCCTCGTGGATGAGCTCGAGTGAGATCATTTCTTTCAGGAGAAAGAGCTTCCGGTATTTTTCCGCGATTTCCCGCTCGGCCGGCGTCTTGATGAGGCTCGATTCCACCTGGGAGAGAAAGCCCTGAAGCTCATCGCCCAGCCGACTGCCCTTGATCTCGGAAAGAAGCTCCGCATGCCCAAGCATCCTTTTGAGAGCCGGGGAAAGTTTTACGGCCTTGCCGCTCTCATCCCCCAGCTGAACCAGATATTGGAGCATTTGTCCGGGCGTGATCTGACCGGTCATAAAAGCCTGATAGCGGTTGTAAAAGTTCATTTCGGTCTTCACGCCGAGCCCGCGCAAATACTTCGCCTTGAATTCGTCGGCGATCTTGCGAACAAGAGACGCTAGAGCTCCCGACTTCCCCGACCCTTCATATCCGATCGATTCCAACAGCTTGGGAAGCTCTTGATATTTCGGGGTTGTCTTCAAAAGATCTTTGAACTTGGAGAGATAGATCAAAAGATCGAGAAGCGATGCGCGCTCGACGAGAAAATTCTCCCGTATCTCCTCAAATTCGTTCAGCGCGGGGGCATAGACCTTGGCACGTTCGCCGTCGAGCGTTTGCTTGAATGTGTTCCATCGGGCAAGTAGTGAAGGCTTCTTTTCTTGCGCCCGCAGATACGCGAAGTAATTCTTTTCATAGAGCCCCCAGTCTTCCATGCCGCGATATTCTCCAGCCTTTTCCTCCAACACAGCGGCCATCTCGGGCCCGGTGAGCTCCGCCTTTTTTTCATAACCCGCCAGGATCTTTCGCTTCACGCTAGGTTCCGGGAATGTTCTGAGCAGAACGGGCTCGAGCCGCCCCTTGGCGCCTTCAAGCGCTGTGAGGCGGACGTCATAATTTGTACGGAGATGTCCGAGGATCTTTGCGATATTCTGCTGAGCATCGATCACCGCGTGGGCATCTTGAATGAGAATAACCAGCCGGTCTGGGCCGGCTGAAGACTGAAGACTGGAGACCGAAGACTGAAGACTCTTTTCACCATCATTTTGTTGAGACGTGTTTTGGCTTTCAAGTCTCTGGTCTGTAGTCTGCTGTCTGTGGTCTTTCAGCGGAAACGAAGTTTCCGTGATCGTTCCCATCTCCGACGGAATGGCAAACGTGTCGATCGAAAAAACAACCGGCGCTCTAACCTCGGCGGGCGCGGCGGCGGCAGGCGTAGTCCAGGAAACGCTCGTCACTGTGAATACGAACGCCATCCCAATACTTATCAATTTCCTCGAAACGGTCCCAATACAAATCGATCGAAGCGTAGCTGAGATTGGGGCCGCCCAAACTACCATTTTGGAAAAGAAATGAAAAGTTTGGGCGGAAATTGGGGTGGTCCAAATTACCTTTTTGGAAAAAAAAGAAAAAATTTGGGCCACGGCAAGCGCCGTGAGCTTTATGCCCCGCCCGTGAGTTTCTTCACTTTTTACATTCATAACTTATGTGCCTTTTTTTACTTCTGGCATTCGAATCATAATCTCTCCCCAAAAGGCTCTAACCCCTTACTTCAATGCGAATTCCAATCAATCCTATTGGACTGTTTCCCTATTGAAAATATGCCTAACAATCATAGTTATTACAAGGTCTTAAAAGCTTTTATTTGCTCAATATTGGCTATATTTTACTATATTTAGCTATATTTGCTATTCAATGCTATTTTCAAAGGAAAGCCAGATCCCTATTGGGAAATATTGCGCGGTATCAGAAAATCTCGATGAATCGCTGGAAGATACGCTTCGGGGAGTGAAAACTCGAAAGCAGTACAGTTTTCTATTTGATTTTAGGAGTTAACAGTACTGCGCCGCATACCCCTAATTTCAAATATGATGCGGCACTAGTTATTTCTTACGCAGAACAATCACGAACGAGGTGATCATAAGACCCAGAATAAACACCCAGCTGAGCACGAGAAAGATCCAGCCGCCTAGTTTCACTTGGGGATCCTTTGCTGGATGATATGTTTTTTCTGCCAGGCGATACGCACCAGAAGGATCATCCCGATGCCGATCCCGGCCAGCATAAACCGCGCGAACCAGATATAAGGGTAATCAACGGCGGGAACCCCTTTCATGGTGAGCACTCCCCAACCGTCTTGAATGAACCAAAACACCAAAAGGACTACGAGGTATGAGAGTGTCACGTATTTCATGACCGGGAGAACGAACTTCGGCAGGCGGATATCCGCGCCTGAATGGATCTCCTTCCAGGCGTTCTTCCCGCCAAAGACCCAGATGAACAGAATGACCTCAATGATCGCGAAGACCACCAGACCGAACGTCCCGATCCAGAAATCGATCTCATTCAGAAAACCATGCTTCAGAAAAAAGATCACTGGTAGTGTAAAAAAGAACGTGAGCGTCCCCACGATCCAGGCCGCGGTTTTCCGCGTCATTTTGAATTCCTCCTGCAAGAACGCCATGATCGGCTGGGCCATCGCCACCGAAGATGTAACTCCCGCCAGGAAAAGAAGAAAGAACCAGATCGTTCCAAAAAGACTCCCGAAGGCCATCTTTTGAAAAATAACCGGCATCGCGAAAAAACCAAGATCGAACGCCCCGCCCGCCGCGATCGTTTGCGTTTGCGCCAGACCAAAGAAAGCCACCATTACCGGGATCGCGATCGACCCTCCGAGGATCACCTCGCAAAATCCATTGGTCGCGCTTGTGGCAAGCCCCGAAAGCACCACATCATCCTTGGGTTTCAGATAACTCGCGTAGGTCTGGATCGCTCCAAATCCAACGCTCAGCGTAAAAAAGATCTGCCCCGTCGCCGCGAGCCAAACCTTGCTTTGTTTGAGCATACTGAAATCGGGGTTCCAGATAAAACCGAAACCATTGGCGATATTATTGGCCGGAACCGCGGGATCAGGTGTACCGAGGAACAGCACCCGGATGACCAAAATGATCCCGAACACAAAAATGAGCGGCATCGCGATCTTGGCAAGGCGCTCGATCCCCCTTGAAACCCCGTGAGAGACGATCCACATCATGCAGAAATGAGTGATACAGAAAAATAGGATCGCCGTCGCGATGTTCGGAAAATAGCCGTTCGAGACCTTCCCCTGGTAAGCCGCCAAAAAATCGGACATCCCCTGAAAATTCAGAATACCGCTGTATTTTCCGGTGAAGGAGAACACGCTGTAGGCAAGTGTCCAGGACACAATGTAGTTGTAGTAGATCACAAGCGCAAAGGGGACCATGAGACCGATCGCGCCGATATATTTCGCGAGGGGGTGCTTCCACAGATAGTGAAACATCCCCGGCGTGGTGCCATGCCCGTATTTGCCGCCAAACCGTCCGATCCCCCATTCGATCCACATAAGCGGGATTCCCAGCAGGATGAACGCGACAAAATATGGGATCATGAACGCGCCACCGCCATTATTGGCGCACTGGACCGGGAATCGAAGGAAATTACCCAGTCCCACGGCATTCGCGGCCATGGCAAGGATGAGCCCCATGCGGGTGCCCCATTGTTCGCGGGGCTTCGGATTGGATGGATTCATGAGGGAAGGTTAACGAAAAACACTATGTGTTTCAATGGAAAAAAGGCGTGCCAAATGCAAAACGGCGGTCAACTACCGAACCTTCCGGGCCTGGTATTTATTCTTGATGTTGGATTCAAAAAAACGCCCGTAGGAGGGAGCCGTCAGGAATTCCTGATAGACCATTTCAGGGACATTCTCGTACTGGTAGATCGCGCCGACAATGAACTCCACCTGAAGCATATTGCGTTTATGTTCGTATCCGATCCATTCGATCTCGCGCGATAAGACCATATTGTTGATCATGATGTCCCCTTGGTTGATTCTATTAACGGACACCGCTCCAAAATCTTGAATTTTTTCAGAAAATTTCTCAAAAATTTCGCGCCAAGACACACCCCTCTTCTTGTGGCCATGGCGCTTGAAACAGGGCCGGGCTTACGAATTCGGGTGACGCCTGGGATCTTCGAGCAAAACGCGTATTTCTTCATCAAGCGCTCCGAATTCTTTGGCGATCGCGATGAAGTCTGCGCAATGTTCGTAGCGCTCCGCGATCAAGGCCTCCCTGAGATAGATCAACGCGGTCAACTTGACCGGGTCCCGGGTCCTCCTCCTGTACCTTGCGATGCCGTTGGAATTCAATGTCGGGTTCATCTTTGAGTCTCCTTTTTTAATGAGCACGCAACTTGCGAAACATCGTAAACGCAAGTTGCTGTGCGAATTAAATCCGCACTGAACAACCCATGAAATTTCATAGGAAGTTTAGTGCGGCACTCGCTTTCCATTCATTCCGATGAAGAGCCAGTGCCGCCAATGCTTTGTGGCGGATCCTTTGCTAAAATCCCGTCTACGCACCATTGCGAAAACGGGTAACGCTCCGCCAAAAAACTCGGCGGATTCGTCCTACGCACCCATCAAAAACAGGCCGCGTAGGCGAAAAAAAAGCCCATAACCGCTTTTGCGATCATGGGCTTTTGAATGATTCCGATTTTTACTACTTCCGGCTTACGCTAGATGATCCCCCTCGAGCGTCCTCAAAAGCCCACAACCGCGAACCGTATGGCGGCACTTCGTGGACAGAAACCACACCTGCGCCATGACGACC
>JAZDJU010000124.1:0-5145 GCA_043803685.1 Candidatus Omnitrophota bacterium
CCTAACAAGTTCATAAAATCCATGCAAATCACTTTCTATATCCTTGTATATATAAGGCGTCAATAAATGTGGGACCGGCGCAGCGTTCGAATATCTTAACGTTATAATTGCGAACTTCTTAACTTTTTTGCGCTTTTGCATAACGGCATATTCTACTTCGGCTGCCAAATACATTTCATCTTTGAAGTTTTCTGTAATGAAAAAGACCGCGGCGCATGACTCTTCGAATCCACGAAACAACTCACGTTCCAAGTTTGCACCTGCCGCCATGTTTGGCTCATCAAGCCATGGGGTAAACCCAACTTCCTTAAGAGCATAATAGTAACGATACACTAATGGTTTGTCGACAGTTTTATGGCTTAGAAAGATTTTGATTTCATTAGCGATTGGAATCCGATTTAATGGAACAGCTTGGAGGGCACGAGCATCAGGGGATGCCAAATTAGCGGCATCGGCCAGTCGATGGGAAAGTTCTTCTACGAAAGGCCGAATTAATATAGTTCGAAATAGTCCAATGCAATCATCGTATTTGCTAACACCCCGGGCAAATCCAAAATGATGCAGGTTGCTTGCATTCTCAAAAACCCTTTCTAAAATCCCAAAACGGAGCAATAGTTCTTCATCCGGGTCGGAAGGAAATGTGACCCTACTTTCATGATTAAGAGCTACCTTCCACCATTCCTCAACGTTGATCACAATTCGCTCTCGAATAGGGTTGAGAACGGTCTGAACCAATGGGTCTGTACGACAAAATTCGACAAATCGTTGTAAGTGATGGTCGAAAGCCGCAACATCTTCGTGGAGCAAATCATCGCGGCGACTTCTGAAAATACGTAAGGATTCGGTGACATTTTCTTTAGACAAATTCTCATTCATTGCTTGGTACCTCAAATAAGGATAACCGGAGTCCCACAAAAAATGCATTCCTCTAGTTGATTAAAATTATCCGCTATTTTAGCCTTCTTTCCACAACACAGAAACTCAACAATTTTCATATCAGGAGGTTCTGGGCCATGGAATGGTCTTGGAGGGTCTATTGATTTTGAATGTTCAATGCGGATGGAAATAAAGCCACCGGAGCTTCCAGTATCATCTAATCCTGAAAATGCTTTTCTCATCATGGGCAAAACTACTTCGCGCATTAGATGCCTACGTATATAAGCCATCATCTCTTCCGTGAGCATTTCACTAGTTTCTGCAATATGGCGGCAATAAGGGCAGTGGAGGTTAACCTTTGTAGGTTCCCCAACTTCTTGATCCCGTTTGACGCCTATTTCCAGTCCTACGCGTTGAAATTGGGGAGATAAGGCCCAAGCAAGGTCAGCTAAATCAATTTCGGTTTTAAAATCTCTGCCACATGAAGGGCATGTTCTACGGAGAAATTTATCACGATCCGTGCTTATTGATAAATTGAATAGAGACTTATTTTCTGAATCATCCTTCTGCATCGAATAAATCCTACAGTTCTCTTTAAATGCTAATTGCTATAAGGCCCCAAAAACCTAGACCCGTTAAAATGAATTAGGTGAGTCGGTGCCTCGGCAACCCATACCTCTGTTTCCCAGGCAATATTTCCGAGATAACGGGCCATAATCGAGCGGGAAGGGAAAGCCGTAACGTAGACAAGGCCCGCCGTTGCGCTTGCAAATAACCGGGCAAGCTCTGCGTGGCGCTTGGCATCGACCGGGCCGTGACTGGTTACGGACTCCACCAGCAGCAGCCAATTTTTTTCGCTGTAATAGAGAACAACGTCCGGCATTTTGCCGTGAGAATCGACCTTCACGCCCAACTTAGCCAGCAGTTTTTTATCAAAATAACCCCATTTCTCGCCGGTGTCGCCCACATAAACCAAAACCGCACCAGGAACGAAACGTGGGGCGAAGTTCTCAACAATCGCCTTGATAAGCTCGCTGTGCTCGCCGGGGCTGATATTGATTTCCTGGCCGTCTGTGATCCGCACGGGTATCAGTTTTTGCACCCGCTCTTTAGCGTAGCGCTGGGCAAGGGTTTTGTTTGTAGAAAGATATTTTTTTAACGAGGGCTCCCATTCCTTCGAGCCGTAAGTTTTCAATAACGAAAGGGTTTCGGGGGATATTTGATAAACGGCTTGGGGGCTGTTGACGGGCCTTTCCGGCTTATCAGGGTTGTAGAGTGCTATTCCAGCATCAACAAATTGGTGCATGGTCTGACGCCGGAAGGTTTCGCGGGTATTCGGGGCGTAGTTCTTGTCGTAACGATCCCGGCTGAAATCCATCATGGGCGTGATGCCCATAAGCGGCTTTTCGGCCTGCGCCCACGTTTTTTCAGGAGTCAGATTTAACAGCGCCAACAGACAAAGGGCGGAACGCTCATTTTTCTGTGCTCGGGGTAGCCCAAGGAATTCAAGAATGAGAAGGGCGTCTTTTATCTTGTCGTTTTCGTTTTCGGGCATAGGAGGCTTTCTATTTTCCGGTCGATTTTCTGTTGAGTGAGTACAGCTTGAGATTTTGCCCATGAGCCAAGACGGGTCAAGGTCGCGCGGCTCGGATATTTCAGCAACCGTAAATCTGTGGCGTTTACCTGCGTGTGCCCACTAAAGCGCCGGAATTGCTCGTCAAGCGCCGTGGAGTTAAGGAACACCGCCAAGCCGTGCGCCAGGTCTTCGGGAATCCCCTTCTTACCGCTATGAAAAACATTCAGGTGGTTTTCAAAACCCAGCATCGGGCTATTCTTGAAAGTGTCAGGACAAACGACGCTCGCCATAACCCGGCGCTTTTCTTCCTTGGATGAAAACCGCCTCACAACGACATAACAGCCGTTGGGATAAAGCCACTTCTCGGTTGCGGCGTTCCGTAGAATAGCGTTCGGCTTTTTCGAGTCCGGCTTAGGCCAATCAATCGACTGTCCCGAGAAATGACCGGGGTAGAGAAGGGGAACGGTGCCGCGCTCCGGCATTTGCCGGATGTAGGGCCTTAACCTAAAATCCACAACCGGCCCTGTCGAAACTACAAGGCCAAGATCACCAAGGGAACAACAAATAGCTGGGGAAGTCTCACAGTGGTTAAGTTCGGGTGAAGTGGGAACGTGTATAAAGCTCTCCGGGTCATCGGGAAAAACGATCCGGTCAAACGGGTAAACATTGATTTCCAGGTCGCTAAAGCTGTCGTCGGCTGACGTGGTGACGGTAACGCTTCCCTGCAGAGCGCCGCGTTCAAGCAGGATGATAATGTTTTCCTGCAAAACGTCATCGTCTTTAAAGGCACGATTCCGGGCGGCGAAAAGGTGTATGTGCTTAATTGCCGTCTTGGCAAAAAAAAGCTCACGGAAAGGCCGGTAGTACGGCCCATTGCAAAAGCTGCGGGGCATGATAGCAACGATTTGGCCGCCCGGCTGCATAAGTTCGACCGTGAGGGCGACAAAGGCGGAATATAAATTGACGGTCTCAATCCCGACCTGGCGAAGCAAAAGGCGGTGACGGGATGCGCTGTTTATTTTCTTATAAGGCGGATTCAGGATCGCATGGGTAAAGCCCAGGGCGCTCTCAAGGATCAGCTTTACAGCTTGTTCGATAAAGTCACCCGGTAACACAGAAACATCAATATCAAGCTCCCTCTGATACTCGGCCAGTGTTCGGGGCAAATGAGCCCGCAACTTGGCGTCAATCTCGTAGGCCGCAACCTGAACACGATGAAAAGCAAAACCGCCAGCCGCCCAACGATCCAGAAAAGCCCCTGATAGTGAGCCTATCCCAGCGCCGGGGTCTAAAAGCCGCGCGGTCTGCAGGGTTGAGGGCGAGAACAGGGACGCCATGAAGCGGGCAATCGTCGAAGGGGTCATAAACTGTCCCAACTCGGATTTGCGTTTTTGGCTTATCTGCTGCCCCACCTCTTTGCGGACAGTATCGATGTGTTCAAATAAATGAAGCATTTGTCACCTTATTGATGAGCTCTTAAATCATGGGCTGAACCAGCCTTTTCAACTCTTTTACCGCCTCTTCAAGTGTCGGCATCTCCACCACTCGGGCCCCGTCCCCCTTCATCGCGTCCACCTGCCAAGAATGCTCACCTGTGGCCAAATCCACGATCTCGACATAGCCATAGGAATATCCTGCGTGGTGGAGGCGGTCAAGGTTTCTTTGCCATTCTTGGAGATATGCCTTGCCGGTGACAGGATCAATCTTCATAGGAATCAGCAACATCTTTTCAAGTGGTAAAGAGGTAGAAATAATCAATCAAAGGTCAGACTTACGTCTCGTTGTTATATATCTTTTCGACTTCTTTTTCTAAATAACAGACCCATTGCCAATGTTGTAGGTCTGTCAGATTTTTATGAGAACTTACCCCAAAATAACGTTTTAAATTATATTTCACCTCATCTCCTGAAATCTCAAATCTAATTTGTGCAAGTAAGTCCTTTTCTCGTTTAAATAAGTATGGGCGTTTATGCACATATCCAGGTTTTGTCGCAGCTGTTTCAATTCTTCCAACAATCGTATTGCTATATTTCTCATCTAAATATTGGATAATCTCATCTGCACATGCTTCTGGCCATCCCCAAATATCAGTCCACTTGCTTTTGCGCTTAATTCCGAAATCTTTTTTAAAATTATTATACATCACAGGATAGGCATTCTTACCAAAGCGTTTCTCTCGTTCTTCTCCCAATTTATTAAATCTTAATATAATAGACTGCTTTAATAATGGATTAGCACCAATACTTCCAATGGGGGGAAGCATCTTAATTTCTGGTTGTTTCGTTGTTAGATAAAATATATTTCCTATTTGCTTAACATTTCCATGAATATTACTACCAGTTATGTTCTGTGATATATTACCATTCTGAGATGGCATTTCGCCCATCATGAGATGAGGGTAATATTTTTCACGAATTTCAGTATACTTATGAATTAACTTCTCGATATCTTTCCAACTCAAAAATTGAACATCAAAAGATTTCTGTTGTGATAATTGAGCTGCGTAATTTTGAACCTCCCCATATTTTTTTGTTGTCGATGCTAAAATAAATACATCAAAATCGAAGGGTAAACCTTCTGCAAGTTTTAAGCTTGTAATCATATCGCTTATTAGCTCTTCTCTAATTTTCTTGTCGGAGCTAAATATATCTTTCTTTTTGCACTGAATAACAATTCGTTTATCTGTCGAAAAT
>JAZDJU010000125.1:0-3590 GCA_043803685.1 Candidatus Omnitrophota bacterium
GTCAGCTTCCACTTAATTGTCTTGGACAGTACAAATTAGTAAAAGGATAACCTGAATTTGAAAAAGATCAAATTTAACAATAACTGCTTGAAATTATAATGACCATATTGATAATTATGAATTATTTAGGACAGCAATGATGCTCGATAGTTATTTAGTCGGTGTAGGTTTAAAGAACACTAAAAATACTACACCTTCTTACGATTGGTGGATAGATTTCAGAAAAAGTCTTGATCGAGAATTAGCAAAAGCAGGTTGTAGTTTATCTGTTGATATGGTTCGCAGTGAACTCGGTGAAATTTTGGCTTTTAGACAAAATTTTTTACCAAGAGGTGTAGCCCAATTCTTCAAAGGTTACCCGCAACTCATTCTTAATCCTGACAACGATGAATATGATTCTTTTTTCACAGCTTACTTATCAGCGGTAACCCAAGGGCATTAAGAGCGGCGGCAAAAAGCCGCCGCGCCTTATGCCAGCCGTTAGCCCTTTAATTTTACAGGAGAATAAAATGAATGATTTTGCAGTGCCGCATCCAAAATTGACAGCACCAACTTCGACAACTGATGTCCAGCTCATGAACGATATTCCGGATGTACCAAAAGCAGTTGGCCCTTATTCGCAGATAGCTATTGCTGGCGATAAAATATATCTTTCCGGTCAGTTACCATTAGACCCTAAAACCGGAAAATTAGTCAGCGGCACGATAGAGGAGCAAACTGAACAGGTATTTAATAACATCGAGGCGGTGTTGAAAGGTGTTGGGTTGGGATTGACTGATGTTGCCCGTTCCAGCGTGTATCTCACTGATATGAGCACCTTCCCAAATATGAACGCAATTTATGCGAAAAGGTTTGGCGATCATAAACCAGCCCGGGAAACCATTGGAGTTTGTGCGCTTGCATTAGGCGCGGCCGTTGAGATAACGGTTATTGCTCATAAAAGAAAAGAATAAAGGGCTGACAAGAGGTAGGTTAATATGCATCGTGAACTGCCAAGGGGCCTTAAAATTCGCAATAGCAAGTCTTCCGATCACCAACGAATAATAAGCGTATTGAAAGATTGGTGGGGAGGTAGAGATCTGACATGGATGTTACCGAAACTATTTCTTGTTCATTTTTCTAACACCTCATTTGTTATCGAAAACGACAAAGAATTAATAGCTTTTTTAATCGGTTTTCTATCACCGTCAAGAACAAATGAGGGATATATCCATTTCGCCGGAGTTCATCCTGATTTTCGCGGTATCGGGATCGGAGCATATTTGTACGAGCGGTTTTTCAGAATTTGCAAAGAAAATGGCCGTAACACAATCAAGGCCTGTACTTCACCTGTAAATAAAGAGTCAATCGAGTTTCATAAAAAGATAGGGTTCAATATTTCAGTTGGAGATGCGGAAATAGACGGCATTCAAGTTACGCTTGATTACAACAAACCGGGTGACACCAAGGTGCTGTTCGAAATAACAATTTAGTGTCCGTCCGGAAACTGTATTTGGGTACATGCAAGTTTCCAATTCGGAAATCGGCAATTTTGGGCATGCTCAAGGAAATCAAGGCGCTGGACTGAGCCAGGGAGCAAAACTCTTAATGTATTTTGATTCGACACGAACGACTTACAATCCCGAGCCTGATTTCACCAGGCCGCTCTTTGAGTTGCCCCATGTTGTGCGCGATCGCATACTTCAACGGCTGCAGGTTCTCTATCCGGATTCGGTTTCCGGATCTGCCCTGGCCGAGATCGAGCGCATCCTGCAGGTGTTCTATGCCCATAAACCCCTTGATCTCATTGAACGGGAGAAACACTTTAATCCGGCGGATCGATTCACGGAGCGCGATGTCATCCTCATCACCTATGGAGGTCTGCTTTACAAAAGGCACCAGTCACCCCTCAAAACCCTTGGAGATTTTTGCGGCACCTATCTCAGGGGAACCATCAATACCATCCACATTCTCCCCTTCTTTCCTTCCTCCTCGGACCGAGGTTTTTCGATCATCAACTTTGAGACCGTTGACCCTCTCCTCGGATCATGGAGCGATATCGAAGCTCTGGAAACTCGCTACCAACTTATGTTTGACGGCGTGATCAACCACATATCGTCCAAAAGCCGTTGGTTCATCGAGTTTCTTGCAGGCAATCCGGAGTATGAAGATTTTTTCATCTGGTTCGCAAATGATAATGAGCTCACGCATGAACAGAGGAGCATGATCTTTCGCCCAAGAACCACACCCATTCTCACCCGGTATGAGACCCTCAGGGGACCGCGTTATGTGTGGACGACCTTTTCGCCCGATCAAATAGATCTCAACTACCGAAATCCCAAGGTTCTTCTGAGGGTCATTGAAATTCTTCTCTTATATGTCCGCCATGGCGCAGATATCCTCAGGCTCGATGCCGTCACGTATCTCTGGCACCAGCCTGGAACAAGGTGCATTCACCTTGAGCAGACGCACGAAATCATCAAACTCTTGCGGGATATAATCTCGGTCGTTGCGCCCCGTGTGGCACTCGTCACGGAGACCAATGTGCCCCACAAAGAAAACATCGCTTACTTTGGCAACGGCAGCGATGAGGCGCATATGGTCTATAATTTTGCTCTGCCCCCGCTCGTGCTTCATGCCTTTTGTACCGGCGACGCGAGAGTTCTCTCTGCCTGGGCCAATTCCATGACCTCGACCTACGAAACCGCAATCTTTTTTAATTTTCTCGATTCTCATGATGGGATCGGTCTTTTGGGGGCTAAAGATATTCTTTCTACTGAGGATATTGATCTAATCTGTCGACGAACAGAGAATCATGGAGGGTTTATTTCCTACAAAACCGCAGAGGACGGCACTGAAGTTTCGTACGAGCTTAATATAACCTGGTACAGCGCCCTTAATAAGAAAGAGGACGGCGATTCGCTCAGAATTCAGATCAAACGGTTTATCGCCTCCCGTGCCATAGCTCTTGTTCTTCAGGGTGTGCCCGGTATATACCTGCACAGCCTTTTCGGCACTCATAATGACCATGCTGCGGTTGATGGAAATGGAACCAGTGAAAACCGCGTGATTAATCGTGCGATCGTTGATTATCTGTCTATTATGAGATCTATGACCCATCCCAAGAGCAAAAAATTCAGGATCAACAAAACCCTTGGAAAAATGATCCTGGCGCGCACTTCTCATAGAGCCTTTCACCCCAGCGGTCCTCAGAAGATTCTCTCTCTATCGCCGGCGGTGTTTGCAGTGATGAGGAGATCTCCTGACGGAGACCAGCTGGTCGTGACCATCACTAATGTGACCAAATCGAGGCGCAAGGTTCAGATACCACTAAAAGATGTGGGAGGGTTCAAAGGGCCGTGGCGGGACCTTTTGAGTAAAAAGGAGTTCAACACGAAACAGGACACGCTCTCAGTCACCCTTCAATCATACGATGTGCTATGGCTCATCCCGCCATTCAGAGAAGAATGAAAAATGGCTATCACCGCGCAACACAGCAGAATGACTTACAACGAACTCGTCAATTATGATAAACCAGTTGGAGGTCATATGCGAACGGATTTGAGATTTTTGGGAAACAGATTTTTAAAGAACTGAGCGTTAAAAATCAC
>JAZDJU010000126.1:0-2129 GCA_043803685.1 Candidatus Omnitrophota bacterium
TGACCTTATCCTTTGCCAGATAACCAGTCAGAATATTCGTGATGTATATTCCATGGAATTGTGCGACAACGATTTCGAATCAGGTGGCCTGAGCAAGCCGAGCAATGTCAGGCCCAATCGCCTCTTTACCGCCGACCGCCACATTGTGCTGTATAAAACCGGACACCTGAAGAACGCAAAAATTCATAATGTGGTTGACGCATTGATTGCGATTCTGAGAAAATAGTAAAGGCATCAGATTTGACTGGCGTTCCATTAACCCTTCCGGTCAGGCTTTGATTTCAGCTACGTCAATCTGCGGGTATCTAGGATTAAGAAGATGGAAAAATTTAGAAACTTAAGGGCGTCCCGCCTCACGAACCAGCCCCCATTACGACTTCGGAGCTCCGAAGCAAGAAGTTCATTGGTCTGCCAGCTTGCTCGTTTTTTCTGACCTTTTCCTTAAAGGCTCAATTTCAGGGGTGAAATGGGCGTTCTAAGCGCTAAAATAGGCCATCTATTACACATAAAACACATGATTTCGATGGGTTGATTTGGTCCGACCCAATGCCTAATGCCCGTTCCGTGCAGTGTGGTCTCTATTCCAGTTTTCTGGTGCGATTTGGAGATGACTCGCAGCGGCGATTCGGACCTGTCCACCATAGCTTTAGCGACGGCGGAAGCCCGAATCCCGCGCCATGCCCTATGCGCTTTGCGCTATGCATCCAGCATCCGTGCCAAAAAGATTCCCTGACACCTTCGCTCCTTAAAATCTTGACCGTCTAAAGATTTTATCAAGCGCAGCGGAAGAAACGCATAAAATCATGGGCGTCCCCCTTCCCTCTCTCTACGAATAACACATTCTATACCGCTTTAAGAATTCGGTCGTTCCCCAAAGGGCACTTATTTCTCAGGTATCTAATGCAATGGACGTCCCTCTTTTCTTGGAGGTCGAAATGAACATTGAACAAGACACACCCTTTCAAAAGGCTATTGACGCCGTTGAATCTCTATCTTTTGATGATCGTGAAGAACTTCTCGAGATCATAAGAATGCGTCTTGCCGAACGCAGGCGCGATGAGATTGCCGCGAATGCACGGGAAGCCGTGCAGGCTGTAAGGGAAAAGCGGGCAAAATTTGGGAGCGTCGAAGACCTGAAAAAGGATCTCTTGAGCGAATGATGTTCGCGCTATCCTGGTTAAACGGATTTCGTCGTGGCTTCAAAAAATCGACACGCAACAATCCGGGTTTACAAGAAAAGATATTTTCGGTTCTTGAAAAGCTCTCCAGGGCGCCATTTGATCCGGTTCTGAAGACGCACAAGCTGCATGGTAAATTGAGTGGACTTTGGGCCTGCCAGGTAGAGTATGACTGCCGTATCGTGTTTACGTTTGAGAATGAACCGGATAGCGAAAAGGATTTGATTGTTCTGGTGGATATCGGAAGGCATGATGAGGTGTATTAATGCGCTTACCTCCGCTCTCTTCGCTCCCAACGATCCAAAAACGCCCCTAACGAACGGAGAACAAGGAACCAAAGAAGAATGTCAATATGTCAAGAACGTCCCCATCTCCCTTACTTTGAGCCGGCTGACAACATCACAGGCAAACGCCCCGGCGCGGCATCTCTCCTATGCGTTGGGATGAAGTCTGGGGGCAGGCCGCGCAAAAAGACTATGAAAAGGATGAGCTGATATGAGCGATACGATGAAATTCGAGAACTTGCAGGATCGCATAATTGAACTCAGAGGCCAAAGGTGTGTTGCTGGATGCGGATGTCGCCGAAATATACGGCGTTGAGACAAAGCGCATCAATGAGGCCGTAAAGAATAATCCTGACAAGTTTCCAGTCGGATACATCATCGAACTGGATAAGACAGAGTGGGATGGGTTGAAGTCGAAATTTTAGACTTCAATAAAAGGCGGAAAAGTTAAGCTACCAAGCGCTTTCCCCGAAAAAGGCTTGTATATGCTGGCCACCATCCTCAAAAGTCCGCAGGCAGTTCAGGCTACCCTGGCGATCATCGAGACCTTCGCAAAAATCAGACAGCTATCAAGAAGCATTCAGGAGTTATCGAATGTTAAAGATAAAGCTGATCAGAAGGCACTCATGCAGAGAAGCGGAGAATTGATCGCCGGAATCTTTGATGA
>JAZDJU010000127.1:0-3159 GCA_043803685.1 Candidatus Omnitrophota bacterium
TTCAGAGGAGCTTGCCGATCCTGAAAAATTGAAATCAAAAGACGAGCTTTTAGAACGGCTCTACCGGATGTATGCCTACTACATCAATTCCTTGAAATCAAATCCGGTTATCCATACCGACCTCTCGCTATTGCAGGGGGATGCTTTACGCCTTGTCGAGAAGAGCAAACATGTTCGATTTGAGCATGTCATTATTGACGAGTATCAGGACACCAATTATGTCCAAGAAAGGCTTGTTTTTGCGATGGCCCGTTTCAATAAGAACTTATGTGTTGTGGGTGATGATGACCAAGCCCTTTATCGCTTTCGCGGCGCTACTGTCGAAAACTTTGTAGACTTTCCTGATCGGTGCCAAAAATACTATTCAGTTACCCCTGAAAAAATCGATCTTCATACGAATTACCGGTCCTTGAAGAACATCGTCGATGTATCGCAATCATTTATGCAGAAAACAAGTTGGCACGCAAACGGAAAAACGTACCGCATTCCTAAGAATGTAAACGTTCACAGAGCCAACGCGATGCCCGCTGTCTTTGTGACAGACGACGCACATCCGGATGATGTATCTCCGCAGATTGCGAGGTTTGTGCGTGGATTAAAAGAACAAGGTGTAGTAAATGACTATAATCAGATTGCCATCTTGTTTTCCTACCTCAAGGGGAATCCTCAGGTTGAGCGGTTGTCGCAATCTTTGGAAGCGGAAGGGATCCCTGTTTATGCGCCGCGCGCAAGGTGTTTCCTCGAATTAGAAGAATCACTGATTGTTTTTGGGTTGTTCGCAAAAATACTTGGGCGTCCGGCGTTGCAGGGGCATGGGCGTGACTTGGGTAACTTCCGCGGATGGATCGACAGAAGTATCACGGCCGCTTTCGAGGAAATGCAAAAGGATTCATCTCTGCGATCGTTCGTTGAGAATAGGCAGAATGAAATAGCGCAATATGCGAATGATCACAAAAAACTGAAGGAATATTGCGAGAGAAATTCTCTTGGGCTGGATTCCAAGATCACCGCCCCGCATTTGCTGTCGATGACCAAGATCACCGGATTGTCTAAAGGGGTTATTCAAAAATTATCCTCAGGACGTCTGTTGTTTATGGTCGAGCAGGATCATCCAAAGGCAACCGTAGCCTATGTTATTAATCGCGTGACTTCTTTGGACTGGGGACTTCTGGATCTGTTCTATCAGCTGACGATATTTGGTTATTTCCGCAATATTATCGAGCTGGCCGCGCGCGGTGAAGATGAAGGCCCGATGTGCAATTTGGGGTTAATTACTCAATATATCTCAAGATATCAGGAAGATCGCGGACGGCCCATTTTAACAGCACGTGATTTTGAGGATGATCGAGTCCAGCGGCATTTCTTTGCTTCGTATCTTTTTGCCATGTACCGTTTGGGTGAGTCTGAATTTGAGGACGACGAAGATCCGTTCCCGAAAGGGCGAGTCTCAATTATCACCATTCATCAGGCCAAAGGATTGGAGTTCCCAGTTGTCATACTTGGCGGGCTTTATCGTCAGGATCGTGGTCCCGGCGCAATCGAAGAGATTGTGCGCAATGAAATAAAGCGGGAAGGCGAGCCGCTTGATCGAATCGTAGAGTTTGATAACGCAAGATTGTTCTATGTGGCATTAAGCCGGGCGCAGAATATCCTTTTGTTGCCTCGGTTCAGCGGCCGCGGACAGAGGATGATGCAGGCATTTAGAGATGTGTTAACCGAAAACATTCAGCATTTAGGCACGATCGAATGGGATAAGGCAGAACGGCCAAAGGAAACAGAGGCAGATGCCTTGGGACATCCTTATTCTTACACCTCGGATTATCTTTTGTATAAGCGGTGCCCGCGGCAGTATATGTTATTTCGTCACTACGGGTTTGTTCCGGCGCGTTCATCAGTCATGTTTTTTGGAACACTGGTCCACCGAACGATTGAAGACCTGCACAATTATCTCTTAGCGGAGAAAGCGGGCGTATAGGGTCAATATGGATAAA
Source organism: Candidatus Omnitrophota bacterium (assembly GCA_043803685.1). Lineage (GTDB taxonomy): Bacteria > Omnitrophota > Omnitrophia > Omnitrophales > Aquincolibacteriaceae > Aquincolibacterium. Next base: position 1,992 of record JAZDJU010000127.1, read on the forward strand.
GTCGAAGCGAAAATAAGGGAACTTTTTGAGCAAAACTATCAGCTTCTGAGGCTGGAAGGTGGCCATGCCTTGACCGAAGACATTAAAGGGCAAGCTTTGGAGCAGGTTCTTTTATATTGGCACAAGTTAAAGGATTTGGCCCAAAGAGTGACCGACGCGGAAGTGCGGCTATCTCTGCCGAACCAAACGACACCTCAAGGCAGAACGTTCTCGATTGAAGGCGTTGTCGACATTGTGCATGAAGGCGATGTTACGCAGATGTACGACGTAAAAACTCATGATATTGATTACATCAAGGAAAACATCGAACTTTATGAAGAGCAATTGAACGTCTATGCCTACGTTTGGCAGGAATTGCGTAGAAACGACCTTAATTTCACCGCTGTCATATCGACCTCATTGCCGAAGAGTTTGCGAGGGGCATTGAGGGCTGGCAATGATGGCCAAGCCGAGAAAGCGATAGCGGCGTGGGATCCGGTTATTCCTGTTAAATTTGATGGGGCGAAAGTTAAAGAAACCATAAAAGAATTTGGCGCGGTTGTGGACTGCATTGAGGATGGCAAGTTTGAATCTCCATCCGTTGACCAGTTACTTAAAAAGGTGACCGGAACCAATCAGACCTTTGCTACCAATATTTGCCGAAACTGCGACGGAAGATTTTCGTGCGACGCATACCGAGAGTATGCGCGCGGGGCGACGCGTGGCAAGGCAAGAGAGTTTGTGAAATACTATGACACTTCACTGGACCGTGACGAGCAGGAAGATTGGCTCTCCGGCAATAGTAATTTTGAAAATGAAGAAAGCGGGATATAAATCGCGAGGAGCAAAACAATGAGCATTGAAAAATTTCAGCCATCATACGATATCTATCCGGAACGCATAGAGCGGCTCAAGACTGTTGCGCCTGAGGCGTTTGCTGATGGAAAAATCAATTGGGATATCTTAAAGGAGTCACTCGGCTCATTCGTAGAAGATGAAGGCACGGAAACGGAGCATTATGCGTTTACGTGGCCCGGGAAACGTGAAGCGCGGCGCATGGCCGGTAAACCTCCTCAAGGGACGCTTGTGCCAGTGCCCGGTGAAGGCGTGAATGAGGGTGAAACCGAAAATATCTTTATTGAAGGCGACAATCTTGAGGTTCTCAAGCTTCTTCAAAAAAGCTATGCGG
>JAZDJU010000128.1:0-40688 GCA_043803685.1 Candidatus Omnitrophota bacterium
ATGGTCAAAAAGACATTTATGATGCTGGACTCGTATGATATAGTCCTGCCTTTCGAGCAAGTGGTGGTGGTGCATATGTGGCGGTAAGAGCTGCCGAATGCCGAGCTTAAAAACCTCAAGTGGATCCGCACAAAACGGATCGGGCAAGCCTGCCTTTCACTCTTTTTCCGATTGGAATCAACTAATGAAAAAACGAAAAGCTATATATCCGGGGAGCTTTGATCCCGTCACGTTCGGTCATCTGGATCTGATCGAACGCGCCCTGAACCTCTTTGACGAATTGATCGTGGTTGTGGCCTCGAATCCTTCGAAAAAGACCCTCTTTACGGCAACGGAACGGGCGAACTTTTTGAAAGCGGCGCTCAAAAGCCATCCTCGTGTCAAAGTATCCAATTGGGAGGGGTTGACAGTCCACCTTGCCGAAAAGGAGAATGCTTATACGCTGATCCGGGGCATACGGGCGACATCAGATTTTGATTATGAGTTTCAAATGGCCCTGACCAACCGCAAACTCGCGCCGAAGATCGACACTTTGTTTTTGATGCCGTCCGAATCCCATTTTTATCTTTCGTCACGCCTCATCAAGGAGATCGCCCAATTGGGCGGTGACGTAACGCCCTATGTTCCGCCAGTAGTCGCGACGCAGATCCGAAAAAAGCTTTCAACTACCAGAACCCGCTAATATGAAACTCATTCTTTCAGAATTTCAGGAAGGTATCTCGATTCACGTTGAAGGGTCCTACGACGCTAAAACGATCGAGGTCGAGTTTCCGGACATGCTTTATACGGAACCCATTTTTCTTTCCGGTGAAGCCGAAAAAAGCGGCGGAATGCTTCGCATTCAAGGGGTTCTGACCACCGCCGTTAAACGGATCTGCGGAAAATGTCTGAAAGAAAAGAACGAAAAGCTGTCGTTTGACGTGGACTGGATCTTCGATCTCTCAGGTAAAGAATCGGTCGAGCCGCTAGAGAATGTGCGTGAGCTTTTGATCGTAGAACACCCCTTGGTACACCTGTGCAAATCCCTCTGTCGTGGGTTATGCGCGAAATGCGGTATCGATCTTAACGAAGGCACTTGCAATTGCAAAGAAAATGGCTATCATGCTTCCCCAGTCATCATAAAAAAAGCGAAATCCAAGAAGGAGCGACATCATGGCACATCCTAAGAGAAGACATTCGAACACGCGCTCGCAACTGCGCCGGGCTAATGATCATTTGGTCCCGCAATCCAAGTCCCAGTGCAAACAGTGCGGCGCCTTTATCCTGCCTCACCGCGTCTGCACTGCCTGCGGCTTTTACAAAGGGAAGCTGGTCAAGGTGATCAAGGTTAAGACCAAGGAGAAGAAATAGTCCCATGATCCGAATTGCCCTAGACGGAATGGGCGGGGATTATGCCCCGCAGGTCGTGGTCGAGGGAGCCGTTATGGCGGCCAACGACTTCGAAAATCTGGAGATCGTTCTTGTCGGTCAGACTGCCGCTCTAAAGCAGGAGCTGAACAAGCATAAGGTTATTGGCGGCAAGATCGTCCTCATCGAAGCTAGCGAAGTCATTGGCATGGGGGAATCGCCGGTCGCCGCACTCCGCAAGAAAAAAGACTCTTCGATCGGTGTTTGCATTGATCTCTTGAAGAAAAAAGATTGCGCCGCCGCCGTTTCCGCGGGGAATACAGGCGCGATGGTCGCTGCCTCCACACTCCTTCTCGGGCTGTTGCCCGGTATCAAGCGTCCCGGGATTGCCATTGCGACACCAACACTCCACGGCATGTCTGTCACGACGGATGTGGGTGCGAACCTGAATCCCTCCGCTTACGAACTTTTTCAATATGCGATCATGGCGGATGTGTTCGCCAAATGCATCCTCAAGAAAAAACGTCCCGCGATCGGACTTCTCAATATTGGAGAGGAAGAATCCAAGGGGACAGAAGTCCTCAAAGAGACCTATAAGCTTTTACGCGAATCATCGCTTAATTTTATCGGAAATATCGAAGGGCGCGATTTTTTTACCGGTAAAGCCGATTGCATCATCTGCGACGGTTTTGTCGGCAACGTGGTGCTCAAGATGATCGAAAGCATTCTTGAAACTTCCGTGGCGCTCATTGGCCGGGAATTGCGCAAGAATCTTTTCACTTCTCTTGCCGCCTGGCTTCTGAAACCGGCTCTCTCTTCCATTCGCAGAGCGACCGATTATGAAAAAGCCGGTGGAGCGCCGCTTCTCGGGGTGGACGGAAACGTTATTATTAGCCATGGCATATCCTCCGCTCTGGCGATCCGCAATGCGATCCGCGTCGCGGGAGAACTTGTGACTACGCGCGTCAATGCGCAGATCGTCGAAGCCATCACGCCTTACCTGAATCATGCTGCGACACCCGTTCCTCCGGTGGAACGCAAATCCAGCAATGCATAATAATTAACCCCATTCGCCCACAAAAGGAACCATGACCGCACCCTATCGCGCTGCTATTACTGGACTCGGGGCATATTTGCCCGAAAAGATTTTAACGAACGCTGAAATTGAAAAGATAGTCGATACCACCGACGAATGGATACGTACTCGCACGGGGATCCGCGAACGCAGGATCGCGGCCGAGCACCAGGCCACGAGCGATCTTGCCTTGCCGGCAGCCCAGGAAGCGCTGAAGAATGCCGGCCTTACGCCCAAAGATCTCGATCTCATTATTGTCGCGACGACGTCTCCGGATATGATCTTTCCGTCGGCCTCATGTTATCTCCAGGCCAAGCTCGGAGCCTCGTGCGGGGCCTTTGACCTTGCCGCCGCCTGTTCAGGCTTTGCTTATGCTCTTTCGGTGGCTGAGGGATTCATAAAATCCGGCATTTACAATAATGTTTTAGTCGTCGGCGCTGAAACGATCTCACGCTTCATTAATTGGAAAGACCGCGGCACCTGTGTTCTTTTCTGGGATGGCGCCGGAGCTGCCGTTGTCTCAAAATCCAGGGACGGTCACGGCATCCTCGCATCCTGCCTGGGTGCCGATGGCACACAAAGTGAGATCCTGCAGATCCCGGCCGGGGGGTCCAGGATCCCGCCAAGCGTCGAAAGCATCGCGAACGCACAACATTATATCCGCATGGACGGTCCCGCACTTTTCAAGATCGCAGTCAAGACCATGGAACAAGCTGTTCGTAATGTTTTGGCGCAAGAAAATCTCCAAGTGAGCGATATCCATTGCCTCATCCCGCATCAGGCGAACAATCGCATTCTGCAAGCTGTGGCGGACCGGTTGGAGATCCCCGCGGAAAAAGTTTTTATCAATGTGGATCGCTATGGCAATATGTCGAGCGCTTCCACTGTGATCGCTCTTTATGAAGCTGTCAAAAGCGGCGCCGTCAAAAAAGGGGACTATGTGGTCCTCGTCGCCTTCGGCGGTGGCCTCACCTGGGGCGCTAGCCTCATTAAGTGGTGATCTCCATGACCCAGCCGATTGGATTTCTGTTTCCTGGACAGGGCGCGCAATTCGTAGGTATGGGCAAAGATCTTTGCGCAGAAAGTCCAGCCGCAGTTGCGGTCTATAAAAAAGCCGACGAGATTCTCGGCTATTCCATCAGCCAGATCTGTTTTTCCGGACCTGAAACGGAGTTGACGCGAACCCTTTACGCTCAAACTGGCATTTTGGTCACAAGTCTCGCTGCTCTAGCGGCGCTTCGCGAAAAGAATCCCGATCTCATACCTTCTCTCGTCGCAGGATTAAGTCTTGGTGAGTTCACAGCTTTAACCGTCGCCGAGGCGATCTCTTTCGAGAACGCGCTCAAATTGGTTCAGATCCGGGCCGAAGCCATGGAAGAGGCTGCCAAGAATAATCCTGGTACCATGGCGTTCATTATGGGCCTTACGATGGAGCAGTGCGCCGCTATCGCCCAAGAAGCGGGATGTGAGGTTGCGAATCTTAATGCTCCGGACCAAACGGTGCTTTCAGGAACTTTGCCGACCATTGAACAGGCTTGCAAGCTTGCCGAAGCTAAGGGCGCTAAACGCGCCATGCTCCTTAAAGTCGGCGGTGCATTTCACTCCTCGCTCATGGACGAAGCAAAAGCCCGATTGGAAGCAGCGCTTGCCAGCACTCCGATCCAGCGGCCTAAATGCGATTTCATTCCCAATGTTACGGCGCAGAAGGTGTCGGACCCTGAAGAGATCCGGAAACTCCTTGCCAAACAGTTGACGAGTTCGGTCCAATGGGTCCGAACGATGGCATCGGCTAAGGAATCCGGGATCACGACTTACCTGGAAATCGGTCCCGGCAAGATCCTGAAAGGTCTAGCACGAAAATGTCAGCCTGAATTCGAAGTTTTTTCTTTTGGCGCTATGGCCGACCTCAAAAGCCTTGAATCTCTTGTCGCAGTAATTAAATCATAACCCTAAGGAGAATGAACCATGATGCTTAAGAATAAAGTCGCGCTTGTGACGGGTGCCGGTCGCGGGATCGGTCAGTCAATCGCGCTGGCGTTCGCAAAAGAGGGTGCTATTTTGGTCCTTTCGGACCTCAAAACAGAGTTTTTAACGAAGACAGAAACACTCGCAAAACAGGCTGGATCGCCAAAATGCGTTTTGACGCAAGCCAATGTGGCGAATGGGGATGAAGTGGAGCAAGTTGTCAAAATCGCTCTTGACACGTTAGAGCGCATCGATATACTCGTCAACGTTGCGGGCATCACGAAGGACGGATTGCTCGCGACCATGTCCGAACAAGACTGGGACGATGTTCTTTCGATCAACTTGAAGAGCGCATTCCTTTTCACCAAGGCGTGTGCAAGGCCCATGATGAAGCAGCGCGAGGGAAACATTATTAATATTGCCTCCATCATCGGGATTGCAGGGAACGCCGGTCAGGCGAATTATGCGGCCTCAAAAGGCGGCATGATCGCATTGACGAAGAGCACCGCGAAGGAGTTGGCGAAGCGGAATATCCGGGCTAATGCAATCGCCCCGGGTTTTATCAAAAGCAAAATGACCGAAAAGCTTCCGCCGGATCTGATCGAGAAAATGAAAGAACGGATCGGGTTGAGGCGACTCGGAGAGCCTCAAGATGTAGCGAATGTGGCCGTATTTTTAGCGTCAGACGCATCCGCCTATGTCACCGGGCAGACAATTGTTGTGGACGGTGGGCTCGTACTCTAACGCGGTTTTTCAAAAGTAAAGTTATCAATCATTAAAGGAGGAAACATCAATGGGCGTTCAAGAGAAGATCACAGAAATCATTGTTGAGCAGCTTGGTGTAAAACCCGAAGAAGTCGTTCCTGAGGCGTCGTTCGTGGATGATCTTGGTGCGGATTCTTTGGACACGGTGGAACTCGTGATGGCTTTCGAAGAAGAATTCGGTGCGGAGATCCCGGACGAAGATGCTGAAAAGCTTCAGACCGTCGGCGATGCCATCAAATACGTTTCCGAGAAAACAAGCCAGAAGTAGTCGCTTGTTACTTCGCTTCTGAACATCTTTACATCAACGGATAACTCTCTATCATGCGTCGTGTCGTCATCACAGGTATTGGTATGGTTACACCTATTGCCAATACCTCCGAAGAAACCTGGCAAGGCTTTTTGAAAGGCAAGAGCGGTACGGGTCCATTGACCCAGATCGATCCGACGCCTTTTAATTCTAAAGTCGCTGCCGAGGTTAAAAACTTCGAGCCCCTCAAATATATGACACCCAAAGATATCAAGAAATCGGATATCTTTGTCCAGTTCGGTGTCGCTAGCGCCAAAATGGCCATGGAAGACGCCAAACTTGATATCTCCAAGGTGGATGCCCATCGTGTTGGCATTCTCGTGGGTTCGGGGATCGGGGGACTGCGCGTGATTGAAGAGCAGCACCGTCAGATGATGGAAAAAGGACCGGGAAGGATTTCCCCGTTCTTGATTCCGATGCTCATTGTAAACATGGCTCCAGGTCAGATCTCCATTGCCCTTGGTCTTAAAGGCCCAAGCAATTGCGTGGCGACGGCCTGTGCCACCGGATCGAATGCTATCGGTGATGCCTTCAAGTTGATCCAGCGTGACGAAGCGGACGTCATGTTCGCTGGCGGTACGGAGTCCTGTATCACCAATCTTGGGTTTGGTGGCTTCGATGCCATGAAAGCCTTGAGTACTCACAACGAACGTCCTGAAACAGCTTCCCGCCCTTTTGACAAAACTCGTAGCGGGTTTGTCATGGGCGAAGGCTGTGCTGTTCTCATCATGGAAGAACTGGAGCATGCCAAGAAGCGTGGCGCCCGGATCTACGCCGAGATGGCAGGCTACGGCATGACCTCGGACGCTAGTCATATCACGGCGCCCGATCCCAGCGGTGAAGGGGCGGCCCGTTGCATGGTCAATGCCATGAAAGATGCCGGTATTCGCCCCTCGGATGTCGATTACATCAATGCTCACGGAACTTCGACGCCGTTGAATGATAAAGTCGAGACTTTGGCGATTAAGAAAGCCTTAGGGGAAGATGTCGCGCGAAAAGTTCGCATCAGCTCGACAAAATCCATGACAGGGCATTTGCTCGGAGCGGCTGGCGCTGTAGAAGGCGCGGCGTGCGTCCTGGCGATCCGGGATCAGATCGTTCCTCCGACCATAAATTACAAGAATCCGGATCCCGATTGCGATCTCAACTATGTGCCGAATGAAGCTCAGGTGTGCAAGGTGCGCGTCACTTTATCGAATTCGTTGGGTTTTGGGGGCCATAACGCTTGCATCGCGTTCAAAGCGTATCAGGAGTAGACTTTTTTCCTTCTTCAGACAGCACCCGCTACTGCCGAAATAGTAGTATCATAGAAATCTAACCCGTAAGGGGAAATGCTCTATCTTAAGAGCGTGACTGTATGCGCCTTAAAAAACTCGAGCTTTTGGGTTTCAAATCCTTCGCCGAAAAAACCGAGGTAGCCTTTGACCAAGGGGTCACTTGCATCGTCGGCCCTAACGGTTGTGGTAAGAGTAATGTCTCTGACGCTATCCGTTGGGTTTTGGGAGAGCGTAGCGCAAAACTTCTGCGCGGCTCGACCATGGAAGATGTCATCTTCAACGGAACCGAAGTCCGCAAACCTCTCGCCTTTGCCGAAGTTTCCCTAACGATCGACAACGCCGACCGAGGCATGCCGATCGAATACAACGAAGTCACGCTCACGCGGCGTCTCTACCGTACCGGCGAGAGTGAATATCTCCTCAATAAAACCCAGTGTCGGCTCAAAGATATCCAGGACCTGATCCTCGACACAGGCATTGGTTCTTCGTCCTATTCCATGATCGAACAGGGAAGGATCGATTATATTCTCAAGGCGGATCCGGAAGAGCGCCGTTTTCTCATCGAGGAAGCCGCCGGCATCGCCAAATACAAGGTCAAAAAAGACGAATCCATTCGCAAACTCGAGCGGACTGAAGAAAACCTGAAGCGTCTTCAGGATATTGTCTTTGAAGTCCAAAAGAACATCCAGTACGCCGAACGCCAAGCCAAGCGCGCCGAACGCTATAAGCTCGAACTCGAACGTCTCAAGGCCCTCGAGATCAAACGAGCCTTTTACGACCAACGCCAGATCGAGCAGAAGAAGCTCGAACTTACTCAGAATTTTCAATCAAAGTTGGATGCGCTTACAGCCCTTGAAGCAAGTCTTCAGGCCCAGCATCAGTCGATCGAGGAACAGGAAACCCGAGTTCGTGGGATCGGCCAGCGCTGCCACGTCAAGGAGGGCGAGCGCTACCAAGCCCTGGCCCAGATCGAAACGAACGATCAAAAGCTTCAATTCATCAGGGACAAGCGCGTCGAGCTTGCACAACAGCGCGGACAGCTTCTCCAGGAGCAGGATCAATTGCGTCAGGCTCTCGAAGCCGCGGCGATCCAGAAAAATGAACACCTTGAACTTCTCAGGACCCGTCAGAGTGAAAGTGGTCAACTTCAAGTGCGCCTCACGGAGACAAACCAGAAACTTCAGGAACATGAAGCCCTGATCCAGGAAGCGAAGCATGCCCTCGAAACGGCGCGTAAGGAATTCTTCGATGCAGCAAAGATCTCGACGCAGGCTCGCAATGAATTTCATCGGATCAAGGCTCTTGGCGAGAATCTGGATGCGCAGCATCGTCGGGAGGAGTCCAATACTGCCCGCCTAGTAGAACAGATTGCGGCGTGGGACGAAAGGTTGAGATTTTGCCTTCAATCCCTTGAGAACGCGAATGCCGGACTGCAAAGTACACTTACGGGGCATCAGGGACTTCGGGCCACCCTCCATGCTTTTGAGCACGAGCTCACGGAGCTCCGTGAACATGCTCAGGAGATCCGGCTCGCACTTCGGGAAAAAGAATCGCGTCTTCACACGCTTACGGAAATGGAAGATGAGAATCCGGGGGCCTTTCAAGAGTTTTTAAACGAGGCGACTCATCAGGTGCCTGGACTTGTCCGAAGCCTTCAGGAGATCGTGAAGGTCCGGGACGGCTACGAATGGGCTGTGGACGTCGTGTTGGGACAGTTCGCAAGGTCTTTGGTCGCAGGAGATGTGCCGACCGCTCAAGCGCTTGTGGAGAGATTAAGCGCGCGGCGCTCTCTGGCAATCGGCATTTTCCTCAAAACTCAGACAGCGTTTTCCGCAGAAGCTTCTCAATACTATGCGTCTTTCGGATTCCGGCCGCTTGCCGAATTTGTCCAGATCGAATCCGGCTATGAAGGTCTTTTGGATAATGTTTTCGTCGGCGAAGCCTTTCCGCTTCAGCAGCTTGACGCTCTTTTGCAGGCCCCGTCTCCGGCAAATCTTGTTTCCCGTGATGGCTTATTTCTGAGCGCGGACCGTCGGATATTTTTCTGGAACGACCAGAGCCGCTCCCGATTCTTCTTTTCCAGAGATTCTGAGATGTCGAAGATCCGGCAGGAGATTGAGTCCCTCACGACGCAAGCGCAGGAAAAAGAGACGAAAATCGGCTATCTCGAAACCGAGCTCGCGTCCTTGCGGACCCAGGGCGCCGAGGCCGCTGAACAAAAAACGTCGGCCCTCATCGAAAAAGAATCCCTCGAAAGTGAACGGAAGAACATTGAAGATCGTCTCCTGGGGTTTCGGGAAGAGAAAGAGCTGTCTGTTTCTGAAGCCCAAGATCTGACACAAGAGATCGCGCGAATCCGCGCCGCGATGGAACGGGTCCAGGCGTCTCTTGTTCAGGCTGAGCAGGAGGAATCAAGATTTGATGGGGGCCAGCGTCAACGGGAAAAGGATCTCGAGCAAAGCTTAAGCGCTCGCGAGAACGTTCTGAATGAGGCACGGCAGTGCCAGACCCAGGTCGAGCAATCCCAGCAGGGAATGCGCCACCTCGAAGAATCACTCAGGCTCATCGAGCAACACGCGGTGAAAGACCAGGAGCGCCAGGCTTTTCTCGAGCAGGGAAAAGAACGTATTGCGACCAAAGAGGTGGATCTGGATCAGGATGAAGCGGTGTGTGTCCGTCTCGCTGAGGAGCACCGTGATCGTCTGCACGCGGTAGATGTTGATCTCGAATTGTTGCGCAAAGACCAGCGGGAGCAGGAAGAGCTTCTCACCGGTCTGCGTCATGCTCTGGATCAGGCGCTCCATTCTCAGAAGGTCCTGCAGGATGAGGAACACCAGATATCGCTTCAACAGATGGATCTCGACTACCAGCTCAAGAACGTAGGAGAGCGGCTCCTTCAACGCTACCGTTTGAACCTCTCAGAGCTCAACGGACAGGATTATGTTTTCACGGAAGAAGAATTAGCCACCGCTGAGGAAACGATCACGGCCCTTCAGAATAAGGTTGATTCCCTTGGAACTGTTAATCTGCTCGCCATCGAGGAATATCAGGAGTTGAAGACGCGCTACGATTTTCTTTTGGCTCAGCAAAAAGATCTGGATGACGCGCGCAATTCTCTCATGGAAGCCATCCGTAAGATCAATCAAACCACCAAGCAACTCTTTGAGGATACTTTCAAACAGGTGCAGGAAACCTTCAAGCAATACTATCAGATCCTTTTCCGTGGCGGCGAGGCGCGCATCTTCCTGATCGACGAGGCTCATCCTCTTGAATCCGGGATCGACATCGTCGTGCGTCCTCCGGGGAAAAAGCTGCAGAACATGTCCCTTCTTTCAGGCGGTGAAAAGGCTCTGACCGCTGTGGCCCTTCTTTTCGCTCTCTTCAAGATCAAGCCGTCTCCTTTCTGTCTCTTAGACGAGATCGACGCGCCTCTTGATGAAGCGAATATTGACCGTTTTCTGGCGGTGCTCAACACGTTCATCGACCAGTCCCAATTCATCATCATCACGCATAACCGCAAAACCATTTCCATGGGGAATTCTCTCTACGGCGTGACCATGGAAGAGCCCGGTATTTCCAAGATCGTCTCCGTCAAGGTCCGTTCGGGCGATGAGTCACTTCCGGGCGGCGATGCGGCCGTAACCACCTCGGTCGACACGGCCGATGTTAGTACCGCCCCGGAAAATAGCACGGACGCCGTCAGCGCTTGAGCATTCCGAATTATCTGACCCTTTTCAGGATCCTTCTTACCCCGATATTTTTTATCATGCTGGTCTCCTACAGTCCGGAAAAAGAGGGGCTCCGTATCGCGGCCTTGGCAATTTTCGTAGTGGCCGCTTTGACCGACGCGCTGGACGGACTTCTGGCCCGATTTCTGAAACAACGGACAGCCCTGGGACAGATGCTGGATCCTTTGGCAGATAAAATACTCTTGGTGAGCGCTTACATCGGACTTCTATTCGTGCCCACGCTCCCGTTCCGGCCGCCGCTCTGGATTACGATCACGATCGTTTTCCGCGACCTCATCCTTCTTTTTGGATTTTTCACTCTTAATTTCGCAGCCGTGAAGATCGAAGTGCTGCCGAATATCTGGGGAAAACTCACAACGGTCTCCCAGATGTTGCTCCTGTGCTTTATCCTTCTCGAGTGGCCGGTCGCTGTTCCGCTTGCTTATCTTGCCGTCACTTTCACGATCGTCTCGGGCGTCATCTATCTCACACGGGGGTTAAAATTAGTCCAATGAGCTCTTTTTTCGTCGCGACTGTTTTTATTCTTACGGCTTATCTCCTTGGTTCCATTCCGTTCGGTCTCATTGCTGGATTCAGGATCAGGGGCCTCGATATTCGCCAGCACGGCAGTAAGAACATCGGCGCTACCAATGTTTCACGCGTTGTCGGTAAAAAATGGGGAATTGCAGTGCTCCTGCTGGATGCCGCGAAAGGCTCTGTCGCTTGCATGCTTCCCGCGTTTTTTGGTCAAAGCATGGCACTTCCGCTTCCACTCATCCTCGGGATCAGTGCGATCTTGGGCCACAGCTTCCCGGTCTGGCTCAAATTCAAGGGTGGGAAGGGCGTGGCTACTTCGCTCGGAGTATTCCTGGCCATCGCCTGGGTCCCAACGCTTATTACCTTTGGTCTATGGATCCTATGCTTTGCGATCACCCATATTATCTCGATTTCCTCTTTGGTTGCTGCAGTGATCTTTCCGGTCATGATCATATGGCGCTACGGCGGAACTCCCGAGATTGCATTCCTTCTACCGATCAGCCTTGTCTTGGCTGTTTTTATGTTTTACACCCACCGCGCCAACATCGGGCGTCTACGTCAGGGGACTGAAAAGAAACTCTTTTGAACCAGTTCTTGACAATAGCTTAAAATCATATATTATTTCTACAAATGTAATATTCTATAGGGCCGCGACTTCTTGAATTGTCTTTACAGACGGGGGGTAGGTCGATAGAATTTCAAACTCACGTCTTCCTATCCTTGCCTTGCATTCTTTTCCGGGATGGTGGACAAGGATTGCCCCAATTTCCACTACGTGAAAATTGATAGGCATTGGGACTAAAGGAGAAAATTTATGAGCGAAAAAAAGAAATCAGAGAAGTCCGCCGCAACCGAATCCAAAAAATCCACCGACAAGCAAAAGGCGCTTGAACTTACCTTGCAGCAGATCGAAAAACAGTTTGGCAAGGGCTCGATCATGAAGCTCGGTGACCAGCACCACGAAAATGTTGCTGCCCTGGCCACAGGGGCGCTGAGTCTTGATATCGCAACGGGGATCGGCGGCATTCCGCGTGGTCGCATCGTGGAGATCTTTGGTCCCGAATCAAGCGGCAAAACCACTCTGACGCTTAATATCATTGCCCGTCTTCAGTCGACAGGCGGAGTTGCGGCCTTTATTGATGCGGAACATGCCTTGGACCCTCAATACGCTCAGAAGATCGGCGTCAAGGTTGACGAGCTTCTGATCTCGCAACCTGATTCCGGCGAACAGGCCCTTCAGATCGCGGAGATGCTCGTGCGTTCGAATTCCGTCGACCTCATCGTAGTTGATTCGGTGGCAGCGCTGGTTCCTCGCGCGGAGATCGAAGGCGAAATGGGCCAGGCTCAAATGGGTCTTCAGGCGCGCCTGATGTCCCAAGCGATGCGTAAACTCACCGCCATTATTAGCAAATCCAAGACCTGCATCGTTTTCATCAATCAGCTTCGCGAAAAGATCGGCGTTATGTTCGGAAATCCCGAGACCACACCCGGCGGTAAGGCTCTCAAGTTCTACGCCTCGATGCGCCTTGATATCCGGAGGGTCGCGAGCCTGAAAAAGGGAGACGCGGTGGTCGGGAATCGGGTTCGTGTTAAGGTCGTCAAGAACAAGGTGGCCGCCCCGTTCCGTCAGGCGGAATTTGACATCCTGTTCGAGGAAGGTATTTCACGATCCTCGAACGTTGTGGAACTCGGCACCCAGTATCAAGTGATCGATAAGTCCGGGACCTGGCTCGCCTTCAACGATCAGAAACTCGGGCAAGGCAAGGACGCTGCACGGATTTTTCTGAGAGAGAATAAAAAGCTCCTCGAGGAGATCGAGCTGAAGATCCTGGAAAAAGTTGCCGCTGGAGAAAGCGCGCTCGTCATCGCGGCCGCTGAATAATCCTCCCGGGGACTTTCTTATCATAAACAACAGCCCGGTCCCGCCTTGGGGAGGGTGATAGGTGTAGGAATCGCCTTTTCTCCTCCTATGGATAAAGCTCAGACGGACGAACAATTAAAGCAGGCGATCATCACCTGTCTCAGGCTACTTGCCGCCAGTCCTAAAAGCGGACAAGAGCTGAGAAAAAAACTCGACGCCAAAGGCTTTTCCCGAGAGATTGTTGATCAAGCGCTGAATGATCTCAGAAACCAGGGCATCCTGGATGATACGATGTACGCCAAAGAGCTGGTGACCCGACTCACTCTTGGCAAATGCGTGGGCCGTCACAAGATCGCTTTTGATCTGAAGCGCCACGGTATTTCGAAAAAGATCTCGGACGAGCTGTTGGGAACGCTGTCCGCTGAGGATGAGACCGAGCGCGCTTTTGAGCAGGCCGGCTTGAAATGGGCGAGTTGGTCTTCGCTGGATCCTCAGAAGCGAAAAAAACGTCTTTATGATTTTCTGATACGGAAAGGATATGATTTTCAAGTCGCCCAGGACGTCCTTCAGAAACTCTCGAGGGGAACTCTGGATGATGAGATCTGATGCTTTATGAAAACAGCTACGAACGACCTGCGAAAAGCTTACCTAGAGTTCTTTAAATCCAAAAGCCATACCGTTTTGGCTAGCGACTCTTTAGTGCCGCAAAATGACCCCTCCTTGCTCTTCACCGGAGCGGGTATGAACCAGTTCAAGGAGTACTTCCTGGGGGTCAAAAAGGATCTTAAACGGGCCACAACGAGCCAGAAATGCCTCAGGACGGGCGATCTTGATGAGGTGGGGCGAACACCCTTTCACCATTCCTTCTTCGAAATGCTGGGTAATTTCTCGTTCGGTGATTACTTCAAGAAAGAGGCCATCACATGGGCCTGGGAATTCCTGACTGAGACACTTTCCATCCCCAAGGAACGGCTCCGCATCACGGTCCACGAACAGGACCTGGAAGCTTTTGATATTTGGCACAAGGTGATTGGCCTGCCCAAGGAATGGATCTATCTTTGCGGCGACAAATCGAATTTCTGGCCAGCGAACGCGCCCAAGGACGGTCCCAACGGTCCCTGCGGTCCATGCTCCGAGATCTATTTTGACCAGAACCCAACGATCCAAGGAACTCCGATCGATGATTCCGGGAAGTTCGCGGAAATCTGGAATCTCGTCTTCACACAATACGATCGCCAGGACGGCGACAAACTCGTCCCGCTCGCCAATAAGAATATCGACACCGGAATGGGGTTGGAACGTCTCGCCTGTGTGCTTCAGGGAAAGGCCTCCAATTTCGAGATCGACATTTTTCAACCGATGCACAACGCCATCCTCGAAGCCCTCGGAATTGAACGTGAAAAAGCTCCAACTAAAAATCTGTACACGATCGCGGACCATTTGCGCGCCGCCGTTTTTTCCATCGCGGATGGCGTCGTGCCATCGAACGAAGGCCGTGGCTATGTGATCCGCAAGCTCGTCCGTCGCGCTTTCTGGCGTGCTTACGAAATTCTCGACGCGAAAGCCAAGCAGAAACTTACCGCTTTTCTTTACCAAGTTGCGCCTACAGTCATCCAGACGATGGGCGATGTCTATCCAGAGCTCAAGGAGGCTGAAGAGAACATCCAGTCGGTCCTTCTCCAGGAGGAAAAGCGTTTTTCTTCAAATCTCAAGGACGGGCTCTCGATCCTCGATAAACATCTCGATGGCCTCAAAAACAACCGGTCCATTCCGGGGAAGATCGTTTTCGAGCTTTACGATACCTATGGATTTCCTGTGGAGTTGACTCGCGATGTTGCCGAACAACGGGGATTTTCGATCGATCTGGAAGGCTATGAGAAATTGATGGAAGACCAGCGCGTGCGTTCCAAGGAAGGCAGCAAGATCGCTGGAGAGATCTTCGCCTCTTCGGGTCTGAACAAGATCCCGTCCCAGACCCCGGCCACAACCTTCCTCGGTTATGAAGCCCTGGAAGCCAAGGCCAAGGTGCTCTGGCATCAGACCGAAGGAAAGCAGGCTACTGTGATCCTCGACCAAACCCCTTTCTACGCGGAAAGCGGCGGACAGGTTGGCGATCAGGGCATGATCGAAGGCCAAGGTCTCAAGCTCAAAGTCGTTGATACAAAAAAACTCGACAAATATTTTTTGCATCATGTGGAAGTAATCCAGGGCGAGATCAAGGACGGATTGGCCGTGAGCGCTGCTGTCGATAGCGCAAATCGGGAAAGCATCATGCGCAATCACACAGCAACGCATCTTTTGCACGCCGCGCTCCGCTCGACGCTTGGAAGTTCCGTGCGCCAGCTCGGGTCGCTCGTGGCGCCCGACCGTCTGCGATTCGATTTTTCATTTGGTCGTGCCGTTACACCCGAGGAACTCCGCATGATCGAGAAGATCGCTAATGACCAGGTCTTAGCCGACAGGCCGGTCCACAAGGAATCGAAAGGATTAGATGAAGCAAAGAAGGAAGGTGCGCTTGCTTTCTTTGGGGACAAATACGGCGACAAGGTGCGGATGATCAGTATTCCTGAATTCAGCAAGGAGCTTTGCGGCGGCACTCACTGCGACCGTACGGGACAGATCGGCCTTTTGCTTATCACGGGGGAATCCTCCGTGGCGAGTGGCGTGCGCCGCATTGAAGCCGTTACCGGAACGCAGGCATTGAACTATGTGCGCGACCTGCAGGACCAGATCGCCGGTATCTCCAGGACGCTGAAAGTCGGGGCAGCAGATATCCCGGCCAGGATCGCGAAACTTATGGAAAGTCTGAAGGCGCAAAAGAAAACTGGCGCGCAGGCTGCCGCGAACACCACGGACGTCAAAACGCTTCTTGAGAGCGCTTCGCAGACCGGCTCCTGTCGTCTCCTGGTCGCCATGTTCGAAGGCTTCGGCATCCCGGCCTTGCGGGATCTCGCAACTCGTCTTAAGGAAGAGTCGCAAAAGCTTGTTTTTGTGATCGCTTCCTCGCAGGAAGGGAAGCTCAACGTGATCGTAGGCCGCAGCGCCGGGCTTCAGAAAACCTCCTTGGACATGAAAGCTCTTTTTGGTAGGCTATCAGGCCTGCTCGGCCTCAGCGGCGGCGGACGCCCCGACCTGGTGCAGGCAGGTGGCCCCGACCAGGGGCAATTCGCAGCGGCCAAAAGCAAGATCGAAGAAATCGTCGAGGCCTATCTTACGGAAAAAGGAATGTAATGCATGCAAGTTTTGAACTGGGATAAACAAACGCAGAAAAAGATCCGGCGCGACTACGCCACGTTCTTTGATACGGACATCTTCAAAAAGGTGAGCCGGATCCTCTCCGAGGTGCGCCAGTCCGGGGACACGGCGCTCCGCCGTTACACTCGGGAGTTCGACGGGATCGATCTTCCGCTCAAGCGCCTTGCCGTGACCCAGGGAGACATCAATCGCGCGTTCGAGAAGATCCAGGTCCCGTTCGTACCGCTTCTCAAGAAGATCACGGAGAATGTCCGCGAATATTACGAGAAGGAACTGAAGAAGTCGTTCGAGATCACAGGACCCAACGGCGTCCACCTCGGCAAGCGTTATGAGCCGCTTGATCGCGTAGGGATCTATATTCCTGCGGGGACAGCACCACTTGTTTCGACCGTCTACATGACCGTCATCCCCGCGAAGGTTGCGGGAGTGAAGCAGATCGCCATCGCCACACCGCCACGGCGTGACACCGGCGACATCGACCCGCACATTCTGGCGGTCGCTAATCTTTTGGGGGTCAATGAAATTTACCGTGTAGGCGGCGTCCAGGCCATCGGCGGGATGGCGTTCGGGACCAAAACGATCCCCAAGGTCGACAAGATCGTCGGGCCGGGGAACGCCTATGTCACCGAAGCGAAGCGCCAGGTCTACGGTTTTGTGGATATCGATATGGTCGCTGGCCCGAGCGAAGTCGCCATCATTGCGGATGCGACCGCGAACCCTGATTTTGTGACCTGTGATCTTCTCGCCCAGACCGAACACCATGGCGGCATGGGGTATCTGATCACCAGCTCCAAAAAACTGGTTGAGATCATGCGCAAGCGCGTGGACTCCGGACTTATCATTCAGGTCAAATCCATCGCGGAGGCCTGCGAAGTCGCCAACGAGATCGCGGCCGAGCACCTTGAGATCATGACCGAAGAACCCGAAAAAGTGGCGCAGTCGATCCGACACGCCGGCGCGATCTTTCTGGGGGCCTATTCACCGACCGTGATCGGGGATTACATCGCGGGACCGAGCCACGTGCTTCCAACGGGCGGCACGGCGCGGTATTTTTCGCCGCTCAGCGCTTCGACTTTTATTAAAAGTTCCCAGATCATTCGCTACACGCCGGAAGCTCTGGAAGCTTCCAAAGAACATGTGCAGAGACTGACGGACATGGAAGGCTTGTTTCTCCACCGCATCTCCCTGGAGGCGCGTCTTATCAAGAAGAACTCAGAACCGGAAAAGGAAGCCAAATCATGAAGATAAGGAAAGGGACGGTCAAGCGTAAGACCTCCGAAACCGACATCCAGATCGAGCTCGTGGTGGACGGAAAGGGAATGTCCAAAGTGGACACCCGCATCCCGTTCCTCGATCACATGCTTACGCTTTTGGCCAAACACGGACTTTTCGATCTCAAGCTTAAAGCGCGCGGCGACCTCGAAGTCGACATCCATCACACAAACGAGGACATCGGCATCGCACTCGGTCAGGCCCTGGCGAAAGCGCTTGGCAATAAAAAAGGGATCCGTCGCTACGGCTCGTTCGCGGTTCCCATGGACGAAACCCTCATCCGTGTCACGCTGGATATTTCCGGAAGGCCGTCGCTTTATGTGACCAAGGCCAAAGGAGTTCGTCTGTCTCGCCAGCCGAAATACACATTCGATGACGCCGTGGACTTCCTTCGTTCCTTTTGTCAGAACGCGGGAATCAACATGCACATCGGAGTTCTTGCAGGGGAAGACACGCACCACATCATCGAAGGCATGTTCAAAGGGATCGCCAAGACCCTGGATATGGCGACCTCAATCGACCCTCGCGTTCGCGGCATTCCCTCGACCAAGGGAAAACTTTGATGAGTCAAGCGTTCGGAGTCATGAGTTCGGAGCAAGGCACATCTTCGCAAAGCTACGAACTCCGAACTCCAAGCTCAGGACTTTAACACCATGATCGCCATCATCGACTACGGCATGGGCAATCTTCGAAGTGTGTCCAAGGCTCTGGAGTATCTTGGCGCCTCCTGCAAGCTTTGTTCCAAGGGAAATGATCTCGCCCGCGCCTCCAAAGTGATCCTTCCCGGCGTCGGGGCTTTCGGGGATGCCATGAAAGAACTTCGTTCCCGTGGATTCATCGAACCGATCCGGGAACTCGTCGCCCGCAAGACAAAACTCATGGGTGTTTGTCTCGGTCTCCAGCTTTTTTTCGAGAAAAGCGAAGAGAATCCCGGCGCGAAAGGCCTCGGGATCTTTAAAGGCTCGGTCCGGAAATTCCGCTCCACAACGGTCAAAGTCCCGCACATGGGATGGAATGACCTCAAGGTCCTGAAAAAACATCCGTTGCTTGAAGGGATCCCGACCGGGGAATACTTCTATTTCGTTCACTCTTTTTATGGGAAACCCGCGGTCAAAAGCCTGGCACTCGCTTCCTGTAAGTACGGGCGGGAGGATTTTGCCGCTGTGGTCGGAAACGATCATGTTTTCGCGACCCAGTTCCATCCTGAAAAAAGCCAGGAGGCGGGCTTACGCATTTTAAAGAACTTCATCCAATGGTAACGCCATGAATCGACAGAATGTCGTCCCCGAATGTTTTTATCGGGGACCCATTTTCTGGATTCCCGCTTTCGCGGGAATGACAGGAAGGTAATATAGTGAATCTCTATCCCGCGATCGATATTTACCAGGGAAAGGTCGTCCGTCTCACACAGGGTGATTACAATGCCTGTACGGTTTACTCTAAAGACCCAGCCGCCGTAGCCAAGACCTGGGAGCAGGAGGGCGCCAAGTGGATCCATGTCGTGGACCTTGAAGGCGCCAAGACTGGCGCCCTCACGAGTGAGCCGTCGCTTGAGGCTATATGCCGAACTGTTAAAGCCAAAGTCCAGTTTGGCGGCGGCGTGCGCAATATGAAAGACATCGAAAAAGTTCTCGCGCTCGGTGTCTCTCGCGTTGTACTCGGCACCAAGGCGCTCGACGGGAACTTTCTCGGTGAAGCCGTCTCCATCTTCAGAGAAAAGATCGCCGTTGGGATGGACGTCTGCCGTGACCAGGTCAAGACTGCGGGGTGGCTGCGTGACGGGAACATCACGCTCCTGAACGCGCTGAAACTTTTTGATCAGTTCGGCGTCGCCACGCTTATTTATACCGACATCGAAAAGGACGGCGTTTTAAAAGGTCCGAATTGGGACAAACTTTCTCAGGTGCTCGCTCACACGAAGGCGAGGGTCATTCTCTCCGGCGGGGTCAGCCAACTCTCTGACGTTGAGAAGTGCCGCACGATCATAGCGCCCAATTTTGATGGTGTGATCATCGGCAAGGCTCTTTACGATAAACGATTCCAACTGTCCGAGGCCGTGCGGCTCACGGCATAAAAGGAGCTCGAGAACTCATGGGAAACCTCACGAACCTTTGGAATATGATCCTCACTCAACGGACCTGGTCCTGGGCCCTGGTCGGTATCGTCTATCTTCTTGTTTTTCTTGTGGCCAGGAGTTTTTTTCTGCACCCCTTGATCAAACGCGCCCGGGCTCTCAATTCCAAGTGGTACCATGAGATCAAAAAGGTCTACACGAAAAAGTGCATCGCGGGATGGATCCTGTTCATGGTGTCGTTCCTCATCCTGATCTTTTTCTGGCAGACCTCAAACCTGAAACAGCCTTCGCTTTATGAGGTCGGCATGGTCTTTTTGATCATTCTGACCCTTCTTTTTACGATCATCTCTCAGCTGATCGCTCTCAGCGTTTCTGTGCTCCACGTTCTCAAGCAACTCGAAAATAACCAGATGACCCTTTGATCCATGTTCGCCCGACGCATTATCCCATGTCTTGATATCGACCGCGGCAGGGTCGTCAAAGGCGTCAAGTTCGTGTCGCTTAAAGACGCCGGCGATCCCGTATCCTGTGCCCAGGCCTACGACCGGCAAAAAGCGGATGAGCTGGTGTTCCTCGACATCACGGCCTCGCATGAGAAACGGCGCACGATGATCGAAGTCGCCGAGAAAGTGGCCGCCTCGATCTTTATTCCGTTCACGGTCGGGGGCGGTATCAATAAAGTCCAGGACATCCGCGAGCGTCTCGCGACCGGCTGTGACAAAGTCTCCATCAACACCAGTGCGATCAAGAATCCCAAGTTTATCCTGGAAGCCAGCAAACGTTTCGGGGAGCCAGTGCATTGTAGTCGCGATCGACGCAAAACGCGAAGCCAGGGACCGTTGGGGCGTGTACACACACGGGGGACGAAATCGCACGGGACTTGACGCCGTTCAGTGGGCAAAAAGAGCCGCCAAGCTGGGAGCGGGAGAGATCCTTCTCACCAGCATGGATTGCGACGGCACGAAGGACGGCTACGACCTTGAGCTTACGCGTCGCGTCTCAGAATCGGTTTCGATCCCCGTCATCGCCTCAGGTGGAGCCGGAAATCTGAATCATCTCTTCGACGCGTTCAGCGCCGGCAAAGCCGACGCTTGCCTAGCGGCCTCCATCTTTCATTTCGGTGAATTTACCATCCCAGAGACCAAAGCATTTCTTCGCGCCAAAGGCATTCCCGTCCGTCTATGATCGCGTCTGCATTCCAAAAACTTTTTTTTGTTCTTTCCGTTCTTTTTTTTGCCGGATGTGCGTCTTTTTCTCAGTCCCCAGAAGAAAAACTGAACGTCGAGAGACTGTCCCCAGAGCACATCACAAGAGTCAAAGCCCTTATCGCTAAACTCGAACCCTTCATTCAGAAAAAGGATCAGAAAGGGGAGCTCCCGACCCTCACCTTCAAAAAACTAGAATCCCCTCTAAACTCAAGAGAAAAAAGGTTCCTGAATCAATTCCTTAGCCTTCATGGGAATGAGATCGGTGTCACGATCCCGTACCATGGGCTCACAGAAGGTCAGTTTCCCTTGACCCGAGTGAATGGTCAAAAGATCTACGTGAGTGGAAAGGAAAGGATACTTCCACCCCAGTTCCTGCCCCCGGAAGTCTTCAAAACCTATCAGTTCATGATGAGCTCTATGGAGAACGAGACAGGAAAACGTCTTTTTGTGGAGTCCGGGTACCGTTCAAGTGCTTATCAACTTTATCTCTTTATTTATTACCTCAGCAATCATGACTATTCCATCCGGGAAACCGCAAAATGGGTCGCTTTGCCCGGGTATAGCGAACACGGGGCTCCGGATCACCAGGCTCTCGATTTCATTAATGGCGACGGCATTAATGGCGAGAATAACGCGGCCGAATTCGAAGCTCTTACGGAATATCGATGGCTTCTCAAGAATGCCGGTAAGTTCGGATTCGTCCTCTCGTACCCCAAGGATGCCGGAGTCGGAATCACCTACGAACCCTGGCATTGGCGCTACAATCCCGCGTCGTGCTCGCAATAATCAGACCAATGACCACCCACGATCAAATACCGCCTTGTAATAAAGTGTATCCCCTTGACACATAATCCAGTTATGGCATACTCGGCAACGTTTCAGTAAAGTTGCTTGTTTTTCTGCCGTAACTTCATTATCCAAAGGAGAATACATCGCAATGGAAGACCTCAAATATAACGCTCAGGGGCTACTGCCCGTCATTATCCAGGATGCCAAGTCCGGCGAAGTGCTCATGTTAGCCTATATGGACAAAGTCGCTGTGGAACGAACGTTTAAAGAGAAACACACCGTTTTTTATTCCCGTTCACGCAATAAATACTGGGTCAAGGGCGAAGAGTCTGGTCATACCCAGAGCGTCATTCAAGTGCTCACGGACTGCGACAAGGATACACTTCTCGTCCGCGTGAACCAGGACAAAGGAGGGGCGTGTCATCTCGGCTACCGGACCTGCTTTGTCCACGAAATGAATGAACAGGGTGACATCGTGAGAGTCACGCAGGAGAAGGTCTTCGATCCAGAAAAGATCTATAAAAAATGATCTCACCCGACCTCGACACCTTCAAGAAACTATCGCGTAAAGGAAACGTGATCGCTCTGTCCGAGACGTTTCCCGCCGACCTTGAAACCCCGGTCTCGAGTTTCCTCAAGGTGAGTCGGAAGACGCGTCACGCGTTTCTTTTGGAATCCGCAGAACAAGAAGAGAAGATCGGTCGTTTTTCTTTTCTCGGCACCGAACCGGCTGCCATTTACGAGTCCTCTGGAAAGAATGTCACGATCACAGCGGGGAAGAACAAGCGGGTGCTCAAGAACTCGCTACTCTTGGATGTGATCGAGGCCGAACTCGCCACGCGAAAGCTCGCCAACCCTGAAGCTTTCCCGGGATTCCGCGGTGGGTTCGTGGGTTATCTTTCCTATGAGAATGTCCGGGACTTCGAGAAGATCCGGCTCGCAAAGAAAAAGGGAACGGGGTTCCCTCTGGGAATCTTTTTTCGCGCTGAGGATTTCGTCGTGTTCGACCATTTCCGCAAAACGCTTTCGATCGTCATTCTCGTGGATCTCAAAAGGTCTAAATCGCACGAGATTGCTTACCGGAATGCCCTCAAGCAAATGGCGAAATACAAAACACTTCTTCAGAAGCCCCTGCGCGTGCCCGTAACGTCAAAAGTCGCGTCCCTGCCAGAAGTCCGGCCGAATATGTCGCGTAAGGATTACGAAGATAAGGTCAAACGCATCAAGGAATACATCCGAGCGGGGGATTGCATCCAGGTCGTTCTTTCGCAGCGGTTTCAGCTTGCGCACCACGGCCATGATTTCCAGATCTACCGCTCCCTGCGTTCGATCAACCCTTCGCCTTATATGTTCTATTTCCGGAGTGGTTCGTTCCGGCTCATCGGATCTTCGCCCGAGATGCTCGTCAAAAAAACAAAACGCCTGGCAGAAGTGCGACCCATTGCCGGTACAAGGCCGCGCGGTCTTACGGAATCGCAGGACTTGCAGTATGAAAAACAGCTCCGGTCCTCCGTCAAAGAAATGGCGGAGCATCTGATGCTCGTCGATCTCGGCCGGAACGATCTCGGCCGCGTCTCAGATTTCCAGTCAGTCAAGGTCGATCGTTTTGCCTTCGTTGAACGCTATTCCCATGTCATGCATTTGGTTAGCCGTGTCCAAAGCCGCCTCAAGGCGGGGAAGTCGGCCATGGACCTTTTGCGCGCGACCTTTCCTGCCGGTACTCTTTCCGGAGCTCCCAAGGTTCGTGCCATGGAAATCATCGATGAACTCGAACCTGAGGCTCGTGGCCCTTATGGTGGCTGCCTCGGCTATTTCGGTTTTGACGGAGACATGGACATGTGCATCACCATCCGGACGCTCATGCTTCACAAAAACAAGATCTTCCTCCAGGCCGGTGCGGGGATCGTCAAAGACTCGGACCCGGGACGGGAATATGAGGAAACGGTCAATAAGTCTAAGGCGCTTCTGAAAGCCATCGAAGAAAGGTTTCTTTTCTAATACTGCGTTATTATTAAATTCTAAGGGTTCGGAGTATTGTACCGTTACCCCTTAGAATCAAATGGAGAACGGTGTTAATGTTACTCGTCATCGATAACTACGATTCGTTCACGTACAACCTGGTGCAATATCTTGGCGAGCTCGGCGCGGACCCACGCGTCTGGCGCAATGACGAGATCACGATCTCGAAGATCAAGCGGCTGCATCCCAAACGCATCGTCATCTCACCTGGACCCAAGACGCCGAAGGAAGCAGGGATCTCCTGTGATGTGATCCAGACCTTTAGCGGCAAAGTCCCGATCCTCGGAGTCTGCCTGGGGCACCAGTCGATCGGCCACGTTTTCGGCGGCAAGGTTATTCGCGCGCCCAACATCATGCACGGCAAGACCTCCAAGGTCTATCACGACAAAGACCCTCTTTTCAAAGGCGTCCCGAACCCCTTCGTCGCGACCCGGTATCACTCGCTTCTGGTCGAAAAAAACTCTCTGCCGGACACTCTCAAGATCATCGCTTGGACCAAAGCCCAAGAGATCATGGGCCTCAAACACAAGTCCCATCCGACGTGGGGAGTCCAGTTCCATCCGGAATCCATCATGACAGCCTCCGGCATGCAGATCCTGAAGAATTTCCTGGGGCTTTCCAAGTGACTGAAAGACCTTTGGACGCGCTTTTAGCGAAACTCCTTCTGGGAACGGATCTGAATTTGTCCGAAGCCCGTGAGTTCTTCCGCCTGCTTTTCGCAGGCGCTGTTCCTCCCGCGAAAGCCAAAAGTTTTTTACTTCTACTCGCCCAAAAGGGCGAAACCGCGGACGAGCTTCTCGGATGTCTTGAAGCGCTCCGGGCCCTCGAAAAACCGATCGGCCCCAGGATCCCGGGACTCATGGACACCTGCGGTACCGGTGGAGATGGGCGGCAAACACTCAATATTTCCACCTTAGTCGCTCTCGTCATCGCGGGGGCGGGCGGAAAGATCGCCAAACATGGCAATCGTGCGATCTCCTCAAAGTCCGGCAGTTCCGACCTCATGGAAGCCTTCGGCGTCAAGCTCGACGCGTCTCCTAAAAAGATGATCGCCGCTATTCAATGCGCGGGTCTCGGTTATTTTCACGCACCATTCTTTCATCCCGTATTCGCCCAGATGCAGCCATTGCGCAAGGCCTTGAAACGTCCGACCATCTTGAACATGCTTGGACCTTTGGTGAATCCGTTGCGTTTGGACCATCAGCTCGTGGGCGTTTCCGAAAAGCACCGGGTTCCTCTCTACGCCAAGGTGCTTTCAAGGCTGGGCCGGAAAACGGCGCTTGTTTGCCACAGTGAGGACGGCATGGACGAGATATCAACTTGGGTCCCGACGATAGTGGCCTGGGTGACACCCAATAAAGTGCGAATGTCGGTGATCCGTCCCGGATCTTATGGTCTAAAAAAAGCGACTCTGAAGGATCTCACCGTTGATTCGGTGCAAAAGAGCAAATTTCGCGCCGTGAGGATCCTTTCGGGAAAAGAAACAGGGCCCGCGCGTGACACGATCGTCCTGAACGCGGCCTTCGGGCTTTTGCTCTGCGGGAAGGCCGGTTCCGTCCAGTCGGGCATCGCGCTTGCTCAAAAAGCCATCGATTCCGGGAAAGCCCTAAACGTCCTTAAACAACTGAAAGTCTGTGCGAACTAATATGATCTTAAACGACATTCTTCTTCAGAAACGAAAAGACCTCGAAGAGTTGAAACAGCGTATGCCTCTGGCGCGTCTCCAGCGCATCATCGAAAAATCTGAACGACTCAAGCCACGGTCGTTCCGTGGCGCTCTGCTGGCGACGCGGGGTCTCAACATCATTGCCGAACTCAAAAAAGCCTCACCCTCGGAGGGCGTTCTGCGAGAAAATTTCCAGCCCCTCCGCATCGCAAACCTGTATGAATACGCCGGCGCCTGTGCGATCTCGGTTCTGACGGAATCCCATTTCTTCAAAGGTCGGCCCAGTTACCTCAAGACCGTTCGCCAGGTGACAAAACTTCCGCTTCTGCGCAAGGATTTCATTTTTGACCGCTTCCAGCTTTACGAGACGGCTCTCCTGGAGGCCGACGCGTTCCTTTTGATCGCTTCGATCCTGAGCGAAGAAGAACTCAAGGACCTGATCGAACTGGGGAGAGAACTTCAAATGGACGCTTTGGTCGAAGTTCATTCGGACGCGGAGCTCAAGAAGGCCGTTGACGCAGGCGCCACGATCATCGGGATCAACAACCGTGATCTCAAGACGCTAAAGGTTGATACCGATCGCGCAAAGCATTTGATCCCTCACATCCCGAAAGGGACCGCCATCGTGGTGGAAAGCGGCCTTACGACCCACGACGAACTTATGACGTACAAAAGCCTCGGCGCGAACGCTTTCCTTATTGGCTCGGCCTTGATGAAGTCCAAAGACATCGCCGCCACACTGCAGAAACTCCTCGGGAAAAAAGACATTTCCATCGCGGAGGGAGTCGTATGACACGCGTCAAGATCTGCGGTAATACGAATTTCGAGGACGCTCGCTTGGCTGTGGAACTTGGAGCGGACTACCTAGGTTTTATTTTAACGCCGGCGAGTAAGCGTGTGATCGCGGTTGAGAAAGCGGCGGAGATCCTCGCGAAGCTTCCAGATTTCAAGAACACCGTAGGCGTGTTTTGTAATCAGCCCAAGAAGGAAGTGGAAACCATCGCTGGGCGACTCGGGCTCAAGTTCCTCCAATTTCACGGCGAAGAGACCGCGCTCTACTGCGATTCGTTCATGCAGAAGGGCTATGAGATCATCAAGACCTTTCACGTGAAGGATGCCATGAGCCTAAAACGGATCGCGGAGTATAATGTCAGCGCATTCCTTTTCGACACCTACTCGCATTCTGCCAAGGGAGGCACCGGCGTTCCGTTCGATTGGAGCATTATTGAGGATAAACCTTATGTGCACGACAAACTTTTCCTGGCCGGAGGCCTTAACGCGCTGAACGTGGCCCAGGCCATTGAAAAGATACGTCCGTTCGCTGTGGACGTCGCAAGCGGCGTCGAATCCTGCCCCGGTGCCAAAGATCCCGGCCTGCTCCGGACTTTCATCGAGAACGCCAAGGGAGTGAAAGCGGTCCATGAGCGAAAATCTTGATTTTGTAAAACGACTTAAGACCCGCCTTCCGCAGATCGAAAAAGAGTCCCTCTACCTCAAGCTCCTTGAAGCGACCCAGGAAAATCAACAACTCGAAGATCTCTGCCGGAATCTTGAGGAGGGGATCATTATTACGGACGCGAAGGGGCATCCGGTCTTCATCAACTCCAAGGCCAACGACTGGCTTGGGGGCGTCCACACCTCTGCCAAACAGCCTCTCTGGAATCAGACTCAAGACCCATCCTTCGCTTCTTTCTTCAAGGAGAATGTCGTAATCGCTAAAGTTCGCACGGTTCATGATGTCAGAGTTCTTTCCCCGAAAGAAGCCCAGCTTCGCGTTACGATCCTTCCGAGAGATACACACGGCAGGCCCCACTTCATCATTCTTCTTTTGGACATCACCTCGCGAACAGAACAAGAATTCGAAACAGCGATGCTCTCGCGTATGGAAAGCCTGGTGCGACTCGCGGGCGGTATCGCCCATGAGATCGGGAATCCCTTAAACGCCATTACGATCCACCTGGAGCTATTGAAAAAACGCCTCGCCGGAATCCCCGATGATAAGCGAAAAGCAATCGCCGACTCTTTGAGCGACATCCAGGAAGAAACCCGGCGACTCGACCGGATCATTCGAAATTTTCTCAAAGCTACTCGAAAACCTCCGCTTCGCCTCCGTTTGGACGACCTGAACGAAGTCATCTCTGATGCTTTCTTATTTCTGAAACCGCAGATGGACGTCGCGAAGATCTCGGTCAAATTCTCAAAAGACAAAGGGATCCCCGCATTTTTGATGGATCGGGAACGTCTCTATTATGCTTTTATGAATCTACTCAAGAACGCCCTCGAAGCGATGCCCCAGGGAGGTTCGCTGAAGATATCTGTGAGCCGCAAACAACGCTGCGTCATCGTGACGATCTCCGATTCCGGCTGCGGCATTAATGAAAAAGATCTTGGCAGGATCTTCGATATCTATTACACCTCCAAACCGGAGGGGGCGGGACTCGGTCTCATGATGGTCTATGATGCCATCGCCGAACACGGCGGGAAGATCGAGGTCGCGAGCAAATTGAATAAAGGAACCATTTTTAAGATCCTGCTGCCGATCCGCGAACCTCAGTTACAGTTGCCTAATTACAAGGAGATCGATCGCCATGTTTGAAAGCATTCTGCTCGTCGAAGATGACGCGAATTCACGGAAGGGTCTGACTCAGTTCCTGCAAGGCCTGGATTATGATGTCTTGACCGCTGCGAACGGCAAGGAAGCTCTCGATCTTTTCAAAAAAGAGAACCCCGACCTTGTGATCTCAGATATCCGGATGCCTGAAATGGACGGCATCGCGCTCCTGGAATCGATCAAAGCCGCGGCCCCGGCGGCGAAAGTGATACTTCTGACAGCTTACGGTTCCGTGGAAGACGCAGTCAAGGCTATGAAGAAAGGCGCTTTCTATTATCTGACCAAGCCCATCAATCTCGAAGAGCTCGAATTCCTCGTTAAAAAGGCGTTCAGCAGTCATCAACTGGAAGAAGAGAACCGGGAACTCAAGCAGGAACTATTTCGCGAACGTTATGACCAGGGCCGGTTGATCGCTCAGTCTCAAAAAATGAACGAGCTCCTAAAGACCGTCGACAAGATAGCAGCCTCCAATGCCTCCGTCCTGATCGAAGGAGAGAGCGGTACGGGCAAAGAGCTTATCGCAAGACGCATCCATGAGCTCAGTTCCCGAAAACAGCATCCTTTTATCGCGGTGCATTGCGCCGCGCTGACAGATACACTTCTCGCGAGTGAACTGTTCGGCCACGAAAAAGGCTCCTTCACGGGCGCCACGGACCGGAAAAAAGGACGTTTTGAACGTGCACATCTGGGAAGTCTTTTCCTCGACGAGATCGGCGAGATCACCAAAGACACACAGGTGAAGCTTTTGCGCGTGCTTCAGGAAGGCGAATTCGAGCGCGTGGGCGGGACCAAATCGATCAAGGTCGACGTGCGCCTCATCGCAGCGACCAATAAAACGCTACTGGATGAAGTCCAACAGCAGCGATTCCGTGAAGACCTCTATTACCGCATCAATGTCATCTACCTGAAGGTTCCGCCTCTTCGGGAACGCAAGGAAGATATCGCGCCGCTTGTGAATGCCTTTATCCGGCAATATGCCGAGCTCAATGCCAAAAAAATTCGGGGTATTGAAAAAAACGCCCTTGAGGCGCTGGAACAATACAACTGGCCCGGAAACATCCGTGAGCTAAAGAACATCGTGGAGCGCATGATCGTCTTGAGCTCTTCCGACATGTTGACCCTGGACCAAGTCCCCGAGGATATCCGGCAGGGAAAACCCCTTGCTTCCGCGGCAAACGGGAACTCTCAGCTCCAGGGCATTACCAGGATCACGGACGCTGAAAAAGAGCTTATCCAGAAAGCTCTTCAAGAGACGCACGGCAATAAATCAACCGCCGCAGAAAAACTCGGCATCTCGCGTCGTACTTTGTATAGAAAATTGGAAGAGTACAAGCTTTCTTAACGAAAGGTCGCATTTATGTCCATGAAAGAGCCCAGGGCTAGCCGAGCTTCCCAGGATTGGAGTGTTGTTTTCCAGTCGATCCCTTCTAAATTCAAAAATGAAGTTGGCAAACAAATAGAGTCTATCTTGGGTCTCGATAGACGTGACGCCAAAGCGATCCTCACGAATGCGCCCCTGGTTTTCCTGGATAATCTCTCCTTTGAACTTGCAGTTCGCATCAAGATTTATTTTCAGAAGCTCGGTGTGGTCGTGGAAGTGACGAACCATGACATCATCAAAAAGAATTGCTCCCAAGTCTCTTGGCCTAAAACACCGGATCTTTCCTTTTTCGCATTGGAAGAAACAATGCTGGCTGTGCCCCAAGCTCAGAACGAAATTGAGAAAAGGGAATCCGTGGGAACCCTGCTGACAAGAACCATGCCCGAAGATTCTGAGATGACGCCTGAAACGCAAATGATCTATGTGACTCCCTTGCCGGCAAAGCCCCATCATGAATTTCAAACTGTCGCGCCTCGCGTGGAACCACCCCACTCGGACATTGATGCGGAACTGGAACTCCGCGCGCAAGAAATGGGGGAGAGATTCCGGACACTTCATGAGGAGAAACAGGCATTACAGACACAGCACGAGGAAGCGATTAACGCTCTGAAGAACGAATCCCAGAGAAGAGTTGCTGAGGAAAAGAAAAGGGGCGAAGAAATCGCCAAGGTTTGCGAGGATCTGCGTCAGGAAGTCGAAAAATACAAGGCTTTGGCCAATGAAGACGAGGCGCTACGCTCCGAAACCAAATTTCTGGATGAGAAAGTCCGCGAGCTTGAAATAGCGCTCAAAGAGAAAAATTTCTCAGTGGAGCTTTTGATCCAGCAGAAGGACGAGCTCACCCGACAAGCCGAAAAGACTGCGAAGGAAACCGATCAGGAGCTTGTGGCTTTGCGAGCCCGCGAGATGGAATTGTCGAGAAAAATTGAGGGGTTGGAGCAAACGGTTCAGCAGGTCACGGTGTTCCTCAGGACCCGGGACGGTGAGCTTGCCCAAGCCGAGAACCGGCGATTGGAACTTGAAGCGATCCTCAAGAAGAATGCTTCCGCTCTCGAACTTTTGACCCGGCAGAAAGAAGAATTCATTCGACAAGCCGAAAAGTCTTTGGAGCAAACTCATCAAGAGCTCGCATCCTTGCGAAACCGTGAGCCAGAGCTGCTCAGAACGATCGACGGATTGGAAAAGGCGGTGCATCAGACAGCGGAGACTCTTCATACCCGGGAGAACGAACTTGCTCGATCCGGAAAACATCTTTTGGAATTGGAGACAACTCTTCGGGGAAAGACTTCCGAGGTTGATAGTTTGATGCGCCAGAGAGACGAGCTCGCGAAACAATCCGGCAAGACCTTAGCGGAAGCTCAACAAGAGCTGGCAGCCTTGCGAAACCGTGAACCGGAATTGCTCAGGAAGGTCGCGGGTTTGGAGCAAACCGTTCAACAAATGAACGTGTCTCTTCGAACCCGGGACAATGCGCTTGCGCAATACGAGAACCGGCTCCTGGAGGTTGAGGCTGTCCTCAAGAAGAAGCATTCCGATGTCGAATTTTTGACCCAAGAGAAAGAGGCGCTCGACCGACGGTTTAGAAAAGCCAGTGCGGATACAGAGGAAGCACTCTCGATTTTGAAAAACAGAGAACTGGAACTGCTTAAGCAGATTGCAAACTTGGATAAAACAGTTCAGAAAATGACCGCGTCTCTTCGATCCCGGGACATCGTGTTGGCTCAATTTGAGGCGCAGGTCACTAAACTTATCGAAATGTCGGGCTCCTCACCAAAACGGCCACCCCGCTTTTAGACACCTTTGACGTTTAGGCACACTTGAATGCATCATAATGGCGCATGGATTGACTACAAAACTTTTGGCCGAATAATCTCAGCTATAACCTATTGATTTGAATAAGGTTATGATTAATTTGTTTTTTGTAAGTTGGCATGATAATTGAGGAGCATATGTTGAGACTGTCGTAATGAACGAACATAACAAGGAGAATCAACCATGGCGAAAATCTTAGGAATTGATTTAGGAACGACCAATTCATGTATGGCGATCATTGAGGGGAGCGATCCCAAGGTGATCGAAAACAAGGAAGGGAACCGTACGACGCCCTCTATCGTCGCGTTCACCAAGACCGGCGAGCAATTGGTGGGGCAAACGGCAAAGCGCCAGGCGGTGACAAATCCCGAGAACACGATCTTCAGTGCCAAGCGTTTCATGGGACGTCGCCAGGAAGAGGCCACCCATGAATGCCAACTGGTACCGTTCAAGGTGAAGGCTGGTAAACACGGCGAAGCGGTTTTCAATATCCCGCAGGAAAAACGGGATTATACGCCGCCGGAGATCTCCGCGAAGATTCTTCAGAAACTCAAAGCCGACGCGGAAATGTATCTCGGGGAAACTATCACGCAAGCGGTTATTACCGTCCCCGCGTATTTCAACGACTCCCAGCGCCAGGCCACCAAGGACGCGGGACAGATCGCGGGCCTCGAAGTGCTGCGAATCATCAATGAACCCACTGCGGCTGCGCTCGCGTACGGCATGGACAAGAAGAAGGATGAAACCATCGCGGTCTATGACCTCGGCGGCGGAACCTTCGATATTTCCATTCTCGATATCGGCGAGGGCGTCTTTGAAGTCAAAGCCACGAACGGCGACACGCATTTGGGCGGCGATGACTTTGATCAAAAAGTCATCGATTGGCTCATTGCGGAGTTCAAAAAGACCGATGGCATTGATCTCTCGAAAGATCGCATGGCCATTCAGCGGCTTAAAGAGGCCGCGGAAAAAGCCAAATGCGAGCTTTCCACTGCCCAAAGCACGGAGATCAATCTGCCGTTCATCACGGCCGATGCCTCAGGACCCAAGCATCTGCTTTTGACGCTGACCCGCTCGAAACTCGAACAGTTGGTTGCGGATCTGATCGAGCGCACCGTTGCGCCCTGCTTACAAGCGATGAAAGACGCTGGCGTAAAACCTGAGGACATCGATGAAGTGATCATGGTGGGTGGCATGACCCGCATGCCCGCCGTGGTCCAAAAAGCGAAGGATCTTTTCAAGAAGGTCCCGCACCAGGGCGTCAACCCAGATGAAGTCGTGGCCATCGGCGCTGCGATCCAGGGGGGGGTCTTGAAGGGGGATGTGAAGGACATTCTTCTTCTGGACGTGACCCCGCTTTCTCTCGGCATTGAAACTCTGGGCGGCATCATGACGAAACTGATCGAGCGCAACACAACGATCCCGACCCGGAAATCGGAGATCTTCTCGACGGCGGCGGATAATCAGACCGCTGTCACCGTGAAAGTGCTTCAAGGTGAACGGGAAATGGCCGCGAACAACCGCGTGCTCGGGCTCTTCAATCTGGAAGGCATTCCGCCCGCGCCCCGTGGCGTTCCGCAGGTCGAGGTGACGTTCGATATCGACGCGAACGGAATCGTCCACGTGTCGGCCAAGGACCTCGGCACGGGCAAGGAGCAGAAGATCCGCATCGAATCTTCGTCCGGGCTTTCGAAAGATGAGGTGGAAAAGCTCGTGAAGGAAGGCCAGGCCCACGCGGATGAGGACAAGCAGAAACACGAGGTCATCACGGCCCGCAACCAGCTCGACAATCTTATCTACGCGACCGAGAAAACGCTGAAAGAACACGGCGACAAAGTCTCGGAAGACGAGAAAAAGAAGGTCGAGGAGGCATTGAAGGAAGCAAAAACGGCGCTCACGAGCGAATCCAAGGATGAGCTTGAGAAGGCCGCCCAGAAACTCGGCACCGCCTCGCATACGATCGCGCAAAAGATGTACGAGGAAGCCGCAAAAAAGGCGGGGAATAAAGGCGCAGGCGCGGCTCCCGGCGCGGAAGGTAAGAAGGACGACGGCGTTGTGGACGCGGATTACGAAGTCGTCGACGACGAGGAAAAGAAGAAGAAAAAAGCAGAGTAAAAGTTCGAAGAACGGGGAGCGTTTTTGCGTATAACGCAGACGTTCCCCGTTCAACATTTCCCGGAAGTAACGAAGGGGGAAAAGTCCGTGTTCAACCGCAATTCATCTTTTCTGTTATCCTTGATTTACATCGCAAGCTTCGCGCCGCTCTGTCTTGCCGCGCCAAATCTCAAGATCGAGTCTCCTAAGAAACAGATCTCTCACGAAGAAAACGCGACCCTCAAAGTCCGCCTCGAATGGCCCTTGGCTGAGGGTCCGTACGAGATCAATTCTCTCGAACCCAAACTCGAGAACCTGACCCTTGAAAGCCAGAACCAATCTCAGGAAACGGGAGAGACAGTCTCCCAAACCTTTCTTTACACGTTCCGGCCTGTTAAAACCGGAACAGCCCTTATTTATCCTTTTGAGATCAGCTATCGCAAAGCAGACGCGGAACCGTGGGCGCCTCTCTTCATTCCGGAGCAGAAGATCACCATTGTCCGAGGATTTCCCTTCAAAGCGATGCTGATTGGTTTGAGCGTCGCAGGAGCTTTCTTGATCGCGGTCTTCATCGGCTTTAAACAGTGGACGCTTTCGCAGGAACGGGCGGCCGCTAAAAACATGCTGCCGCCTGACCCGAGGCAGCGCGTTTACGCGAAAGCGGAGGAAGCTATCGCGAATTTCAGCTCTCCCAAGCCTAAGGAAAAAATGGTCCACTGGGCCAACCAATTGCGAACCGTGGTCATGACTTACTACGATATCGATTCCAAAACCGCTACCCAGACCGAGATCCTCGCGTTCTTAAAAGCGAAGGAGCTTTCAGCTGGAGAGTGGAACGAGATCTCGAGGCTTTTTGAGCAGCTGACCGAGATGCAGTTCTCGCGACAGGACATTCCGTCGTACGACCTCGACCGGATGCAAAAGACCCTCTTGCAATATGTAAAGGGCAAGATTATCATTGGGAACCCGAATTCTTAACCCTCACTAAGGAGAATTTTATGGATGCCTCGATACAGGAAATCAATTCCAAAGTCCGCGATGCCAGCTCGTCCTTAAAAGACCTCACTCGTGAAATTGGGCGGGTCATCGTCGGCCAGCAATACCTTGTCGACCGGCTTCTCATGGCCCTCCTGGCGGACGGACATATCCTGATCGAGGGCGTTCCCGGACTTGCCAAGACACTTTCCGTCAGGACCCTTTCCCAGGCGATCGAGGCCCAATTCCAGCGTATCCAGTTCACTCCCGATCTTTTACCGGCGGACGTGGTTGGAACTTTGGTCTACAATCCCAAGGACGGTAATTTTACGACAAAAAGGGGCCCGATTTTCACGAATATCGTCCTCGCAGACGAAATCAACCGGGCGCCTTCCAAGGTCCAAAGCGCGCTCCTGGAGGCGATGCAGGAGCGTCAGGTCACGATCGGAAACGAGACCTTTACGTTGCCAGTCCCTTTTCTTGTCCTGGCCACGCAGAATCCCATTGAGCAGGAGGGAACTTATCCGCTTCCGGAAGCTCAAGTGGATCGTTTCATGCTGAAGCTTGTCGTCGGTTATCCGAGCAAAAAAGAAGAGAAAGAGATCCTGGAACGCATGACAAGCGGAAAGAACATCAAGGTCAATCCGGTGCTCAATATCGAGCGCATCATGGCTCTGCGCCAGCTGATGCACCAGATCTACATCGACGAGAAAGTGAAAGATTATGTCCTCGATCTCGTCTTCGCGACGCGCGCGCCCCAAGACTACAAACTTGACGACCTGAAGCCTCTGATCTCTTACGGCGCTTCGCCTCGCGCCAGCATCATGCTGACCCTCGCGGCCAAAGCCCATGCGTTTCTCCAGGGCCGCGGCTACGTGACCCCCGATGACGTCAAACAGATCGGCGGGGATGTCCTTCGGCACCGCGTCCTTGTGACTTACGAAGCTGAAGCCGAGAACATCACTTCTGATGAGATCGTCAAAAAGATATTCGATCAGGTCGAAGTTCCGTAACCTTTCCGAAATCCTAGGGAACGTCTCATGGGCACGAACCCATTTCTCACGAAAATGTGTTGGTTCAGGACCGCTACTGCCAGAAGGCTAGAAGTTGGCTTAAAAAACCGTCCTCATTGCGAGGAGCCCGAAAGTGCAACGCCTGGATCTCATCCGTTTCTTTATCGAAATCCAGTGCTGTCCCAATTCGCCATCAATTCTTTATCGAGAATTGGGACGTGGCAATCTCGCCCAGCAAAAACAAGATTGCTTCGCCTACGGCTCGCAATTACATTTATCTCTATGAGATCCCCATCGTGATCCTTTCAGCGCTTCTCAAAAAAGTCCGGAAGATCGAGATCCGCACGACCCGGTTGGTGAATGACCTCTTTGGCGGGGAGTACGAATCCGTCTTCAAAGGTCAGGGGATCGAGTTCGCGGACGTCCGGGAATATGTGCCGGGAGACGATATCCGAACGATCGACTGGAACGTCACAGCGCGTTCCCAACATCCCTTCGTCAAGAAATTCGTTGAGACACGCGAACTCACAGTCCTTTTCATTGTCGATATGTCTGGCTCACAGTACTTCGGGTCCGTGGACAAACTCAAATCCGAGATCGCGGCCGAGATCACGGCCATCCTTGCTTTTTCCGCCGTCAAGAACAACGACAAGACCGGGCTTTTGATCGCCACCGAAGGCGTCGAGAAATTTATCCCCGTTAAGAAGGGGAGGAACCACGCCCTTCGTGTCATCAGGGAAGTCCTCGGTTATCAGCCAAAAAAAAAGGGAACTCAGCTCGCCGGCGCTCTGGAATATCTATATCGCATTCAGAAGCGGACCTCCGTCATCTTTCTGATCTCAGACTTCATGGACCAAGGGTACGAAAAAGCGCTGAAGATCCTCAGCCGCAAGCATGACGTGATCGCCATCCATCTCCAGGACCCCCTCGAACAGGCGCTGCCAAAGGTCGGATTGATGGAACTCGTGGACCGGGAAACCGGAAAGACGGTGATGGTCGATACAAACTCTTCCGATTTCCGGACGCGATTCCGCGAGACCGCTGAACGGAAACAATCCGCCCTCAAAAAACTCTTTAAGAGCCTTCAGATCGATT
Organism: Candidatus Omnitrophota bacterium; assembly: GCA_043803685.1. Classification (GTDB taxonomy): domain Bacteria; phylum Omnitrophota; class Omnitrophia; order Omnitrophales; family Aquincolibacteriaceae; genus Aquincolibacterium. The sequence continues at coordinate 36,127 of JAZDJU010000128.1, forward strand.
GCATCGATATTCCGACCAGTACCTCCTACGTCGAACCTCTCTTCAGATTCTTCAAGAGCCGGGAGCGTAAATGAAAAAAACCCTGGCTCTCTTACCGCTGATTTTCGCGATCTTCTGCGGGACTTGCCTTGCAGCTGCCACCGCCGAGGATATCCGGGTCATGGCCGAGGTCGACAAGGCGTTCCTGACGATCGGAGACCCCGTCACTTACACCGTCACGGTCGAGCACGCGCCGGACATCCGGGTCCTTTCCAGTATCCCGGCGCCTACTTCGGATTTCCTCGAGATCAAAAAGGTCGAAGACATCAATAGAAAGGAAAAGAAGAGCATTCTCACCGGTCGCAAGTTCGTTCTCACGTCCTACCGACTCGGCGAGTTCATCCTTGATCCCGTCTCGATCCAATACCGGAAAGACGGGCAACCTGTGAAAAGCATCCTGACCAACAAGCTTTATCTGACGGTCAAAAGTGTTGCGGGAGGGGAGACTCAGGAGGACATTCGTGACGTCAAATCAATTGTCCCGTACAAGTTCCGCTTCGGAAAATTCATTTGGGCCGTCCTGGTCTTGATACTCCTTGGGGCTGGTTATTTCCTGTTTCAAATGTTTCTTAAGAAAAAGAACGTCTTTCAGCCTGAGCCTGTGCCCCTGAGTGCTGAGGAAGAAGCCTTATTGCACCTCCGTGAACTTTTTGAATCTGATCTTCTCAAGCAGGGCCTCATTAAGATCTACTACTTGCGCCTTTCCGAGGTCCTGAGGACCTATTTCGAGAAACGCTACAAGATCCTCGCCGTGGAATCAACGACCCTTGAGATCTTGCGCGCTCTCCGGCCCGAGCACTTGCAAAGCGATCTTTATCAAAAGATCCAATATGTGCTGGAATCGTCGGATCTTGCAAAATTCGCTAAATGGATCCCGACAGCCACCGAGACCTTCCAGATCAACAAGAAGGCCGAAGAGGTCGTCCAAGAGTCGGCTCCGGCGCCAGCACCGGTGGAACAGGCTTCCGCGGAGGCGTCCCATGGTGTTTAGGGATCCGGCATTCTTCCTACTTTTACTCCTTCTGCCACTGATCTTTTTTGGGGCTAAACGGCGGGAAAAACTGAAGTTCGCGTTCTCGTCCCTTGATCTTTTAAAAGGGCGTCCCGTGACACCCCGGATGGTGCTCTTCGAGCTCCTGCCGATCTTGCGTGCGATCGTTTTTCTTCTTTTGATCACAGCTCTGGCCCGTCCTTCCAGCGTTTCCAGCGACAAGGAATATCAGACCCTCGGCGTGGACATCATGATCGCTCTCGACATATCGGGTTCCATGCTCGCCGAAGATTTCCAGCCCGAGAACCGTGTTTATGTCGCAAAACAGGAAGCCATCCGGTTCATCAAAGGTCGCGAGAATGATCGTATCGGACTCGTGGTCTTTTCCAAAAAAGCGTTCACCCAATGTCCGCTCACTCTGGACTACAGGATCCTCACCGAATTACTCTCGGAGATCCGGGTGGGAATGATCGCCGACGGAACAGCGATCGGCATGGGGATCGCGACCGCCGTGAACCGTCTCCGCGACTCGAACGCCAAAAGCAAGATCATCATCCTGATCACGGACGGCGAGAATAACGCCGGCAACATTGACCCCATCACCGCCGCCGAACTCGCCAAAAGCTTTGGGATCAAGATCTATACGATCGGGGTCGGACGCGGCGGCATGGTGCCGTTCCCGGTCGACGACCCGCTATTCGGCAAGCGCTACGTCCAGGCCAATGTCGAGATCGACGAAACGACCCTGAAACGAATAGCTGACATCACGGGCGGCCTGTTCTTCCGGGCCCGTGACCCCGAATCGCTTTCCGAGATCTATGAAAGGATCAATAAACTCGAAAAGAGCGAAGTGAAGGTGAAGGAATACCGGAGCTATAACGAGCTCTTCGCGCTATTTTTATTCCCGGCGCTTTTCTTGCTCTTGCTCGACATCCTTTTGCGCCGAACCCTTCTTTTGAAAGTGCCCTGATGAACCTCCTTATTTTTTTAATGGAAAGCAGAGTGCCTTGATGCAATTCTTCAAGCCCGAATACTTCATTTTTTTGTGGCTCGTTCCGGGAGTCTGGGTCCTCTACGTCTTTTCAAAAAAGCTCACGGAGAATAGGCTTCGGCGTTTGGTCCAAAGCGATGCGCTTCGGTCGAAGATGATCGAGGGGTACCGGAAAAGTGAATGGCTCGTGCACGCGGTCCTTATGACGCTAGTGGTGCTGTGCTTCGTACTCGCGCTCGCGCGTCCGCAATGGGGCGATGAAAAACGGACCGCTCAGCGCAAGGGCGTGGACCTCATTTTCATGGTCGACACATCGCTTAGCATGCTCGCCGAGGATATTAAACCCAATCGTCTCGGAAAAGCCAAGTTCGAGATCGAAACATTCATCCGGAACCTTCGCGGCGACCGTATCGGTATGGTGACTTTCGCGGGTTCCGGATTCCTCCAAACGCCGCTTACGCTTGACCACGCCGCGTTCCTTTTGTTCCTGGACGCCGTCCAAGTGGGATTTCTTCCGGACCCTGGCACTTCGCTCATCCAGGCCGTCCATCTTGCTCTCCGGGCCTTCCCGCAAAAAGAACTCAAATACAAGGCATTGATCCTTTTTACAGACGGAGAAGATCACGAGGGGGGGATCGAAAGGGTCATTGAGGAAGCCAAACAGGCCAATGTCAGGATCTATTGCATCGGCCTTGGGACTGCGGAAGGGGAGCCCATCCCCCTCAAGAACGAGAGAGGAGAGCGCTCAGGGTTCAAGAAGGACCGCCAAGGGCAGATAGTGCTTACCAAACTAAACCAACCGCTTCTCGAACGGATCGCCAAAGAAACAGGCGGTATCTACCTTCCGGCAACACCCGGAGAAAAAGAAGTCGATGTCATTTTGAAACACCTCCGGGGCTGGGGCGAACAGCAGTTCGCTGAAAAAACGGTCGTGGAGCGCGAAGATCAATTCCAGATCTTTCTGATTTTGGCGCTCATCCTGCTGGCCGCCGAGATGCTGGTCCGTCGCAAGAGCCGCAAAAGCTCATCTCTGATGGCTTGCCTGGCCGTCTTTTTCCTTTTTACGGGATTTCTGGAAACCTCGCAAGACACGATCAGAAAAGGTAATGAGCATTTCGAGAACAAGCGCTATCAATCGGCGCTAGAGGCCTACCGCAAGGTCCAGGTGAAGAATCCCGACGCTCCTGAAGTCCTCTACGACCTCGGAACGGCCCTTTACAAGGTGGATTCTTTCCAGGAATCAGCCAAGAACCTTGAGACGGCTGTTCAAAAGACGAAAGACCCCCAGTTGAAGGCTCGGGCTCTTTACAATAAAGGAAATGTCCAGTACCGGCTTGGAATTTTTGAAGGGGCCGTCGATGCTTATAAAAAAGCGCTCGAGCTGGATCCAACGGACAAGGACGCCAAGTACAATCTGGAATTCCTGCAAAAGAAGAAGGGCCAGATGGATAAAAAAGACCAGGAGAAGAAAAAGGACAACCCCGAGAAAAATGACCAACAGCAGCAAGACCCACAAAAGAACCAGCAGAACAATCAACAACAAGACCAGCAGCAAAACCAGGGGCAAGGCCAACAGGATCAAAAAAACCAAGGTCAGCAGGGACAGGACAAACAGGACCAGGATCAGAAAAATCAAGATCAGAAAGAACCGCAAAACCAGCAACAACCGAATCCCCAGGATCAACAGCAACAGCAGGGCCAAGACTCAAAAGACCAGCAGGGGCAACAAGATCAACAACAGAAAGAGCAAGAACAACGGCAGAAAGAACAGGAACAACAGCAACAAAAGGAGCGGGAAGCGCAGCAGCAAAAGGAAGCTCAAGAAAAAAAGCAGCAGGAGCAACAGCAATCTCAGTCAGAGCAAAACGAGCAGCAGAAGGAGCCAGAAAAGCAGGATTCTCAGGAGCAGCAACAAAAGGCCCCGACAGAAGGTCAGGGACAGCAAAAGCGTCCTCTGCAGGGTCAAATGAGCATGGATAACGCACTGAACCTGCTGGATGCGTTGAAAGAATCCGAAAAAGAGCTTCAGGACCTTCGCCGTCCTCCGGTCAATAAGAACCCTCCGGTGGTGGACAAGGATTGGTAAGCAACCAGGTAGAATAGTTGAGACTTAGTTGTCTTTATATAATGTAAAGATTGTTGGGTCACCGAAAAGGAGAAAATATGAGTCTCGCTGAGCAGATCGAAAAAGACGTCATCGCGGCCATGAAGGCTAAAGATGTTTTGAAGGTGTCGACATTAAGAATGCTGAAAAGCGCTCTTGGGAACTATTTGATCCAGAATAAAAAGGACAAGGCTGAGGATGCCGAGACCCTCGGGATCGTCACAAAGCAAGCCAAACAGCGCCGGGAAAGTCTCGAAAGTTTCGAAAAAGCAGGCCGCCAGGACCTGGCTGATAAAGAAAAGGCCGAACTCGCGATCCTTGAGGCTTATTTGCCCAAGCAGATGGGCGACGACGAGCTTAGGGCGGCGATACAGAATGCCATCGCTCAGTCGGGCGCCACGGGCCCTGCAGATATGGGGAAACTTATGAAGGTGCTG
>JAZDJU010000129.1:0-42921 GCA_043803685.1 Candidatus Omnitrophota bacterium
TATTTGAGGTATTCCGAGATAGCTGGTGGCCTGCCAGGAACTGAGATCGCCTAAAGCGGTGTTGGTGGATTGGCGGACTGATATCTGGTAGGTAGAGTTGGTATTAACGTACTTGGAAGCGACCCAGAGATAGTTGTCCGCATCCACGGTGAGAGTCGGACTTACAAACTTGTCCGTTGCCGCGGAACCATCAAACACTGTGACCGGCGCGTCAAAGGTGATGTTGTTGGAAGAAAGCAGGCCTCTGGAGAGTGAGACATCGTAGCTGTTATTCTCGGAAACCAGGAAAACATAGCCGGAGCCTGAGAGGGACCGGTAGGTCAAAGCAAAGTTAGTGGAGTCATAAGAAAGTGTTGAGGCAACGGTCGTCCAGCTTGAGCCGTCAATCGAGTAGGCGTATTCGATTCCCACACCGCTTCCCGCGTAATAGAACACCCAGTAGCGGTTGTTGACGGTATCGAAGAAACTCTTTCTCTGAGTAGAGTTCAGAGTGGCGCCTGAGGAGGTGGAAGTATCAATGGTCGTGGTGCCATCGACACTTAAGCCGTAGTTGCTGAGATCCAGAGTTCCGGCAGTAATCGTCAGATTACGGGCAACAGTGATATCACTTCGCACAGCCCATTCTCCGCCTGCGGCGTTAAAGGTCAGATCATAAAAGCTCTTGCCTCCCGTGGCGAGGGTCTTTCCGGTAGTCGCTCCGTCAAAGGTCACGGTGTTCGAGCCAGAGGTGAAAGTTGCGCCGGGATCCACGGCCCAGTTGCCTGAGACATAAAGTGAAGCGGGGGCGGTGAGTGTTGCGCCTGAACCAACCATCACATCTGTCACATCAACGGTGCCGGCGGCTCCGGTGAAGATGCCTGTACCCGAAAGTGTGAGGCCGCCGTTAAGAGTCTGGGTGCCTGCCTTGGCTTGATACTCACCGCCGCTTACTGTAACCAAACCTGTGATTGTTGTCGCCTGACCATTCGCGTCATAGGTGCCGCCGGTGATCGTGAAAGCTCCGGTGCCAAGCGCTGACGCATTCCCGCCATTATAAAGCGTCCCGGCATTCAAGGTAGTCGTGCCACTGTAGGTATTGGCGTTGCTTAGGATAAGCGATCCGGCTCCAGCCTTGGTGAGTCCGCCACTCCCGCTGATAACACCACTAAGTGTGAGCGATTCCCCGGAGTTGGTAACGGTCATGGTCCGTGTCGCGTTAAGCGTCATGCCCAAGCTGATCGTGTTGGAACCCGAAGCGGCGCTGTCCGTGATGCCTCCCGCCCCTAGCTCGATCGCATTCCCGGCAAGGGTATATCCGCTCGCCGTAAAAGTGAGCGAATTGAAGGGTGTCCCGGCCAGGTAGTCATTAGTGAGGGAATACCGGTTACTTCCACCGCTAACGTCCGGAAATACCAGGTCATCCCCGGCACCCGGCGCCGCGCCACCAAGGCCGCTCCAGTTCCCCCCATCGTTCCAGAGGGCGCTATTGGTCCCGGTCCAGGTCGCAGTCGGGTCCCAATTGACGCTATTCCCGCGGTTGGTGGATTCCGTCATGACAAGGAGGGTTGGATTGACGTTATGGGAATCCTCCACCCAGGCGTAAGTAAGGTCACGAACACCCTGAGGATCCACCAGCCACCGTGACCCGGACTGTGTCGAAATGAGCCGAACATGCTGGTTATAGGCACCCTGGATCTTGAAGGTCCCGAGGATGGTCTGGGTCTTCCCGGCCTCAAAATAGAGGACCTTGGAGGGGGTCACGCAGGTCAGGTTATAGAAGGTGTTGTCACCATAGATGTGTGAGGGCTTGGAAGCATCGACAAATTCGACCCCATAAGTGGACGGATCAAAGCCGCCCGTCTGGTGGTTAAAGTCACCGCTCAGGGTAAGATCCCGACCGAGGGTAAGAGTACCGGCATACCCGTCCAGAGTAAGGGAATCGAGTGCCCCTAAAAAGGCAGAATCCACGAGTGAATCCTTATGGGGATTTAGACCCGTGGCACCCTCGAATACAACATGAGAATAGGACCCGGGCACTACGCCCGTATCCCAGTTATCCGAATCCGACCAATTACCGCTTAAACCATTGCCTGTCCAAAGAACATTCACTACAAAATTCGTCAAATTACCGGACGAATCACTGTGGAGCGCCACCACCGGGGGCCCTCTTATATTGATACAGTCACCTAGATACGCGAACATCACATCGATAAGGCCTAAGGCATTAAGACGCCACTGTTTGGGGGGCTCGATCGACCCCAGGGAGACCAGGTTCCCGTAAGACCCCTTGACCGTCAGGGTCCCCAGGATGGTCTGGGTCTCCTCAGAATCGAACTGCACGATCTTTCCAGGTTCCTCAATAACGAGATCAAAGAACGTATTAGACCCGATGACCTGAGCTACAAACTGTGAAACCATGTGAACGGCAGACGTCTGAGGGATGAAGTTTCCAAGGTTGACCCAGTCCTTGCCGATCTCATAGACCGCGTTAGCGGCGATCATGGTCACACCGGAGTTGATGACAATGGATCCTTTTGTCACAATAAGGGAACCTGCCAGCTGGGTAAAGGTAACCGGGGCTCCACCCTGCTGGAGAATAAGATCACCGGCTGAATTGACGTTGCCAAGGGTACTCTCTCCGGAAGCCTGGATCCGGATATCCCCGAAGTTGACGGTAGAGAGGGTGGTTCCCTCAGCCTGGTGGAAGGCGCCGACTCCGTTCAGGTCCGCGTCCGCCAGGAGGACCAGATCCCCGTTCAGGGTGGTCAGATCGGCATAAACGTTAATATCCCCGTCGGCCTTGATCTCGGTATCTCCCGTGGTCTGTAACGCCTGAGGCACCGTGACCGATTCCTGGGAAACGACCTCGACCTTCCCGCTTGCGGCTTCTAGCGTTCCCGAAACTTCGATGTTCCGGTTGGCCACGATCCTGAGAACCCCGTTCTCTTCGACGATCCCGGTCGCGCGGACAATGCCAGTCTGATTCACAGCCTTCTGGAAAAGACCGCGCGCCACCTGAGCGTCCAGCACCACATGTTTTCCTTCCAAAGTTCCGGAGTTCTCGATCGCGGCGCCCGCGATCGTTTCACCCGCTTCGGTTCCGGATCCTGTTTCCACGTCCACCACCACATTGATCAAACCTTGCGCGTCAAAACTTACCGTCGTTTTGTCGCCGCTTGCCAAATGCAACGTGCCGACACGCGCCACGACCGATCCCGTGTTCTTCACGCGACTCGCCATCAAAGCGATGTTGTTGCCGATCATCGTGCCTTCGTTCGAAACTTCCGCGTAGGGTGCGTTCGCTCCGCGTTCAAAAACATAATTGCCGGACAAAAAATTCTGGGTCGCGATATCCAGACTGGAAGCCGCGAAGTTGTTGACGTTGACATTCGCGGTCGGAGTAAAATGAATGCCGGCGGCGTTCGTCAGAAAAAGCATGCCGTTGGCGCTCAAGCTTCCGGCGATCACGCTCGGGCCACCGCCCAACACGCGAGCCAGGACCGACGCGACTCCGGAAGGTTGCAGAAAATTCACGGCTTCGTTCGCGGCAATATTAAAACTCTGGAAGTTGATCACCGTGTTGTCCGCGGCGGTAATGTTCAGCGTGCTGTTGTCGGGCGAATAATCGAACGACGCGTCGCCGGACTCCACGACCTGTCCTTCCGGAAGCGCAATGGCGGAATCCTGATAAAACACAAGAAAAGTCGTCGCGAGGACTATCGAAATGAAACTCCGCGTCAATAGAACGCACTTGCGCCAGGAGTGGATTTTCATAGATTTTGTATTCATATTCATCTATAAAAAATGTACCTGACGAAATGATCAGAGTCAAATCAAATTGCTATATATTGCTAGTTTTGCATTTTAGAAGATCGCTGGATTTGTATAGAGAGTTTTACGGATTTTTAATACAGACGTTGTTTTATGGAAAAAATTTTATAAAGCCAGGAATCCTAAATCGAAAAAATCAGGTTACCACAAAGGCTAAATAATCCGCAGCAAAGAGACAAACAAGTCTTAGAGACTATCCAATTAACAAATTCAACTACCATTGCGAGCGAAGCAATCTCTATTTCAAAAAAGATTGCCGCAGTCGTCCCCGTCGCTTTTCTTCGCAAAGCGAAGCAGCGGGGACTCCTTCGCAATGACGGCTCAAATTATGTGCTGTGCCTGCCCTGCGCAACTTTAGCGGAGGAGGGTCCCCCGAATTCCAAAAACTTAGGGGATAAACTCGACACCTGCGATATGAAAACCGGGTTCAACCTCTTTGCTCCAAACAAATTTTCCGCGGCGACGAAGAGCATCCTCTTTCCCGAACAAATGGATCACCAGATCACAGGTTCCTTCAACATGATGACTCTGCTCATATTCCACACAAACACCCCGATCGGAGAGATTAACACAATAAGCTCTAAGCTCATTCGCCTCCGGTTCAGGGAAGCTCAGCTGAAGGGTCCCTAAACAATATTCACGAGCCTGACGCCGTTTCTCCAAAGCTCCTGGCACCTCGATATACCGGAGCACTTTAAGGATATGTCCATAATGCCGAACCTCATCATCACCGATCTTTTTCAAAACACGCGACATGGTCACATCCGCAACCTCAAGGCCGAGGTCGTAAGACCGGTAGATCATCTTCCTCTCGACACGTGCGATTTGATCGAAATAGTTGACGTAGTCCGCTTTAGTGAACATTTTGCTCCGATCCCTGGATCTTTTTGATCGTCGCCTCAAATATCCGGCCATGGACCTCCGATTCGAGCGCCAGGGTCAGCAGCATCTCCTTGATCTCTTTTTGCGCCTCCCGGCTGAATTCGGAAAGAAAAAAGGTGCTCTCGAGGTGCCCGACGTAAAGAAGAATGGCCTTTTCTTCTTCATCCTGAAGCCGTTTCAATCGACCGATCAGTTCGTCCTGAGTCATGACAAATGCGCTCCCACCGCTTCTAGAAAATAGGAATCCTCGAGCCCAGCCTTCAATTTCCGTCCGCTCGGCGAATCCGGAAGAAACCGCCAATCCGTTTCCTTATCGACATTAAAAAGGACCCAACCTTTCACCGCAGGCATACGTCTCATTTCCTTAAGAGCCTCCTCGATCCAGAAGGCCTTGTCCCCCCCGGCCGAAGTCGATCCGAATTCGGAAATGATCACCGGCTTGGAATACCTTCGCAGGACATCTTGATAAACTTCGGAAAAAATATCGCTAAAACTCCTCCATTGGCTCCAGGACCGCATGGTCCCCCAATTATAGCCGTCCAACCCGACATAATCCACAAAACGGCCGCCCGGATAGCAGAGATCATAAGCATTTTCAGGGGGAACGTTCTCCGCGTTGATCGAAAAAAGCCAACGGACATTATCCGCCCGAGTCTCCTCGAAGATCTTCCGGACGTATCTGAAAAGCCGCTGATATTTTTCCCCGCCAATTTTTTGCCCCGACCAGGGATACCAATCGCCGTTCATTTCATGGGCGAACCTCAAAAGAACGGGCTTCCCGATCGACTTCAATTTCAGGGCAAACGCACGGATATACGCGTCCTCCTTTCCGGACAAAAGCGCATCGTAATCGATCCCTTTTTGGGTGGGCGCGTCCCAGGGCTCCCAAGTGATCATGAGAACGCCGCCTTGCCCGTACACTTCCTTCACCACGCTCTCAAGCGGGTATTTCTCCCAATCCAGAAAGATCAGGACCACGGCGGGTTTCTTGCCGTAATCTTCCTGGAAACGGTCGATATCCTCTGTCAATGGAACGTCCGCAAAAAAAGCGCCGATCCAGCACCCAGAGGTTCCCTGCTTCGCACACGCACTGGTCCAGCACAGGCAGAGGATCCCGGCAACAAGAAGGAATCGTTTCATTTCGCCCTCCGGTTGAAGTAGAAGATAGTCGAAAAGATCAGGAACTGGTAAATAGCCCAGAAGCCGTTGATGATCAGAGAAGGTTCATGTTCATACACATACCGGTTCGCCGCCCACACGGGCGCCGCAAAGGTGAGCATCAAGACCGCAAGCTGCGGCCAAAGCGCCCTGAAGGACATGGCCTTCCCCTTTACTTTGGAAGTAACTCCGAATGAAAGTTTAGAACCCGAAAGAACGGCCAACGCCGCTTGGACGTAAACCAGAAAGGTCATCGCCCCCAAAAATTGACCCAGGACCAGGTCCCAAGGCTTGTAGTTCCTTTTTCTCAGGGAAAAATAAAACACGCTCGTAGACAAGATCACATAAGGTAAGAAGGAAAGAAAATAAACAGACGGGCTTGCGTAAAAGGACGGCACCTTGAAAAAAATATACAGGAGCGGTCCCAGGATCAGACTGAAAAAAGCGAATCCGATGAGGTAGTACGTGCTGGAAAGGAAGTACTGGAACCACTGCCACGGTTTCAATGAAAAAGGCCTTGTCAGCAGCAACCAGAAAAGATCGCGAAGGACCTGCAGGGTCCCCGAAGCCCAGCGAAACTGCTGTGTAAAATAACTGTTCAGATCTTCGGGACCCATACTGAACGCACCGACATGGTTGTAGTAGAGCGAAGAAAATCCGTGCGCGTGCAATCTCAGAGAGGTCGAAAAATCCTCCGTAAGGGTCCGCTCGTCCATCCCCCCCACGGCCTTAAGCGCGCTTACGCGAAGGATCACGTTCGTCCCGCAACAGAACATGGCGTCGACCGTTCCTTTTCCGTCGCAAATGTACTCGTAAAAAACCGCTTGCTGGAGCATAGCGGCCCGGGCGATCCGGTTCGTGTTGATGTTCGTGTAAAACTGCGGCGTCTGGATAAAGGCCAGTTTTTCATTCGCTTCCATGATCGGAACAAGAGGACTGAGAAAGTCCGGCATGGGATTACTGTCCGCGTCAAAGATCACTACGTACTTTTCGGTCATCTGCTCGAGAAAATCGTTGATGATCCCCGCCTTGGCCCCATGCCAGGGTTTGGTGCGACGGAACAGCTGAAGACCAAACTTGCGAGCAAGCTCCTCGGCTTCCTTGTGATATTCCTCTTTCACGCTATCGTCCAGAAAATAGATCCGTTTGTTCGCATATTCAATGTTGTTGATCGTGATGAACGTCCGGCTCAACACCTCGCGGGGCTCATGGCGCGCGGGAATGAGAATAGCGACAAAGGGACACGTCTCAATGCGGGAGGAGCGATCTCCTGTGGAAAAATCCGAGATCATTTTTGATCTCTTCTGACTCCAGAGGATCGCGGCCGCATAACCGATCCCGTGCAGCAGAATAAAGGCCTCGGCCAGAAGGATCAGGACCGCGAAAACACCGTCGACAGCGGAATATTTGGCCCGTTCGAGCAGAACTCCCCGAACGACCAAATAAGTCATGGATGACAAAATCGCAAGGATCCCGGCCGACTCGAGGATGATACTGGACCGCTGGCTTCGTTCCTGTTCCATTAGAAGAAATACTTCATTGAGGCTTTGGCTCCGGCATCTTCGTAGATCTTGGTGGAGGCAAGGGTGTACTGCCCACTGCCCTGGATCTGGAAACGCTTGGTGATATCCCAGGTGACCCCCCCCGTAATCTGATGACTGGTGATCCCCGTGGAATCGAACGAAATGTCATAGCCCGACTCGTAATAAAGGTCGTTCGCGCCAAAAAAAACTTCTTCCTTGTTCAAAAAATGCTTCCACCTGACCGAGATCGTATGCAGGGAATATTCTTGCGGCGAAAAGTAGTCGTTCTCGACCTTCCGGAAATTGCGGAAGGCATACCGGTATTTCACATAAAACGCCCGGGGCTCAAGCGAGAGGTAATACAGGGTGTCCCCCGCGACTTCGTTGCAGTTATTGTGGTCAGAAAAATACGAAAAAGTGTAATCGGCGCCCGTCTTCCACCGTTTCGTCAGATCGATGTCCTGCCGGATCTTAAAATTATTCCGGAAAAGCCTGCGTTCGATCACGGTACTGTTGTTCTCAAGTCGCTGTTGCTCCTGGGAGAGGATCATCTGCCCGATGTCCAGGGTCCGGAAGGCGAACTGCCCGCCAAATTCATAAACGGGCGCGATCCCCTTGTAATAGGTGATCAGGTTGAAGAAGGCCCCGGCGGACCGGTCCGGACCTTTTTTATAACTGAATCCAATCCGGGCCTGATTCTCGGTCAGATCGCGGTGGTCCAGAAAAGACCTCCGGACAAGCTGATAGCCCAGTTCCAGCCCCATCCCCCTTGCTCAGTGGTATGCGGAGTCGATTATTGAAAGCATTTTTATGGATATCCACGTCCCGAGCGCCGCTGTGCGCCTTGAAAAATTCATAGCCTGAAGTAAGTAGAGAATGGCTCGAGAACAACTCAGCCTTTTCCAATCCCTCGCGGGCCCGAAAATGTCCCGCATAGAGACTCAGGAGCTTTTTGTATTGATCGATCGCCTCCTGCCACATCCCCTGATAGGCCTCGATCTGGCTCAGGTCGAACATGGCTTCGGTATTTTCCGGGGTCTTCCGGATCAGCTCTTGATAGGCCGCGATCGCACGTTTGACCCTGTTCTTCCAATAGAGGTCTTTCGCCTTCATTTCCCCATGGATAAGCTCATCGGGCCCCTTCTCCAGGATCTTCCGGTACTCCTCCTCCGCTTGAGGATATTTCCGTTCCCAGCCAAGGATCCGGGCTTTTTGCAGCCGGACCTCCTTCTCATCTTTTTCGGCCAAAAGTTCATCGTAGATCTTGAGCGCTTCCGGGTAATGTCGGGCCCAGCTCTGGACATCCCCGATCTTCATCTTAAGTCTGCGGTCATACTGACGGTCGAGAACTTTTTGATAAAGCACGATCGCACGGTTGAAATCCCTGTTGGCCGCGGCAAGATCCGCCAGAAGGACTTGGGCCGTGGCGTGGTCAGGGTCCTTGAGCAACACCCCCTGAAGCAGCTCTTTTGCTTGATCGGATTTCCCAAGATGAAAGAGGGTGTTCGCGAGAGAAACGATCGTCTCCGGGTCCCCTGGGTAACGCGAAAGGAAGCCTTCATACAGGGCCAAGGCCTTGGGATAATCTTTTTGCCAGACATAAACATCAGCCAGTTTTTTCCGGACCGCGATATCTTCGGGGGCGGCGCCCAGGACTTTTTTATATTCCGTGACCGCTTCGTCATATTTCTTCTGCCAACTCAATACGTCCGCAAGCCGGGTCCGGGCCTTCGTATTCCCGGGATCTGTTTTCAAGATATTCTGATAGGCCGTGAGAGCGCTGTCATGATCCTGGCTCATCACATAGCTCTCGCCGATAAGCTCTTTAAGTTCGTTCCGGTTCACTCCCTCTTTCGCAAAAAGCGGCGTCAAAACAGCCAAAAACATCAGCATCCCCCAAAAAAGAGCCTTTTTCATACAAACTCCTTCGCCTCCGCAAGAGACCCCTTCAGGATCCCTTCGAAGATCTGGCGCGCTTCTTCCGGTTGTCCCGAATAAAGAAGGGCCTTTCCGTAAAGGGATCTTGCACGAAGATCGCTCGGATCATTTTTCATAAGGACCGTGAGTATCTCTTTCGCTTTATCAAATTGCTTGTTCCAAATATAGATCTCCGCCAACGCGTTCCGGGCCTCTCGGTCATCGCCATTCTTGCGGATGATTTCCAGATAGATCGCTTCAGCCCTGCCGTATTCTTTTTTCCAGGAATAGGCATCTGCCAATATTTTCTTTGTACGCGAAGATCCTGGGTCCACTTCCAGCAGTTTTTGAAACACCTCGATCGCTTCCCTCTGGCTTCCGGACCAAAGATACGCATAAGCCAGCTCCGTTAAAGTTTCGACCCGCTTGGGGGCATAAGGAAGCGATCGGATGAAAAACGGGATGGCGTCTTTGAATTCCGACCTCATAAAACGATCGTGACCCTGGTAATAGTAGATGTCGGCCTTTTGGGTCAGGTGATACACCCCCGTTGTCGCAACAGCCACCAGGATCAACAAGATGACCAGCAGAGTATTTCTCATTGGGATCTTGATCCCTCGGAAGATTTTGAGTATTGAGCCTGTTTCGACGTATAGTTTATCGTGGTTCCGGGGCCCCTTCTTGAGAGAAGAATTGTTGTCGGTGGGCTAAAGACCCGCTATAATCCCACCTGTTTTTCCCGCCGGTCGATCACATAATCTTCATTGGGGGATGGTGTAACGGTAGCACCGATGCCTCTGGAGCATCTAGTCTAGGTTCGAATCCTAGTCCCCCAGTTTCTCCTTCGCCGTGTCCTTACGGCACGGCTTCGGAGGAACAAGTCTTCTTCGCGGCGAAGGAAAATTCCTACGAAGCTCCGCCGTAAGGACGGAGCGGAGTAGAATCAATTTCAAAGTAACGGTATTTAGTTCCGGAAAGCAACGATGCCCTTCACCGTCTACATCCTTACCAGCATTGCAAACCCCAAGCGCACCTATATCGGCTACACCACAAACATCACACAAAGGATGATCGCGCATAACGGGAAGAAAGCCACGGGCTACAGCAACCATTACGCTCCATGGAAACTCGAGACTTCAGTTGTTTTCCACGAAAAAAAGTTGGCGCTGGAATTTGAACGTTATCTCAAGTCGGGCTCGGGACAAGCATTTCTAATGAAGCATTTTCTGCCATAAAGCACAGAACTACCGCGCTACCGCTTCTGGATGGCTTTGCGTTCAGCCCTTTTTTTCGATCTTCTCCCACGTGTCACGCAACGTAACCGTGCGATTGAAGACGGGCTGGCCGGGCTTGGAATCGAGGGGATCGACGAAGAAATATCCAAGACGCTCGAACTGGAACCGTTCGCCGGATTTCGCGTCCTTGAGACTTGGCTCGAGGAGTGCCTCTGGGATCGTGATTAGGGACTTGGGATTTAGATTGGAGAAAATATCCTGTCCTTCCGGAACATTGCCCGGGTCTTCCGCAGCAAAGAGATGATCATAGAGCCGGACTTCGGCCTTCAACGCATGCTGAGCCGAAACCCAGTGGATCGTCCCTTTCACTTTGCGGCCGTCCGGAGGATTGTTCCCTCCGCGAGTCTCAGGATCGTAGGTGCAATGAAGCTCCGTGATCTTGCCTGAAGCGTCTTTCACCACTTTTTCGCATTTGACGAAATACCCATAGCGAAGGCGCACTTCCCCGCCAGGCACTAGCCGGAAGAACTTCTTCGGCGCATCCTCGCGGAAATCATCCCGTTCAATATAAAGTTCGCGCGAGAACGGGAGTTTCCGGGAACCCGCGGCCGGGTCCTCAGGATTGTTCACGGCCTCCATCTCTTCGGTCTTCCCTTCCGGATAATTCGTGACCACGACTTTAAGCGGGTCGAGAACTGCCATCACTCGTGGCGCGGTCTTATTGAGTTCCTCACGGAGCGAACTCTCAAGCACCACCCTGTCGATCGTGCTGTTGAACTTCGCGACGCCGATCTTGTCGCAGAACGTGCGGATCGAAGAAGGTGTATAGCCCCGGCGGCGGAATCCCGAGATCGTCGGCATACGCGGATCGTTCCATCCGGAAACGGTCTTCTGCTGGACAAGCTTCAGAAGGATGCGCTTGCTCAAAAGGGTGTAAGTGAGATTGAGACGGGCGAATTCGATCTGCTGGGGATGATGGATGCCGAGCTCGTCAAGGACCCAGTCGTAAAGGGGGCGGTTGTTCTCGAACTCGAGCGTACAAATGGAGTGAGTGATCCCTTCGATGGAGTCCGAGATGCAATGCGTGAAATCGTACATCGGGTAAATGCACCATTGATCTCCGGTGCGGTGGTGCGACGCCTTCTTGATCCTGTAGATCGTGGGGTCCCGCATCGTGATGTTGGGCGATGCCATATCGATCTTAGCCCTCAAAACACGGGAGCCGTCCGCGAATTCTCCCGCTTTCATTCTCTCGAAAAGGTTCAGGTTCTCCTCGACGGACCGGTCGCGGAACGGGCTGTTCTTCCCAGGAGCGGTCAGCGTGCCGCGATACTGCCGTTGTTCGTCAGCGCTCAGGTCACAGACATAGGCCTTCCCTTTTTTGATGAGCGTCATGGCGTGCTGGTAAAGCTGCTCAAAATAATCCGAGGCGTAATATTCGCGGGTCCCCCAGTCAAAGCCGAGCCAGCGGACGTCCTCGCGGATGGAGTCGACGTACTCGACTTCTTCTTTCTCGGGATTCGTGTCATCAAAACGGAGATTGCACAGTCCCTGATAATCGCGGGCGATCCCGAAGCTGATGCAAATGGCTTTGGCATGACCGATATGAAGATAGCCGTTCGGCTCGGGCGGAAAACGCGTGTGCACGCGGCCGCCATGCTTGCCATTGGCAATATCCTGGTCGACAATGTCGCGTATAAAATTGGAAGGCGTCTTGGGTGTTTCCGTCATGTTCGATCTCCGGCAAAACTCCAGAAATGATTTTATTATGCGTTACTCTGGCCCAATCCCCCTTTCTAAAACCCGGTCTTGGAAGGGGGACGAGACCCACGGGCGGGGATTATATCAGATTTATTAACTTCGGGCGAGACGATGAAGATACGCCGCGATAAAGGTCTGATAACGGACGCCGAGCTTTGCGGCCTTTTCCTTGATCAACATCATATCTTCCGGATTGACGCGCATATTAAGCACCGCGCTCTTCTTCCACTGATCGATCGCCTCTTTGATCTTGAAAAACTCCTCACGGCTTACGGGCTGATAGACGCCCGCGCAGAGGTCCTCATCCGCCTGTTTTTCTTCTTCCGTTAATTTCATTTTCTTCCAGTCAATCTTCTTCATCTTCGATCTCTCCCCCGTAAAGTTTCGTATATTTCCGGCACGGATAAAGCGTCTTCAAAAACACACCGTCCTCTTCGAACACGCAAGGCGCCACCCAGACATAGCCCTCATATTCAAATAAGATCTTCCGTTGATCGGACCGCTGGGGATGGTCCACAATGGCAATGATCCGATGCCGCACCATCTCCTCAAACGACACCCCGCGCTGACACTTCAATACGCGGCTCTTTTCAACGTCCCATCGAACTTTCAAAGACTCACCTCGAATATAGCACTGTTTTTTTGTATAGACAAGTGTATTGTCAGTTACGTTTTCTGAATTAGAATATTTTATATTATTTTTAGCGATATTCAACAGTAAAATCCTCCCCCGAGAAATTGCGATTGCGGTGTTTTAGGAGAGAAAGCGCCGGAGGCGATCCAGACAAGCCTCTTTGCCGATCAGGCTCATCACTTCAAACATTCCGGGGCTCGCCGTGCCGCCCGTGAGAACGAACCGGAGAGGATGGATAATATCTTTGGGCTTCAAGCCAGCGGCTTCCGCTACTTGTTTTGTCTTCTGGTCCAAAAGCTGGACATCGTCGAAATCGCCAACATCCTCAAGGACCTCACATAATTGTTTCAGAAGAGCCATCGCCGGCGCATGAGTTTTGATCTCCGTCATGAAAGCGACGTCCTTGTATTCCGGCGGAGTAAAACAATACGCGGTCTGGTCTTTAAGCTCCCCGTAAGTCTGGATACGGGGCCGGTAAAGCGCGATCAGCTTCCGCCATTTTTCTTCCGGCAGGGGCTCCATCTTATCCTTCCAGAACTCCGTCATTTGTTTTTCGTAGTCTTCGCCCGGAATGGCACGAATGTGCTGACCGTTCACCCAAAATAGCTTTTCAGGATTGAACTGGGCGTTCGATTTGATCACACGCTTGAGAGAGAACTGCTTCACAAGCTCCGGAAGCGAAAAGATCTCCTGAGGCGTCCCAGGATTCCAGCCAAGAAGCGCCAGATAATTGATAAGCCCTTGCGGGAGAAAACCCTTGTTGCGATATTCGGTGACCGCCACGGCTCCGTGACGCTTGGAAAGCGGAGTGCCGTCCGAACCGAAAATGAGCGGCAGATGAGCGTACTTCGGGGATTTCCAACCCAGCGCCTGCTGGAGCAGCACGTGCCGCGGCGTGTTCGGAAGATGGTCTTCCCCGCGCACCACATGCGTGATTCCCATATCATGATCATCCACGACCACGGCCAGATGAAAGACCGGATAGCCATCGGATTTCATGATGACAAGGTCGTCAAATTCCTTGGAGTCGTAGGTCACTTCCCCGCGAACGATGTCATAGACCTTGACCTCGGTCTGCGGGATCTTGAACTTGATGGCCCCTTCGAATTCATAGGCGAGACCTTTGGAGACTAGCTCCTGCGCGACTTCACGATACCGGTCTAGCCGGCTGCTTTGATGGACCAGATCCTCGTCCCATTCCATTCCGAGCCATTTCATCGAATCGAGAATCTCTTTCTCGAATTCGGGCGTTGAACGCTGCCGGTCGGTGTCTTCGATCCGCAGCAGGAATTTTCCTCCCTGCTGGCGGGCATAGAGATAGTTGAAAAGCGCGGTGCGCACGCCGCCAATATGCAGGTATCCCGTCGGGGACGGGGCAAAACGAACTCGAATGTCAGACATGGTCTAGGATCTCAAATTTGAAATTTCAAATCAATGCGGGGTCGTACGCGCCACAGTATGAATGAGGGATTTCACGCGGTCAAGGTCCAAGGGCTTGCGCAAGCAGGCCGCGGCTCCAAGATGAAGGATCTCTTTTTCCTTAGACTCCGTGATAAAACCCGTGATCAGAGCCACAGGGACCTGGCTGAAATGGCGGATCCGTTCCAGGACTTTCTTCCCATCCATGAAGGGCATCGAAGAGTCAAGAAAAACGAGATTATAATCGTGGTCCTGGATCTTCCGGAGCCCCTCCTTGCCGTTCAAAGCGCAATCCACCTCATGGCCTTCATGCTCGAGGGTCTCGCGGAACTCCTCACAGATCATTTTTTCGTCGTCCACGATCAGCAATTTAGCGATGGCCTAATCCTCCTGGTGGGGATCCTTCCCCTTGAACCTCAGGAAGACTTTCCCCTTAATCGAAATCAGGGAACTTGAAATTCTCCCTGAGCGTCTGGAGATAACCCCGCTTCGTGCTCTTCACCAGAGACAAAGGCATGTGGAAGCGGGTCACTTCGACGCTATAGCTATCGTCGATTTCGATCTTTTCTTGACCATCGGCCGTAAGGAGGGCCTTTTCATTGGGGTTTTCCGTGCGGATACGGATCGTGATCTTCTCATCCGCCCCGATCACCAGAGCGCGCAGATTGAGGGCATGAGGACAGATGGGCGTAATAAGGATCGCCTCGAGTTTGGGATGCACCACCGCGCCGCCCGCGGAAAGCGAGTAAGCGGTAGAACCTGTCGGAGAGGCGATCACGACCCCGTCGCCCCTGAAACTCGTGAACTTCTCCCCCGAGATTGTGACATCCAGTTGGAGGATACGGGCCAGTCCTTCGCGACTGATCACGATATCGTTCAGCGCAATGAACCGCCGGCCCTGATCGCCTTTTTTGCTTTTCGCGGTGCAGGAAAGCATCAGCCTGTTTTCCACCATCGGCTTCTGAAGAAGATAGGCGTTCAGCTCCTCAAAAACCTCCTCGGCTTTCGCCTCGGTCAGAAATCCGAGCTTCCCAAAATTCACGCCCAGGATCGGCACAACACGGTTCTTCATGCGACTCACCACAGAAAGAATGGTCCCGTCCCCGCCGAGGCAGAGTAGGAGCGTCGAACTTTCGATCAATTCGTCGAACGAAGAGGTCAGAGAGTCCCGAACAGGAATATCCCGTTTCGCGAGCCATTCCTTGAGCTTCACGCAAAGCTCCGGCGCGCCTTTTTTCTTCTGATTGACGACGATCCCGATTTTTTCCATCTCTAAGCCCCTCGTTTGGAATCTATTTTAAATACTCCGCACTCCCGATTCAAGCATAGAAGCATATATGGCTTATAGCTGATAGCCTATAGCTTTTAGCTAAAGGCTATGCGCTTCAGGCTATAAGCGCACTCCATTTTTAATCCACGAGAATCGTTTCTCCGGCGTACTCCACCCGCTGCCCTTTGCGGATCTTGCAAGCCTTTCGCATCTCGATCTGCCCGTCGACTTTCACCGCCGACTGCGAAACCGCGCACTTGGCCATCCCCCCGCTCTCACAAAGCCCCGTCACCTTGAGAAGCTTGAAAAGTTCGATATATTCCGTGGTCAGTTCAAAAGAGATCGGTTCCATGAACGCTCCGCCTATTCTTCCACTCTGACCGCCATGCCTTCGTCGATCAGTTTCTGGTTTATATAAATGTCGGCTCGGCCAGGAACATCAAGTTCCTGCCGAAGCCGTCCTTGCCCGTTGGGGGCAAGGGCAATAAAAAGATCGGCCAAGTAGCGGTCGTACTTGTCTGATTTCACTGTTCGAATAAGAACGGAAGAAGCTGAGACGCCAGAGGCAAGAGGCAGAGATTTTTCTTGCTTCTCTGCTTCTGTGATTCTTAATTCTTTTTCTAAGAATGCCTTCGATTCCATCCCGTCCGCGGTCATTATCTCAGGGGCGTCAATCCCTCGCAGGCGGAGTTTCTGAACTGTCCGGAACCCGAAACCGAGATCGATCAAGGCCTTGATCGTATCGCCATCCAGGACCTCGAGGACTTTGATCTCATAGGTATAAAGATCGTCTTCGGTCGCGTTGTCGAGTTTCCTGTATTCACCGTTCACGACCTGAAGAATATCTTTCTCCTGAAAGGAAAATCCCTTGGCGGGTGTGTAGTAATTGGAAAATCCAAGATCGAGCACCCGTTCCTTTTCCTCCGTCCCCCGGACAACACGGTACGTATGCGGAATACCAGGCTCGGCGGTAAGAACTTCCTCGAGGATTGGTTTTTCACCCCGGGTAACATTCCGGATCTCTTCGCGCAACCGGCCCCTCGTCCAATTTTCTTTTTCTGTCCTCTCGGCAAGGGTTTGCCGTTCTTCAGGATCATTGACCGAAAGCAGGTCGCGGTACTCCGACCAGCTCAATTTTGACGCACGCGGCAAAATCGGGTAGGCCCGGTAAAATCTAAGTGAGTAATAAAGCTCACGCCCGCTCATCCCAAGATCGCCGGAGAGCCGTCCCAGGACATGCTCGGCATAGTCTGCCCGTTCCTTGTGCTGAAGCACATGCGCATCGATCAGTCTTCCGATCTCCCACGCCTCGCGCACCCGCTCCCGTTCCACGGCCTTTTCCACCCGGACTCGGGCTTCGGCCCGTGCCCCACGGATCGCCGACACCAACTGATCATAAGCCTTAACCTCCGGCAGCGCCGTGACTTCCCCGCCGGGAGTGGCTTCTGCTGGAAGAATCGCGGAGGTCATAAGGATCAAAACGAGAAAAATGCCGAGCATTTTCATCTTTTTCATCTTGGGAACCTTCCTCCTACCCCATTCCAGACCGGGTCTGGAATTGGGTTCCATTTTCAATTAAGTGATGTGTCCCCCGACCCTGTGTTTTCAGCTCTTTAAATTAAGACACTTTTGAATTACTTTTTTTGTTTCAAGCAACAAATAGCCAGTAAGAAAAATTACAACTATGCAAACAATTAAATCGAAACCTCCCTTTATTGGTTTTGTAAATGGAATCGCGGCAATAGACACTAAAAATAGACTCGCCCAAAGTTTTAATGGATAAGAAATCAAATTCGACAATGCATCCGGAAACCTTTCAGCATCATCAATTTCACTCATATGCCGATTTGCTTCACCCATCAAATCCAAACTGTAGATGTCGACCTTATCGCTTATTCTACGAAGTTCCTTTTTCACCCCTTCATGACATTCTGAATCAACCGCTTCTATTTGTATTTGCAGTAAAGACCGCGCATCCTTTTTTGAGCGCAACCACTCAGCCGCTTCTCGATGCTTCTGAATTACAATGGATGAGTTTGTTTGCAATCTAAAAATCGCAAATACACCGATTAATGCCGCAAAAGCAACCGCACACTGCGCAAGCGTACTAAAGAAATAAAGGAGCTGTGTGGAATCCACGTCAAACATTTTCTCTCCCTCCTCTGCATCAAGCAGATATCTTATCAAATGGTACTGAGCCCACCCCATTTTTACTACCGGCATGAATTAGAGTTTTCCGGGGTTGCAGTTAACAGTTTTGCTTTCTGATTTAACGGTTAACGTTAACGCGTTAACGGGACGCCGTCCGCGGGGAGACGTTGATTTTCATTATCGTAAGGACGTTAACCTCTCTCCATTTAATAGATAGAGTCTCTGCTCCTGAGGGAAAAGTTTCAAGAAATTTTTCAGGTTCAAAACTTCTTGGAGAGGGTGAGGAAATAAACCGCGGTTCCGAGATCGAGGATGAGCCAAATGAGCGGCGTCAGAGGGGCCGGGACGAAGGGATTGAAGAGCAGGGCCAGGACCGCGAGGGGCCAAAAGTTCCGTCTCAGACGCGGGTCGTCCCTGAAATTCAGGGCCCCGTAGACCGCGGCACCGCAAACAGCCCATTTGAGCAGGACGTAAAAAACGTAAGGCATGCCCGGAAAGACCGCGAGACAGAGCATAAGTCCCGCCACCAGTAACGCGACCTTCAATTTTTTCGCGTGCGTTTGAAGGTCCACCGTTCACTCTCCTGTCTGGCGCTTGCATTCCGTTGACCGGACGCACGAGCGGTTTGGGTCACTTCTTCTGGGGATGGAGTTCTTTGAGAATTGCGGCGGCGATCTTTTCGGGGGAAAGGCCGAACTCGTCGAGCTGAGCTTCGCGGGAGCCGTGTTCGATGAATTCGTCCGGAAGGGCGAAGCGTTTGAGCGGAACGTTGCGGACATTCTTTTCTTCCAGGAATTCCAGGACCCGGGACCCAAAGCCGCCGGTACCGACGTGTTCTTCCAGAGTAAAAAGGAACTTCGTCTTTTTGATGGAATCCAGGATCAACTGTTCATCAAGAGGCCGGGCAAAACGCATGTTCACGATCCGGGCCGAGATGCCTTCTTTCTTGAGGAGCGCGTGCGCCTTGCAGGCAGTCTCCACCATATTGCCAAGCGCGAGAAGCGTGACATCCTCACCGTCAAAGAGCAACTCCCCTTCGCCTACTTCAAAGCTCTTCTTGGGGAAGGCATCGAACATCTTGGGAATATTCGCCCGCGGATAACGGATCGCGAAGACCGAAGTGTGGTCTAACGCGAGCTCCATCATTTTTTCCATTTCATATTCGTCGACAGGCGATGCCAACACGATCCCCGGCACGGACCCGAGATAGGCGATATCGAAGATCCCCTGATGCGTGGCCCCGTCGGCGCCGACAAGGCCCGCGCGGTCAATTCCGATCACAATGCTTTGGCGCTGGAGCGCGACGTCATGCATGATGGAATCGTGGGCGCGTTGCAAAAAAGACGAATAGATCGCGACCACGGGCCTCAGTCCCCCCCGCGCGAGGGCCCCCGCGAAAGTCACGGCGTTCTGTTCCGCGATCCCGACGTCGAAGAAACGCTCCGGGAATTCTTTCTGGAATTGAGACAAGCCCGTCCCGGACGGCATGGCCGCGGTGATCGCGACCACTTTGGGATTGCGGCGCGCCTGTTTGGAAAGAGCGTCCGCAAAGGCCTGGGTATACGATACACCTGCGGCGTCAGTCTTCGAAGTGGCGACCTCAATCTTTTCTCCAGTCTTCACGTTAAAAGGACCGACCCCGTGCCCTTTCTCCTCATCCTTTTCGGCGAAGGCGCAGCCCTTCCCTTTTTTGGTAAGAATATGAAGAAAACTGCAGGAATTGAGGGCGAGCACATCTCGCAAGGTCTTCACGAGCCCCAGGACATCATGTCCATCCACGGGTCCGAAATACCGGAAACCCAGCTCCTCGAAAATGATCCCGGGCACGAAAAGATGTTTCATGCCTTCCAGGGAAGCGTTCGAGAATTTTTTGAGACGGGGAAAACGGCCAAGCTGTTTGTCGACCTCCCCGCGAATGCGGTTGTAGAGGGGATTCGTAATGACCCGGTTGAGGTAACGGCTCATCCCTCCCACGTTCTTCGCGATGGACATCTCGTTGTCGTTCAGGACGATCAGCATGTTCTTCTTGAGATGTCCGGCGGTATTCAGGGCCTCGAAGGAAAGTCCCGCGGTCATGGCACCGTCACCGACCACGGCCACGACCTTTTCATTTCCTTTTTTGATATCCCTCGCGGCGGCAAGCCCCAAGGCCTGCGAGATCGCCGTGCCGGCATGGCCCACGATAAAAGGGTCGTGAGGATTTTCCCAAGGGGCAGGAAAACCGCTCAACCCGCCGGGCTGACGCAGAGTATTCATCCGGTCCTTGCGGCCCGTGATCATCTTATGAACATAGGCCTGATGCCCGACATCCCAGCAGATCTTGTCTTCGGGAGAATTCAGAACATAGTGGAGAGCGATCGAAAGCTCCAGCACCCCGAGGCTCGCGCCCAGGTGGCCGCCGGTCTTGGCTACCGACTCGATCAGAAAATGACGGTACTCTTCAGCCACCTCCGGAAGTTTTTCCAGGGGCACCTGCTTCAGGTCCTGCGGGCACTTGATTTTATCGATCCAGTTCGTCATAAGTCGAGAAAATGATCTTTTTTAAGATTGATGGGGTATACGTGATCCAAGAAAATCCGCTAAGAAAACGAGCGGGGCCGCTTTGCGACCTAATTTCGCCGCTTCCCTTTTGGCCTGCGCGATAAGACTGACCGCTTTCGCCGTAGCTGTTTTAACGCTCATGACTTTGCAATATCCGTCCCCGTCCAGAATATCATCTACGACCTGGAACGCAAGTCCTAAGCATTCCCCGTAACGGGTCACGGCTTCGAGTTTGCGCGTCCCGGCGCCCGCGGCAATAGCCCCGGCGACCGCGCTAACGCGAATAAGCGCGCCCGTCTTGAGACGACTGATGAAATCGTGCTCCGCCAGCGTCTTTTTCCGAGCAGGAGCTTCGAGGTCCGCGACCTGTCCGCCGATCATCCCCCGTGTTCCCGCGGCCCTGGATATTTCGCGCAGGACATGGATTGCCCGCTGCGCCGGACTGATCTCCGAGATCCACTCGAACGCCAGGGTCAGGAGCGCGTCTCCCGCGAGGATCGCGTTCGCCTCGCCGAATTTCTTGTGACACGTGGGTTTCCCGCGACGCATATCATCGTTATCCAAAGCCGGAAGATCGTCATGAATAAGCGAATAAGTGTGGATCGCTTCGATGGCCAGCGCCGCAGGGATCGCATCCTGGGGTTTTCCGCCACACGCCTCGCACGCGCTGAGCGTGAGCACAGGCCGGAACCTTTTTCCGCCCGTGAAGATCGCGTACTGCATGGCCTTGTGGATACTGACCGGTCGAGCTTCATGCGCGAGCAACAGACCTTTTAGGCTTTTTTCAATGAGTCCCAGATGCCGCTTGAAATATTGTTCGTAGGTCATAAGCATCTGGCTAGGCCTCTTCGTCGGAAGCTTTTTTCTTTTTCGTTCTTGGAGCCGTAGCGTCAGGATCAAAAGCCTCTTTTTTGAGGGACCCGTCCAGACTTTTGGTCAGGACCTCGATCTTCTTTTCCGTTTCGGTGAGTTTAGACTGGCAGGCCCGCACCAACCCAACGCCCTCTTCGTATTTCTTGAGCGCCTGGTCGAGCGTCAACTCCCCGCTTTCCATCGCTTCCACGATCTTTTCAAGGTCTTCCAGCGCTTTTTCAAATTGGAATTTTTCGTTCATAGGATATTTCCTTATGGGTTTATGTCGGTAATTTTTGAAACCAAAGAACCTTTATGAAGCCGTGTTCGCACCACATCTCCTACCGAAAGCCGCCGGACATCCTTCACGATCTCGCCCTGTTCATTAAAGCTTACGGAATAACCCCGTTCGAGGATCGCGAGAGGATTCAGCGCGTTCAACCGGCCCATGATACCCTGAAAGGCCTGCTTTTTGGAACTCACAAAACTTTCAAGGCGAAGTGTCATCCGACGTCCCAGGTCATCCACTTGTCCGGTAAACTGGTCCAAAAGGAATTGCGGCTGACGAAAGGCCGCGCTCGAGGCCAGGTCCGAAAGCCTCTCCCGGCCTTCTTCGAACATACCGTTTATCGAAAGACCGAGTCTTTCCTTGTGTCCGCGCAGACGTTCTTCAAGCTCAAGACGGCTTGAGACCACAAGTTCCGCAGCCGCAGAGGGCGTGGGCGCCCGAAGGTCCGCCACAAGATCACAGATCGTCCAGTCGCTTTCGTGCCCTACTGCGGAGATCACGGGGATCCGCGAATTAAAAACCGCACGAGCCACAGGCTCCTCGTTAAAAGCCCAAAGGTCCTCGATGCTTCCGCCGCCGCGCCCCACGATCAGAACCTCGGCCTCCGAATGTTCGTTCATCGTCTCAATGGCCGCAGCAATCTCCCCCGCCGAGCCTTCTCCCTGCACCTTGACCGGGTAAAGCTGAATGTGCGTCCCGCAGAACCGCCGGTTCACCACGTTCAAGATATCCTGGATCGCGGCCCCTGTGGGTGAAGTGATCACGCCTACGGTCTTCGGAAATCTCGGGATGGGCCGTTTCCTCTCCTCAGCGAACAATCCTTCCTTGGCCAGCTTCTCTTTCAATTGCTGGAATGCCAACTGGAGCGCCCCAACGCCCTGAGGCTCGATGCGTTCGATATAAAGCTGGTACTGGCCGCGCGCCTCGTAGATCGAGACGCGGCAGAACGCGAGGACCTTGAGTCCGTCCTTGAGCTCAAACCGAAGTCCGCGCTGGTACTGGCTGAAAAAAGCCGCTGAGATCTGCGCCGACGCGTCCTTGAGCGTCAGGTAAATATGCCCGGAACTATGGTGTTTGAAGTTCGAGATCTCCCCTTCCACCCAGACCGATGGGAGTTTGGATTCCAGAAGCAACCGGCTTTGCCGGTTGAGCTGGCTGACGGTGTAAATTTTTCTTTCTTTATCATTAGAATCAAGATCACGCATATCCAAAACTTTCACACCTTTCCACAGACAGCACAACGCGCAAAGCACAACGTCAAAACTTTCTCATTGAGCGTTGTGCGTTGAACGAATTTCAGTCTGTAATGACTCGATCCACTTTCACATCGCGCTTTCCCATCGGAACTTTTTTCACGATCTGTTCCCGGAAGCACACGCCGATCTTGACGACCTTTTTGGCTTTCTTGAGAAGCCGGTCGTAGTACCCTCCCCCACGCCCGAGGCGCCCGCCACGCCTGTCAAAGGCCACGCCCGGAACGATAATGATGTCCATGTGACCGGCCGTCCGCTCCTCGCAAAAAGCCCTGGGCTCACGAATATTGTAAGCGCCCCTTTTCAGATCTTTGGAAAGTGAACGTACGAAGCACAAGGACAAACGCTTTCGCGGCTCAACCCGTGGTAGATAAATTTTTTTGTCTCTCAGGACCTTTTTTAAAAAGAGTTTCGTCTCGACTTCCGGCGCGATCCCGTAATAAAGAGCAACATGCTCCGCCTTCCGAAAACCAGGGACCTTGGCCAATGCGCGAAAAATACGGCGGCTTTTGTCATGTCTCAGAGGGGTCGGAATATTTTTTCTTTTATCGAGGAGTATCTTCCTGAGGGAATTCTTTTCCAGCATAGGACAGGCGGCCTAGCGAACGGCCTTCAGTTTTTCCTGTTCGAAACGGTCTCTCTCTATCTGAAGCTGGCGGGTCTTTTCGTCAAGCGCAACTTGAAGCTGGCGAAGGTTTTCTTTCTGGCTGTTCATTTCCGCGGCGATTTTCTGACGCTCGGCCTCCAGAGCCGCCTTTTGGGCTTCTGACAAGGAACTCCCGCCCGGGCTCTTCATTTTGGAAAAGATCTCTTCCTTGAGTTTTTCGAGCTGGTCCTGTTTTTCGCGGATCATCTGGACCTGCTCGTCACGGACCGCTTCCCACTCGGATTTCAGCGTGGCAAGCTGGGCTTCGGAAAGCGGCTTTGCGGACTTTTGAGAAGTCTCTTCCACCCCCTGAACCGTGCCCACCCCTGTGAAGATCAAAACCAGGATCGCCACCGCCCATCCGAAAGAGATTCTCATAGGCTGTCTCATTTTGATATTTTCCTCACGCGTCGCGCTGGAACTGTATGGAAAATCAATGCCCCCAGCATGAATCGAACATGCAACCCTCTCCTTAGGAAGGAGATGCTCTATCCAATTGAGCTATGGGGGCGTTTTAGACCATAGACCACAGACTATAGACCAAAGTCTTAAAATATTCCTGCTACGGTCTTCGGTCTCTAGTCTATTGTCTTGCTTTAATACTGGATCAGCGAGAAGACGTCGTGTTTCTTCAGATTCTCCCGGCCCTTCAAAAAACCCAACTCGATCACAAACGCGATCTTCGCCACTTTGCCGCCGATCGATTCCACAAGCTTCGCGGCCGCAGCGGCCGTCCCGCCAGTTGCCAAAAGATCGTCCACGATCACCACTTTTTCTCCGCGCTTGACCGCATCCTGATGGATCTCGAGGATCTCTTCGCCATACTCCAGCGTGCAAGCAATGCGCTTGGTCTTCCAGGGAAGTTTCCCTTTCTTGCGGATGGGAACAAAACCTACCCCAAGCTTGGTCGCAAGGGCCGTCCCGAAAATGAAACCGCGGGACTCGATCCCCACCACCGCGGCGACTTTTTTCCCTTTGAGGGACTTCGCCAGCCGGGCGATAACCTCGCGAAGCGACTTCGAGTCCTTCAAAAGGGGCGTGATATCCCGGAAAAGGATACCTTTCTTGGGAAAATCGGGAATATTGCGAACCTTGGCTTTAAGGGCTTTCAGATCCATGGGAACTCCTTTTCAGACGTTTGAAAATTTAATGCGGAAGATAATTCTCGAACTGGTCGCCTTCCAGGGTGAGCTGGGCACGGACTTTTTTCAAGACAACGCACTCGATCTGGCGAATACGTTCCCTCGTGACTTTGAAATGGTCCGCGACTTCCGCCAGCGTGTGCGGATCGTGATGGACCAACCCGAAGCGCCGCTCCAGGACTTCGCGTTCCCGATCATCCAGAACGCCCAGCAATTTTCGAACCCGTTCACTTTTGAGCATTTCCCCGACGAGCGCGTCCGGATTGCGTCCTTTGTCATCTTCGAGAACGTCGATCAGTTCCGCTTTACCGTCAAGGCTAAGCGGCGTATTGAGCGAACTCGGACGGTTCACAATGCTTTCGATCTTTTTCACTTTCGAGGTCGGGATCTCGAGCACCTTCGCGATCTCACGCCTTGTCGGCATGCGGCTGAGACGCTGCATCAACGCATCCCGCACCCGGCGCCACTTGGAAATAATGTCATACATATAGACCGGAATGCGGATCGTTTTTCCGTGGTTGGAAAGAGAACGCATCATGCCTTGTTTGATCCACCAGGAGGCATAAGTCGAAAAACGATAACCTCTGCTGGGATCAAATTTTTCCACCGCCCGCATCAGACCGATATTCCCTTCCTCGACAAGATCCGAGAACGGCAACCCCATATGGGCATAACGTTTCGCAAGAGAGATCACCAAACGGAGATTGGAACGGATCATCTGCTGGCGCGCGTCTTCGCTCTTAAGCCCCCCGGCCTGCACTTTTTTTCCAAGGGAGATCTCTTCCTCAGCCTTCAACAGCGGGATATGTTCGATCTGATCAAGATAGATCCTCATGGAGGTGCGGTCGAGGGTTTGATCCGCCTCGTCATCAGCGTGCGCATCCGGCTCTTCATCCTCACGCTCGCGTTTGCGGCGATCGAGCAACCCATCCACCTTGAGGATGCTTTCCGCCTCTTTCTGGAGTTCTTTTTCGCGAAGCAGAAGAGCTTCCGTCTCTTCAGGAGTGACTTGAACTTTGGGAAGAGATTGTTTTTGGGACTTCGAGGATTTAGGAACCTTGGGAATGAAATGGGAACGCTTGGAATGTCGCCCGCCAGCGGGGCGGCTTTTCTTCTTTTCGTCTTTCTTCTTTTTTTTTACCTACCATAGGATCCAGTTTCCTTCGCCCCGATCAACCACGGAGCTCAGGATCATTCCAAGTATCGTTGTGAATGCGACATAACAGGTCTACGGAACCGCGTCTGCTCGCGCCTCAAAAGAGGTTGAACCGACGCGGCCCCGAAAACCTATTATGTCAATGGCATCGCGATGTCTAAAGAACGCTCGCTTATTTCTTCTGCCGAAGAACCGCTTGAGCCGCCGCGAGTCTGGCGATCGGAACACGGTAAGGCGAACAGCTGACGTAATTCATCCCGACCTTGTTACAGAAAGCGATCGAACTGGGATCCCCGCCGTGCTCGCCGCAAATACCGATCTTCAGGTCCTTCTTCGTTTTACGGCCTTTCTCCACAGCAAGTTGAATCAAAGATCCAACGCCTTCTTCGTCGATCGACTGGAACACGTCTTTTTCGTAGATCCCCTGGTCGAGATACGCGCCCATGAAGGAACCCGAATCGTCACGCGAAAAGCCAAGCGTCATCTGCGTGAGATCGTTCGTACCGAATGAGAAGAACTCGGCGATCTCCGCGACGCGGTCCGCCGTAAGCGCCGCCCGGGGCACTTCGATCATGGTTCCGATCATGTACTCGACCTTGGTTCCCTTTTCCGCGAAGACCTTGTTGATGGTCTCAATGGAGAGGTCCTTCAGGATCTCGAGTTCCTTTTTGGTCCCGACGAGCGGGATCATGATCTCAGGAACGATCTTCGTGCCCTTCTTCTTCAGATTGCAAGCCGCTTCGATAATGGCACGGACCTGCATGGCATAGATCTCAGGATACGTGATCCCAAGACGGCAGCCGCGGTGACCGAGCATCGGATTGAATTCGTGAAGCGCTTCAACCTTCTGCTTGACCACTTCGACCGGCACCTTCATAACGTCCGCCATTTCCTGCTGATTCGCGGCTTCCTGAGGAAGGAACTCGTGAAGCGGCGGGTCCAGAAGACGGATCGTCACAGGAAAACCTTTCATCGCTTCGAAGATCCCTTCGAAATCCCCGCGCTGCATCGGCAGGAGCTTGGAGAGGGCCTTCTCACGACCGGCTAGGTCGTTGGCCAAGATCATCTCACGAACGGCGATGATACGATCCCCTTCGAAGAACATGTGTTCCGTGCGGCAAAGACCGATCCCCTCGGCGCCAAAACGGCGGGCCACTTCCGCGTCGTGCGGGGTGTCCCCGTTCGTACGAACCTTGAGCTTGCGGGCCTCATCCGCCCACTTCATCAAGGTCGCAAAATCGCCTGAAAGCTTGGATTCGATGGTGCTGAGTTTGCCGACATAGACCTGCCCCAAACTGCCGTCGAGAGAAATAAAATCCCCCTCTTTCACAACCACTTTTCCGGCTGTAAATTGGCGGGTCTTGTAATCGATCTGGATATCACTGACACCGGCCACACAGCATTTCCCCATGCCACGAGCCACGACCGCCGCGTGAGAGGTCATACCACCGCGCGCTGTCAAAATACCTTTCGCGACGTTCATACCGCCAATATCCTCCGGCGAGGTCTCGATACGAACCAGAATCACCGCTTCACCTTTTTTCGCCCAAGCTTCGGCGTCCTCAGCGGTAAACACCACCTTCCCGGTCGCGGCGCCCGGAGAAGCAGGCAACCCCTTCGCGATGACATCTTTTTTCTGTTTCGGATCGAATGTCGGGTGGAGCAACTGATCCAACTGCTTGGGGTCCACCCTCAAGAGGGCCTGATCCCGGCTCAGCACTTTTTCTTTCACAAGCTCGACTGCGACACGAACAGCGGCTGCGGCGGTCCGCTTGCCGTTCCGGGTCTGAAGGATGTAGAGCTTCCCTTCCTGGATCGTGAACTCGATGTCCTGCATGTCCTTGTAATGTTTCTCAAGGCGCAGGCGGAGAGCATCCAGCTGTTTGTAGACCGACGGCCATTTTTCGGCAAGCACCGCGATCGGTTCCGGCGTACGGATACCGGCCACGACGTCTTCGCCCTGGGCGTTGATCAGATATTCGCCGTAGAACTTGTTCTCGCCGGTCGAAGGATTGCGCGTAAAGCAAACACCCGTGCCGGAGGTGTCGCCCATGTTCCCGAACACCATGGCCTGAATGTTCACGGCCGTTCCGAGAAGGCCGCGGATCTCATTGATCTGGCGATACTTGATCGCGCGAGGATTGTTCCACGAATTGAATACGGCATTCGTCGCTTTCATAAGCTGTTCGAAAGGATCCTGAGGGAATTCTTCCTTCGTGTGATCCAGATAGATCTTCTTGTACTGGCGCACCACGTCTTTGAGGTCATTGGCGTTAAGCTCGGTGTCCGTCTTCGCGCCCACCTGCTGTTTTTTCTTTTCTAGCACGTGTTCGAAATCATCATGGGGCACTTCCATCACGACGTCGCCGAACATCTGGATGAAACGGCGATAGGAATCCCACGCAAAACGCTCGTTCTCCGTCTTGACGATCAACCCCTGCACCACCTCGGAATTGAGACCGAGGTTCAGCACGGTGTCCATCATGCCCGGCATCGAAGCCGCGGCGCCGGAACGGATGGAAACGAGGAGCGGATTGTTCCGGTCCCCGAGCTTGAGCCCCATGGCCTTCTCGAGCTTCGCGACATTTTCGCGCACTTGCTCTTCAAGACCCGCGGGCCACTTTTTGCCGTTCTTGTTGTAAAGATCGCACGTCTCGGTCGTGATCGTGAAACCGGCCGGAACAGGAATGCCGATATTCGTCATTTCGGCGAGATTCGCGCCTTTGCCGCCCAAGAGTTCCTTCATCTTGGCGTCGCCTTCGGCTTTTCCATTCCCGAAGAAATAAACGTATTTAGAACACTTGGATTTAGACTTACCTTTTGAAGATTTCTTGCATGTCGCGGTACCCATGGTTCGCTCCTTTTCACTTCTTGTTGTTTTGATAGATTACGGACAATTACAAAAAACCACCCACTAAAGGACCTTCAGGGGGACTTACGAAGAGCGCGGATTATATCACTCTTCGTCGATTCTGGATAGCACCGAAAGATCGGCGACCTCTGCGACATAAAGGCCCTTCACCTCCGCAATAAGCGCCATCCGATTCCCGCGTACTGTAGCATCCTCCGCGTTCACGAGGACATGGTCGAAGAAATCGTTCAAGGGCGCTGAGAAAACATCCGCGAAGATCCGGGTCGCCTTCGCATACTCCCCCGCTTCGACAGGCCCGGTGACATCTTGGGCCTTTGTACGCAATAATTCAAAAAGCTTCTTCTCGGCAGCTTCCACTAAAAGCTCTTCCTTCGGTTGGCCGGTCGTTCCTTGATAACCCTTCAGCATATTCGCCGTCCTTTGGATCACTTTGGCCGCCTTGATCAGAACCTTTTCATCCATTCGAGCCAACGCATCAAACCGTTTAAACACATCCGCAATTTCCTCGAAAGAAGAACGCATCACCGCCTGAAGGATCTCAAAAGACCGCGTCCCGGCTTTGACGCCTAATTCGAACGACACGCGCTCTTGCAGGAATCGAATGAGTCTCGACTTCAGATCTTCTTTCTTGGTCAACTTATCACCGTAGCATTTCATGTCTGTCTCGATGAACTGCCCCAGAGAAAAAGAGATGCCGAACGCCCGGACAAGCTTCACGACGATGCCGCCCGCCCGACGTAGGGCAAAGGGATCCTGACTTCCCGTAGGTTCAATGCCCGAGCCCAAGGCCCCGACCAAAAGGTCCAGGCGATCCATGATCCCAAAGAGCGCTCCGAGAAGGCTCATGGACTTTGCAACCTTTGCGTGATCTTCCGTAAGATTTCTGGGGAGATATTGAGTCCCGATCGCCGCCGCAACCTCGTCCTTTTCCTTGGCTTCCCGGGCATATTCACGGCCTACGATGCCCTGGAGGTCCGGCATTTCATAAACAAGATGGGTCACGAGATCGATCTTGGAAAGTGTGGCAACGCGCGCAAGATCCTGGCCGAGTTCCTTTTTCCCGATCGCCGCCGCGAACTCGGGGGCCATTTTCTCAAGCCGCTCGGTCTTATCAAGAACGGAACCGAGTTTCCCAAGATATACGAGCTGAGCGAGCACGGATTTTTTATTTTCGAATGATTCGCGCGTATCCATCTCGTAGAAATAACGGGCGTCCTTGAGCCGGGAGTCGAGAACGTTCTCGTAATCCGCACGGATCTTCGCGAGGCCATTGCGTTTGCCGTTCATGACCGCGACGAATTGGTTTTTCATTCTTCCCTTGGCGTCCGAGCAGGCAAAAACCTTCTGGTTCTTCTTCATACAGCTCGCCAGCACTTCCGCGGGAAGCTCGAGATATTCCTGGGAAAAAGTCCCGGACAGAAAAAAAGGCTCCTCAACAAGCTGGGCATTCATATGCGCCAGTTCTTCATCACACTGCTTCTGCCCAAAACGGTTCTTAAGAGCTCCCAAGACAAGATCCTCGCGCGTCTTGATCGGTAAAAAGACATGTTTCTTCTTGAGAAGCGCGACGTAGGCCTTCCAGTCGGCCTTCGGGATCACGAAACTCTGGGGCGAAAGAAAGCGGTGGCCAAAGCTCTTATTGCCGGACTTTACGTCGGCGAGCGTGAGCGGCACTTTTTGGGCGTCCATTAGGACGACCAACCACCGGATGGGCCGCGGGAAACGGAACCCCGAAGCTTCCCAACGCATCAGTTTCGGGAATGAAAGCGAAGCAAGAAGCCCTTTGATCAGATCCGGGAGAAGGGCCGTCACGGCTACGCCTTTTTCTTTCTTCTTCAGAAAGATGAATTTCCCCTTGGGAGTTTCTCTGACTTCGATGTCTTTTTCAGTCGCTTGTTTACTCCGAAGGAATCCCTGCAGCACCGGCGTGGGTTTTCCCTGGGGATCATAACATTTCTCATGAGAGGGGCCCGAGATCTCAAGCTCCCGGTCCGGTTGCATCGAGGCAATGCCCTGGACAAAGAGCGCGATGCGACGAGGAGTCGCTTCGACCTTGACCTCTTCAAAAGTGACGCGTTCATCCGTCAACTTTTGGCGCGTCTTCGCCGCCAGCTCGTCATAGATAACATCCAAAGTGCCGACGGGCAGCTCTTCAACGCCGATCTCGATCAATAAATTAGGCATGTTTACTTTTTCTTTGTTTAATCAATGGAAAATTCTGAGCCTTACGACTTTCAAGATACCCTTCCGCGCAGCGACGGGCCAGGGCCCGAACCCGGGCGATGAACCGGGGGCGTTCGTTCACGCTCACGGCACCGCGGGCATCCAGTAAATTGAAAATGTGCGATGTCTTGAGACAGCAATCATAGGCTGGCAAGACCATTCCGCCATCTAGCAAACGCGCGGCTTGTTTTTCGTAGTCCTCAAAGTGGCGACGGTAGATCTCGGGATCCGATCCTTCGAAATTAAATTTTGAAAATTCCTTCTCGCCCTGAAGATGGACATCACCGTAGGTGACCTGGTCATTCCACTGGATGTCAAAAAGAGAATCCTTCTGCTGAAGGAACATGGCAATGCGTTCGAGACCGTAAGTGATCTCACAGGAGATCATCTCGAGATCGATCGAACCGCACTGCTGAAAATAAGTGAATTGCGTGATCTCAAGACTGTCGAGCCACACTTCCCATCCGAGGCCCCACGCGCCAAGCGTCGGGGATTCCCAGTCGTCCTCCACAAAACGAATATCATGCGCGAGAGGATCAATGCCGACCGCACGAAGGCTGTTCAGATAAAGTTCCTGAGGATTCCCGGGAGACGGTTTCAAAATGACCTGGTATTGATAGTATTGCTGGGTCCGGTGCGGATTTTCGCCATAGCGACCATCCGTGGGTCTCCGGGAAGGCTCGACATAAGCGGCCTTCCAGGGCTCGGGACCCAAGGCACGGAGAAATGTGTGGGGAGAAAAAGTGCCGGCGCCAACCTCAAGGTCATAGGGTTGCATCACAAGGCAACCCTGCTTCGCCCAGTAATCATTTAAATTTTGTATTAACTCTTGGAACGTCAAAGGTTTAGGCATCGTCTTCTATGAAAGATTTAAGCAGGTTCAATGAGCTTCTTTAAAGAGGCGGCATTGTAACAAAAACCCTCTGACGAATCAAGTTATGGGGGGGGGGAACCTTTAAGCCTTCTGTATTTGAGATCTCAAATCTGAAATTCTAGCGCTGCGGCTGATAATATTGCCTGAGAGTTTCCTCGAACGCCTTCCGGCTTTTTCCTTGTTCAAAAATCGACTTCGTCTGATCATTAAGATATCTTTGCCCGCGTATCGGGGTATTCTGAAGTGACGCCGACCAGCCCCGGATCTGGCGTGAGATCGCTTCGGCGACTGATCTCAAATTTGAGATTTCAGATCTGAGATCATTCAAAACGTCGAGACGTTCCATCACCCACAGGATAGAACGCACCTCTCCGGCAGAACCCCGCGCGTAATAAAGGAACGAAATCAGCTCCTGCGTCGTCCCGCGTTCGAATCCTTCTGCGATATTGTTCGATATGGAAAGCCCGGCACGCTGGATCTGGTTCGAAATATCTCCGAGCCCGAGAAATCGTTTGTCCCGGGTCATTTTAAAAATGGACGCCGCCAGGCTGATACTGTCTTTCCAGACCGGGAGATCTTCAAAGCGTTCGAATTTCACCTGGATAGCTCCTTCCTCGAATTTCAAATCTCAAATTTAAAATTTCAGATTTGAAATGACCCGAGGTGGCACTTCTTGAGTTTTTCAAGGACTGTCAATGCTTCCTGTCGCTCTTGGCAAACAGGATCGGCCTGCAAGGCCACCAACATCAGAAGCTCACGGAGTAATTCCTGGGCGGAGATCATTCGGTCTGTCTCCATGCCGGCCTGTTCAATGGCCGCGTAGAGAATGGATTTTACGGCATGGACATTGCCGTAATCACGGTCAGCTCCCTCTTCACGAAGGAAGCGACCAGTTCTGTCCACGACCTTCGCAAGACACCGGCGATAACCGTTTTCTATGTTTAGAGTCTTTTGCAGTTCCACTGTCACTTGATTTCCCCTCCAGGTCCGGAACGCAAAAGAAACGGCCCCGGGATCCCCCCTCGGGACTGCCTCTTTGCGTACAGCCTTAGACCATGACCTGGTCTTTAATGCGCTGCAACTTGTTACCCCCAATGCCCTGAACCTTCGTCAGATCATCGATCGTTTTGAACGCGCCGTTCTTATCGCGATGCTCAATGATCCGCTTGGCCATGACAGGACCGATCCCCCGGACCTTGATCAGTTCCTCCACGGTGGCTTTGTTGACATTCACCATCACCGTGGGTTGGGCCTGATCTTGGAGTTGCAGGGTCGCCTTGGGTTGACCCGCCAGCACTTTTTCCGCGGCGATCATAGAAAGACCTCCGAAAAAGAACGTGGCGATGACCAGGACCCCCAAGGCCCTCTTCACTTCTGTTCTATACTTCATTGTGACACCTCCTTTTTTTATGTTACCGGGAAGGTAACATGAATATGATTATTTGTCAACATAGATTTAATAATAATCATATTAAGTTTTATTCATTTTTGTTATATTCAGCTTGACGAAGATCCCCTTTCGCTTACAATACACCTATGTTAAAGAACCTAGGGCAACGTATACGAACGCTTCGCAGAGAAAAAGGGCTCACCTTGGTCGAGATCTCCCAAAAGACCGGGATCGCCCAAGCCACCCTTTCCCGCATCGAGACCGGCACGATGATCGGCACGGTCGAAAGCCACGAAAAGATCGCCGAAACACTCGGCATCGGGCTTTCAGAGCTTTACACCGGAGTGGATCGCCGCTACGAGCAGATCAGCCATCAAGCCAAAGAAGCGCGTACGGCCACCCATCACACCAAGGAAGTTCACGTCGAAGTGCTCACACAGGAAAGCTCCAAGAAGAAGATCACCCCCCTTCTCTTAACATTGCAAGGTGGCGGCAAAACGGAGAAGGAACACAACGAGCGAGGCGTGGAAAAATTCGTGTGGGTCCTTGACGGGCACATCAAGATCAAGCTCGAGAATCAGGAATACGACCTCAAAGCCCAAGAAACTCTCTACTTCGACGCCTCGTTCCCACACCAAATCATGAACGAAGGCCAGAAAGCCGCCAAAGTCTTCATCGCCGTCTCACCTTCCAAGATCTAGATTCAGACCTACAGCTCAAAGACGTCAAAAACTTAAGGGGCGACTTCTGTCGATATCCAATCCAGGTAGGATCTGCTGCCTTGAGTGATAGGAAGACAAACGATCTCGGGAACTTCGTAGGGATGATTTTCCAGGAGGACCTTTTCGAGCTTCTTGTAATGCGAGTATCGCGTCTTGATAAGGAGAAGCACTTCTTTGGAGGTTTCTTTTTTGCCGCGCCAGCGGTAATGGGCCTCCATTCCGGGAAAGATCTGGACGCATGCCGCAAGCCGTTTAGAAACTAAAAGGCCCGCGAGCGTGCGGGCCTTTTGAATCCCTGGAACCGTGCTGAGAACGCAACAATACTTCACGTTCACAAACTATTTTCGGTTCAATGTCGCCATATAACCACTTTCGGGAGTCCCCAAAGTGATATGACCTTCGCGGGCAAGCCATCCGAGGCTCATCAACACAAGCTCGCGAGGACGTTTTAAACCTTTGGTAAGATCATCTGCAGTGGCATTTTTCTTATCGTCAAGGAAATGCCAAATCTCTCCGGCGACAATTCCGATTTCCATGATCATGGGGAGGCTCCTTTTGAGACTGAATTTGTATCAACACTCACAATATAACAAGAAATGATTTCATTTAAAAGAACTTTATTGTTTCTCCTTTAAGCGAACGATCGCGCTCACCCGGCATCCATTCCAAGGATTTTGTGAAGGAACCGCCCTGTATAGGAGTTTGGAACTCGGGCAACCTCTTCGGGGGAACCGCAAGCGATGATCCTTCCGCCGTCTTTTCCGCCCTCAGGCCCCAGATCAATGATATGGTCCGCCATCTTGATGACATCCAGATTGTGTTCGATCACGACGACCGTGTTGCCCTGATCCCGAAGGTCAAAAAGAGCCTTCAAAAGATGCTGGATGTCCCCGAAATGAAGCCCCGTCGTGGGTTCGTCCAGAAGATAAAGCGTTTTTCCCGTGGCTTTCTTGATGAGCTCGGAAGCGATCTTGATGCGCTGCGCCTCCCCGCCCGAAAGCGTAGTCGACGATTGCCCGAGTTTCAGATATCCCAACCCCACTGCTTCGAGGATCTCCAACCGTTCGCGGATCATGGAGAGTCGCGCGAAAAAAACGATCGCTTCCCGGACCGAGAGATCGAGCACTTCCGCGATGTTCTTTCCCTGATAACGGACCTCCAGCGTCGACTCATTGTAACGCTTGCCACGGCAGGATTCGCAGACCACGAAAAGGTCCGGCATGAAACTCATTTCGAGTTTTTCGGACCCCGCCCCACGGCAATTCTCGCAGCGCCCGCCCTTGAGATTAAAACTGAAACGCGACTGGGAATAACGGCGAAGTTTTGAAAGCTCCATGTCACTGTAAAGTTTCCGGATAAAACCAAAAACATCCGTGTAAGTCGCGGGATTAGAACGCGGCGTGCGGCCGATCGGCGCCTGATCGATCTCGATGATCTTGTCGATCCGATCCGCGCCCTCAAGCCCTCGGAAGGCCCCGACCTTGTACTCGGTCTTCCAGATCCGGTTATGAAGCTCCTTATAGAGAATGTCGTGCACTAGCGTGCTCTTTCCGGAACCTGAAACGCCGGTCACACAAATAAAAAGCCCCAAAGGAAAGACCGCGTCGACGTCTTTTAGATTGTGCTCGCGACATCCCTTGACGACCAGCTTCGAAGCCTTAAGTCCGTTCTTTCGAGCCTTGGGAACGGCGATCGACAGTTCGCCGGAAAGATACTTCAAGGTCAGAGACTTGGGGCAGTCCTTCATCTCATCTAGCCTGCCCTGCGCCACGATCTCCCCGCCCTCAATACCCGCCCCAGGGCCCAGGTCGATCACGTGATCTGCACGCCGGATCGTCTCCTCATCATGCTCCACAACAAGCACCGTATTTTTGAGATCGCGAAGTTTTTCGAGCGCGTCTAAAAGCTTCCCATTATCCCGCGGATGAAGTCCGATACTCGGTTCATCCAGAACATAGAGAACGCCGGTCAGTCCGAGTCCGATCTGCGCCGCAAGCCGGATACGTTGAAGCTCCCCTCCCGCCAAGGTCGCAACAGTACGATCGAGCGTTAAATACCCAAGTCCGATGTTCAGGAGAAATGAAAGGCGTTCGCGAACTTCCCGAAGAATGGGCTCCGCGATTGTTTTGAACACACCTTCAAAACACAGATCCCGAAAGAACGGCACCGCCTCGTCGACGGAAAAGCCCGTGACCTCCGCGATACTCTTTCCGCCAATCAGAACACCGAGGCTTTCCTTGCGGAGCCGCTCGCCTTCACATTCGGGGCAGATCTCTTCACGCAGGAATTTCCGGACCTTCGCGCGCACCTCTTCGGAATTCGTTTCATGGAAGAGGCGCTCCCATTCCTCGACAAGCCCCGAAATATCCCCGTCGCCCAGGAAAAATACTTCCTTCGCCTCCTCCGGCCAATCCTGATAGGGCGTGTCCCATGCGAAGTTATACTTTTCCGCCAGTTCGTGCAGAAGATCTTCGAAAAAATATTTATTGAATGAAAAGAAAACGTCCTTGTTCAAAGCGCTCATAAGCGGCTTCTGCGGCGACGAGATCACATTCCGGGTGAATATCTGCGAGAGCTTCCCGAGCCCTTTACACTTCGGACACGCTCCGTAAGGACTATTGAACGAGAACATGTTCGGCGTGAGGTCCGGAAGACTGATCTGACAACGGGCGCAAGTCTTGGTCGTGGAAAAAAATTGAAGGGTTCCCTTGCCATCGCCTCCCTTTTCCAGGATCGCCACGTGCCCTTTGCTGAAATCCAGCGCGCAGGTCACAGAACTCCGGAAACGCCTCTCCTCATCTTCACGAGGCGTCAATTCGTCGATCACGATCTCAATGTCATGGCGCACGGACTTCCGGAGTTTCAAATCATGCTTGAGGAGCTTCACATTCCCATCGATGCGCGCCCGGTCGAAGCCTTTTTTAAGCGAGTCCTGAAAAAGCTTCTGGAATTCCCCTTTGCGTCCCCGCACAAGCGGTGCCAGGACCAGCACTTCGCGCTTCTCGAAACGCGCGAGAAGATCCTTTAGAAGTTCCTCGCGGGATTGGCTCCGGAGAGGTTCTTGACACGAGGGACAGTGAGGAATGCCGACCTTGGCAAAAAGAAGCCTCAGATAATCATAAATTTCAGTGACAGTCGCGACGGTAGAGCGCGGATTGTGCGTAACCGAACGCTGTTCGATCGCGATCGCCGGAGATAGTCCGGAGATATGGTCCACGTCCGGCTTCTTGAGCTTTTCGAGGAATTGTTTGGCATACGAGGAAAGGCTTTCGAGATAGCGGCGCTGGCCTTCAGCGTAAATGGTATCAAAAGCGAGCGAGGACTTCCCGGAGCCGGAAAGACCCGTGAGGACCGTGATCTTGTTCCGAGGGATCCTGAGCGACAGATTCTTGAGGTTGTGTTCCCGTGCTCCACGGACCTCGATATATTCGTCCATGTACGGAATGCCCCCAGCAGTTCAGGTCCCGACGCGAACGGAGGCGAAAGCTTTTTTGAGCGTGGCGATCGCGGACAGAATGGCCAGATAGCTCGTCTTCGGATTCCCGGGCGCCGGTCTATTTTGTGTCACCGTGGTGAACGATCCAAAATCCCCTTCGACCGTCACTTCATGCCGGTTCCCTTTGTAGTCCCGTGAAGTCCAGATCTCCACCTGGGTGAGTTCGGGACCGATCCCGGCAAGGCTCAACACAGCCGCCACATTGATATTCTGCGGAAAATGTTCGATGGCATCGATCGCAGTCCCTCGAAAAACAAGTTTTTCTTCGGAAGCGGTACGGAGGACCGGGAATTTCTTCTTTAAAAAATACGCCGCGCCCATCAATGCCTCGGGAGGTTTTCGCGTGATCAAACGAACCTTGCGTATCTTGCCACTCGCCGCTGCCAAAAGACCGTCCACGCCCGTGATCGCGCCGGATGGACAAAAGATCCGGGACCGGTTCTTTTTGAGCAGTTCCATCACCTGCGGCTGCAACAATCCTCCGACGCTCATGATGA
This sequence comes from Candidatus Omnitrophota bacterium, assembly GCA_043803685.1. Classification (GTDB taxonomy): domain Bacteria; phylum Omnitrophota; class Omnitrophia; order Omnitrophales; family Aquincolibacteriaceae; genus Aquincolibacterium. Next base: position 37,714 of record JAZDJU010000129.1, read on the forward strand.
GAACTTTTTTATTCCATTCGCAGGCAAGCTTCACGACCTGCGCTGCGACTTTGGGTGACGCCGCTTCAATGATCAGGTCCGAACGGCGAACAAGCTCGGTGAGAGGCACCAGATGGGCGTGAAATTTGTATTTTTCTTTAAGTGCCGCTGCTTTCTCCTTATGTTTCTCGCAAAGGAATTTGAGCTGGGCAAAGGCTCGAAGGTCTGTCACCACCGCTTGGGCGAGCGCCGTACCGATCGTCCCGCCTCCGATGATCCCGACCTTGATCTTCCTCTTCATTTCTTCTTCACAATGCGGTTCTTGGCATCCACATAAACGACCTTCGGTTTATGCTTTTTAGCCTCGGCGTTCGTGAGCACCACAAAGGTCAGGATGATAACGATATCCCCCGCTTTTCCGTGCTTGGCCGCGCCCCCGTTCAGGCAGATCACACCGGACCCCATGGGCCCCGGGATCGCGTAGCTTTCAATGCGAGAACCGTTGTTAAGATTCGCGATGAGGACCTTTTCATGCGGAAGGATGCCCGCTCGATCCATGAGCTTTTTGTCGATCGTGATACTTCCGGGATAATCAATACACGCTTCGGTCACGGTCACGCGATGGATCTTTCCACCCAACATTTGTCTTTGCATAAATTCCTCGGTTTTAAGTGATAAGTGATACGTGACAAGTGGAAATTATAACATTATCGATCAGCCTTGTCTTGCCGACATAACAGGCTGTCAATACAACCATATTTCTTTGGCATTGCTTGACAGGGACCAGCGTCACAGGATCCACGATTTCAAGATACTGGACTCGGTCCACATTTTTTTTTAATTCCCGAATAGCTCGGGCCTTCAAGGCAGCCACAGGCCCGCTTTTCCCCTTTAAAAGTCCTTTCCGAAGGGCAAAAAGTGTCCGCGAGATCGAAAGAGCTCGAGCTCTCTCCTTCGGACTGAGATACCGATTCCTGGAACTCATGGCAAGCCCGTCCTTGTCCCGAACCGTAGGCCTCGCGCGTACCTGGACATTCATGTTCAGATCACGCACAAGCTGGCGAATGACTGCGGTTTGCTGAAAATCCTTAGCTCCGAGATAAAGCTGGCAAGGCCCGGTGATATTCAAAAGTTTCGCAACAATGGTTGCAACACCGCGAAAATGTCCTGGCCTGAATTTGCCGCAAAAAACATTCGCAATCCTAGGAGCGACATCCACAAACGTCGCATAACCTTTCGGATACATGGACGCTACAGAAGGACAAAAAAGATAATCGACGCCGACCTTCCGGAGCTTTTGGGTGTCCTTTGCTAAAACGCGCGGATATTTTGAATAATCCTCGTTTTTTCCGAATTGCGTGGGATTGACGAAAATACTTGCAACCGTAACATCGTTTTCATGGTTCGACGCGAGAACAAGTGACAGATGCCCTTCGTGCAGAGCTCCCATCGTGGGAACAAAACCGATCCGCCTCCCCTTCCGGCGTGCCTGTTCCAAAACTGACTGGATTTTTTCAGGATCTCGAATGATCTTCATAAATTCTCGTTATCCACAACGTTCGAGCTTTTTCACTGGCCCAAGCTCCTTTAAAAGTTCCCGGATCGTCTTCTTCAGTACCGGATGTGTGAATCCCGGGGCGAGATCACAGAACGGCACAAGCACGAACGCCCTCTCGTGAAGCCTCGGATGAGGAATGACACAAGCCGCATCGTTATGGACCTCATCGCCATAGAAAAGAATATCAAGATCCAGGACCCGGGCTTCATTTCGGATAGCCCGCCGCCGTCCCGCTTGGGCCTCGATCTCGTGCATTCTCGAAAGCAGCGCGGTCGCGGGGATCTCTGTTGCAAAACTCCACACCGCATTCCAGTACCGCGGCTGTCCTTCTCCCCCGAACGGTTCCGTATCATAGACCGGCGAACGCTTCAGATCCCGGATCCGGTCATCCGCGAGAAGTTTTTCCGCCGCAAATTCAAAATGACTTTTCCGGTCCCCGAGGTTGGATCCGACACCGATATAGACCTGCGGCATGTTTTCCCTTTGCGCGCACCCGGCCGTAATGAGGAGGCTCTTTATAGCTGCGAGTGATGCGGATGGCTCTTCTTGATACGGTCGAGAGCTTCCATGAGACGGGATTCGGCAACAGTCAGGGAGATCCTGAAATAACCTTCTCCATGGGGTCCAAAACCGTTCCCCGGGGTCACCACAATGTTCAACTCTTCCAGGAATTTCAGGGCGAGTTCCGCGGAAGTATAGCCCGCCGGCACCGGGATCCATACATAAAAAGTGGCCTTAGGCGCCTCGATCTTCCAACCCAGGTCGCGGAACCCCTGCACCAGAAGGTCGCGGCGTTCCTGATAGATCTTGAGATTCTTTTCCAGTTCCTTCTGCCCGTCCTGGAGCGCCGCCATACCCGCGATCTGGATCGCCTGAAAAATACCGGAATCCAGATTGGATTTCACCTTCGCAAGAAGCGAAAGCACTTGGGCATTTCCAACCGCGAACCCGATGCGCCAACCGGTCATACTGTAGGTTTTGGAAAGCGAGAAGAGTTCCACCGCGATCTCCTTAGCGCCGGAAACCTCGAGAATGCTCGGCGACCGGAGCCCGTCATAGCACATTTCCGAATAAGCAGCATCATGGGCGATCAAGATCCCGTGTTTACGCGCAAAGGCCACGGCCTTTTCAAAGAAAGCCTTATCCGCAACTTGGGAGGTAGGATTATTTGGATAGTTGAGGAACATAAGTTTGGTGTTCTTCAACACATCTTCCGGAATCGCATCGAAGTCGGGAAGATAATGGTTCTTTTCTAAAAGCGGCATTGCGTAAGGGATCCCCTCAGCAAAAAGTGTCCCAGACCGGTACACCGGATAACCGGGATCCGGGATAAGACACACATTCCCCGGGTTCAGGACCGCAAGCGGCAAGTGCCCGATCCCCTCTTTGGAACCGATCAGCGGAAGGATCTCTTTGTCCGGATCGAGCTTCACACCAAAACGATGCTGGAACCAATCACGGATCGCGTGGCGAAACTCCGGCATTCCCTGGTCCAGGGCATAACGATGATTGCGTGGATTTTTTGCCGCGGCACTCAGGGCCTCAATGATGAAATCCGCCGTCGGAATGTCCGGATCCCCGACCCCAAGATCGATCACGTCTTTGCCTTTGGCGATCAGTTCGCGCTTCTTTTTGTCGATCTCGGCAAAAAGGTAAGGCGGCAGTTTCTGCAAACGTCCCGTCGGTTCGATCATCAGCGGTTTGGACATAAGATCCTTTCCTGGAGAGCTCAAAAAATGATCACGTTAACGAGCGGGGATTATACCAGAGTTCAGAAAGCTTGGAAATAGAATGCCCCAGAAAACGGACACACGAAGCAATCCCAAAAAGGACTTGAGGACATATTGTAAGACCTGACGAGGAATAACTACTTCTTGCTATAGGGAGCGTAGGACTTCGGAGGATTTTTGACTCTTTTAGGGTCCGGGATCGGGAGCCCGTATCCCATATCCGGAAAATCCACGGGAACAAAGAACGTAGCCAACTGGACCAAACCCCCGGCTGTATAGATCACGCCTTGACCAAACCCTGCAGAGTAGCCGGTCCACTGTGAAGAATATTTAGGATTCTTGGCCTCGGCCCAAGGCGTCATCCAACCCAAAAGAGAGTTTTTGATGCCAAAACAGAATTTCCCCCACATCCTCGTTCCATACCCCTGTTTTTCCGCCCAAGGTGATGCCGCATGCGCGGGCGCCACGGACGATAAAAAAAAGCTGACCAGAAAGAAAAATACCCAAAGGCATTTCTTATTTTTTAGTCGCTTCATCGGGATCCCTTGTTTCCGTTGCTTTCTTTTTATACTCATAAGCAATCCCGCCCTGAGGCAACGGGATGTCGACGGGGATAGGAAATGTCGCCGCATGAAGAATACCGCCAGCCGTGTTCGTCACGGCATAGCCGATCCCTTTTCCGACGCCCAGGAAAAAATTCTGATCTTTGCAAGGTTCAAAAAGAATGGCCATCCATCCGGCCGTTATATTGAGAAAGCCAAATCCCAACTTCTGAGAGATCTTGGCGACGTAGGTGGGCTCACGAGTCCAATCACTCGGTTCGAATGCTCCAGCATAGGCAGGAACAGCAACCGTAAAAAAAAGAACCAGGGCTGTGATCGTCCGTGCCCATTTGCGAGAGAAAAAAAACATGCGTAGTGTCATAAGCGGAAAAATACTACTGGTTTGTAAAGGATAAGTCAAGAAAACGAAGAGTAGACCTGGTGTAGCTCGACGCATCGCCTGGCGATTTTCGCGCGCCGGGATCGCTGGATCTGTTCTTCTTCAGATCGATTGATCAAGCTTGCCAATGTCAAAACGGAACTGAGGATCTAACTGGCCAAGCTCCTGGACCAGGTGAAGGAGCTTGCTTTTCAGGGCCGGAGCCTTCGTCGAAAGCCATCCCTGATAGGTTTCGAGAAACTGCTCCATTTTGATATCCCGCAGATGGTCCTTTTCATAGTCCCCAAGCTTCACAAGAAAGTGGCGGAACGCTTGTTCCCGGAAACAATCGATAAACTTGAAATAATCCTCTTTGACGCCAACCAGGATACGCTGGTAAACGTCAAACTGGCCCGCGATCTTGCCTAGCACTTCCCCGACCCCGGTCTTTTTGTCATAAACCCCGGCGTGGGAACGCGAGGCTTGATTGTAATAGAAGATCGCGGAAAGACGCTCATCACTCTTTTCACCAGAAATGTCCTTCTTGGCCGAGAACCGCTTAGCCAACTGGGGATCGGGATTGAAGATCGTGGACTGAACTAGCAAATGGTCCGCATTGACCTTGAAAATGAAATACCGGAGCATCGGGTCATCTGTTTCTCGAACCCATTCAAAAACCTCATTCGCGTTGGACGAAAGGAACGGATCTGCCATATCGTGATATTCCGGCAACGAGACCGCAAAGAGAAGGTGCGCCAGGTAGATATTCACATCCTCATCATAGGAAGGCGTCCTCACCAAACCGGATGTTTGGTCTTTGGATTTCAAAATTGATTCCAGGAGAAAATAGATCGCTGACTCGCGATCCTCATTCGAGAGGCCAAAGTAAAGATATGGAGTTTTCGAATCCTGCCCTCTCTTTTCGCTCATTTTTTGCCCCTTTCAAAAATATAGCAATTTATAGCAATTGATACTTTTGTATCATTCTTAACTTCTAAAAGAACCATATCATGGCAATAT
>JAZDJU010000130.1:0-26868 GCA_043803685.1 Candidatus Omnitrophota bacterium
TTTTAAGGACGGACAGTAGATCTCTCTCATAGCTTGTAAGGTGTTTATAGGGTTTTGGCATAGTCCGCTCATCATAACGCGGAAGCCTTTGAAAACCCTCAAGTGTTGCACTTCGTTATTGAACTGGTGCATTATATTTTCAGGCTGCGTCTGGACATTATTTTTTACGCAAATCCGATATTTCCAGCTTGAGGTCCTCGATTGTTTTCCTAAGATTATCCTGGGCTGACTCCGTCCTCTCGAGGTGCTCTCTCATCTCTTTAAAATTCCTGGCAGCAAATTCATCGGCACTTTCCATGACCAAAAGACTGCCTTTCTTTTCAACCTTCGTCCCTTGCGGTATGACCATACGAATGCCGCCGACATTGATCAATTCCATGCCTGGAGGAACCTCCACGGTAGTATGCGTCCCCTTCCCGTAAGGTTTGCCCATTTCCTCCTCGTTTTGAGGATCATGATAGCCTTGCGCCAGACCGGTGCGGGGAAGGATGGCCACAAGACAAATTATAAGAAAAAGCACTGCGTTCTTGCTCATTCAGCCTCTCGATATTCTTTCTTCACCAAGACATATCCCAAAAAGCGACGGCAGGCCCACGGAAAAGTCTAAGGAGCGCCTTCTGGAAAATTCTCACATGGAAATATTAGTGACCAACATGGCTGCCTTCACGACAGACGATTCTTTTTGTTTCATCCCAAAACGAAGTTTCACAGCCCGGAGTAATTGGGGAGAGCTGTTCAGTTTGTGCAGAAAAACAACGATCTGTTCCATCGAGCCTTCAATCGTCACTTCCGCGGAATATTCTTTGTAAAAATCGACCTGCTTGGAAGCTTGCGGTTTTATGTCGACAAGGTTAACACCCGCCGCGCGCGCCAGCCCCTCGATCTCTGCGAGCATGTTTGAAACATTCTCCTCTTCGGAAGCCGCGCCCTTCTTAACGAAGTTTATATATTTTTGATATTCGCTCTCAATGAAATCCTTGTTATTAATATTGCGCAGATCATGACTCAGTTTTTTCTCACTCGCGGATATTTTCTGGTGCATACGCTGCAGTGTTGCGCCCGTAGGGCTTATGATAAGCTTGTCGACAAACACAGCCATCACAACCATCCCGGCCGCGATCAGTCCGGCCTTTTGGCCCTTCGTCAGTTTAGAAAAAATAGCCATCGCCATCATCTTCCGTTCCCGTCATTTTTGATAAGCGCAGTCGATCTCGAACTCCGAAAATTTTGCGTCCTTGTCGTTTTTGATCCTCGTATAAGCGGTTTTCACATTCTCAAAAAGATCCGATCCCTCGAGTATTTTGACATATTTAAATACATCCGACATCGCGGCTCCACACCCTTTCAGCACCACCGTTCGCTTTTCGTCTATATCGATATCGGTCAGAGATATTTCCTTAGGCGTCAGCCTGTATATTTCCTCGATGAAACCCAGGGATGATCCACGGGAGTCCAGCCGTTCCTCCACTAAATCGATCACGACCCGCATCTTATCAATGCGCTCGGCCTCTTCAGCTGTATGGGATATCGTTTTCTTTAATTTTTCCAAATAGGCGCTCTGCGTGTGGACATTCGTCAAACAGAGAAAAGAAATCCCCGTCACAATGGCGACGATCAATAGGCCCATGACGGTAAGTTGCTTCGTTTTGCGTTCCATCACACTCTGGACCTTTTGCTCAGGGGGAGTAAGATCCATAAACGACTCTTTGTCATCCAGGGAAACCCCGAGAAGCTGCGTCATCGAAACAAACTTTAAATTTTCATCCCGCGAGTTTTTAATAACGCTTTGTGAATAAAAATCCTTAAGCGGGTCCGTATTTTCGACACCGACACCCAAAGCCGCGCTCAGGACCCCGTCGAGCCCTTTAATGTTCGGACCCGCACCGCTTAGATACGCTTTTACGATTTGCGCATTCTTTTCTTCAACGTGGCATCGTTCCAGAGACAGCTTCAGCTCGGTCACAAGCTTCTCGTGCCACCCCCCCGTTTCCTGCGTAAGATGATTCGCGCCGATCAATATATTCCGGGTAAAGACCATTCGACCGTTACGTATCACTATAAAATCCGAATAATTGGAATCCACATCGATCAAAAGAATAGCTTGAGGACTTTGTAATTTCATATCCCCTGGATAAGTCTCCCGGAACCAGTTCAAAACCCCTTCGCTGCTTATCGCGACCCTCCTCACCGTCAGCCCGGCTTTCGACAACACCTCCATGCGCTCGTGAACAATATTGCGAGCCACAATGGCCAGCATCACCCGAGTGTATCCGGACACACCGGCCTCTATGATCTTGTGGGCAAAAAGGATCTCTTCCCTCGCATACGGTGTCTGTTTCCCAACCTGCAGAGCGATCATATCGCTTATCTCTTTAGGATCGGTCGCGGGCAGTTCCAGCATGCGCACGGTCACCTGATGACGCGGGATAAAAACCTCCACGTTCTGTTTATTGAGCTTGAGATCCCGGAAGCTATGCGCGAGCTCTAAAGCAACACACTCTTTGATCTGGGCAAGCTTCATGAGTTTGATATGGAAAAAAGATTTCCCATTCTTCGAGAGATCTTTCTGCACGATCTTGAGCCAGTCGCTCCCTATCTCCACCCCCGCCGCACTCGATGTGAAAGGACTCTTCTGAAATCTCAAATTCCCCAACACCTCGGACATTTTTAAACGCCCCATCACACTCTTCTCCCGCGCATCATTCTTCTCTCCAGGATTTCACGATCTGCTCTTTCCGGTCATACACAAATGAGACCTTCTCTGTTTTCCCCGCATGGACATAGGAACCTACGATATGGCCGCTAAAATTGTTGCTTCGCACACCCAGCAAGGGTGCGACACGCTGCACTTGAGCTATCTCGTCGCCCGAAAGATGCTCGGCCGCGCCCAAAAGATCCGCGATCAACGACTCATCTGTAAAAACGCCCTCAGGGACTTCCCCTTCCTTCTTGGAACTGGGTCTGGCCCGAAAATGGAGGACCTTCTCGGCCACGGTCTCGTCCATGCCAAGACTCACCAGCACCGGCACGCTGGCTGTATTCACATTGACCACACCGTCGCCGTATATTGTAACGTAGTCTTTGATTTTTTCGAATATCTCCGGCGTAATACCCCCAACCAGCAGAAGCTCTTCTTTCACTTCAAAAGGACTATTCTTACAGTCATAGGGCTGCTCCAGCGACTGGTAGTAATCGTTCTCCTTGCCATCTTTTCCAGGGACATCATCCTTATCACGCCAATCAATGATCGAATCGGCGATGGCGTCCGCATCCCTGGGGTCTACATGGGCGATCTTTTCAAATAGATTTTTCAGAACAGCCTGCGACGCCGTATTGATATTGATCTTCCCTTCCTCATCCGTAAGACCGTATTGCGGCTCATCGCTGGCCCCTGCCGTATCTTTAAGGGCGCTGAAGGTACCGCCCGCGATGGCAACATGATTAAACGCCGCATTATTACGACTCCATGAATCGCGCAGGCTATCATAGAGATCGGTGTTGTCATTTTCGACCTCAAAGATCGCTCTTTCGACCCCCGCATTCGCGAAACAGCGCGCTTGAGTCCGACGCATCAACGTGCCTGAAAGTTCCGCGTACGGCATCACATAGCCATGAACTGACACAGCAAGCATCGCAAGAAAGAAAAGACTCCAAAGGACTATGATGAGGACACTCCCGCGATTATTCACTCCGGGCCTCTTTGGAATGATCTTTTTCCGTCTTCTCCCTTCTCTTGGCGAGGTTCAGCGACACAGCCGTTTTAATAAATACCGTCCTGCTCATCGTAAGGATTTTGCCGCCATCCGCATAGTTAATTTTGATCTTAACCCCCAGGGGAATATCCTCCGGTCTATGCTCCAAACCGGCAACGTCTTGCGAAGCCTCCTCCCCCTTTTCCTCCCGTTCCTTTCTTGCTTCGGATTTATCCCATACGTCGCCCCACCGGCAAGTGCCTGCTTCGGGGTCATAAGAAAAATACTGCAACTGAATATCCTCAATGGAAGCTAAAGCCGTGATAGGGCCATGTCCGGAGTTTTCCTCATGGACAGCCTGAGCATATGTTATTTCTTCACGAGAAAGAGCCCTGTCATGACCGTTATCGTCACGAAAGTAGCAAATAGAACCCGGCGATTCCGCGACCTGTCCCTTCGAGGAGACCCCGTTCAGGATCGCCGGAAAAGTCACTCGATGGCTCTCTCCGATAAAATCGATCCCCTTGAGTGAGAATGTATTTCTCAAATCTCTTTCCATCCTCTCCAGGGAAAGGAGCACATCCGCTTTGGCCGCAGTATAACTCTCCACCCGATGAAATAACTTCAGCCCGCCGGCAAAGGTCGCAACGATCGCCAAACCCACGATCCCGATCAGCACCGCCACCAGCATCATTTCGATGAGCGTAAAACCCTTCACATTAGGAGCTCTTGGCACGGTCTGTTCCCACATAAGTTTCCAGGCTGATTTCTCTTGGCGGGATCCGCCCCGAGTTTACGACGGCAAGCTTCAGTTTATTTAAATAAAATTCGGGTTTTTTCTTTTCATCCGGTCTCGTTTCTTTATTCGCGGGGTCCTGCTTGGCTTTCTTCGTCGGAAGATCCATCTTCTGCACTTCTTGACTCCAACGCCATAAGCCTGCGGACTTGAGCCCCAGACTTTCCTCCTCAGCAGAGGTGAACTCCCCGCTCGACACGCCCGGCAAAAGGATACCTTGAGTCACGGCCTTCTCCTCAATCTTCCCCATGGCCGTTTTCAATAAAAAAACCCCGTCCATCTCATACTGGACTTTCTCCATGGCGGATGCCGATGTCGCATAAGCGCGAAGCACACCCACCAGCCCGATCGCTAAAATGCTAACGGCCACGATGACTTCGAGAAGGGTAAAACCTTCTTTATTTCCAGTTCTTAATGTCATCGTCAGTTTGTTCTAATCCGTCACTCCCGAAAGAAGACAGATCGTAGGTGGTCTTGTTGAAATCTCCGGGGCATTTGTATTGATACGCATTGCCCCACGGATCTTCGGGAAGAGTTTCCAGATAGGGGCCCTTCCAATTGGCCGGGGCCGGCGAAGCGGTAGGAATAGATTCCAAAGCGGCAAGACCCTGTGCCGTGGTGGGGTACCTCCCGTTATCAAGATAATACAGTTTCAGCGCCATCGACAGGTTCGAACTGACATCCGCCTTGGCGATGGCCTTGTTGGCTTGATCGGTCCGTCCGACGATACGTGGCACAACCATCGCCGCCAGTCCCGCGATGATGATCACGACGATCATCAGCTCGATCAGGGTAAACCCCTTTTCACGGGACGGTGGACGGCACTGGTTTTTCGGCTCTTGAAACCCTGCACCCCGCACCCTGCACCCTGTCATGTCCATATCAGCTGCCTCCATAATGTTGTGACCATTTTTTTTCCAATGTTTCCATGTCCCGTACGGAATCGGTATAAACAAAGGACAGCGCGGCGTCCATGTTGTTTCCGTCGCGCAATTGCCGGCAGAACAGAACGAACTGCGACGGACCATACTGCTCGATAAGAAATCCCACTAAGGAAGCCGCCTGCGCGTAAAGTTTAGCAGAAAGAACAGGATCATTATCACTGCCGGAACTGATCCGGGTCAATTCCCTGAGGGGGATATATTCCTTCGTCGCGATCAACTCCTTCACCGCAGCCAGGATCTCCTTCCGCTTCCGGGTCTCTTCCCACTGCGCAACCCCTTCATCGAGCCACAGAGGCACTTCCCCTTTAAATCCGACAAAATCCCTGAAAATGAGATGGCAAAGTTCGTGAGGCAACAACACCTCCAGAAAACCCTTCTCCCATTTGTAGCTTAGGATCTCTCTCTTGTCATAGAACGCGGTTCCATGGATCCAGGGTTTTTTCCCCGTAGCCTTTAGAAACTCTTCATGGTTCCTGTAGAGATAGATCTTCGCCCTGTTCTCCCACTGCCAAAAATTGTCGTACCTCGAATAACCTAGATCGGAGGCTATCCCTTGATAATATCTTTCGGCCCAAGTCAGCACTTCCTGCGCAAATGCGGCATCCTCAAGATAAAACACCTCGAAGTTCTCGCCCTTCACTTCCTGCCAGGACTCTGCCTCGGCCGCGGAATTCCCGGGATTCGCAACAAGAAGAACCACCCCTAGCACCCAGGAACAGAAAAACAAATCCCGCACCCTGTGCCATGTCTTTCCCCTATCCGCTATCCGCGCCACGCTTTTCCTGTCCCCTGCCCCCTGTTCCCTGAATGCGGAGATCACTGTCCCATGCCACCCATATTAAGTATGGGAAGAAGCATGGCAAAAACGATCACTCCGACAATCCCGCCCACACCAATGATCAAAAGAGGTTCCACCATCGACACCATGATCTTGATCGTTTGATCCACTTCCTTTTCATAGGAAGAAGCGATCTGGTCAAGGGACTCTTCCAATTTGCCGCTTTCCTCGCCCACCGCGATCATACTTAACAGAAATTCAGGGAATACGCCCGAACGGTTGAAGCTTTCCGACAAGGTGCATCCCCGGTTCATCATCGCCTCGGAAGCTTCCGCAAGTCGCGCTTTCAATACCAGGTTATCGAGAGTCTCCGTCGCAAGGGGCAAACTTTCATAGACCGGTATTCCATTTTTGAGCAACAATCCCAAGGACCTTGAAAATCTCGCCATTTCCGAAGTCGTCACGAACCGGTTGATAAAAGGAACCCTGAGCGTCAACGCATCGAGCGCACGCTTCTTTTTATTTCCGGAGGTCTTCCACGCAACGACCGCGATCAAGAGAGCGATCCCCGTGATCCCGAGAACCCCATAGTGGGACATAAATCCGCTCGATGAGATCAAGAGCTTCGTCACCCACGGCAATTCCTGTTTCATGCCGGAGAATAACCGGGTCAGTTTGGGCAAAAAGAAGGTGAACATCAAAAAAACTGTTCCCACTCCGGTCACCACCACCACCATCGGGTAAGCCAAAGCCGACTGTATCTTGCGTCGGGTCTCCTGTTCTTTTTCGCGATGCTCGGCCAGCTTAAAAAGAACCTCGTCGAGAGAGCCGCTCCTTTCTCCGGTGCGGATCATGCCCAGGGTAAGATGATTGAAGATACTCGGATATTGCCCCATCGCCTCCGACAGAAGCTCTCCCTGTCGGATTCTGTTCCCGAGATCTTCGATCACGATCTTGAAATTTTTATTCCTGGTTTGCTTCGCGATCAGCATCAAAGCGCGTAAGAGAGGGATGCTCGATCTCATGAGACTCGCCAATTGCCAAATAAAGGTATCCAGATCCCGGGAACCCACCCTCGGCGCAGCGCCAGTTCCTTTTCCCGAGAAATCCTTCCCCGGGTCCCCTTCGGGGGCCTTGGCCGGCGTTGACTCGATCACCGTAATCGGAAAATAGCCCATGGCCTCGACTCTCGCAACGGCCTTGTCCCGGGATTCGGCGACCACCTTATCTTTGACTATTTCTGAGGGACCTTTTTTGGCAACGTAGTCATATGTAGGCATGGTGGATCCTTCTTGATCGTTCTCTGAGAAATTTTCCCAAAAACTACCCTTCCAATTGCGTCACTCTCAGGACCTCTTCGGGAGTGGTCATACCGGACAATACCTTATCCCATCCGTCCTGTTTGAGTGTATGCATACCCAGCTCCAGGGCTTTCTCTTTGATGACATGGGAAGGCGCCTTCGTCAAGATGAGACTCTTGATCCCTTCGTTGATCAGGAGTATCTCATAGATGGCCGCCCGGCCCTTGTAACCCGTTTGGCTGCAAGCCTTGCATCCTCTGCCGTGATAGACGAGGGTGCCGGGGTGCGCGTGAAATCCCTCGGCCCTTAACTGATCCTCTTTAAATCCCAGCGAAGCAAGCGTCACTTGCTCCTTGCAATCTTTGCAGATGATCCTGACGAGCCGCTGCGCCAGGAACGCGATCACGGAAGACGCGATCAGATACGGTTCTATCCCGAGATCGATCAAGCGAGTCACGCCGCTCGCGGCGTCATTGGTATGAAGCGTGGAGAATACCAGATGTCCGGTCAGCGCGGTCTGGATCGTCACCTCCGCCGTTTCCCGGTCCCGGACTTCTCCGACCATCATCACGTCCGGATCGTGCCTCAGCATGCTTCGGAGCATCTGCGCAAAGGTAAGATCGATCTTCGTGTTGATCTGTGTCTGCGAGATGCCTTTCAGTTCGTATTCGATAGGATCCTCGATCGTGAGGATCTTTTTTTCGCGGGAGTTCAACTTGCTGAGACAGGCATACAACGTGGTGGTCTTGCCGCTCCCGGTCGGCCCTGTCACAAAAATAATGCCGTGTACTTTTTTCAGCAATTGTTCAATGAGACCCCGATCGTTCCCGGAGACTCCGAGATCCGCAATGTCGAAAAGCATCGTCGTGGGCAAAACCCTTATGACGATATTTTCCCCGTAAAGCGTCGGGATGATGGACACGCGCAATTCATACTCGAGAGCTCCCACCTTGACCTTGGCCCGGCCGTCCTGAGGCAGCCGGCGCTCCACAATATCCAGACCCGCCAGGATCTTGATCCTGGAAACAATGGCCAAATGGAGATATTTGATCCTTTCGCTGACCGAAGCGTCATACAAGAGACCATCGATCCGGTATCGCAGGGCCAGCTCACCCCGGAAATGTTCAAAATGAATATCCGTCGCCCTTTTCGTGATCGCTTCCTGCAAGATCTGATTGACCAGTTTGATGACGGAAGCCGACTCCGCGAGCTTTTCAAGGTCCTCGACTTTTTCATCCGCAGGAAGCTCCGTCCCTTGAACCGACCGCACATCCTCAGACAAGAGACGATCGATGGTCTCCGCGCCCACTCCGTAATATTTTTTGATCGCCGCCTCGATATCTTCACTGACCGCCAGGACCTTCCCGACTTTAAATCCGAGATGCGTTTCAAGATCATCAATGGGCAACATATCAAAGGGATCCGCCAGCGCCACCGTCAGAAGATCGCCCTCAAGACTGACCGGCATGATCTTGTAGTGCCAGACAAATTTTCCGGGCACGGCTTTCAAGACCTTCTCCGCGATCGTGATCGTCATGAGCTCGACAAAATGAATGCCTTGCTGTTTCGCGAGAGCTCGAAGCATTTTCTTCTCCGTAACAAAGCCGGATCTGACGAGGATCTCCCCCAACGACTCTTTCGTTCTCTGTTGCTCGGAAAGGGCACTATGAAGCTCTTCCACCGTAATCAATTTTTCCTCGACCAATATCTTTCCCAATCTGATGGCCATACGATCTCCTGCTCCTTGCCGTTGTCCCGCTCAGCCAGTTCATCGTCACCGTTCAAAATAGTGCAGAGTGCCATGGCTTCAGTGTCACAGTGTCACGAAGTGTCATAGTGTCAGAGTAAAAGCTTTTACTTTGACACTCTACTTATCAATTTCAACGGAGTTGAAATTGGGGCTGTCCAAACTACCCTTTCGGAAAAAGAAAGAAAAAGTTTGGACTGATACTTTGATACTCTGATACTGGTTTTCGGCTTTGATGCTCTTATTCTTTCAACGCATCCGCCACTTTGCCGATGGAATAGAATCGGTGCTCCGGGATATCATCCAGACTCCCGCTCATGATCTTCTCGCATCCCTCGAGAGTATCCTTGAGCGGCACATACTCCCCTTTTCTTCCCGTATAGGCTTCAGCCACAAAAAAAGGCTGCGTCAGAAAATTCTCCAGTTTTTTCGCCCGATCGTAAAGCGTCCGGCTTTCTTTGGCAAGTTCTTCGATGCCCACCACCGGCACGATCTTCTTCAACTCCTTGTATTTCGTGAAGATCCGCATAATCTCCTGCGTGATCGTGAAGTGCTCGCGCCCCACGATCGCCGCATCTAGATTACTGCAGGATGAAAGGAGCGGGTCGATCGCCGGATGCAGTTTCAACTGACTCCGTTCCCGGGACAACACAATGATCGAATTGAGGTAGCTGAAGATCGTCACGACCGCCGGATCCGTCAGATCGTCCGCGGGAACGTACACCGTTTCGATCGCGGTGATCGAGCCGCCTTCCCGGGTCCGTATTCTCTCCTGGAACGAACTCACCTCGGAGGCAAGCGTCGGCTGATAGCCTGTCTCCGACGGAACCCTTCCGAGGAGCGTGGACATTTCGGCCCCTGCCTGCACGAACCTGTAGACATTATCGATAAAAAAGAGCACCTCATTATTCTGTTCCTGCAAATACTCCGCCAACGTGATACCGGTGAACGCAATGCCGAATTTTGCGCCCGGAGGCTCGTTCATCTGGCCGTAAGCGAACATGATTTTGTCCAGCATTTTTTGCTTTTCAAATTCCAGGTAAAGTTCATTGCCCTCACGGATACGCTCTCCGGCACCCGTGAAGACGCAAACACCTTCATGCTTCGCGATCACATTGTGGATGAGCTCCAGCATCAACACCGTCTTCCCCAGACCGGCCCCCCCGATGACACCCGTCTTCGAACCTTTGATCATCGGAAATAACAGATCGATGATCTTGATGCCGGTTTCCAGGATCTGAGGCTCTTTGGCGATGAGTCGATCCGGGTTTATATAGGCTCTCGAGATGTCCTTTTCGACGCTGGCAGTTTCTTTTGATTCGATCTTGCCCTTGTTATCGATTGGCTCTCCCGTCACATTGATGATGCGGCCAAAGAGGCTTTCTCCCACGGGAATTTTCAAAGGCCCGCCCGTGGCTTCGGCCTCGGAGTTACGCTTAAGATTGAGGGTGGGCCCATAGGAAAGGCATCGGACGATATTATTTTGAAGATGCTCGGCCACCACAAGAATGATCCACCGGCCGTCAAAGGTCTTCACCCGGACAGTCTCATTGATCGCGGGAAGATCCTCCATGGTTTTGAACTGCACATCCACGATCGGCCCCTGCGCCGCCACCACCACGCCCTTCGCTCTGGATTCTGTTGTCATGATTTCCTCTTGTTTCTTGCATTCAAGTGTACGAGTGTCACCGTGTCACGAGGTGTCATAGTGTCATTCTTTAGTGTCAGAGCATCACAGATTCAAAGCGTCAAAGTAAAAGCCGTTGCTTTGAGACTCTGACTCTTTGACACTTTTTCATCTTCCGCTCTACGCTATCCCCTGTTTACTCGTTGACCCGCTAACCCGTTTCCGCGCCACCGGATTTATGCTTGATGATAATCTGGGAGGAGAATAACTCCCGGGTGTTTTTATCGATCAGCTCATGAAACGCGTGGAGGTATTGTCTCCTCAGCAGCTTTTTCTTTTCCACGAGCTCCTGGCCGCTTCTTTCAAGATGAACGGCCCGGGCGGCGAACTCCGAAAGCTTGCTGTCCTCCAGAAGCTCGATAAGTTTGTTCTCAATGAAGACCTCCGCAAGATATTCGATAATCCCTTCTTCCGGAGATTCCAGGATCAGGTCCGGTTCGGCCTCCGTTTTTTCCTTCTCCGGAAAGAGCCCCGTAAGCGGAAAAAGCTCCACCGCTTCTATTTTCAGCTGCAAAAAGGAGATTGGACGGGGATAGAAGACGGTAACCCTGCCGAATCTCTCTTCCCGGATACCTTTTGTAATATACCGCTCAATGGCCCGGGCGAGGACGGCCCGGCCTTCCGCGTTCGCTGACCCCTTGAAAGAGGTGTGCTTCTTTCCGAAGTCTTTCAAATATCGCGCGCCGGACTCGCCCACGACGATATACTCGGCGTCTCCGGAACCGGCCCGAAGGGCCGCGGAATCCATGACCTGAAAATTAAGGTCCCCCATAAACCCCTCGTCGGAAGTGATCATCACCAGAAGGGGTTTCTCGACGGCCGGACGAATGAACCTGTGGGGGGTCTTGTTCGCGTCAAGCAGTCTGAAAAAACCGCTCAAAAGTTTTGCCATCCTGAGGAATCTTTCTCTCTTCTTCAGCAGGGAACGGTACTGGAAAACGGCGACATTCTTCATGATCTCGAGAAGGTCTGCAAGCTCATGATTGAATTTCAGATCTTCCTTGAGTTCCTGCGACCCCGGCATTTAGCGCCTCATCTTTCGTCGTTCGTATATCGTCTCTCGTCTCTCGCGAGTGTCATAGTGTGCGAGCTTGCGGGTTTGCGAGTACGCGAGTGTACGAGTGTGCGGGTTAAACCCGTTCACCCGTTAACCCGCTTACCCGTTCACTCGTTTACCCGCTCACCCGTCTTAGGAGCCTTCCTTCCACTGACTGTGACAAAAATCCACGAGGCATTTTTTGAGCACGGCCTCCTCCTCTTGAGAAAGAGGAACACCCATTTCCAAGTTTTTGACCACCGCCGGCGACTCGCGCAAGGCAAAAGCAAGGACCTCCTTTTTAAATCGTCCGAATTGCTCGTCCGTCAGATTGTCGAGAATCCTTTCCCTGAAGGCATAATAAAAAACGGCTTGTTCGGCAACGGACGAAGGGCAGTCCCTCTCCTGGATGAAAAGTTTCTCGAGCTTCTCGCCGTGACGCAGGCGGGAGCTGATTTCCTCGGAGATGCCCGAACGCAGCCTCGTGGCCTTCAAAAGCTCCCGGTACTGGATATATTTTAATTCAAGGTCCTGGGTCAGCTCCCTGAAACCCTTCGGCTGGATCTTCGTCCCGATACGCGAAACCGAAAGCCCGAGGTCCACGGCGGGCTTGAACCCCTCCCCAAGAAGCGTGGCATTGAGATAGATCTGCCCATCGCTCATCGAGATAAGATTCGTGGGGATGAATCCGGAAATATCCCCCTGCAAGGTATTGGCGATCGAAAGCAAGGTCATGGAACCCCCGCCATGTTTCGCGGATAAATGAGCGCCACGCTCCATGAGCTGAGCGTGCAAATAAAAAATATCTCCCGGATAAGCTTCCCGACCGGGAGGCCGTTCCAGCAGAAGCGATAACTCGCGATAGGCCCAGGCATGTTTGGTGAGATCATCAAAAACGACCAACACATCCCTGCCCGAATGCATAAAGTACTCGCCCAGGGCGGAGGCCGTGTACGGGGCAAGGTACTGCTCCCCAATGGGGGCAGAAGCAAGCGCCGCCACCACGATCGTGTAATTGAGCGCGCCTTTTTCTTTTAAAAGACTGACCACTGTTTCGAAAGCGGAATAAGCGCTTCCGATACAGCAATAGATACACAGGACGTCTCTGCCTTTTTGGTACAAGATCGTGTCCACCGCGATCGATGTCTTCCCGGACATCCGGTCGCCGATGATGAGCTGCCTCTGCCCCTTGCCGATGGGAAGGATCGAATCGATGATCCTGATCCCCGTCGCCATCATCTGGTTGACCGGTTCTCGATCGAGAACGGCAGGCGCTTCTCTGAAGATCTCCGCGAACGCATCCTCCTCGATCGATCCTTTTCCATCCAGACTCTCGCAAAGCGAATTAATGATCCTTCCTGAAAAATTCTTTCCCACCGGGATTTTGAAGGATTCTTCCCTTACATACACATTATCCCCGGATTTGATCCCTTTGGACATGCCCAAGAGCAGCACCAGGACCTCATTTTGATTGAAGCCCATGACAAAACCCTTCGTGCCGTTGGTGAATGTCACCAGTTGCCCCAGCATGCAATTCTGGAGGCCATCCACTTTGATGATGGATTGTCGGATCTCTTTAACGCGACCGACTTCACTTACGCTTACGGATTCGATGTCCATCAGAAATGCATCCTCATCGTGAAAACAGTTGGAACAAGACAACCAAGGCAATGACCGAAACGGCTTCGGCAAACACAAGCGCAACGATCACCGCGGTCAATATTTTAGGGGCCGAGGAAGGCTTTCTCCCGCGCGCTTTTATGGCAGCGCAGCTGATCACCGCGGAAGGACCCAGAATGGCCGCGAAAAGCACGAGAAGTATTAAGGTGTTCCGCATCTTTTTTTCTCTAAGAAATTAATGTGTGCGAGTGAACCGGTGTACGGGTGTGCCGGTTTGCGAGTGTGCGGGTTCAACCCGTTTACCCGTTAACCCGATCACCCGTTCACCCGCTCCCCTGTTAATTCCCGCCCAGCCTGCCGCATCCGGTTCTCAAGGCTTCCGTCAATAATGATCGATCCAAGCCGGATCACCAGGCCGACCGCAATCTTGGCATCTTTTTTCTCAACCCAGGGGACCTCATATCCCACACTTTGGCGAAAGGCCGATTCTATTTCGGATCGGTCGATAGCCGACAAGGGATACGATGATAGGATCTCCCCATGGTCCACGCGGGTCTTAAAGAGGGATGGGTCCAGATGCTTGATCTTCTCGATCACGTCCCGGACGAGTTCTTGATGAGTCAGCGCCTTCACGTTCCCGGAAAGCACGGCCGAAAAAATACGGGCTGCAAAGAGCGGGGCCTTCCCCATCATCTCCAGAGAAATTTCTTCGCGCATTTTCTCTTTAGCGTTGAACACGGCTTTCATGATGCCCTCGGCATCCGCCTTGGCTTGATCCAGGATCTTCTGCCTCAGCTCTTTCGCATCCGCTTCGGACTTGGCGCTCAACGCCTGCGCGTGTTTCTCTGCCTCCGCGATCTTTTGATCAAAAGCGATCTGCGCCTGGTCGAGCTTCTCCTGAAGCTCCTTCTGTTGGGTCGCGGCCTTTTCTTTCAGAACCTTCAGCCGGCGCATTTCCTTGACCGATTCCGTATACAGGAATTTCCTCAGCACAAAAACGATCGCCAGGAAAGTCACGACCTGCACAGCAACCATCACAATAACCATAAAACCCCTTTGCGCTATTCAGCGTAGAGCGTACAGCGCAGAGCGGATAGGAAAATCTGAACGCTACACGCTGTACGCTCTACGCTACCGTTGCGTCGTCACCCCGCGAACAATTGAAATAGAACCAACAGACTGATCACGGCGACCGCCTCGGCAAAGATCAGGCCGATCACCATGGCCGTAATGATCTTCGGTCCCGAGGACGGGTTCCTGCCTAAAGAAATGATGGCTGCGTGAGAGATCAAGGCGATAGCGAAAGACGGGCCCGCGATCGTCACAAACATGATCACCAGAATAATATAATTACGCATTACTGCTCCACGAACGCTACCAACTCATTGTCCCGGAACTGCGCGACCCCTTTGCTAATGGCCAAAGCGGTATCTTTATCAAAAAGAATGATCCCTTCTTTTAATAAACTTACGAGAGGCTTGTGAAATTCCAGAATCTCGAATTCTCCCAAAACTCCCGAAAGAAAAGCGCTCTCGACCTCCCCCTCGAAAATGACTCGTCTAAGAGTAGTAACGGTCGCTTTGAACATCGTCTTAAGCAAAATTGACGCCGCTACCGCCGGCGGCTTTACTTCGGTACATGGCCGCGTCCGCGGCCGCGAAGAGCTTTGATAAATTCTGTCCGGCGCCCGGATAGAGCGCCACCCCGATACTCGCACCAAGACGGAATTCCTGGTTCGCGGATTGGATCCGGGTCGTATGCTCCGAGACGGCCTTGCGGATCTTTTCGGCGATCTCCTCAGTGTTGATCCTCTTGATGTTCGGCAAGGCAATCGCGAATTCATCCCCGCCGTAGCGGCCTATGATGTCGTCTTGTCGCAGCGAAGAACGCAAAACCCCGACAAATTCTTTTAGCACGGTGTCGCCGAAAGCATGACCGAACGTGTCGTTCGCCTGTTTGAATTTGTCGAGATCCAGAAGAAAGAAGGCCGCCTGAGTATTATTTTTGCGGCAATGCTCAATGATCTCCAGGGACCTTTCCATGAAAGAATCGCGGCGATAAACCCCCGTAAGAGGGTCAAGCTCCGCCGATCTCCGGCGTTGGGTATAGAGGGAAAGAGTCACAATACTCAGAATGCCGAGGAACCCGACAATGGCGTAAATGATCTTCCAGGTCGTGGCGACGGTCGGGGCCTTCCCCCTGAAAATAGATTGGGCGATTATGTCGAACCCTTCATAGCCTCTCTTCCGGCGCAACCCCTCGCCTCCGCCGGCCTCGTCCGGCCATTTCACCGTCACCCCCGCGCTGACGCCGCGTTGGCTGACAAGCTTCTCAAGGTCCGCGACCTCTTGCTTGGCCGCCTGGAGCAGCTTCATGTTGTCCCGATAATAGGCAATATGCTCCATCGCGGAGACCTTGGCCTCCTGGGCCTTCAGGATCATCTCCATATTCGTATGGATCTTGTCTGAGGAACGCTTGGCCCGATCATAGAACTCACTCCCCTCGAGCAGCGTCAGGAGATTCTTCGTGTGGGCTTTCAACGCATCCACTTCGACCTTGGCGATCCTCCACATATCCTGAATCTTGACCACGAACTCTTTCATCTCTCCCGGGGCCAATGCGACAACGTCCTTATAAAGACAAAAACTTTCTTTCCCGAAATCATAAGTCATCTCGAGACCGCCGCTATCGAGGATATGCCGCGGACTAATCTCCGACGGGAGCACGAATTTCACGGGCGCATCCAGTTTTTTGTCCGGCGAAGGATTGGTGACCTTCACCTTCAGCTCAATGACAGGGACCGCTGCCTTGGGTCCGCCCCCCGGCATGCCGGCAATCGGAACGGCAAGCGTCTCGGGGATCCGGACTCTCTCCGCCACGATCCCCCCGGTGTCGAGGACCAGATTTTCAAGCATCCCCACGTCTTCCTTGACTTCGCCGAGAGCCACTTTGTCCTCATAGAACTGATTGATCCGCTCTTTGATGGGCGCCCCCCCGGCATTTTCTTTCTTCCCGAGAGCGTCCAGCCGGGCATGGATATTCGCGGAGAGCGCATTCCCCGCCTCAAAATGTTTTGTGTCCTTCAGTTTCTGGACCAGCAGCGCCGTATGGTCTTTCAGGGAGCTCAGTTCCTGGGGAGGCAGGGTCCAGACATCGCGGAGCGTGACCTCCAGCACCTTTCGCTCGGAAGGCGCAAGTTCCGTCTGGCCCGAAAGGTAATAGATGCTTTTATCAAAATCATACTTCATCGCCAGCTCCCCGATATCCACGATCTGGCCAGGCCCGATCCCTTGGGGCAGATCATACCGGACAGGGGCCGATTGCTTCTCGGTCGAGGAAGGATTCACCACCGCGATCTTCAGCTTCACGTCCGCCGAAGCGGAGGTGGAGAAGGAGAGCAAGAGGAATGAAAGGAGAATAGCGGATAGCGAGTGACGATAGACGATAGACGAAAGACGAGAGACGCATCGTCCCTCGTCCGTCATCCTTCGTCCGTCGCCCTTCGTCCGTCGTCCTTCGTCCGTCATCATTCGTCTCTCGTTTACCCCTGCTCAAGCCAGCCTTCAATGATCGGCTTGTTATTCGTGTTTTCGACCATTTGCCCAAGAACCTTCACGAGCGCCGTCAGTTCTTCGATCCTGTTATTAAGATCCTTGGCATCCGCCTCCGTGACACCGCCGTTTTTCTTGAGTCCCTTGGCATCCTTCAGAAGCGAGACCAGATCTTTCTGATCCGTCGCGCTCAGCCCGCCTGCCGCTCCGCCCTCTCCGGTGATGATACTGGTGCCACCCCCCGGAACCGTGACTTCCCCACCCGCGCCCACGGCGCCAAGACTCTTGGAAGCCTTGGTGAGATTGGCCCGCATCTCTTCGAGCTGACTGGATAACTGCTTGAGGGCCGCCGACTGGGCCTTCACGTCTCCTATGTTTTCCGTGATCCCCTTGATCTCGTTATAAACATTTTCCGCATTCTCTTTCGCATCCCGCGCATCGGAAGAAACGTTCGTGAGATTCAGACTGTCCAGCTTGGAAGTGACTCCCATCACCTTCGCGAAGATCGTACTCTTTTGGGTGGTATCTTTAGCCGTACCTAAAAGAGCTTCGATGCCCTTCTGCCGCATATACACCTTCGTCACAGCATCTCCAACGGCATCGACCGACTCTTGCACGCCCGCTCCCGCCGTATACAAGGCTTTCACCGTCAGAACCATACTGTCCTTGGAACCCTTGGTCGCCTCCGAACATTCCACCGTAAATTCCCCGGCGCCCCAGTCGCCCGTGGCCGTCACCGCGTACTCATAGATGCCGGTCTTATTGATCTCGGTCATTTTCACGGCGTTATAATCGTCTAAAATGGTTCCCTCCGGCGTGTAGACGGTCAATTTGGGCGCAAGACCGCTCGCCGTGCGATATCGGATCTTGATCTCGTCGTCCTCCCGAAGAACCGTATTCCGCGTGAGCATTTCACTCATCACACCTTTTTCCATATTCGCCAGGATCTTGGCCGGCAAAGTGGTGCTCACATCGGATTGGATGGCGCCCACGGTGCCCTGGACCGTATCAACTTTAGCGCCCACAGCGGTAACATTCGTATATACAGCCGCCACCTGCGTGGCCACCGAGTCGACCTTGGCGATCACCTCGTCGCCTTTGGTATCGACCTTGGCGCTGACCGCCGCCACACCCGCCGCAACGCTATCGATCCTCGCAGCGAGCGCTGTGCCGCCCGGAGCCACCCCGATGCTGTTGATGATCTCCCGGCTCAGTCTTTGGGTGACCGTGATCGAAAAGGTCGTCCCGGAACCGTAACTGGTGGTGTCTCCGTTCAGGCCCCCATAGAAGATCCTGCATTTTGCAAAATAGGCCTTACCACTGATAAAAGCGGTGGTAAAAGGCGTCGACACATAAGGACCGTTCGGCACCACCGTGGTCGCCTGGGGGATCGAGTACCAGTAATTTCCTTGAGCGTCTGGAGTCGTCGACAGAGCACCGATCCGGGTGACTCCGTCATAGATCTCGATGATGGCAGTCCCCAGATTGTTGACGCCATCGGAGAGTTTCTGCTGGCCTCTCCTTTCCAGACGCTGCGTGATATTCAAAGTATCGGTGTCCTCGTCGTACACAAAATCGGCAATGCCCTTATAGTCCGCCATCGATTCGGCGATCGAGGTCATGTAAATATCCCAGGAGATCTTGCCGTCATAAGTCCCGTCCAGACCGTCCTGCACGGCGCCTGCCATCACATCTTTCGAATTGCCGACATACTCCTCCCTTTCCAGAGAAAGCGTATAGCTTCCCGAGGGAAGCTTGAAATTATCCTTGAACGGACTGTTGCCGGTCCAGGGACTATTGTGGGTTGGCACGGTGACCAGTTGACCCGTCGTGCTATCGGTGATCGTCAGAGAAAGATTATTCAATCCCCCCTGGCTCACGGAATCCTTCACATTCAGGATGATGCTGTATTTTTTCGAGATCGTGATCTCGTTCGAAGCTCCCGTGGGGGTGAGACCGCTCGCGGTGCCGTTCAGGGTGATCTTTTCGCCATCCTCAAGATCCTTGACCGCAAAATCATAGAAAGTCGCGAACCCCGCCTGGGCCGCCACCATGCCTGAGACCCCGGTGGAAAGAACGCCTCTCGAAGGTGTGACAGTCACATCCGCACTGCTTGACGACGTATTGCCGTAGGCATCCACGACGATAATGCTGAATTCCTTCCAGACGGCATTTTCCGCCGCCGCCGCGGCCGGCTGGGTATACCAGCTGAGCCCCGTCGCAGCCCCGCCGGCTACCCTGACATTCAGCGCATTTTTATTGGCGGTCGTGATCACGCCCCCTTCCGAGGCCTTGATAAAAACAGTTTCTGCCGTATAAAGCAGAATACCCACCGTGGAAGAATTCTGTCCGGCGGTGAACGATACAGGGGTCTCCGTCCCGAAGGGACTTTGGGAGCTGGTCTCAATAGGCACATTGCCCTTGAATGACACATTGGCGCCGCTAAAGATCAATGTCTTTTCTCCCGAGTAATCCACATCCATATTGCCCAACGCATCCGTCGCCTTCAGGGCGATCTCCTGCGAGTCTCCGGCATTCATCGTCGCCGCCCCCGTAATGATGAAATCCGTGGCCGTCACCGTGATCCTGGGAGAAGCCGTCAAGGCGCTGGCGGCCGTGAGTCCCGAACTGGGCGAACCCAGAATGATATCGGTGGCCGGATCGATCTTGAAAGAAAGCGCCTTATTGTCCGAACCCGCAGGCAAGGGATTCTTAAGGTAGACGCTCACGGCCAGATTCTTCACGGTGCCATTGAGAACGGAGTAGATGTCATTGGTGCCCAGACCGAAAACGATCTGGTTATCCTCGATCGTTCCGACGAACTGGGTCGCGCCGTCCGTAATGTAGGCCCCCTTCAGGAAAGCAGACCAGCCTCCGGTGGCATCCCCGGCATTGCGTTTCACGATCACTTGCTTCACTTTGGTGGCAAAACCGTCGGCGCCGCCGTCGGTGATCCTGAAATTAAGCACCGTGACCTTGTCCGCGGCAGTGTAAGCCAGCGACGGGATCTCCGCCGCCCCCGCCGCTCCGGCAGAGACCGACCCGTCATTGGCGGTGCCAAAAGTGATCCCCGAAGAAAAAACCGGCGTAAGCCCCACGCCCGAAACCGTGGCGCGAAGATAAATATTTTCAGGGTAGTTATAAGTCAGACCGGCATAGGAAGCGACACCGCCCACCGTCGTCACCGTCAACCCGCCCGTCGCGCTGAGCGTCCCGTTCACGACCGGCGTAAACGTTCCCGTCGTGGTGGAAGCATCCAGAGTCACATTCGCCGCCGTGGCCGAAACCGGGTTCCCGTACTGGTCGCTCACCGAGATCTTCGGCTGGATCGTAAGCGCCTGACTCGTGACACCGAAGGCGGCGGGCTCCGGAGCGAACTTAAGCTTTGCAACGGGACCTGAGCTGACGGTGATGGTATTCGAAGCGACATGCGTCCCGGTGAGCGCCGCCGTGCTGGCGGTAAGAGTCGTCTGCTGCGCCCGGTAAAGTTTTGCCTTCAAGACCGGCGTCGTTGAAACTCCGGCCTCGAAAGTCACGGGACTGACAAACTCATCGATGACATCGCCCTCCGGCCCGTTATCCGCCCCGCTCAGATCCCAGGAGATCTGCCTTGAACCGGAAAAAGCCGTCGCGCCATTCGCTCCGTCGCAGACGTTGTCATAAAAGTCCACTCCGCTCAAAGTCGTATCAAAATTAAATTCCACTCCGGCCGTCTGCGTCACCGGAAGATTTCCGGTGAATTTCAGATGATCCCCGGCGCCGTGTTTTACCGTAAAACTCAAGGCGTCTTCTGTGGCAGTGCCCACGGTCCCGGCGGTCGCCTTCAGCACAACATCCTCCGCCTTGTAAAGCTTCGCGGTCGTGGTGGCAATACCTGCCGTGAAATGAATCGTGGTACTGAGCCCCAGATCCATATCCTGGCTCGTCTTGTTGGAACAGGTCGCTTTTTTAGCGGCGGGCGCCGGAGAAGCCGTGGCGCCTGAAAAAACGACATTCACATCGCCGGTATAATCCGTTTTGACGTTCCCCTGGTTATCGTAAGCAGTGAGCGTCAGAACCTTTGTGCCTCCGGTGACAATCGCCGCCGTGGAACCCGTCACCGTAAAACGAAACGCGTCCGCCGGCATGATCGTGACTCCCTGATTACTGGTGGAAGTCGTCAACGCCTGGCCGCTGGTTCGCGTCGCCACGAGATTCGCCGTACCGACAACGGTATCTTTGTAATAGAAGCTTCCGCTATGAGTACCCGAAGCGATCGTCAGCGAAGCGATACTCCCCGAGCCATCGCTACTGGAAGAGAACTCGCCGCTTGGCCGTGCCGGGTTCTTGGTAAGCGAAAATACGGTGGGGGACGAAAGATCGGTATCATTACTGTACTCATCCTGAATAGAGACTGTAAAGACGGTGGAGACAACGCCCGCCTTCACAGAAACAGGGCCACTGAGCGCCACCTTATAAGGAGCCCTCGCGGTGGCCGTCGCGGTAAATTCAACCGGCGTCAGCACGCCCGAGCTCACTCCCACTTTATAATCGCCCGCCTTGGTCCCCAACGTAAGCGCCACCTGCGCCAATCCCCCCACATCCGTCACGGCCGAACTCACCGATAAGACCTGCCCGGTGGCCCCGTCCGGAAAACTTGAGATCGAAAAGTTCACCGTTTCATTGGGAATGGCGATCCCCGACGGATCCACGACTTTAACCACGAGCGGATTGTCCAGGGCTGTCGCCGCCAGTTTGGACTGATTATTGCCGCTGGAGATCTGGATCGCGGTGGGAGATAACGCCGTCGCGTTGAATGTCAACGGAGAACCGGCCAATCCCGCGGAAGTGGCGGTCACCTGATAAGCGCCCGAGACACTTCCCACAGTAAAAGTCGTGGCAACCTGGCCATTTTGATCCGTAAAACCTGCCGTGGTGCTTAAAGCCGCGCCGGCAGCTCCCGACGGCTGACTGGCGATCGCAAAATTAACAGGAGTCCCCGAATCCGCGCCATTCGTGTAAGTGTCGGTCACGACAGCCACCAGCGGCTGCACGAGCGGCCAGGAATTCCTTCCCGACTGGTTGTTCCCGCTTAAAATAGCGATATTCGTCGCGACGGCCGGATTCACCGTCACCGCCAGCCCGTACTGGACGTAGGTCTTTCCCACCTCCTGCACGACTACCGAACCCGCTTCCCTCTTAAAGGCGCTCAGCGTGACCGTAGTGCCTCCGGCAACTCCCTGAACAAAACCAATGGTGAGATTCGTGCCGAACGCCGAATTTTCGATCTTGGGAGAATACACAGGAGCCGTGCCCACGCTGTTGAGGCCCGAGAAACGCAGGGACCGGTTGCCGCCATAATTAATGTCGATATTTTTATTAGCGTCCGTGGCGCGCACCAATAACTCGGAAGGCGTTCCCGCCGAAAGAGCCAGCAGAGAATCGCCATCGATCGTCACCACCTCCAGGTGCGAGGTCACGACCGTAACCGTGCCCGTCACCGTCGCGACGGCGGAAGTGTTGGCGGTCATTCTCGAAGACGACCCTCCGGTATCGATCTCAATCTTGTCTTCATTCGTCGTAAAGGTATACGTCTTGCTTTCCGTAGCGGCGAGTTTCCCCGCCTTCATGTAAATGTAAACCGTGAACTCCGTCGCGGTGTTTTCCCCCACACTGTAAAGATCCGCCGTCGAACCACCGTCCGGAGCCATGCCAAAGGTCAGAGTGTTGTCGGTGATGGAACTGGCGTCGGCGATCTTGACCGCGCCCGTGTACAAGCCCGCCCAGGCAATATCCGTCGAAGCGCTCCCTCCCGTTCCGCCCACCGTGACCCTGAGGCGATCGATGAGCGTGGGAATATTATCTCCGCCCAGGTCCGCGACCTTGAATTTCAGGACCTCGAATTTTTCCCCCAAAGTGTCATTCGTCGGCGTCAGGTTAAAATTTGTCACCGGACTGTCGGCCGCCGTCACCGCCGTCGATTGAGCCGTCGCCAGACTCACGCCGGTAGAGAAAGTGGGGGTCAGCCCGCTCCCCGCGCCCAAGGCCTCGGCATAGAGATAGATCAACCCCGAGCGGTCATATTTCACTCCGCTGAATGTCGCCGCCCCGTTCACCGCGGCAAGCGTATTATCCGCGTGGCCGGACTCCAGAAGTCCTCCGGCATCGCCGAAAGGAAGTTCCGAGGTGGCGGAAGAATAGATCTTGATCGAAAAAGTGTCATGCGTTCTGTTGCCGTAAGTATCCTGAATGACCACCTTCGGCTGCTGGACAAAAGGCGAAGTAATAACGGCGACGGGCGAAGGTTGTTGTGAAAAGAGGATCTTCGATGCCGCGCTGGGATTCACCGTCACCGTGTTGGAGGCGCTGTCGGTCCCGGCAAGACTGGCTTCACTCGGCGTAATCGTCGTATCCTGCGCCCGGTACAAGATCGCCGTAAGCGCGCTTGTCGAAACTCCGTCGGAAAAATTAACGGGGCCGTTCAGCACTCCGTCCGAGTAGAATTGATCCGTCCCATTCCCGTCCGGCGCATTGCTTGTGCCGCTGATCGAATAGGTGATCGTCTTCGCTCCCGAAAAGTTGGCCAGCACATTATGGGACTGGTCATGCGCCACGAGTTGGGAAAGATTAAAGAGCACGCCCGCCTGCGGGTTCGCGATGCTGGAGCCAAATCCCAAATGATCCTGAGGGCCGGAAAACGCCCAACCCTGATTATGTCCCGCATTGGTGGAGTTGGTCGCGGCAATCGGCTTCCCGCTCGAAGCGTTGGAATCCTTGACGCTCAGATAGTTCATCCCCGTGGCCGTACCGGCGACATTCACATTCGCGTAAGCGCCGTCGGTGGTCGAGTTTAAGGTGAGAAGATTTCCGCTCGCGCCGGCGAGCGTCAGGTTATTGGCAACCGTGACGGTCTTCCCCGCCTCGAACTTGACCGTCTTGCCCGCGACGGTCGAGGTCAGATTGTAAAAAGGCGCGGTGTTCATGACCGGATCATCCAGGGCCGCGTCTTTATCCGCATAATCCACAATACTGTAAATCGTGGCCGCCGTGGCGCCCGTGAGATTGACCGTGGAAGTTCCGGGAGTCACGGACATACCCCGGAAATCGACGTTCCCACCGACATTCACCGTACTTGATCCAAAATCAAGATAGCCGTGGGTGTAACAGGTACCGCCCGCAGCGAGAGCTCCATTGGCAACAGAAATACCGCCGCCAATCGTATGCGTACCGTTTTTAAAGAGGACCTTTCCATAGTAGGCGTTGGGATGACCCGCGTCGCTGGCGCCTAACATCAAATAAGATCCGACAGTAAGATTATAGCCATCGGTGTCTAAGGTAAGAACTGAGTGGTTGTCAGCGATGGCGAAGACCGTAAGAGATCCACCGATATTCCAGTCGCCCGACATTTTGATAGTCGTTTGGGTACAATAGACAAGATTGAGTCCGGCAGACATAGTGATCGCCTTTTGTGTCAATGTAACATTAGTCATCGATTGTAGAGAAACCGCTCCGTCTGTAATATTCGCGCCGCTCCCAAGATCGATAAAATCGTTCGCGGTGGGCACCAGATTAAAGGTAAAAGAACCTTGTGCTAGGGCATTAGCCTCGAGCGTAATTTTTCGAGCGAGGACATTTGCGGTTCTTGTCGCCGTAACGCCTGCAGAAATACGCAAGTCATTAATCAAATTGCTGGCATCGCCATTAGAAATATTCCCACTCGCGATCATTTTCCAAATGCCGGTGGAGGTCAGGCAGTTTGCTCCCGCGATCGTGGCGTTCTTAAAATTCACGTTCCTGCCGTTATCGACGAGCCTGTCGCCGGTCGTGTTGACGGCGATCGAATTTGTCACCGTCAGGTCCTGATTCAAGGTCACGATGCCGGGGGAATAACCATTATCTAGCGTGAAATCGGCCGGTGAAATGGCGAGGTTCCAGGTGCAGTATTTGTTGGAAGTTTCATTGAACACAACGATGCTCCCGTCCACAGGGACCGTTCCGTCGAGCCAATTCGCCGCCGTGGAAGCCAGATTATCAGCACCTTCGCCGCTCCAGATGGACAAGCCGGCACTGCTGGCATAATAATAACCCACGCCCTTGGGGCCGGTGCCGGAAGAGCCGCCGGTAAAAAGAGCGTTTGGATAAACGCCCATTGGCCCCACGCCGGAGTTTCCGCCGGTAGAGAAAATGCTCTGGGAGGTCGAGCCGTCTGCCGGAGATCCGGCGCCCGTCGTTCCCGCGAGGACTGACACAGCGCCGCTGTAACCCGTCGCGTCATCGTACACAAGACCGACGCGGCCGCCGCCGCCTCTGCCGCCCGAGCCGTCCACCGCGTTCCCGCCGTTCGCGCTGATCCCGGCGGTCCCTTCCAGGATCGAGGTCGTAAGATAAATACTGCCGCCCGCGCCCGCGCCGGAGCCATAGCTGGCGCCCGTGCCGTCCGCGCCGTTGGCCGAGATGGGGCCGCTTAAGGTCGTCTTTCCGGTGATCACAAACTTGATCGCGCCGCCGCCCGCGCCGCCCACGACCGACTGTCCGCCGCCGCCCCCCGAGCCGTTGGCAAAAGGAGGACTGCTCGAACCATAAACGGCCCCGCCGGAACTCGCATAACCGGTCCCGTCGCCGCCGATGCCGCCGTATCCGCCGCCGCCAGCAGAGCGTGAGTTGTTGGCCCCGACGCCCTTGCCGCCGCCGGTGCCGCCGCCGTTATTGCGCGCCGTGCCGCCGGCATACCCCTTGCCGTCCGCGGTGATCTTCGCGCCCGATTCCACGACAAGATTCGTGGCCGTCAGAGTGATCGGCGTCCCGGAAGACGAATTGATCGTCAGCGTCACGCCGCTCTTGACCGTCAGCGTCCCGACGATCGTCTGGTCCCCGCTCCACGTCGTGTTGGAACTGATATCGAGGTCGGTGGGACTGGAAAACAGCGGCCAGGGTGCAGCGTACAGGATGCAGAAAATAACGGTCAAAGCGAATAAACGAACGAAGGACGACGGACGACGGACGACGGACGCTTCGTCCTTCGTCTCTCGTCTCTCATCACTCGTCTTTCGTCTCTCGTCACTCATCTTTTATCCCTCGTCCCTCATTTCTCGTCATTCGTATTTCGTATTTCGTCATTCGTATTTCGTCTATCCCCTATCCACTCTACGCTATCCGCTTTTTCTCGTCTCTCGTCTTTCATCCCTCGTCCCTCGTCGTTCGTCTTTCGCCTGTCCCCTTCACCCTGTACCCTATTCCCTGCACCCTGTCGTTCGTCATTCCGTCCTCGTGCAACGTCCGTTCAAAACCTCAAAAATACCTGCCTGCGGGCAGGCAAAAAACCAAAGTTCTACTCAGGGGAAGTCCTCGCACAACGCGCACCGCTATCGTAGTACCGAGCACTACCTGAGTAAGCCGCGACGGCACGGTCCGAGACACGAGCGTACGTAGTACCAGAGCTCCAAATACCGCCGCGAAAGCCCGAGCCCACAGCGCTTGTTCCGGGCCAAAGACTGACATTGGCATTCCCGCTGGCGTCAAGGACCCCATCCCCCGACAGGCCTGTAAATAACCGGCCCGTGGCATTTCCCACCGAGACCGGCCGCTCCCATAAATTGCCCGAAAGCTCCATCACGCCGTAGAAACTGGCACCGGCGTTGTATCGGAGTGAAGCGCTCGTGGCGGCAAAGCCGGAACGAACAGGGCCCTGAACACCTCCGCCGTAAAGGCAATTGCCACCATTCGCAGCGACTTCATTA
>JAZDJU010000131.1:0-4326 GCA_043803685.1 Candidatus Omnitrophota bacterium
CAATACTTCCACCGATTTTTCCGAAGCGAAGTAAATATCTAATTTCTTTCTGCCGCTGTACTGCTTCGACAAATACCCCGCAGAAACAAGTTTCGCGACGCGATGCTTGCAGGCTTTCGCGTCTTCCGAGCAACCCTTCCAGAACGTATCGCTGATCTGGTTGTAACAGAGGTATCGCTGTTCGTGCGCGAACTGCAATACATCCATGTCCCTTTTTGTCAAAACAACCGGAGCTTTATCATCAACCACTTCCGCCGGAGCCTGATCTTCCCCATTTCCAAGGTCTTCTGTCATCACACACTCCTCCTGTCTTCCCGGAACCTCCCTGTTAAGATCGGTCCCGCTTCGGGGAGAAGCATTGCTGCCTCTCCCCCTGTCACAGATACATGCCGCCCTTACCGCGCCAGGCGGCTCACCATCCGCGATGCACTCTCCGAAAGATCCGTCACAAAACGAGCCTGCTCTCGAAACATCCTGTAATCATCCTGACTTTTCTGAACCGCAACCGTACTCCGTATCACTCGAACCGGCGCCGCAGGGACCGCCTTTGGGAGAACAGGGCTAAAACCCTGTCCCGGATCCCTTAACAGACCTTGTTTTGCCGATCCTTCAAGCAAGTTCATGCCATGAGACAGAAAAGAAAAGGTGGTCAATGCTACAAATAGCATCAAGCCAAGACCTAATCCCGCTCTGAACCATGCCGCAAACTGGTGAAACACTCTATTGGAAACCATCTTGACGTTTGGAGCAATCGGACGTCTCTCTTGAATTTCCATGGTCTTCATCGTGATCTCCTTGTACTTCTTGGGCTTTAGCGCCGTGTTAGCAACCAGGCTTTGGACTGGTCTTTAGTGATATGTCTCTCATGGGAGGTCGAGTTACGACAGGGGTGTTCATGGTTTGGGAAGGTTTTTATACTTGAAATAAATTTTAGCTAAATGAAATCACAGGTTCTCCCTCAGGAAAACCCGCTCCTAGGCATGCCGAGAACCCCGCTCGACCACAGCATCGAGTACCAAAATTAAGATGAGAGGCTGTGGTCGAGCGGGAGGTAGACCCTGCAATAGGTGTATAGGGTCCCTAAAGAGGCATGCCCAGGTGCGGGATCAAGTGGAGATTGCTTTACTGCTAAGTTTCTGCGGCGGCTTCCTGCTTGCCGGGTATTTCTCCGGAGAGTACCAGGGAGAGTGAGAAATAGATGTTTTGGTAGGTGCGGCAGCCCGAGCAATACTTCCGGACCCCGATCATGGTCTTTTCAAAACTTTTCTGACAATGGCGGCACCAGTAGCGAACGATCAGCTCCCCGGCGTCGTTTTCCGACTGAAGACAGGCAAAGAGCGCGGCAAAACGACCACAGTCCGGACACGGGATCTTCTCGATCCTGTTCGTGTGCCAGAACTTTTTCGAAACCTCGAACAAAATGTGCTCACATTCTGAATTCGGACACCTGACGTAGCCGTACCCGCCCCGAAGCCCCGGCCTAGTCTTGAATGATTCCGTTTCCATAACTTGTTTGAATCCTTCCCTGCACTGAATTTTACCGCTCATCCACTTCAAAACTTGAAACTTTTTAAAAGCCTTTACGAAATTAGGCAAAAAAAATTCCTCGAAAATCCGCTACGCCGTCTGACGGATCACAAGCTGTGGCAAATATCCTTTCTGGATGGGTTTATCCCCCGGGAACTGGACACGGTCAATGAGCACATCCACGGCATCTGATCCCATCTGGTAAAGCGGCTGCTTCATGGTGGTAAGAGACGGCGAAATGAAAAGCCCGCGCTCGATATCGTCAAATCCCATGAGAGCGATCTTTTCGGGACACCAAAGCTTCGCTTCCTTCAACGCCTTTAAAGCGCCTACCGCAAGCTCGTCATTCGTACAAAGAACCGCACGGGGTAGATTTTTTGAGCGGATCCACTTCTTCATGGCTTCGTAGGCATCCGTCTCATGATAGGAGCGGCTCTCGTGGACCCATGTTTTTTTCACAGAAAGTTTCTGTTCCCGCATCCCCTCCAAATACCCCCTGTGTTTTTCTGAAATATCGACAGACGGTATCTGTTCGATTTTCCCGCCGTTTTGGAACAATACCTCGGAAGGCGCTTTCAAAAAACCGATCTCCGTATAGCCTTTGCCCGCCAAATAAGCCACTGCATCCTTCATGCCTTGGCAGACATCGCTGTAGAGGATATTGCTTTTAAGCGCGGGATCAAAATCATTGAAGATCACGAGCGGAAGACTCGCGGGGCTTTGTTCCACAAGCTTTATCAGACTTGGATCGATACGCCAGGTGATGATCAAAAGCCCATCCACCCCCTGCTCGTAGAAGATCTCCTCAAGACGCGCATAGGGACGATCCGCATAGTGAAAGAATTTCAAAGCATGTCCTGTCTTGAATACGCGGTCGACAATACCCCCAAGGATCCCCATGTGATAACCCGATTTCATGATTTCCTTGGAAAGAGACGTCAAAAGACCAAATGTGTACTTTTCCCGAGCATTACGTTTTCGAGCGAAAGGACTTGGCGCATAAGCGAGTTTCTGGATCGCAAGTTCGATCTTGGCGCGGGATTCGGGGCTTAGCTCCATTCGCTTCCGGGAATTCAGGAAACGACTGACGCTCATCGGCGAGACACCCGCCTCACGGGCAACATCCCCAAGCGCGGGTCTTTTTTTACGTTTCTCGAAGTTCATGTTTCCTGCCATAACGAGCCTTTCTAAAGAACTTAATATAAATAAAACCTAACGTTATATTACCGTTATTTCAACGGATTATAGTCCGTGGACAGTTAGACCCCATTCGCCCACGATACCCTCATGGGAAAAGTTTCAGTAGGCGAACCAGAGAGGAAATTTGGCGCCGCAGTCAGAAAACTGCGGGAGGCAAAGGGATTTACCCAAGAGGCTTTCGCCTACCACATCGGGATCGACCGGAGCTATCAGGGAAAGATCGAACGGGGAGAAGCCTCTGTCACTCTTCACAAGATTGGCCTCATCGCCAAGAGCTTTGGCCTCGCCAGGTGGGAACTCCTCAAAAGGACCGAAGAAAACAACGATTAACGTCCCGCAATTCACTTCCCCTACTAAAAAAATGCGGAGACCTCAGCTTCCGTAGTGATACCGGCTTCGACCAAACGACGCGCGGATTGTTCCAAAGAGACCATCCCCTCTCCCAGCGCGATGCGGCGCAACTCAGTACCGTAAATTCTCTCTAAAACGCAATCCCGAAGTCTGGGCGTCACCGGCATGACTTCGTAGACAGCCGTACGCCCCTTATAAGTGGGTTCCGCAGAACTCGACGCTGGATTTCGAACGCGCACAAGCCGCTGCGAGATAACCAAATTCAAGGAAGCCGCGATCAAATACGGCTCGATCCCCATCTCCACGAGACGCGTGATGACGGAAGGGGCGTCATTGGTATGCAGCGTCGAAAGCACCAGATGCCCAGTAAGAGCCGCCCGCACCGCGATCTCCGCTGTTTCCTTATCACGGATCTCTCCCAGCATCAAAATATCGGGATCGTGACGGAGAATAGCGCGCAAGGCCGTTGAGAATGTAAACCCGATCTTTTCGTGGACCTGCATCTGAATCGCTCCCTTCAAACGATATTCCACCGGGTCCTCAATCGTAAGGATCTTCTCCTCGACCGTGTTCAGTTTCTTGAGACAGGCGTAAAGAGTCGTGGATTTCCCGGCGCCGGTGGGACCTGTGGCCAGGATCATGCCGTTCTCCCGGTTCAGGGCGTGAGTAATGACTGCAAGTGACGGCGCGTCAAATCCGAGCTCCTCAAGCTCATAGACGGAAAGAGGACGCAGAATACGAAGAACGATCGCTTCCCCCGTCACGGACGGCAATACCGAAACCCGGACCGAAAACGATTCCTTTCCTCTCTTGATTTTGATGCGACCGTCCTGCGGATGCCTCCGTTCGCTGATATCGAGCCCGGCCATGATCTTGATGCGGGAGATCAAATTCAAGCTAATGTGATGGATCGCTTCCGAGACCCGGGCCTCCGCCAGGACCCCGTCGATCCGGTAACGCACCCTGAGATGTTTCCCGAGAGGTTCGATGTGGATGTCCGAGGCGTTCTTCTCGATCGCGTCGCAGAAAAGATGATTCACCCATTTTGAGATGGACGCTTCCTCGCTCACCTCGATATCGAAGACCTCAACCGGTTCTTTCTCCTCGAAACGACCCTGCGTCTGCTGCATCTTCGCGAGCACATCGGCACCCAGACCGTAGACCTCGGGAAGCAGGAGATCGATCGTTAAAGGGTCTATTTCGATAAACGAAATAGGGCATCCCAGGGCGATCCGTAGCTCCTCTTTC
>JAZDJU010000132.1:0-2848 GCA_043803685.1 Candidatus Omnitrophota bacterium
GAAATGAGCTTCCGTCTTGTTTACACCCAGCGGGCCATCAAAGATATTCAGAAATTGGAGCCGACGGTCAAGTCACGCATCGGCAAAGCTTTGCTCCGATTTGAAGCAGATCCCTTGAGTTACGCCAAATCGCTGAGCAACACCAGCCTGGGTAGCTATCGGTTCAGGATTGGCGATTATCGGGTTATCTTTGATCTTGAGGGTGAAGAAATAATCGTTTTAAGGGTTGGGCACAGAAGAGACATTTACAAAGGGTAAGTGGTAAAAAGGAACATGTGTGGCGGTGATGGCTTTTCAATTAATTGGTGCCTGCCCCCCCTCAGATTCCTAAAAGTGATAATTCAAGACTTGACCCTCGACACCGCTCAACCATATTCTGGAAGCGATCGAGCGTATCAACCGTTATGTCGGTAAAAATTTACAGGCATAAAGGGGATACAGGGGATATGGTAAAAAAAGCGTGGAAAAGAGTCCCTCATTAAAAGGCGCCTGTCCCCTTGAGATTCTTGTTTTAATGTTAATTAGGCAAATAGGCAAGAACGTCCCCTGAGGACCCCCGGAAAGTGCACATTAAGATTTGCGTAGATAAAGAAGCAGCAGGGTATTATTTAACTTTTTAAGAACGTCCCTGGAAGGCTACAAACATTATGATAATTCAAGACTTGACCCCAAACATTAAGGTTTCCGGATAGAATCTCTTACAGCGTTTTGCCTTTCAAGCATAGGAAATACGTTATATGCCCCCTAAGTATTCAGTCGATCTTTCAGCGGTTCTGATGGAAATCCGCCAGCTTATTGAACGTGCCCGGCAACGCGCTGCCGTTGCTGTCAATACTGAATTGACTCTACTCTACTGGCAGATTGGGAAACACCTGCAAAAGCAAGTTCTTGGTGGAGAACGGGCTGTATACGGCAAACAGATCATAACGAGCCTGTCTCAGCAACTCATACGCGAATACGGCAATGGGTGGAGCGAGCGCCAGCTTTGGCTTTGCCTGCAAATGGCCAATACATTTCCCGATCCGGAGATTGTGAACACAGTGTGTGCAGAATTGAGTTGGTCGCATCTGCGGCTGCTCATCGGGTTCGATGATCCGCTCAAGCGGGATTTTTATATTGAGATGTGCCGCCTGGAACGATGGAGCGTGCGTCAATTGCAGGAACGCATCAAATCCATGCTCTACGAACGCACAGCGATTTCTCGGAAGCCAGAGGACACCATCCGCCAGGAAATCACGTCATTGCGTGATCATGGACGGATCTCGCCAGACCTGGCCTTTCGAGATCCGTATCTGCTG
Source organism: Candidatus Omnitrophota bacterium (assembly GCA_043803685.1). Lineage (GTDB taxonomy): Bacteria > Omnitrophota > Omnitrophia > Omnitrophales > Aquincolibacteriaceae > Aquincolibacterium. The sequence continues at coordinate 1,299 of JAZDJU010000132.1, forward strand.
GATTTTCTGGGGCTTGCCGACACCTATGCCGAGAAAGACCTTGAAGCTGCCATTGTAGCTGAGCTGCAGCGCTTTATCATAGAATTGGGGAGCGATTTTGCGTTTCTGGCCCGGCAAAAGAGGATCACCATTGATCAGCGTGATTATTACATCGATCTTCTTTTTTACCACCGCCGTCTGAAATGTCTGGTGGCAATTGATCTGAAAATCGGTGAATTCGAAGCTGCCAACAAAGGCCAGATGGAGTTGTATCTGCGCTACCTGGAGAAGTACGAACAGTTGGAAGGCGAGAACACCCCCATCGGCCTGATTCTCTGCACGGGAAAGAATCATGAACATGTAGAGCTGCTGCAACTGGACAAGAGCAATATTCGTGTCGCTGATTATCTAACACTTTTGCCACCAAAAGAGTTGCTTGAAGACAAGCTGCATCGTTCCATCGAATTAGCCCGTCAGCGGTTGTCGCTGGGAGATGGTGAGGAGCTGTGATTTTAAATTTCACTACACTATGGGTCTTGAATATGCAATAATTATCGGTTGAGAGATGTTCTTCCTTGAGCACTGGATTAAGGGGTGAATGTCTCGTGTCAAGGGTTACCACCTAAGGATCGTGAAAAATAAGAGTTAGTCAACGAAATCAACTACGTCCCCTGAAAGTCTGAGGACAGTGTAAAAAAGCGGTATCCAGAAATTGTCTGGCAGGATATCAAAGATTTCCGCAACCTTCTGATACATGAGTATTTCGGGGTTGATTTGGAGATTGTCTGGACGGTGATACAGAACGATCTACCCCAGCTTTATGAGACGGTTGTATTACTGCAAAAGGAAGCATCGGATGGTAAATAGACTACTGAGTCTATGGGGACTGGATCCCTCATTAAAAGGTGCCTGTCCCCCTCAGGTTCCCCTATTTTTGGAAAGACATGCAGTGTTTGGAACAAGCAGTTCTGGTTGCTGTCGACAATGATGTTGACTTGGACGAGATAGAACGATGGTCGGGGCATGAAGGAATGTTGGATGCGTTCAGCAAGATCAAAGGAAGACTTTTCAATAATAATAGCAAGTTACCAGTCAAAGACTTATAAAAGTGATAATTCAAGACTTCACCTCAGAGACCATTGAGAATTTAACTTTTTATGAGCGTCCCCTAAGAGCTCAACGGGCCTGCGAAGCCTCCATTGATGCGGCCATGCATCTGGTCCGGGTTAAAAGGCTCGGTGTGCCGCAGGAATCCCGTGACGCTTTTTCCATGATCTGCGCAGCGGGAATCATCGATAACGGTCTTCGGGACAACATGCAAGTCATGGTGGGTTTCCGAAACATTGCCGTGCATGATTACCGGAAACTGAACCTGGATGTGGTAAGAAGCATTATCGAAAAACGCTTGGAAGATTTTCGGGGCTTCGCTGCGGCGGTGCTGAAACAGGTTTAAAGGATCGAGGTTAAAGGATCGAGGAGCGAGGTTAGAGGAGCGAGGAAAAAGGAACGAGGTTAGAGGAACGAGGAGCGAGGTTAAAGGATAAAGCAAATCGAAAATAGGTTTCCTCGGT
>JAZDJU010000133.1:0-2339 GCA_043803685.1 Candidatus Omnitrophota bacterium
AGACGCTACGGGAGGGCGGAGGAAATCGCCGCCGCCATCCTTTTTCTGGCCAGCGACGAAGCCAGTTTTATCACCGGCCAGGCCCTCGCGGTTGACGGCGGCAACACGGCCTCGCTGAATCTGCCGGGAATGAAGGTCTAACAGGCCGCAACCGCCATTTTCGGTATTCTCTGATTCTGTCTGATTCTGTCTGAGTTAAATAGACCGGTTTTCCCCGATATACAACGGGAAATTAGGGGAGGCCGCTTCCCCTCGGGCAGAGAGACTACCGCTCCCGCAACTCGACTTCCAACCCCCTGGAACGCATCCGCTCCAATAGTTTTGTGGCGTCCTCGGTGTTGACGTGGAGGATAAATTCCCGCTCTCCGCCCCTACGGCTGCTCATGTAGGCGGCGTTGAGCACCTCCAGTTCCAAGTCCATCGCGCACTGGAGCGCCTGGGTGATCTGGGAGAGGTTGGAACATTGGCGCACGATCAGCCGCGACCCCTTCTCGCCGATCCCCAGGATCGGGTTGAGGAGAAGGTAGAAGAAATCGTTGGTGGTGAGGATGCCCACCACCTGACCGTTCTCCACCACCGGCAGGCAGCCCACCCGCTTCTCCTGGGCGAGGCGCACGGCGTTCTCCACCGTCATCTCCGGACTGACGACGGTCACTTCCTTATTCATGATCTCCGCCACGGTCAGCTTGGCGAAAAGGTAGTGCATCTCGTGGAGGCTCAGGCTCGTCGCCATGGATGGCGAGGAGTGGAGCACCCGGTCCTTGGTGACGATCCCCAGAAGCTTCCCTCCGTCGACCACCGGAAGCCGTTCGATCTTCCGCTCCTTCATGATCTTGGCCGCCTCCAGCACCGGCATGGTGCTGTGGATGGTCAACACGGGGCTCGTCATGATATGCCTTACGCGCATGGGGTCCTCCTGTCGTCCGATTAAGGGTGTTCGATCCGATAAGAACTTACTTTCGTATTGCGTGAGAATAAGAGAAGCCTTCATGTATGTCAAGGAGATTTAATGCGAACCTTTTACGAAGTCGTTCGCTTGCGGGACGATTGAAAAAAGGGCTGTTGGATTTCCGTTGACAGTGATGACGATTTCCCTTATCTTGTCGAAACCACAAGCATCAATGATACAAATTGGACCGCATGTCCGGGAAGGAATAGGGATATGAAAGACCTCGCAAATTCTCAATTCATCAGCCGCAGAGACCGGGAAATACTCATTACGTTGAAAGAAATTGTCCATCGTGCCATACCCACGGCCACGGTCCTCCTTTACGGCAGTGTGGCCAGGGGGGCTCAGGACGTGGAATCGGATTACGACGTCCTCATTTTGACGGATGCGCCCTTGTCCACAAAGGAAGAAGATGCCGTCACGGATGCCGTCTATGACCTTGAATTGGAGCGGGAAATTGTCAGATCGACGCTCTTCTATACAAAAGATTTCTGGACAGCCCCTCTTGCCCAGGTCATGCCTTTCCATCAGCGGGTGCAGGAGGACGGGGTGATCATATGAAACCGGAAATGGCCACGTTGATCCGCTACCGCCTTGACAGGGCCTTTGAATCTATTGATGAATCTAAATTGCTGCTGCAAAACGGGCATTTGCATTCATCAGTCAATCGCCTATATTATGCCTGTTTTTATGCGGTTTCCGGACTCCTGCTCACGCAAAGTCTGTCTTCTGTAAAGCACAGCGGCACAATGGCCCTGTTTGAGCGTCATTGTGTCAAAACGGAAAAAGTGCCAAAAGAACTGGGACTACTATATCGACGTCTCTTTAACCGTCGCCAGAAAGGCGATTATGACGACCTCGTAACGTTTCTTCCTGAGGATATCGAAATCTGGATAGGCGAGGTCAAGACATTCGTTGCCGCAATTTCTGATTTAATCCGAAAGTGGGAAGATGATAATGAAGTTAGAAAGGTGTAGATTTCCGTCGCTAATCCTCAAAAATTCAAAAGTTTTTTTGGTGGGGGTCACACATATCTTTCCACTGCCGTGAAAGTGATGTTCGCCATGAAGAGACAATGAACATGCGTCCACAGGATACTTGAACCGGCGGGAGGGATGCCGAGGGGATGAATTCTTTTACAGAGTACATCAGGGAGATCCGGAAGAGCCTTGAGAAAGGCGACTCCACGGAACACACGCACCGCACCGCCTTGGAAGCCCTCCTGGAGGCGTGCGGCAAAGACATCGACGCCACGAACGAACCCCGCCGGATCGCTTGCGGCGCGCCGGATTTCAATATCACCCGGAAGGGAGTTCCGGTAGGCCACATCGAGACGAAGGACATCGGCGTCAATCTCGACGAGATGGAGCGCGGCAAAGGACCGAATGGA